>DYYG01000014.1 GCA_020741775.1 Methylorubrum populi
GCCATCCCTGTGGCCAGCACGACCCAGGCCTATACCGTCGAGTTGCGCTTCGGCGAACTCTGGTGGAGCAATCCGGGCCAGCGGGTGTTCGACGTCACGCTCGAAGGCCAGACCGTCCTCGACAACCTCGACATCCTCGCCCAGACCGGCAACATCAACACGCCCTACACTTACGTCTCGGGGCCGATCACGGCGGGGGCGAACGGCACCCTCGATCTGCAATTCCTCAACGGCATCGACAACGCCAAGCTCAGCGGCATCGTCGTCCGCCAGGCCGCCAGCGGCGGCGCCGACACGATGGGCCCGAGCATCGGCTCCTTCACCGTCGAGGCCCCCTCGTCCGGCACGGGCCAAGCCAGCGTGACGGTGGTCTACGACGACGCCTCGGGGATCAATCTCGCCAGCATCAACGCCGCCGACCTCGCGGTGACCGGACCGGGGGCCGTCGGCGCCATCAGCCTGCAGACGAAGGTGGCCACGAGCGCCACCTCGGCCACGGCCACCTATCTCGTCGCCGCCCCGAACGGCGGATGGGCCGACGGCGCCTACACCGCCACGGTGAAGGCCGGAGAGGTGACGGATGCGAGCCCGGCAGCCAACGCCAACGCCGCCGCCTCGCACGCCTTCACCATCGACACCACGCCCGGCGGGGATACCTTGGTCATCGCCATCAATTCCGGCGGCGGGGCCTATACCCGCGCGGACGGAACCCTGTTCGAGGCCGACACGGCGGCCTCGCCGCACCGCTTCTACATCGCCGGGCAGGACGGGAACGCGGTCTTCACCGATAACGACCTGATCGCCAACACGACCGACGACGCGCTCTACCAGAACCAGCGGTTCGGCTGGGCAAGCGCCTCGACCACCGATGCCGATGACGGCCGCTTCGGCTATGCCATCAAGAACGCGGATGGCAGCGCGCTCAGCGCCGGCTCCTACGAAGTCGTGCTACATTTCGCCGAGATCTACACCCAGCCCGACAATCAGGGTGGCCTCAGCGCGGCGGGTCAGCGGCAGTTCAACATCGGCATCGAGGGCACCACCGTCGCCAATTACGACATCTGGGCGGCGGCCGGGGCCGGCGCGAGCGCGACGACCCTGACGCGGACCGTCTCGGTCACGGACGGAACGCTCGACCTCGCCTTCTGGCAGGGGGCGACCCAGAACCCGACCGTGGCCGCGATCGAGGTTTGGAAGATCAACCCCGCTGCCCAGGACGGGCTTCTGACCTGACATTCCGGGCCGGTCAGAACGCATCGACACAGGGACGAGACAGGGGCGGGAGCCGATTTCGGCACGAGGCGCTCGCCTCCCTCATGGAACGCCCACTGCGCCGCCTCGGCCGGTGGGAGGGCTCTCGCCGACCGGGAGCCGTGTCAGGCACACTTAACGTCTGGTGGCGTACGGTTTTCGTCCGCCGCCGCCCGCGCGAAAGGTCAGCGATGTTCGACGACAGCCCCTCCAAGGCATTTCCCACACCGGTGCCGAAGCTTGAGCCGAACACGTTCGCGTTCGAGCAGCTACCGATGGTCAAGCCCACGGGCTTCCGCGAATACGACGCCCGCTGGCTGTTCCCGCAGGAGATCAACCTGATGGGCGTCCAGGCGCTGGGCCTCGGCCTCGGTACGCTCATTCACGAGCGCGGCGTCCGCCCCGACATCGTCACCGGCCACGATTTTCGCAGCTACTCCTCCTCGATCAAGCTCGCGCTGATCGCCGGGATGCAGGCGGCGGGCCTGCGGGTGAAGGATATCGGGCTGGCGCTCTCGCCGATGGCCTATTTCGGCCAGTTCGCCCTCGATTGCCCCTGCGTCGCCATGGTCACCGCCTCGCACAACGACAACGGCTGGACCGGCGTGAAGATGGGCGCCGAGCGGCCGATGACCTTCGGCCCCGACGAGATGACCCGGCTCAAGGAGATCGTCACCAGCGGCGCATTCCAGTACCGCGAGGGCGGCTCCTACGAGTTCGTCCACGACTTCGCGAAGATCTATCTCGACGACCTCGTGTCGCGCGCCAAGCCGATCACGCGCAAGCTGAAGGTGGTGGCCGCCTGCGGCAACGGCACCGCCGGCGCCTTCGCCCCGACGCTGCTGGAGCGGCTCGGCGTCGAGGTGATCCCGCTCGATGTCGAGCCGGATCATTCCTTCCCGCGCTACAATCCGAACCCCGAGGACATGGCGATGCTGCACGCCATCGCCGACAAGGTGCGCGAGACCGGCGCCGATGTCGGGCTCGGCTTCGACGGCGACGGCGACCGCTGCGGCGTGGTCGACAACGAGGGTGAGGAGATCTTCGCCGACAAGATCGGGGTGATGCTGGCCCGCGACCTGTCGAAGCTGCACCCGAACGCGACCTTCGTGGTCGACGTGAAATCGACCGGCCTGTTCGCCTCCGATCCCGAATTGCGGGCCCGGGAGGTGCGGACCGATTACTGGAAGACGGGCCATTCCTACATCAAGCGCCGCGTCAACGAGCTGTCGGCGCTGGCGGGCTTCGAGAAGTCGGGCCACTTCTTCTTCAATGCGCCGGTCGGACGCGGCTACGACGACGGCCTTCTGACCGCGATCGCGGTGATCGAGATGCTCGACCGCAATCCGGAAGCGTCGATGGCGGACCTCTACCGGGCGCTGCCGAAGACCTGGGGCTCACCGACCATGTCGCCCCATTGCGCCGACGAGGTGAAGTATGGCGTGGTCGCGGCGGTCACCGAGCGGTTCCAGGCGCTCCGGGAGGCGGGCGAGCCGGTGGGCGGCCATGCGATCACCGATCTCGTGACGGTCAACGGCGTGCGGGTGACCACCGCCGACGGCACCTGGGGCCTGGTGCGGGCCTCGTCCAACAAGCCGGAACTGGTCGTGGTGGTGGAGAGCCCGGTCTCGGAGGCACGGCTCCGGGAGATGTTCGCGGCGGTGGATGCCGTGCTGCGCGAAAATCCCGAGGTGGGCGCCTACAACCAGACGATCTGATACGGGATCGCTTGATCAAGCGGCCACCGTATCCGCAAGCCCGCCCGGCGCTTGAGCGAAGCCCAGATCCGCCATCCCGAAGGAATCAAACGGATCTGGCTGAGCAGAATGGCCCGGCAGAATGCCTGCCGGGCCGCTGTTTGTTGCCGATCAGCAACAATCCCTTCGTCTGTCAGAAAATTTCCGACAGAAGCTCGCGGAAAACCGCATTAAGCTGAACCGTTTTCATCAGTCCATACGCCGTGCGGACTAGTCCGCACCGGCTACGTTGCACATTTGCTAAGTCGATCTAACCCTTAAGCTTCGTTAGGCCCCGCTCCGTTGCGATTAACGCACATTAAGGAGCAAGCATGCCTGCGGGCCTCACCTACAGCACGACCCCCATTCGCACGACGCATGACGGACAAGTCATCGAAAATCTGGATCTCTGGGTCTCCGATGGCGATGCCATCGTGGTCGATCACAACAACGTCGTCATCCGCAACGTCACCATCCATCACGCCGACGGCAACGGCATCGTCGTCGACGATGCCAGCGGCGTCACCGTCGAGAACAGCCTGATCGTCAATTCCGATCCGCCCTCCGGCAACCAGGGCGAGACCGAGGTGGAGACGACCGGCATCCGGGTGCTCAACTCGCCCAACTTCACCGCCTCCCACGTCACGCTGCAGGATAGCGGCACCGGCATCTATCTCGGTCAGTCGCCGGGCGCGAAGCTCTCCTATGTCGAGGGCCACAACTTCCACGGCCCCTATCCCGGAGGGCAGTTCGTCCAGTTCTACGAGTCGCCCAACGGCAACCTGTCGAACTTTGCCGTCAGCAATGACCTGAGCAAGTCCCATGTCGAGGACAATGTCTCGGTCATCGAGAGCCAGAACGTCTCGATTTCCAATGGCGTGATCGACGGCAACAACTCGCCGAGCGGCGTCGGCGTGATGTTCGAGACCAATTCCCAGGGTGGCCATGTCGAGAACGTCGACGTGATCCACATGGGCAATGGCGGCTTCTCGTCCTATTCGGACGACGTGACCTTCATCAACACCCGCTCCTTCGACAACTTCGCCGGCGATCAGGGCCGGGGTGTTTCGATGTCGAACGGCCTCATCTGGAACGCGACCGGCGACGGCGTGAAGATCCTCGACTCGACCTATACCGACCCCTCGGTGCCCAACAACATCGTCTGGGGCCCGTCCTCCGACGGGGCGGATGTGTCGGCGGCTCCTTCCGCCACGCCGATGACGCCGATCCACAACGTGTTTAGCTGGGACTCGGCTGGCAGCGCCACCGCCGGCCAGACCGGCACGGGCAGCGTCTCGCAGCCGGCAGCGACCCCGGTGGCGACTCCTCCGGTGGCGACGGCCCCGGTCACCTCTCCGGTCGCGACTCCCTCGACTGGTGGCACGGGCATCGACCGGGACGGCACCTCCGCCTCCGAGACGATGACCGGCTCGCGCTTCGCCGACGACCTCGACGGGCTCGGCGGCGATGACACGCTCAACGGCCTGGCCGGCAACGATCACCTCTACGGCGGAGCCGGTCGGGATCGGCTCGACGGCGGCAGCGGCACCGACCATCTCTGGGGCGGCCCCGGCGCCGATTGCTTCGTGTTCAAGGCCGGCAACGGCACCGACTGGGTCGAGGACTTCCAGCTTCACGGCTGGGGGAAAGACGTGGTCGAGCTGAGCAAGACGATGTTCGGCTCGTTCAAGGACATCCTCGCCGCAGCCCACGATGTCGGCCCCGACGTGGCGATCACGTCAGGCTCCGATACGCTGTGGCTCTCCGACGTCCACAAGGCCGATCTGCACGCCAACCACTTCCTGCTGGTCTGATCCGCCTTCTTGCTGGGGCCGCGGATTCGCGGCCCCGGTCCGTCGCGGCGCCGAGGCGATCGAGGTGTCGGTCAGGACGAGGCCGCCCGCTTCATCCCGACGGCCGAGCGAATCGGACCAGCCCCGCCTCAAGCGTGGCCGTACGGCAACATACAGGGGGCGGGAGGAGAAATATTACCGGGAGGCCGTGGGAGTAAAAGCTTTGCCATAAGCTGCTTCCGCGTTCCGATAGCCCGATCGATCTACGGCGATGGATCGACGTTGCGTATTTACGCAATCGATCCACGGAATTAATAATTGTAGCCATTCGTTCCGTTGCAATATTGATTGAACGGAGTGGACATGGCGACGGGCCTTACCTACAGCACGACCCCCATCCACACGACGCATGACGGACAAGTCATCGAAAATCTGGATCTCTGGGTCTCCGATGGCAATGCCATCGTGGTCGATCACAACAACGTCGTCATCCGCAACGTCACCATCCATCACGCCGATGGCAACGGCATCGTCGTCGATGATGCCAGCGGCGTCACCGTCGAGAACAGCCTGATCGTCAATTCCGATCCGCCCTCCGGCAACCAGGGCGAGACCGAGGTGGAGACCACCGGCATCCGGGTGCTCAACTCGCCCGACTTCACCGCCTCCCACGTCACGCTGCAGGATAGCGGCACCGGCATCTATCTCGGCCAGTCGCCGGGCGCGAAGCTCTCCTATGTCGAGGGCCACAACTTCCACGGCCCTTTTCCTGGGGGACAATTCGTCCAGTTCTTCGAATCGCCCAACGGCAATCTGTCGAACTTTGCCGTCAGCAACGACCCGAACAAGTCCCATGTCGAGGATAACGTCTCGATCATGGACAGCCAGAACGTGACCATTTCTCATGGCGTGATCGACGGCAACAACTCGCCGAGCGGCGTCGGCGTGATGTTCGAAGGCGATTCTCAAGGCGGCCATGTCGAGAATGTCGACGTGATCCACATGGGCAATGGCGGATTCTCATCCTACTCGGATGACGTGAGCTTCGCCGACACCCGCTCCTTCGACAACATCGTCGCGGACCAGGGCCGGGGCCATCCCCTTTCCAATGCCGTCATCTGGAACGCGGATGGCGACAACGTCTCGATCCTCGACTCGACCTATACGAACCCGGCTCTGGCCAACAACATCACCTGGGGTCCGTCCGCCGCGGGGGCGGATGTGTCGGCGGCCCCCTCCGCCACGCCGATGACGCCGATCCACAATCTGTTCGATTGGGCGGCCGGGACCGCCGGAGACCTCGCCGAGGCGGTCACGGGGGGCTCGACGGCGACCCCGACCGTCGCACCGTCCACCGCCGGCATCGGCCAGGACCGGAACGGCACCTCCGCCTCCGAGACGATGACCGGCTCGAGCTTCGCCGACGACCTCGACGGGCTCGGCGGCAACGACACGCTCAACGGCTTGGCCGGCGACGATCACCTCTATGGCGGGGCCGGGAACGATACGCTCGACGGCGGCAGCGGCACCGACCATGTCTGGGGCGGCTCCGGCGCCGACCGGTTCGTGTTCAAGGCCGGCAACGGCACCGACTGGATCGAGGATTTCCAGGGCAGCGGCAGCGCGCCGGACGTGATCGCACTGAGCGCGGCGATGTTCGGCTCGTTCAGCGCCGTCCTGGCCGCGGCCCACGATGTCGGCCCCGACGTGGCGATCACCTCAGGCTCCGACACGCTCTGGATCTCCGACCTGCACAAGGCCGACCTCACGGCCGGGCACTTCCTTTTCACCTGAGCGGAGCACCCGGCCCGGGCCGCGGGAGATCCTGCGGTCCGAGTCCGCTTTCGCCGGAGAGGTGTCCGGCCAGAACCCGCTCGATGCCTGCCCGGAATTCGGCGAGGGTTCCCAGCGGCCGGGCGCAGCGGCCGCAGGCGATGGCGGCCTCGGCGGTCGGATCGGACGGCCAGGTCACGGCGGGCGAGCCGCAGGCCGCGCAGGCGAAGGTCCGCGCGCTCAGGAGAAGCGGTCCTCCGGCGTCCAGGGCGGTCAGGGCGCCCATCACGCGCTGTTCCGGTAATAGTGCGAGAAGTCCCGGTACAGCGTGCCGCGATCCGAGGCGCGGCCGTGGTGGCGCTCCAGATCGACCTTGTTCAGGACGAGCCCGGCCACGGTGAGACCGAGGCGGCGCATATAGGCGAGGCTTGCCGTCACGGCGGCCTTCTGGGTGCCGTGCCAGGCCACCACATGCACCACCGCATCGGCGTGCTGGCGCAGGAGCGCCACGTCGCCGAGCAGCAGCACCGGCGGCACCTCCACCAGGATCACGTCGTAGCGTTCGCGAGCCTCGCGCACGAGGGTGCCGAAAGTCGGCTCGGCATAGATGTCGTGCCCGTCCTTGAGGCCGGAGACCCGCCGGATCGTCGAGATGCGGGAATCCGCCTCGTCATCCCCCGTCTCCGCCTCCCGGTCGCTACGGGGGGCGTGGCGGTCCTCGATCGCCGCCCGGCGGGGCGAACCGTCGAGGATCAGCACCCGCCGCCCCATAGCGGCCAGGGACCGCGCCACGGACCGGGCGACCACGGATTTGCCCTCGCCCGGCATCGCCGAGGTGACGAGCACGACCTTGAGCGGCTCGCGCACCGCAACCAGTTCGGCCACCGCCGCCCGCACCGCCTCGCGGAAGACGAGATCGTGGTCGGGCCGCTCACCCGCCGGCCGGCTCGGCAGCAGGGCGAGGCAGGGCAGGCCGGTCTCGGATTCCATCTCGCCCTGGCTGCGATAGCCCCGGTCGCGGCGGTCGAGGGCGAGCGCCAGCGCCGAGCCCGCCCCGGCCCCGGCGAACAGGCCGAGGCCGAGCACCAGCCCGAGGCTGGGACCCGAGGGCAGGGTCGGCACCTTGGCCGGCGCCAGCATCTGCGCCATCACCGGCTTGAGTTCGCTCAGGGCGTTGGCCGTCTGGTAGCCCTCGTCGAGGACGCGCAGGCGGTCCCGCGTCGTGGTCGCCTCAGCCTGGAGCGCGCGCAGCTTGGCTTCGAGCGCCTTGCTCTCGATGAGCGAGCGGCGCAGGGTCGTGACCCGCGTCTCGGCCGCGCTCTCCAGCCCGCGGGCGGCACCGAGATCGACCTCGACCACTTTCAGCACCTCGGCCATCCGCGCCTGGAGCCGCTGCTGCAGGGCCGCGATCGAGGCCTTGAGGCGCAGCACGCTCGGATGGTTGTCGCCGGACACGGCGGTGAGCTGCTCCAGTTCCTGGCGCAGCTTGCTGTCATCGGCCAGCATCTGCTGGATCACCGGCGAGATCGCGGTATCGACGGCGCTCGGCACGCCGCCGAAGCGGAGCACGTCCTGGGCGCGCCGCAGCCGGGCCTCCTCCGCCAGCCGCTTGGCGGAGGCGTTGGACAGGTCGGTCAGGGCATCGCGCAGCTGCTGCTCGCGCAGGTCCACACCCTCGCGGGCGGATTCGACGAAGCCGGTGCGCTTGCGGAAGGCATCGATCTCGCCCTCCAGGCGGGTAAGTTCGCCCCGCGAAACCTGGATCTGCTCCGCATACCAGCGGCTCGCCCGCTCGGTGGCCAGGGAGGCCGCCTGCATCTTGCGCGCGAGATACTCGGTGGCGAAGGTGTTGGCGATCTCGGCCGCCCGCCGCGGATCCCGGTCGCGGAAGCCGATCGAGATCAGGTAGGCCTTGGCGTCGTTGCCGACGGTGAGCGCCCGCATCAGCCCCTGGGCCATGGCGTCGCGGGCGGTCTCGTGCTGCGTCTCGTCCTCCGTCCGCGTCCCGGGAAGGGCGGGAAGCGCGGCCTGAACGCGGCTGGAGAGCGCGTGGCGCAGGGAGGCGACCCAGCCGGTTGCGGCCGGCTCCTGGGAGGCGTGGCTCGCCTCCGCCTCAGCCTCGAGGCGGCCCGCCACGGCCTGGGCGATGGCGAAGGAGCGGATGATGCGCGCCTCGCTCTCGACCACGGAGGCCGGCTCGAGGGCGATCTGCGGACCGGATTTGCCGGCCCCGCGCACGTCCTGGGTCTGGCCGAAATCGAACTGGAGGAGCACCTCGGCGACGTAGCTCGGCGGCATGGCCAGGGAGGCCGCCCCCACCCCCAGGGCCGAGACCACCGCGCAGGAGGCGATCAGCAGCCGGCGCCGCCACAGCACTCCGAGGGTATGCCCGGTCACGGCCTCGTAATGGGCGGTGAGGGACGGCCGGCCGCCGGACGGCTCGGCTTCGTGGAACGGGTCCATGGATCGCGCCTGTACCAACGTCGGAAGGAAAGAAGCGGAGGCGTCCAGCTTGTCGGCGGGCGCCCCTCGGCTCAGCGGGCTCCCTTGGCGGTGAGCACCGCCGGAATCGTCTCGAGGAGGACGTACAGGTCGATCCAGATCGACCAGTTGCGGATGTAGAAGCTGTCCTGCTGCTCCTGCACGCCGAGATCGCCGTCGCTGCGGGAGGAGATCTGCCACAGCCCGGTGAGGCCCGGCGGCACGCTCGCCCGCAGAGCCTGGAAGGCAGGCCCGAAGCGCTCGGTGTGATAGGCCGGGAAGGGCCGCGGCCCGACCACGCTCATGTCGCCGCGCAGGACGTTGAGAAGCTGCGGCAGCTCGTCGAGGCTGGTGCGCCGGATGAAGGCGCCGATGCCCGGCAGGACGCGGGGGTCGTTCCTGAGCTTGCAGAAGCGGTCCCACTCGCGCCGGGCGGCCTCGTCGCTCGCGAGATGGACCGCGAGCCGCTCCTCCGCGTCGCGATACATGCTGCGAAGCTTGTACACGCGGATGGTGCGGCCGTTCCGCCCGACGCGGGGCTGGACGTAGAAGGCGGGCCCCGGATCGGTCAGCTTCACCGCCAGCGCGAGGAGGCCGATCAGCGGCCCGAACACCACCAGCGCGGGCAGGGTGACGGCGAGGTCGACGGCGCGCTTGAGCCGGAGATTGTGGGGCAGGAAGATCGCCCGCCGCACCACCAGACCGACGATCGGGCCGAGGCAGCGGGTCTGGAGACGCACGGTCTCCACCTCCGGCGCGTGGTGCGCGACGAGCACCTGCCGGAAGGGGTGGCGGGTCAGCCAGGCGAAGCGGGCGGGCTCGCGCTCCCCCGGCGTGCAGATCGCGACCTCGGCCATCTCCAGAAGGTCCGACCCACTCGCCGTGCCGTCCACTGCACCCGGAGGGACGGCGGCGTGGAAGGGCTCCACCCCCTGGGCGGCCTCGCAGACGATGCCGACCGGCCTCAAGCCGAGTTCGGGCCGCGCAGCGAGGCTGCGGGCGAGTTCGGCCGCGCCCTCGCCGTAGACGATGGTTGCCGCCCCCCACAGACCCCGCCGGACCAGCCGCGCCCGGACGAAACCCTCGGCGTAATGGCCCAGCGGAACGGAGAGGAGGGCGGCGATCACGGCGGCGACGGCCCAAGACCAGGGCGCCCCGCTTCCCATCAGCAGGCCCGCGCCGAACGCGCAGGCGGCGGCGAGGCTGCGGCGGCGCAGGCGCTCGATCGGCTCGGCTTCGATCTGCTCGTAGAGGCCGAACAAGGCCATGACGCCGATCTGCACCGCGCACCAGCCGAGCAGGCTGGCCGGCGGGATTCCGGGGCTTGCCCCGCTGGCGGCCATGAGGAGCAGGCTCCCCCCGCACGCGGCGAGGATCGCGGCCCCGTCGCCGGCGAGGAGAGCGCCGGTGACGATCAGGCGCCGCGCCCTGCTCGCCGCCTCGGACGAGCGCCCGGACCGTTTCGGCCCGAGGCGCTCTTGTCCGAGGCGTTCCTGTCCGCGACGCTCATGCCCCCGGCGCTCGGCGCCGAGACTCTCCTGCCAGCCGGCACCGCCGGCCGGCAGCAGGCCGGTATTGGCAACCTCGACATCCGGCATGGGCTCGCTCGCGCTCGGGTGACAGGCAGGGCAGGGGACAGGGTGGGAGGGGATCGGCCAGCCTATTCGGCGGCCTGCTTAGGGGCCGCCTCCCGGACCTGGGTCTCGATCCAGCGATAGGTGGGCTTGAGCCCCTCGCGCAGGTGGATGCCGGGCTCCCAGCCCAGGGTCTCGCGCAGGAGCGTGTTGTCGCTGTTGCGCCCGCGCACGCCCTGCGGCCGGCTCAAGTCGAACTTCTTGTGAATCGTCTTGCCGGCGATCTCGGCCACGATGTCGACGAGGCCGCTGATATTGACGAGTTCGTCGGTGCCGAGATTCAGCGGGCCGGAATAATCCGACTGCATGATCCGGTAGATGCCCTCGACGCAATCGTCGACATACATGAAGGAGCGGGTCTGCTGGCCGTCGCCCCAGATGTCGATGGTGCCGCCATCGGGGGTGTTGGCGATCTTGCGGCAGATCGCGGCCGGGGCCTTCTCCTTGCCGCCGTCATAGGTGCCGAGAGGCCCGTAGACGTTGTGGAACCGCACCGAGCGGGTCGGGAAGCCGTAATCCTCGGTGAAGTACTGGCAGAGCTTCTCCGTGTAGAGCTTCTCCAGCCCGTAGCCTTCCTCCGGCGCGGCCGGGAAGGCATCGTCTTCCTTCAGCGGGATCACGCTCGGCACGTCCTGCAGGTGCTGCGGGTAGACGCAGGCCGAGGAGGAGAACAGGAACCGCTCCACCTTCGCATCGAAGGCGGCTTTCAGCATCTGCGCGCTGATCATCGTATTGTTGAAGGTGATCGAGGCGTGCGCACCGGAGATGTAGCCGATGCCCCCCATATCGGCGGCGAGGTTGTAGACCTCGTCGACGCCCTTGACTGCCTCGCGGCAATCCTCGAACGAGCGCAGATCGGCGAGCACGAACTCATCCGCATCGCTATGTCCGAAATCGGGATATTTCAGATCGACGCCGCGGACATGATAGCCGTGGCGACGCAAGTACGTCACCAGATGCCCACCAATGAATCCGCCAGCCCCGGTAACAACTGCGCTCTTCGACATGGCTCTGACGCCTTTCTGCTTCAGCGTTGCTATCTTTATTTCTAGGATTAACTGAGTATATCTTCTCGATCGGCGATCATACTTTCGCGCCGGGCTAATCCTTCAGAAGGACCGCCGCGGCCGCGTCGTTCCGGCCAGGAGTTGCAGCGAGGCACGCAGGATGAATTCGGGCACGATCCGCCCGTAGCGGCGCCACAGCCGGCGCGGCTCGGTTCCGAGGCGGAAGGCCCATTCGAGCCCCCGCCGCTGCATCCAGACCGGCGCCTGCCGCTTCGTGCCGGCCAGGAAATCGAAGGCTGCGCCGACCCCCACCATGACCGGCACCTCCAGCCGGTCCCGGTGGCGCGCCATCCAGTATTCCTGCTTGGGCGTGCTCAAGCCGACCCAGAGGATGTCGGGCCGGGCGGCGTTGATGCGCGCGACGATCTCCGCATCCTCCTCCGGCGAGCTGGGCCGGAAGGGCGGGGAGAAGGTGCCGGCTACCGGCAGGCCGGGAAACTGCGCCTGGAGGCGTCCGGCCAGTTGCTCCGGCAGGCCGGTGGCGCCGCCGAAATAGTATTGCCGGTAGCCCTTCCGGGCGGAGAGGGCGGTGAGGGCGCGCATCAGGTCGGGTCCGTAGACCCGCCCGGTGCGGGGGAAGCCGAGCCGCCGCGCCATGAAGACGAGGGGCATCCCGTCCGGCGTGACGAGGCCGGCGCCCTCGTGGATCGCGCGCAAGGCGCGATCGGTCTGGCACTCGATGACGCCGTGGGCGCCGGTGATGCAGACGTAATGGCGCTCGCGGGCCAGGATCCAGCCCTCCACCGCCATCACGGCATCGTCCAGGGTGATCGCGCTGACCGGCACCCCCAGGATCGGAACGCGGGGGAGCGGAGCGTTCACGAGCCGGTCCTCGCCAGTTCCGGCACCGGGGCGCCCGGCTCGAACGGCGTGACCGTCGAGGACGAGGCGGAGAGGAGCGCGTCGAAATAGGCGATCGTCTTCGTCAGACCCTCTTCGAGCCCGACCTTCGGACTCCAGTGCAGCATCTCCTTGGCCCGGCCGATATCCGGGCAGCGCTGGCGCGGGTCGTCCTGCGGCAGCGGACGGTGGACGATCTGCGAGCGGGAGCCGGTGAGCGAAACGATCAGCCCGGCGATCTCGGCGATGGTGACCTCGGTCGGGTTGCCGAGATTGACCGCGCCATCGAGGTCGCCCTCGACGTTCATGAGGCGCATCAGCCCCTCGACGAGGTCGTCGACGAAGCAGAAGGCGCGGGTCTGGCGGCCGTCGCCGTAGAGGGTGATGGGCTCGTTGCGCAGGGCCTGGACCACGAAGTTCGAGACGACCCGCCCGTCGTCGCGGTTCATGCGCGGCCCGTAGGTGTTGAAGATGCGCGCGACGCGGATCGGCACCCGGTGCCGGCGCTGGTAATCGAAGAACAGGGTTTCGGCGCAGCGCTTGCCCTCGTCGTAGCAGGCGCGCGGACCGCTGACGCTGACGAGACCGCGGTAATCCTCCGGCTGCGGATGCACATCCGGATCGCCGTAGATCTCGCTGGTGGAGGCCTGGAGGATCGGGATGCCGAGGCGCTTGGCGAGCCCGAGCATGTTGATCGCACCGAGCACGCTCGTCTTGGTGGTCTGGACCGGGTCGCGTTGGTAGTGAACCGGAGAAGCGGGGCAGGCGAGATTGTAGATCTCATCGACCTCGACGTAGAGCGGGAAGGTCACATCGTGGCGCATGACCTCGAAGCGCGGATTGGTCAGGTGCTGGCCAAGGTTCGATCGGTCACCCGTATAGAAATTATCGACGGCCAGTACGTCATGGCCCTGCGCCACCAGGCGATCGCACAGATGGCTGCCGACAAATCCAGCTCCACCCGTCACGAGGATACGCTTTTTCATCGCTCGCAGTCTCCGACTATCGATCGGTTTGAAGACTAGGAGACTTCAGGCACGGCCGGCATTGCTGTTTCGAGGAAGGCGATGCACCCGGCGGCGCGAAGGCGGCGTACCGCCATCGGGGAGCCCAAGCCCCTTTCGGGACAGGGACGGAACCGCAGGCGCGGAATCGGTTCTCATCCGCGCCCGGCGCCGGAGACTGGCACCGTCGGACTAACCCGGTCGCGGGCCGGGGCGGGACCGAATAGCCAGAGCCAAGGGAAAGGGGCTCTGGCATTCAAAAGGTGTCACGACAGGCCCGGCTCCCGGTCACGGCCCGCCCCTCGCCCTTCCCCGGGCTCGGTGGGTGACCGGATGAAGCGGTCCCGTCCCCGGTCGGCGCGCGAGAGGCGGATGCATGCTCGACTTCAGGAACCACCGGCTTCTCGACGGGGGCCTTCGCCTCGGCGTCATGCTCGCCTTCCTCGTCGCGGGCCAACCGCTTTCCGCCGAGGAACAGGTTTCGGCACCGGAAGCGGCGGAGGTCGCGCTGCTCCTGTCGAGCGGCGACAAGGTGACGATGGTGGTCTTCGGTCAGACCGATCTGACCGGCGAGTACGTGGTCGATGCCAGCGGTGACCTGAACCTGCCGCTGGTCGGACGCGTCCGCGTCGCCGGGCTGTCGCCGGAACAGGCCGAGACCCTGGTGCGCACCCGGCTGAACGACGGCTATCTGCGCTCGGCCACCGTCAGCCTGCGGCTCGCGGAGATGAAGCCGGTCTATGTGCTCGGCGAAGTGCGCTCCCCCGGCAGCTACACCTACCGCTACGGCCTGACCGTGCTCGGCGCGGTGGCGCTGGCCGGCGGCGGGCGGGTGGGCGACCGCTCGATCACCGAGATCAAGGGCGAGGTGCTGGCGGCGCGCGAGCGCCTGCGGGGGCTCGAACTCGCCCGGCTCGCCCAGCGCGCCCGGCAGCTCCGGCTGGAGGCGCAGCGGGACGGGAGGACGAGCTTCGTCTCGGACGAGCTGATCGGCCCCGAGGCGGCGGCGTTGCTGCGCGGCGAGCAGGAGATCTTCGGACTCCAGCGCGAGGCGGAACGGAGCGAGATCGGCCTGCTGCGCCAGCAGGTCGAGCGGCTGGAGACCGAACGCGCGGCCCTGACCCAGCAGCGGGCGCTGATCGAGGAGCAGGTCAAGCTGACCGAGGCCCAGGTCCGCAACTACACCCGCCTCAGCGACAACGGCCACGGGCTCCAATCGGTGCTGGTGGACCGACAGCGCGAGAACGCCCGGGTCCGGGCCGAACTCGCCCGGATCGACGCCGAACTCGCCCGCAACGCCACCTCGACCGGCGAGCTGACCCTGCGCCAGCGCGACACCGAGAACGGGTTCCGGCGCCGGGTGGTGACCGACCTCCAGGCCACGCGCCAGCAACTCCTGGAGACCGAGGCGAGCCTGCCCATCGCCCGCGATCTCCTCGAGAGCCGCTCCCGGCGGCTCGCGGCCGCCGATGGCGGCAGCGAGGCCAGCGGATGGAATGTCGAGGTGACCCGCACCCAGCGTGACCGGGCCGTGACCTTCCAGGCCACGCTGACCTCCCTGCTGCTGCCGGGCGACGTGGTGCAGGTTTCCCCCGCCCGGCCCGGCAGCGGCGAGCCGGCGCCCCGCAAGGAGGGAGCGGCCCCGCCCGGGGCCGCCCCACCCAGCCCGGTTTCGCAAGGTCCGGCCAAGCTCCGGAGCTACGCCGAAACCCCCTGAACTTCCCTTAGCTCAGCACGAAAAGGACGCCTGTCGATGCCTGCACGGATCCAGCCCGTCATCCTCTGCGGCGGCTCGGGAACGCGGCTCTGGCCGACCTCCCGCACCTCGCTGCCGAAGCAATTCGTGCCGTTGCTCGGCCCCCACTCGACCTTCCAGCAGACCCTGCTGCGGCTGCAGAGCCCGCTCTTCGCCCGGCCGATCATCGTCGCGAACCGGGATCACCGCCATCTCGTGGAGAAGCAGGCGGCTGCGATCGACGCCCCGATCTCCCTCCTGCTGGAGCCGGAGCGCCGCGATTCCGGCCCGGCGATCCTGGCCGCCTGCACCCTGGTGGCGCGGGAGGATCCCGAGGCGGTGGTGCTGGTGCTCCCCTCCGACCACATCGTCACCGAGCCGCGGGCCTTCCGGCGCGCCGTGGCCTCGGCCCTGCCGGCGGCGCGGGCCGGCCGGCTCGTCACCTTCGGCATCGAGGCCGATCATGCCAGCACGGAATATGGCTGGATCCGGCCGGGCGAGCGCGTCGAGGCACGCTGCCACGCGGTCTGCAAGTTCGCCGAGAAACCCGACGCGGTGCGGGCGGCCTCGTACCTGTCGAACCGCTGGCTCTGGAATTCCGGCAACTTCCTGATGCGGGCCGACACCCTGTGCAGCGAGTACGCGGCGTTCGATCCCGACACCGCCGAGGCCGTCTCCGCCGCCGTCGAGGCGGTGGCCGGGGAGGGCAATGCCCTCGCCCTCGACGCCGACGGCTTCGGCCGGGCCCGAAAAACCTCCCTCGACTTCGCGGTGATGGAGAAGACCAGCCGTGCCGCCGTCGCCCGGATGCGCTGCGGCTGGTCGGATGTCGGCAACTGGAACGCGCTCTGGGAGATCAGCGAGCACGATGCCCTCGGCAATGTCAGCCGCGGCGCCGCCGAGCTGTTCGAGAGCGAGGGCTGCTTCGTCTCCTCGGACGGGCTCGTCACCTCGCTGGTCGGGGTGAAGGATCTCGTGGTCGTGGCCGAGAAGGACGCGATCCTGGTGGCCGACCGCAGCCGCTGCGGCGACGTGCGCAAGATGGTCGAGATCCTGCGCAGCAAGGGGCACAGCCAGGCCGAGTGGCACGCCTCGTCGCACCGCCCCTGGGGCAGCTACCGGGTGCTGGAGGCCTCCGACGGCTTCCAGGTCAAGCGGATCACCGTGGCGCCCGGCGGGCGGCTCTCGCTGCAGAAGCACCGCCACCGGGCCGAGCACTGGGTCGTGGTGCGCGGCTGCGCCCGGGTGACCGTGGACGACACCGTCGCCGATTACCGGGAGAGCGAGCACATCTTCATTCCCCTCGGCTCGATTCACCGCCTCGAGAATCCCGGCAACGACAATGTCGAGCTGATCGAGGTGCAACTGGGCAGCTACCTCGGCGAGGACGACATCGTCCGCCTCGAGGATGCCTATCACCGCGCCTGATCCCGGTCCGTCATGACAGGCCAGGAGGAGCGGGATACGAAGACCGGACCGGACGCCGCGGCGTCCGAGCCGGCGGAGCGCGGCACCCTCACCCGGCATTGGGACAGCCTGGACGGGGAGGCGGCGGCGCTGCTCGGCGCGGTCGAGCTCAGCCTCGACCGGGACCGTGGGCCGGAGACCAGCCGTCGCCCGGCCCCGCTCGGCGGGGACCTCCCCCGGCCCCGCCTCAACGGCCCGGGCCGCGCCTCGGCCGTCCCCGAGCGGCCAAAGCGCTGGATCACCGCCATGCTCGCGGCGGCGGCGCTGACGATGCCCTTCGCCACGCCCGCCGGCGATGGCGGACAGGGGCAGACATCGGCAACCTCCCCCGCCGTGGCGGAACTTCGCCTCGGCGGGCCTCCTGACGATCGTTGAGGGGAGGGAAGCGGCGGCGCCCCACCGCGCTCACGGCAGGGCGTTGCGCCGGCTCACCGCGATCTGGACCAGCGCGGCCCGGGACTCGACGCCGAGCTTCTTGCGCATGCTGGAGCTGGCATTGATGATCGTGCGGTAGCTGACCGCCATGGCGCTGGCGATGGCCTCGTAGGACTTGCCCTGGCTCATCAGCGACAGGATCTGCAATTCGCGGCTGCTCAGGGTCGCGAGCGGAGCCGGACGGGCGCTGCGGTTCAGCATGGCCACGTCGGTCGCGAGGGCGTGCGGCAGGTAGCCCCGGCCGGCGGCGACCGCGTCGAACGCCTCCAGGAAGGCATCGGGGCCGGCATCCTTGAGCACGAAGCCGAGGGCGCCGCTCTCCAGAGCCCGGGAGACGAGCACGGGATCGGCATGCATGCTGAAAACGAGGATGCGGGCCTGCCCCTCCAGCGCCCGGATCCGGCGGATCAGCGAGAGACCGGACAGGCCGTCGTCGCGGAAGCTCAGATCGGCCACCACGAGATCCGGACGGTGCCGGTGGAACAGGCGATAGCCCGAGACGATGTCAGAGGCCTCGTGGACGATGCGCACGCCCGCCGTCTCGGCGAGCCGGCGCACCCCCTGCATCACGATCGGGTGGTCGTCGATGACGAGGAGCGTGGCCGGCCGGGCCGGGGCGGGGCGCGGCACGGCGCCCCGAACGGAGAGGCGCCCCTCGCTCGTGGCCGCTCCGCTCATGGCCGGCCCTCCGGCGCCGGCTCGGCCGGAACCTCCCGCGGCGTCTCACGGGCTTCGAGCCGGGCCAGGGCGGCGGCATGGTCCGCTCCTTGAGCGCGGGTGTTGTAATAGTGCTGGCACATCTCGCCGTAGAGACTCTTGTGGCGGCCCCGGACCGAGGCGACCTCGCCCAGCCCGTCGATCAGGGCGCGATAGGATTCGGTCTTGCCGATCTCGGACAGCATCTGTCCGAGCTGCACCGTGCGGTTGGCGATCATGCGCTTGTCTTCCACGAAGGCGCTGCGCGCCCTGTCGAGGGATTCGCGCATGTCCCTGACCTCGGGAGCGTCTCGCGGCAAGGGGTGTCCCGCCTCGCGGCCGGCGAGCCAGCGGGCCGGCTCGGTTCCGTCGGTGGGCGAGAGCCAGGCGGGCAGGGCGTCCTCTGCGGTCGAGGCGACGACCGCCTGATCCTCGCCCCGGTCCGACGACTCGCCGCCGCGATCACAGGCAGCCAGGATCGGCAGGGCGGCGAGCAGGACGGCGAGCCCGGCCGCGACGGATCCGATGAGCGATCTCATGGCGCGCCTCCCTGCGTGGAGCCGACGGCGACGCTGCGCGGCCCCTCGGCGACCGGCAGCCGCGCCACCTCCTTCAGCGTGGCGAGGTCGATGACGGAGACGGTGTCGGAAAACCAGTTCGCCACGTAGGCCTTGCCGTCCAGAAGCGCGATCCCCTCCGGATAGCGGCCGACGCCGATGCGCGCCTGGATCGTGAGGCTGGCGGCATCGAGCACGGTGACGGTGCCGGCATGCTGGTTCGTCACGAAGATCCGCGCCCCGTCCGGGCTGACGGCGAGGCCGTAGGGCATGGCCCCGGCCGGCACGGTGGCCAGGGCCGTGAGCGACCCGGTGTCGATCACGGTCACGTCGTTGCTGCGCACATTGCCGACATAGAGGCGGCGCTCATCGGGGCTGAGCGCCAAGGCGAAGGGCGCGGTGCCGACGGGGATCGTGGCGAGCCGGGTCATCCGCGCCCCGTCGAACACGCTGACCCGGTGGCTCTCCCGGTCGGCGACGAACAGCCGGCCGGCCCGGTCGAGGACGAGGTGGGCCGGGTCGCGGCCCGTCTCGGCGGAGGCCTCCACGGTTCCGTCCTCCACCGAGAGGCGGTCGACACGGTTGCCGGACCAATCGGCGACGAACAGGCTCCTGCCATCCGCCGGGACGGCGAGACCGAAGGCCTGGCCGCCATAGGGCAGACGGCGCAGAACCGCGCCCGTGGCCGCGTCGGCCACGGTGATCGCGTGCCCGTCCGGGTGGCTGAGGAACACCAGTCCGCCGCCCGCCGCCACCGTGGCGGGGGCGCTCGCCACGGCGGTGCCGCCGGTCACCCGCCCCTCCTCGACCCGCGCGAGCTGCGCCCCCTGCTGGCTCGTGACGAAGACCGTTCCGGCCCAGGCGGGCAGGCTGCTCAGCACGAGGGCGGGGACGAGGACGCGCGCGACGAGGGTGGAGCTCATTTCGCCTTGCCGCCCTCCACGGCCGCCTTGAGGCCCTTCAGGCCTTCCGAGAAGAAGCCGTTCATCGCCTCGCGGCCGGCCTCGTCGCTGAGATTCTCCGGCGGCTCGTTGCCGGTGTCGCCGCGATAGAACCGGCCCATCCACTCGACCTTGGAGCCGTCGCCGTCCGGGCTCACGGTGAAGGTCGCGGAATAGGAGGAGACCGGCAGCGCCTTCAGGTCCGGGTCGGACATCCGGTAGGAATAGCTGTGCTCCTCCGGCTTGTACTCGTCCAGGCTCTCGGTGAGTGCACCGCCGTTCTTGAACGTCACGGTGCGGCTGCCGCCATCCTTCGATCCGCTGCCCTCGGCCTTCGCGACGGCCGGATGCCACCTGCCGATCCCGGCGAAATCGCCGGCCACCTTCCAGACAGCATCGGGGCTCGCCTTGATCGTGATCGACTGGGAGACCTTCTGCGGCGTCGGGCCATGGGCGAGCGCGGCGGTCGCGGCGAGCGCGAGCGGAAGAACGAGAAGGGAAAGACGCATCATGAAGTCCTGCTTGCGGTGAAGGGAATGGCGCGCGCCCGGAAGGCGCCCGCGAGGAACACGGCGAGGACGAGGGCAAGCGCCCCGGCGCCGAGAAAGGGCCGCAGGTCGAGTTGACCGGGGAGCGGCCGGGGCGTGGCCGCCGCGAGCAGCGGACCACGCAAACCATCGGGACCGTCGAGATGGGCGTAGGCGAGCCCGGTCTGCGCGGCGAGGGCCTTGAGATGAGCCTCGCGCACCGAGGACAGGTGCTCTTCGCCCTTGGCGACGGTGCCGCCGAAGGGCGCGTTGCGCGGGTTGTAGCCCTCGCGCGATTCCGCATCGGCCGGCGGCGGGCCGAAGCGGTTCTCCTGCTGCACATCGGTCTCGGCATAGAAACCGGTCTCACGGCCGCGATCGTTGTATTTCGGGATCGGCGACAGGCCGTAGCCGCCGGTCCCGAGGATCAGGCCGCGCACCGCGCCGGGCTTGCCCTCGAAGGGAGGGATGCCGGTGGCGGGCAATGGCGGCGTCTCCTGCCCATCGCTGACGAACAGGAGGTCGGTGTCGAGTTCCCCCGCCATGGCGATGGCCCGGTGCAGGCCGGCACTGATGCGGCTGTCGCCCTCCCAGGCCATGCGCCAATCCACAGCCGCGATGGCTCCGCTGAGCGGCGCGACATCGGCGCAGACCTCGATCGGCGCGAACAGCAGGAAGGGGCGCCGCTCGGTGAAGAGCGCCAGGGCCAGGCGCGAGCCGCAGGGCAGCTCGGGGATCAGCGTGCGCAGGGCCGCCTTGGCGAGATCGAGCCGGCTGGCCGGGCGCCCGTCCAGCGCGTAGTCGCGCACGTTCATGCTGCCGGTGATGTCGACCACCGCCAGCACCGACACGCCGGAGCGGGTGAGCGGCAGGGGCGGGACGATCATGGCGAGGAGGGCGAGCAGCAGGGAGGCGGCGAGGGCCTGGAAGCGACGGTCGCGCAGGTTTCGCCCGAGGGGGAGCGCGCCCAGCAAGCCGGGCCCCTCCCGACCGGTCATGACTCCCCCGTTCATGGGCCGCCCCTGGGCTGGCCGGGAATGTCGGTCCAGATCTGCTTCGGCTCGGCCTTCAGCTCGTCGCCGAACTTCCGGTCGAATTCCGGAAAGTCACGGATCAGGCGCGAGGCGACGTCGAAGTTGAATTTCGCATCCCAGAAATCCGGCCGGGCCTGGAGCGCCCGGCGGTAATCCTGACGGGCAAGGGTCACCTGCGGCCCCGCCTTGTCGAGTTCGCTGCGCTCGATCAACAGAAAGGCCTGCCGGATGCGGGCATTGGCGACGGCGTAGCGGGCCCGGGCCGCAGCCTCGGCCGCACTCCGGCGGTCGAGGGTGTCGAGGAGCGGCTCGGCCTCGCCCAGCCGGTCGCGGGCTGCCAGGAACTGGGTGCGGGCGACGAGGAGCGCGTCCGGCGCCTCCGACGTCACGGCGATGTCGCGCCCCGCTTCCAGCGCGACGATCGCGGCGTTGGTGCGCCCGGCCTTCCAGGCGGAGAGGGCGAAGGCCGCGGCGGCGGCGAGCAGCAGGATCGGCAGCAGCACGAGCAGGTGCGGGCGGCTCGCGCGCCAGGCCTGGGCGACGGCCGCTCCGAGGCGATCGGCGCGGGAGCGCATGGCGGATGGCCGCGGGGCGAGGGCGAGAGGCGTCATGCGGCGGCCCTTGTCGGGGCGGGGGCGGGAGCCGGATCGGCGGCGCGCGGAGCCTGCTTCCGGTCGGGGAGGCGAACGATCTCCGCCTCCGCCAGCTTGGCGAGGACGAGGAGGAGCAGGCCGAGGACGGCGAGCCCGTAGGCCCAGCCGGTCAGGTCGCGGCGGGGGCGCTCCTCGGTATAGGGGATCGGATCGCGCTCCAGCGCCTCGATCTGCCGGACGGCGCTCGCCACGGCCTCGGCCCCTTCCGCCTCGAAGGCACGGTAGGGCACGCCGAGGCTTTTGAAGAACAGGTCGAGATGGCGCTCCGGCGCCGCCTGCGGCGTGTCCTCGCCGGCCGGCTTATCATGGATCGAGGGCGAGCCCTTGGTGCGCAGGAACAGCCAGTAGAGGTTCGGCCGCACCTTGGCGAACTCGGCGCGGAGCTGACCCTGGATGCGCGGGTCGATCACCGCCGCGCCGTCCGAGACCAGGAGCAGCGCCCGCGACACGCCCGGCGCACTCGGCCCGAACTGCGACAGGGCCATGCCTAAACCACGGGCAACGTTGGTGTAATCGAGACCCGGCCGGTCGATGGCGGCGATCGCCGCGCGCACGGCATCGTGCCGGTCGGTCATCGGCACGACCAGCATCGGCGCCGTCGAGAAGGCGGTCACGGCGAACTGGTCGTGGGCGCGCTCACCGACGAAGTCCCGCAGGATGCGCCGGGAGGCCGCCGCCTTCGATTCCTCCGCCCCCGAGGGCTGCCGGCCGGCGAAGGTCTCGTTCATGCTGCCGGAGCGATCGATCAGCATCGAGACCTGCGCGCCGATGCCGATGCGGGTCACCCGCTCGCCCGCCCGATAGGGCCCGGCGAGCGCCAGGACGAGACCGCCAATGGCCAGCATGCCGGCGGCGGTCAGGGCGATCCGAAGACCGGAGGAGAGGGGGTCCTCGGGAGCGGCGGAGACCGAGGAAACCGCGTTGCGCCGGGTGACGGACAGGACCAGCGGCAGCAGCGCCAGCGGCAGGAACCAGAGCAGCCAAGGCGTAGCCGCGCCGAGCGGGGGGAGGAGTGCCACGGGATCACGCGCTCCGCTCGACCGCGCCGAGGCGGCGCAGCAGCCCCTCGACCTCCGGCAGGGGCAGCCTCTGGCTCGCGCCGGCGGTGTCCCGCCCGAAGAAGGCGAGCCGGGAAGCGGCGAAGAAGGTGGCGAGGCCGCTCTCCTGCGGCCGGAACACGGGGTGGCGCGCCAGGAAATCGGGAAGGTCGTCGGCCAGCACCCGGCGGCCATCGGTCTCGTCGAGACCGCGATGCAGGGCGAGCAGCGCGTCGCGGTACAGGGCTTCGCCCTCCGAGCGCCGCCTGGCCCGGCGCAACGCCTTCAGGGCCAACGCGAAGGGGCGGCCGCGGCGGCGGCCGAAGATCCACCAGGCCCGGTCATAGGCGAGGAGCAGCAGCGCCAGCACGGCGAGCCCGAGAAAGATGCCTGCGGAGGCCAGGGCCGGCTGCGGATCGAGGCGCGGCGCCCGGCCGTCGGGCCGCAGGTATTCGGCGGGATCGTCGCGCCGCTCGGGCTGCACCTCGCGCAGGGGCGAGACGCCGATTTTCCAGGCGGGCACCTGCGCCACCGCCGTGGTGGAGCCGTTGCTGCCCGCGCTCTCGACGGTCACGGGGAAGCCCGGCACCTCGAGGGTGCGGGCATCGAGGGCGACGTAGAAATCCTGATAGGTCAGGTGCAGCCGGATCACCGTCGAGCCGTCGTCCGCCCGGCCCTCCTCCGCGCGCACCTCCTTCAGGTCGAGCCAATAGGCGACGGGGCCCGGCTTCGGCAGAGAGGGCCGCTGCAGGCTGAAGCCCGGATCGGTGCGGATCTCGGCCTGGACCTGCACGAGATCGCCCTGGAAATAGCCGAAGGCCCGCGGCGTGCGCAGCTCGACGCCGCGCACCTGTGCCACGGCCGGCAACGGAGCGGCGAGGGACGCGACCACGGCGACGAGAAGGGCGGCGGAGGGGGGAGCGGGCATCGCTCTCACGTCGTCATCAGGTGGCGGCTCAGTGCCTCCGCATCGAAGCGGTCGGCGAGCCGGAAGGGGGGGCGGGAGAACGGCGCGCAGATCCGGCGGAGCGCCTCGATGCGCTCCGCCTCGCGGGCGATCCAGCGGCGGCGCAGGGACGGGCGCAGGAAGACGAGGCGGCGCCCGGCGCCCTCCAGATCGTCGAGCTCCACCAGGCCCCAGGCCGGCAGGCCCTCGTCCTCGGCGGAATCGGCCAGCAGCACCGGCGTCACGTCGTGGAGCGCCAGCGCGGAGAGCACCCGCTCGATCAGTTCCTGCGGCCAGCGGAAATCCGAGACGAGGAAGATCAGCTTCGGGCGACCGGCCAGGCGGCGGGCCGCTTCCAGCAGGCCCTCGGCGCCGCGCCCCTCACACGGAGCGGTGCCGAGGCGGGCGGCGGCGGCCTGGGCGGCGGCGCGGTGACGGGTCGCGGGCAGCGTCAGCTCGTCCCGCAGGGTGCCGTCGCAGGCCATCAGGCCGAAGCCGTCGCCGATCCGGGTGGCCGAGCGGGCGAGCGCCGCGCAGAAGGCGGTCGCGAGGCCGAACCGGTCGGTGCGGCCCCGGAAGCGCATGGAGGCGGAGAGATCGACCAGAGCATAGGTCTCCACCGGGCTGCGCGTTTCGAAGCGGCGGACGACCACGCCCTCGAACGGATCGCGGAGGGAGGCACGCAGGTCGATGCGGCGCGCATCCGGCAGCCGCAGGAAGCCGACCTGATCGCGAAAGGTGCCGAGACCGCCGGCATCGCGCCCGCGATGGGCGCCGACGCGGTGTCCGCCGGGCCGCCAGCGCGGCAGGTAGACGATGTCGGCCGCGTCCTCCGGGTCGCTCACGGGGCGGGCACCGTCTCGAACACAGCCCGGATCAGTTCGGGCACGATCTCGGTGCGCCGCATCTCGTAGACCGGTTCGAGGAAAACGCGATGGGCCATCACGGCGGGGAAGACCGCCCGGATGTCCTCCGGCACCAGCCAGTCACGGCCCTCCAGCCAAGCGCGGACGCGGGCGGCGCGCACGAGGAAGGCGACGCCGCGGGGCGAGGCGCCGCCCTGGACCAAGCGGTCCATGTCGATCCCGGACAGCCGGATTCCGGCCGGACCGGGGCGCGCCAGGGCTTCCCAGAGCCCGACGACATAGGCCTCGATCGCCGGCTCGGCCCGGATCGCGTGCTGGATCGCGCTGGCGATGCTGCCGACGCGGTCATGGTCGAGCACACCGCTGGCGACCTCTTCGGTCAGGCGGTCGGTGTCGTGGAAGCGGGGATCGAACACCAGGGTGCGGCGGACTTCGGCGTCCCGCGGCGCCTCCATGCCGATCTCCATCAGGAAGCGGTCGCGGGCGGCGGCCGGAAGCTCGAAGGTTTCCTCGCGCTCGACCCGGTTGCGGTCCGCGAAGACTTGGAGATGGGGAAAGCGGTACTCCCGGTTGAAGGCGGACACGCTGCGCTCGGCCATGATGCGCAGCAGCAGCGCGTGGACCTGGGGCCGGGCACGGTTGATCTCGTTGAAGAAGAAGACCGAGAGATCCTCCGCCTGCCGCAGCACCGGGCCGGGCTCCACGCGCGGCCGGCCGTCCTCGCCGAGATAGGTGTGATAGATCAGGTCCGTCGGCATCATGTCGACGGTGCCCTCGACGCGTTCGTAGGCGCCCCCCAGACCCCGGGCCACGGCGCGCAGCAGCGTCGTCTTGCCGACACCGACATCGCCTTCGAGCATGACGTGGCCGCGGGCGAAGATCGCGATGGTCAGGAGACGGATTGCCCGCTCCTGACCGACCACGGCCTTGCCGACCTCGCGCTCGAAGCGCGCGGCCGCCTCCCGCCAATCGGTGAGCATGGCGTCGCCGGGGCGCAGAGTGTTCATTCGCCGTGCTGGCCTTTTTCTTTCATGGGCGCCACGCGCAATCCCCCCCCCTCTGCGGGGGAGAGTGGCCCCCGAAGGGGGGCAGGAGAGGGGAGGGGAGCGCCGCTTCCGCTGGATCAACGCCGGGCGAAAGCGGTCCCGTCGTGCCGCCCCTCTCCCGCCTCGCATCCGCGAGGCACCCTCCCCCGCAGAGGGGGGGGAGGGTGGAGGCACGGCTCAGTTCGCCGAGATCTTGCTGACGTCGTATTCGAACTTACCGGTCTTCTTGAAGTTCTCGACCCGCTTCTTGTTGCGCTCTTCCATCTGCTTGATGGAATCGGCCTGCTTGTTCAGCTCCTTGGGATCGTGCTTGGGATCGTACTTGGAGCCGGCGATCTTCTCGGGGAAGCCGGGCTTCGGCTCCCAGCAATTGCCCGCCGCCTTACACTTGGTGCCGTCATAGGCGACGGCCGGCGCAGCGATCCCGGCCAGGGCAATGGCGGCGGCGGCAGCGATGAGAGTGGTCTTCATGGTTTCCTCCATTTCTTGAGACTTGCTCTTCTTGGGGCTTACGCGAGCGGCGATGCTGGTTCATCGCCCGCCCCTTGATCGCGCCGGTAGAACCCCGGCTCGAAACCCGAAAGGATCACTCCTCCAGCGGCTTGCACTGGCCCTTGGCGTCCTTCGGGATGACTTCGCCCTGCTTGTAGGGCTTGTAGTTCTTCTTCTGCTCGTCGTTCAGCCAGACGGCATCCTGAACCGGCCCGGTATAGAGGTGCCGGATCCAGGCGATGGTCTGAAGCATCTCGTCGGGCGTCAGATTTTCGTTGTGCGGCCCCATCATGCCGTTGGCGCCACCGAAGATCGTCGAAAACAGGCCGGCATCCGTCGTGTTGGACGGATAAGTCCAGTAATTGTCGTTGAGGCCCGGCCCAAGCTTGCCTTCCGCCAAGTGGCCATGGCAGCCCGAGCAGGACGTCGCGAACAGACTCTCGCCGTTGCGCAGGCAGGACTTGTCGTCGATGTAGCTGTTTTCGCCGGTCTGGAAGAACTTCTTCACCGCCGGGGTGTCACGGCCGCCTTCCTTGCCCTGGGTCACATCGAGCGGCTCACCGGTCACCGTATTGCGGAACACGACCCCCGATTGCGGAGCGGATTGCGGCTGGGCGAGGACGGGCAGGCTGCCCGCAGCGAGCGTGAGCCCGAGGAGGGCGGCCCCGATCTTTGTCCGGTTCATCATCGTTTTATTCTTGGTCCTCATCGTGGTCTCGGCAGTGCGGCCGCTCAATTCGAGACGGGCAGCACGGGCACGCCCTCCTCCTTCAGGATCGCCTCGATCTTGGGCTTTGCCTTCTCAAGGGCGGCATCGATCTCAGCTTTCAGGGCGGTGTCGTCGCGACGCACGCCCATCGACTGGTCGAAGCTCTGCGGCATCTTCTGGCCGTCGCTGCGGGTGGTGTCGTCGGGCACGGGGGTCATGCGCAGCTTTACGCCGGAATCCCGCACGTAGCGGGCGACATCGGGCCCGAAGGCCACGCCGACATCGGCCTTTCCGGTGGCGACCTCGTTCACCATCCGGGCTGGGTCGATCTGGGTGTACTGGTTGCGCGGGGCGCGGAAGTTCACCAGCGAGTAGAGATAGGCCATGTCCTCTTCGTAGCGGCCGATATCCTTGAGCATCGCCTCGCCCGGCGTGCCGAAGCCGACCACCATGTGGCCGATCTCCTTGAGGCGCGGATCGGACCAGGACTTGATGTCGAGATCCCTGTCGGCGCGGGTCAGGAACACGTAGCCCGAGCGGTAATAGGGCTTGCTGGTCAGCACCCGGGGATCGTCGGAATCGAGCCCGACCACCACGTCGCAGGTCTTCTTTTCCAGGCCGTCGCGCACGAGGTAGATCGCGGGCTTGCCGAGCCAGACGAATTGCGCCTTGCGGCCCATGGCTTCGGCGACGGCGGCGGCGATGCGGTTCTCCAGACCGGACCCGTCCTTGATCGAGAGCGGCGGCTGCTCGGCGGCGCAGATGCGCAGCGTTCCGGCATCCGGCTTCGCGGCGTCCGCGGCTTTCTGTTCCTGCGCCAGGGCGGGTGCGCACAGGCCGGCAAAGGCGGTCAGAGCGGCGGCCGAGACGATGGCACGGCGGCGTCCGTTCACGAGCGACATCTGTTCGTTTCCTCCGATTTCTTTTTTGAAGTCTTGGCGCCAGGATGAGCGGACCTGCTTTTCATGTCCTTGTCTCGTCCGTCGCGCGGCTCTCATGCAGAAAGAGCGGGCGTTGCTTGAGGAAGCGACGTCGCACGCCCTGCGGAGAGTGAAGGGAGGGGACGCGGGCCCTCTTGCGGATCGCCCGGATCCGCGTCCCCCCTGACCATGGCCCTTCCCGGATCCGGGAAGGGCGGGGCCCGGCCCGAGGGCTGGACCCCGACAGGCCGCTTACACAGGCCGCTTACTTGGAGGCCGACTTCCACTCACCGACGTTCGGATCGTCGTAGGGACCCTTGCCGTCGAGCGAGAAGACGATCACGCCGCCACCCATCTGGGTGTAGTTGGCGAGCTTCTTGAAGGCGCCCACCGCACCGAGACCGGCGGTCGGGTCGGCGAGGTCGAACACGAGGCCCACGCCCGGCCAGCCGCCGACGCCGTAGTAGATGGCGACGTACTGCGTACCCTTATGGGTGTAGGTCATCGGGTAGCCGATGGCGCCGGACGGGATCTTGAACTTCCAGAGGAGGTCACCCGTGTCGGAGTCGCGCGCCTTCAGGTAGCCGTCGAGCGTGCCGTAGAAGACGAGGTCGCCGGCCGTGGCCATGGTGCCGCCCCACACGGCGAAGCGCTCCATCTTCTCCCACTTATAGTCGCCGGTGATCGCGTTGTACGCCTTGATCTGGCCGAGACCTTCGTAGTTCTGACGGTCGCCCTTCGGGCCCGGATACATGTTCAGCGTCGCACCGACGAAGAACTGACCCGCACGGTAGGGAAGCATGAAGGGCTCCCAATCCATGCAGATGTGGTTGATGCCCATGAAGAAGAGCTCACGCTTCGGATCGTACGAGTCGTGGCCCTGGTTGTGGTAGCCCATCGCCGAGGGGCAGATGTCCTTGGCGAGGTGATCCATCCGGGTGCCGTATTCCGGATCGCGCACGGGCTGGCCGGTCTTCAGATCGACCGACTTGAACACGTTGACCGTGTCGTCGAGCTTGTTGGCCGAGACCAGCGAGCCGTCGGTGCGGTCGAGGGTATAGACGATGCCGTTGCGGTCCGGGTGGGTCAGCAGCTTGCGGGCCTTGCCGTCCTTGTCCTTCTGCTCGGAGAGCATCATGACGTTGACGCCGGCATAGTCCCACTCGTCGTGCGGGGTCTTCTGGTAGCCGAACTTGGCCTCACCCGTATCGGCGTCGCGGCCGAAGATCGTCATCGTCCACTTGTTGTCGCCGGGACGCATGGTCTCGTTCCACGGCGCCGGGTTGCCGGTGCCGAAATAGATCAGGTTCGTGCCCGGATCGTAGGCATACCAACCCCAGTTGGTGCCGCCGCCGATCTTCCAGGCATCGCCTTCCCAGGTGCCGGTGCCGAGGCCCTTCTGGCCGTAATGGGCGTTCTTGACGTTGAAGTCGTCGGCCAGCAGCAGATCCTTGTCCGGACCCGTGGCATAGGCGCGCCACACCTGCGCACCGGTCTTCACGTCGTAGGCGGTCAGGTAGCCGCGCACGCCGAGCTCGGCGCCCGAGGAACCGATGATCACCTTGTCCTTCACGACGTAGGGGGCGATGGTGAGCGTCGAACCGACCTTGATGTCGGAATTCTCGACCTTCCACACCGTCTCGCCGGTCTCGGCGTTGAGCGCCGCGACGTTGCCGTCGAGCTGGGTCTTGAGGATCAACGCCGGCGTCTTGCCGTCGCCCGGCCAGTAGGCGAGGCCGCGGTTGACGAGATCGCAGCAGGCGACGGCGCGGGCGGCCGGGTTCTGCTTCGGCTTGTCCTGCCACAGGATGTGGCCCGGATCGTCGAGGCCGAGGGCGAAGGTGTTGTTCGGGAACGAGGTGTGGATGTACATCTTGCCGTCGACGACGAGCGGCGCACCCTCGTGGCCGTTCAGCAGGCCGGTCGAGAACGTCCAAGCCGGCCGAAGCTGCTTCACGTTGCTCTTGTTGACCTGCTTCAGCTCGCTGTAATTGTTCGAATCGTAGTTCTTACCCGGCATCACCCAGTTTTCGTCGCTCTTCGACAGCTCCACGAGCTTGTCGTTGGCGTAGGCGGCGCTCGAGAGCGCGGCTGGCGCGAGCGCCAGCATTGCCAGGGCCGAGACCGATGTCACAAACCTGCTCATCCTGCGTCTCCTCACTCAACCGCCTCGCCTTTCGGCCTCGCGGTATCTCTCAGATGTTCTTTCTGAGGTTCCAGGCCCACCCGAAGTCCTTCGAAGGGCCGCGACATAAATCTAAGAAATTCCTTAGATCGCGGCGGTCTTATGAAAGACTTATTAGCGGCCTTTCGCCTATATTTTCTAGGCTTTGATTGAAGGAGAAGTCTTTAGCTGGTCGGACATTTCTTGTCGGGACGATAAGGTAATTCTAAAAGTGCCAAGGCGTAGCGCCGCACCTGTCTTGCGGCAGCTTGACCGACGCGGGGTCCCGTCGCACCACTGTCATCAACGGGCCCCGGCGAAGCGGCCCGGCGGGCGGGAGGCTTGTCGGCGATGGCGCAGAAGCGGCACGTAAGGCGGGTTCTGGCGGCGGGGGCTGTACTCGCGCTGGCTGTATCGTCCGGGGCGGGAGTCGGTGCCGGGGACGGGCGGAGCGAGCGCCCCGCCGCCCTTACCGGGCGCACCGCACAATCCTCCGCCAGGGACGTGCCCCGGACCGCCGCACTCTATCCCCGAGACGGGCGCCGTGACCTGAATGCCGACGACAGGGGCCGCTATCCCGGGGCCGGCGTGCTCTGGTGCCGCCGCCCGGACGGGGTGCCGCAGAAGGCGGCCGCCGCGTGGCTGATCGGCACGCCCTCCCTCGTGATGCTGAACGCGCACAACTTCCGGAACCGGCAGCTCGAAACGACCCGGCAAGTCAGCGACTGCTATTTTCAGATCGGCGGCCGTAACTACGACTTCGTCGCCGACAGCCTGCGCCTCGGCGTCGCCCCGGACGCGCAGCGTCTCCACATCACCGACGATTGGGCACTTTTGCGCCTCACCCAGCCGGCCGAGGGGCCGCGCCAGCCGATGCCGGCCTCAGCCCCCGACCTGCCCACGGGGGACGTTGCGCTTCCCGTGACGCTGGTCGCCCCCGGCGGCCACCAGAACTACCGGGGCGACAGCAGCCTGGAGGCTTGTGCGGTGCGGCGGATCGATCCGCCGACGGAGGGCGGCATCCGGCGCGCCCGCCACGATTGCAACGACGGCTATGGCGGTTCGGGCTCCGGCCTGTTCGATGAGGCGGGGCGGCTCGTCGCCATGCAGAGCGCCTCCCTGTCGATGAATTCGCGGCACGCCTTCGACATCGAGTTTCATTACGGCTCGGCCCTGCTGATCGAGGGTGAGCTGCTCGGTGCGCTGCACCGGGCCCAGCGGGAGGAAACCTCGCCGCCGGCCCGGTAGAACGCCCGCGCTTCCTGTGGATGAGGCTGCCCGCGGCTGGAGGAAGCGCCCTCGGAACACCGGCTTCGGAGTCCGGTTGCCTGGACTCCTATCGAGACGCCGGGAGAACCACTCCGCATGTCGAAGCATCTGAAGACGGATACGCCGACCGACGCCGACCTGAAGGGCAATCCGGGCATCGGCCAATCGAAGGGACTGACCGGGACGGAGCCGGAACAGCTCGAAGGCGATTCCACCTTCGAGGGCGATGTCGAGAACGAGACGACACCGGAAGGGGGCGTCGATCCCGACCACCGCCCGCGCAAGAACGGCTAAGAACGGCTGACAGAGCGCGCGGCACCTCCCCTAGGTGAGCAGCCAGCGCAGGGAGCGGCGCAGTTCGGCCGTGCCGTTCCGCTCGAACCAGGCGCCGTGGCTGAACACCACCCGCTCCGGCGCCAGGGCGATGAGGGCGGCGGCGGCACGGCCCGCCTCCCTCTTGCGCAGGCCGATCACCCAACGAAGATAGATCGGTGCCCGCCCGTCCGGGGCGGTAGCACCGGCTATCCGCAGGAGTAGGCGCATCAGCGGCGGCAGCTTCTGCGGCTCCAGGTTCAGCACGAGGTCGGTCAGGATCAGCGTCGCCGAGGCAGGATGGTGGAAGGCCACCTCTCGGAAGCCGAAGCCGCCGGGCACCGCCACCTGTGTGAGGTCGGCGGCCCATTCCGGCGGGGCCGTGTCGGTGAGATCCCGGTCGAGGCGCAAGGCCGCCTTGCGCACCTGTCGGCGGGTGCGCAGTTCGGGAGCCGCCCAGGTCAGGGCCTGCGGGCAATGCCGCTGCCACTCCTTGAGATAGGTCCAGTGGGCGATATTGGGCGAGACGAGGTGGCGGATCGGCCCGAGCGCCTCGATCGCGCGGTGCAGGCCCGCGTCGTAGCGGGTCGGCGAATGGAGCCAGATCTCACCGCTGCCGAGCCGGATCACGGTCATGCGCACCGGCAACGGCATTCCGCCGGCATGGATCGGGCCGCTATCGACGATCCAGAGACCGGAGGCGACGGGCTTGAGCATGTCGAGGGGCGGATAGGTCGGATCGGTCACGGCATCGGCCCCAGAGGACGAAGAAGCGGAGCCTTCGTGCGGCACCAGCCATCGCCTCGCAAATGTTAGAGCTTTTCACAAACACTCAATCGGTCAACCCAAGCAACGCGGCAAAGTTTCTCAAGGCTATCCTGCGACACATCTATCCTTGTTCTCACGCCCGGGAACAAAGCTCACCCACCTGCCTTCCCGTGGTGACGACGCCTGCCGGGCCGGATGCCCCGGCAGATCCTCCGCCTCGTACTGCACAGGAGAAGGCCGTGGCGCAGCAGATCCCGATCAGCCGTCAGGCCCGCGCCGACGATCCGCGGGCCGATGCCGAGCGCGACGACGGCACCCACGCCATCGCCCCCGATCTCGCCTATCGTCGCCTCCTGCTCGCCAACGTGGTGTTCGTCGGCGTACCGGGCGCGGGCGACCGCAACTGGGTGCTGGTGGATGCCGGAATCCCCGGATCCAAGGACGCGATCCGCAAGGCGGCCGCCGCCCGTTTCGGTGAGGGCGCCCGCCCGGCGGCGATCGTGCTGACCCACGGCCATTTCGACCATGTCGGCGTGCTGGAGGATCTGGCGGAAGAGTGGGACACTCCCGTCTACGCCCACGGCCTCGAACGCCCCTATCTCGACGGCAGCGCCGCCTATCCGGCGCCGGATCCGAGCGTCGGCGGCGGGCTGATGGCGCGGATCGCACCGCTCTATCCGACGAAGCCGGTCGATGTGTCCGCGCGGCTGCACCTGCTGCCCGCCGATGGCAGCGTGCCGCCGATGCCCGGCTGGCGCTGGCTGCACACGCCGGGCCATGCGCCGGGCCATGTCTCGTTCTGGCGGGAATCCGATGGCAGCCTGATCGCCGGGGACGCCTTCGTCACCACCGCCCAGGAATCGGCCTATGCGGTGATCACCCAGGAGCCGGAGGTGCATGGGCCGCCGATGTATCTCACCCTGGACTGGCCGGCCGCCGGCGGCTCGGTGCGCGGCCTCGCCGCACTCAGGCCCGAGCGGGCCATCACCGGCCACGGCCGGCCGCTCCAGGGCCCGGAACTCCGCCGCGGCCTCGACGCCCTGGCCCAGGACTTCGAACGCGTCGCGGTGCCCGAACAGGGCCGCTACGTCGAGGAGCCGGCGCGGGTCGAGGACGGCTCCGCCTACCGCGCGCCGTGAGGGCGCGGCGATGACGGGGCGAGAGGAGGGGGCCGCGACGGTCGCGAGGCCGGAGGCGGATGTTCCAGTCGCGGCCGGCGTGCTGTTCGGGCTCGGCCTCGGCGGGTTCTTCGACGGCATCGTGCTGCATCAGGTGCTGCAATGGCACCACATGCTGAGTTCCTGGTACCCGATCACCTCGATCGAGAACCTCGAACTCAACACCCTCTGGGACGGCATCTTCCACAGCGCCACCTACGTCTTCGTCGTGCTGGGGCTGTTCCTCCTCTGGCGCCGGGCGCGGGGGCGGCATCTGCGCTGGCCGAACCGGGCGCTCGCCGGCAGCCTGCTGGTCGGCTGGGGGCTGTTCAATCTGGTGGAGGGGCTGATCGATCACCAATGGCTCGGCATCCACCATGTCAACGAACGGGTGGAGCGGGAGCACTGGCTCGCCTTGGATCTCGGCTTCCTGGCCTGGGGGCTCGCCATGCTGCTGGCGGGCCTCTGGCTGCTGCGGCGGTCCAGGGGCGGGAGAGGCCCGGGAGGAAGCGCGGCGGCTCCCGCCGCTCTTCGGCCATGAAGGCGGCCATGAGGCGCCCCACCGCGCCGGCCGCGGGGGAGGGCGGTTTCCGCAGGTTCCTCCCGTGGCTCCTGCTCGCCGCCGGCCTCGGGCTCGCGACGATGCCGGCCTGGCGAGTCCTGGCCTTCGGCACCCGGCTGAGCGCCGAGGATCTGCTGCAGATCCGCTGCCTGCCGTGGTGAGCCGGTCTCATAGCAAATCCGGTAGACCCCTTCGGGATGGCGGATTTGGGCTTCGCTCAAGTGCCGCGCGGGCTTGCCGATACGGCTCCCGCTTCCATCGAGCGGAAACCGTACTCACGTGGTGGATTGCGCGCCCCGCTCCGCCTCCTCGGTGCCCGGCACGGGCCCCTTGCTGGCGACGTGCCGCACGAAGGCGTCGACCCAGGCATCGAAACCCGCCATCGCCGCCGCCTCGCGGGCCATGTCGTCGGCCTGATCGTCGGCATAGGCCCGGCCGATCCCGGTCCGGGCATGGCTCCACAGAGCATCCGGCACCTCGATGCCGCTGTAGCGGCATTGCCAGACGAGGCCCTGATAGGCGCGCCGCTCCTCGCCGCCATAGGGTTCCTCCGCCGGATCGAACCATGCCGTGTGCGAGAGAATGCGCGGGCGCCCCTCGGCATCGAGTTCGTTGCCGCCCTCGTTGCCGTAACAGAAGAAGGCGGCGGTGCGCCCCTCCAGGTGGTTTCGCGTCAAAGCGGGCCACAGCGAGGATTTTTCCAGGGCCTGCGCCTTCAGCGTGCTCTTCTTGTCGATCAGGTCGGGACGCGGGTTGCCGCCGCTCATGCAGACGAGGCGGTCGAACATCGCCTTGAGGTTGGTGGTCGGCCCGTACCACCAGACCGGGCCGATCACCGCCCAGGCATCGGCTCGGGCGAGCCGCGGATAGAGCCGCTCGTTCCACATCAGGTCGGGCTGGTGGTCGCTGTCCGGGCCGTAGCAGTTGCAGGGCCAGACGCAGAGCGCCATCGCGGTGCCGACGCAGCCGTTGCAGCCCTGGATCTTGGGCTTGCCATGCTCGTTGCCGAGATCGACATGGTCGGCCTGCCAAGCGGCCGGGAGCCGGGCGAGCATCCGATGCATCAGGAAGCGCGCCTTGCCGTCGAGCCCCGGACAGCCGTCAAGGCGCCGGGCGGAGCCGGCGATGACGAGCACCTTGAGCGGGCGCTCCTCCAGGGGAAGGGCTTCCACGGCGGCGGCGAGATCGTCCAAAGGGCGCGGTCCTCCGGCGGGTGGAAATCTCCGCTGTTCGGGCGAACCTCACCGGCCCGGTGCGGTTCCCCGCCCGGCGGTCTTCGCGCCCGCCGCCCGATCGGCTAAACGGGCCACCGATTCAGTGGACCTCACACAGCTCCCGATGCCCGGAAGCCTCCCTGGCCATGACGGCCGCTGCGGGAGTTCCGTGAGAGACACGCAAGCGGCAGGAACGGATGGCGATGGCGGCGGGCGCGGACCACGGAGCGGAGACGGGGGGCTTCACGGCCATCGTGCTGGCAGCCGGCAAGGGAACGCGGATGCGCTCCGACCGGCCCAAGGTGCTCCATGCCCTGGCCAACCGCTCGATGCTCGGCCACGTGCTCACCGCCGTGCAGGAGGCGGGCGCCTCCCGCCTCGCCGTGGTGGTCGAGCCCGGCCGGGAGGACGTCGCCCGCGAGATCGAGCGTCTCGCACCGGGCGCGGGCGTCCATCCCCAGGCCGAGCGGCTCGGGACCGCCCATGCGGTGCTCGCCGCCCGCGCGGCCCTGGAGGGCGGCCGGGACGTGATCGTGGCCTTCGGCGACACGCCGCTCATCACCGCCGAGACCTATGCGCGGTTGCGCGCCCCCTTGCGCGAGGGGGCTGCGGTCGCGGTGCTGGCCTTCGAGGCCGCCGATCCGACGGGATACGGCCGCGTACTGACGGAAGCCGGCCGCGTGCTGGCGATCCGCGAGGAAAAGGACGCCTCCGAGGAGGAGCGGACGGTCCGCCTGTCGAATGCCGGGCTCATGGCTCTCTCCGGCACCCACGCCCTCGGGCTGCTGGAGCGAATCGGCAACGACAACGCCAACCGCGAATATTACCTCACCGATGCGGTGGCCCTCGCCGTCGGTGACGGCCTCTCCGTGGCCGTGGTCGCGGTGGCGGAGGACGAGGCCCAGGGGGTCAACGACCGGGTCCAGCTCAGCATCGCCGAGGCGACGATCCAGGCCCGCCTGCGCCGGGCGGCCCAGCTCGGCGGCGCGACGCTGGTCGCGCCCGAGACGGTCTATCTGAGCGTCGATACCGTGCTCGGCCGCGACGTGGTGATCGAGCCTCATTGCGTGTTCGGTCCCGGCGTGGTCGTCGGCGATCGCTGTGTCATCCGCGCGTTCTCGCATCTGCACGATGCCCGGCTGATGGACGGCGCCGATATCGGCCCGCATGTGCGCCTGCGCGGCGGCGCGGTGCTCGGGGAGGGCGTTCATCTCGGGAATTTCGTCGAGATCAAGAACGCGACCCTGCATGCGGGCGCCAAGGCCTCGCACCTCACCTATCTCGGCGATGCCGAGGTGGGGGCCGGCGCCAATATCGGGGCGGGCACCATCACCTGTAATTACGACGGCGTGTCGAAGAACCGGACCCAGATCGGCGAAGGCGCCTTCATCGGCTCGAACTCCGCCCTGGTGGCACCGGTGAGCATCGGCGCGGGCGCCCTGGTCGGCGCCGGCTCGGTCATCACCCGCGATGTGCCGGCGGACGCCCTGGCCGTGGCGCGGGGCCGGCAGGCCAATCGCGACGGCATGGCCCGGACCCTGCGCGACGCGCTGAAGGCGGCCAAGGCCGCCCGTGACGCCAAGAAGAACTGACGCCAAGGAGGGCTGAAGCGGGACGGAAACGCTCCCGCTCTTGTCTCCTACGCTTGGGCGCTGGCCTTCTGGCACGGTGATCCGTACAAGCCCTGATCCGCGCCAAGCCCAAGGCCCGGTCCTTGTGCACCGCAGGGAGCCGGCGCCGGGCAAGGATCTCCTTCGGGGAGGTCGGGCGCTCGTTTTAGGTGGCTTCAGGATCGGCCATGTGCGGAATCGTTGGCATTGTCGGACGTGATTCGGTCGCGGACGCGATGATCGAGGCGCTGCGGCGGCTCGAATATCGCGGCTACGATTCCGCCGGCATCGCAACCCTGGAGCACGGCCGGCTCGACCGCCGCCGGGCGGAGGGCAAGCTCTCGAACCTCCAGCTCAAGCTGGTCCAGACCCCGCTCTCGGGCGCCATCGGCATCGGCCATACCCGTTGGGCCACGCATGGGCGCCCCAACGAGACCAATGCCCATCCCCACGCCACCGAGCGGCTGGCCGTGGTCCATAACGGCATCATCGAGAATTTCCGCGAGCTGAAGGCGGAGCTCGTCGCCGCGGGCGTGCGCTTCGAGAGCGAGACCGACACGGAAGTCGTGGCGCAGCTCGTCAGCCATCTGATGGGGCAGGGCCTCGGCCCGGTGGCGGCGGTGGAAGCCGCGCTGCCGCGCCTGCACGGCGCCTTCGCCCTGGCCTTCCTGTTCGCCGGGCAGGAGGATTTTCTGATCGGCGCCCGCCACGGCGCGCCGCTCGCCATCGGCTTCGGCCAGGGCGAGACCTATCTCGGCTCCGATGCCCTGGCGCTGGCGCCGTTCACCGACGAGATCACCTATCTCGACGAGGGCGACTGGGCGATCCTGACCCGCGACGGCGCCGAGATCCGCGACCTTTCCGGCAACGTCGTGCGCCGGCCCCGCCAGAAGATCGTGGCGCAGGCCTATCTGGTGGACAAGGGCAACCACCGCCACTTCATGGCGAAGGAGATCCACGAGCAGCCGGAGGTCGTCGGCCGCACCCTGGCTCATTACGTCGACATGGCGCGTGGCCAGGTCGTCCTGCAGGAGACGCTGCCCTTCGACTTCGCGCGGCTGTCGCGCCTCTCCATCACCGCCTGCGGCACCGCCTATTACGCCGGGCTCGTCGCCAAATACTGGTTCGAGACCCTGGCGCGGCTGCCCGTCGAGATCGACGTCGCCTCCGAGACCCGCTACCGCGAGCCGCCCCTGGAGAAGGACGGGCTGACGCTGGTGATCTCGCAATCGGGCGAGACCGCCGACACCCTGGCCTCACTCCGCTACGCCAAGTCCCAGGGTCAGCACACGCTGGCGGTGGTCAACGTACCGACCTCGACCATCGCCCGGGAATCCTCGGTGGTGATGCCGACCTTCGCCGGCCCCGAGATCGGCGTGGCCTCCACCAAGGCCTTCTCCTGCCAGCTCACGGTGCTGCTCTGCCTCGCGCTCGCCGCCGGGCGCGCCCGCGGCACGCTGGATGCCGCCCGCGAACGCGCGGTCGTCGATGCGCTCATCACCGCGCCCGGCCTGATGGCGGAGGCGGTGAAGATGGAACACGAAGTCGAGACCCTCGCCCGCGAGATCGCCAAGGCCCGCGACGTGCTCTATCTCGGCCGTGGTACGAGCTACCCGATGGCGCTGGAAGGCGCCCTGAAGCTCAAGGAAATCAGCTACATCCACGCGGAGGGCTACGCCGCCGGCGAACTCAAGCACGGCCCGATCGCCTTGATCGACGAGAGCGTGCCGGTGATCGTGATCGCTCCGCACGACGCGATCTTCGAGAAGACCGTCTCCAACATGCAGGAAGTCGCCGCCCGCGGCGGCAAGATCATCCTGGTGGGCGATGCCAAGGGCGCCGCCAATGCCGGGCTCGAGACGATGGCGACCCTGACCATGCCGGACGTGGATCCGGTGGTGGCGCCGATCGTCTACGCGGTGCCGATCCAGCTCATCGCCTATCACACCGCCGTCTTCATGGGGAAAGACGTCGACCAGCCGCGCAACCTGGCGAAATCGGTCACGGTGGAGTGAGGGTCAGGCCGGGAGACCGGCCTGACGGCGACGCCCGAGCCGATCATACCAAATCCGCCTGATCCCTACGGGATGGCGGATTTGGGCTTCGTTCAAACGCCGCGCCGGCTTGCTGATACGGAACCCGCTCTGATCAAGCGGATCCCGGATCAGGTCCGCCAGGGGTGGTCGGGCAGCTCGGTATCGCCGATGGCGCTGGCGCCGGCGAGCGCCACCGCGTCGTCGTTCTCCACCGAGGAGCCGCTGACGCCGATGGCGCCGGACATCTCGCCATCCGCATCCACGATCGGGATGCCACCGGGGAAGGTGATGAGGCCCTGGTTCGAGTGCTCGATGCCGTAGAGCGAGCCGCCGGGCTGCGACAGCTGGCCGATCTGGCCGGTCTTCATGCCGAAGAACACGGAGGTCTTCGCCTTCTTCTGGGCGATGTCGATGGAGCCGACCCAGGCACCGTCCATGCGGTGGAACGCCTTCAGGTTGCCGCCGGAATCGACCACCGCGATGCACATCTGGGTGCCGAGTTCGACAGCCTTGGCGCGGGCGGCCTCGATCGCCTTTTCCGCTTGCTCGATGGTGACGTGCATCGCGTCTTCTCCCTGAACCTTAGCCACTGCGGGCATCAGCGAGGTAATGGCTCGCCGGTTCCGATCAAGTTGCCTCGCGCACCAACCATTTTACGCAGCCATGACGGCCGCCCCCGGTCCGGTGGTACGTCCGGCTCTTGAGCCGTCGGTGCGCAGCCGCTACGTCTCTGCCCCGAAGAGCCGGAGGCGGAGCGGATCCGCCGTCCCGCCCTTTCGCCTCCCGAGGTGTATGCGTGGCGCCCACCCTCTCGCCGATCCCGGACGCTCCGGAGCCCGCCTCGTCCAAGACGCGCGTCAGCGCACGCGGGCGGCTGCGGACCTACTTCCTCACCGGCATCATCGTCGCGGGTCCCCTCGCGATCACGGCCTACATCACGTGGTGGTTCATCGCCCTCATCGACGGCTGGGTGAAGCCGCTGGTGCCGGCGAGCTACCTGCCGGACCACTACCTGCCCTTCTCGATTCCGGGCCTCGGCCTCGTCATCGCCTTCGTCGCGGTGACGATGCTGGGCTTCCTCACCGCCAACCTCGTCGGGCGCTCGGTGGTCGAGTTCGGCGAGGTGCTGCTCGCCCGCACCCCCGTCATCTCCGGCCTCTACCGGGGCCTGCGCCAGATCTTCGAGACCCTGTTCTCGGCCAACGGCACCTCGTTCCGCACCGTCGGCCTCGTCGAGTTTCCGGTGAAGGGGACGTGGTCGGTGGTGTTCCTCTCCGCGCCTGCGGCGAACGAGGTGCAGGGCGCGCTTCAGGCCAAGGAGGGCGGCGAGGCCAAGGATTATGTCGGCGTGTTCCTGCCCTGCGCGCCGAACCCGACCACGGGGTTCTTCTTCTACCTGCCGCGCTCGGAAATCGTGGAGGTCGGCATCAGCGTCGACGATGCCGCCAAGTTGGTGATGTCGGCCGGCGTGATCCAGCCGGAGGATCCCCGCGGCGGCCTGCACGCCATGGCCGCCAGCCTGCGCCATGCGCAGATGCAGGCGAGCGAGGGCGAAGCTTCAGAAACGGAAAAGGCGCGCCGGGAACCGGCGCGCCAGGATCTGTAGATCTTCAGTCTGACGCCCGAGTCGGCGTCAGTGCTGCAGCGAAGCCTTCTCGACCGCGATGGTCGGCGGCGTTGCCTGGGCAACCTGATTCCCGGCGGGGTGGTGCGCAGCGGGCGCGCTCCAATCGGCGGCGATCTGGGCGGTCAGCAGCAGGGCCAGGGCGGCACAGAGCGTGTTCGCAGCGATCCAGAACCGGCGAGAGGATTGCCGCACCGCCTTCACCAAGGCATCCGTCGCCTCCTCGTCGCGCGCGGCGCGGTCCGAGATCGGCATGAGCCAAGGTTCGAGGGAGAGCGCGTCGGCTCCCCAATTCTCGGAGGAACCCGGCAGGCGTTGGAACGGTGCGATCGACATCGCGATCCTCCTTTTTTCCAGTGGCACCCCGGTCTACGAGGCCGTTCGTTCATCTCCAGTTAAGCGGCAATTGGGGCAGATACAAGGTATTTCCGGTTGTTGCGCCTGTCCGCGCCCTTCGGCAAGAGTTGAGTTTCGCCACTTAAGGTGTTGATTTTCCATCGAAATCGCCGCGCGCTCGCGCAGCGTTGCCGCAGGCCTATGACGTTTTGCCCGGCCAATCGGTTCCTGAATGCACCGTTCAGATTTCCGCGATTCTGAACGGAAATCTGAACGAAACCGGGTTCAGCCAGCCCCGATCAGCCGGATCGCGGCCTCCCGCTCGAACAGGTAGAGCAGCACCCGCAGGGCCCGGCCGCGCTCGCTCTGGAGCCGGGGATCGCGCTCCACGATCAGTCGCGCATCGTCACGGGCGGCCTCCAAGAGGGCGCCGTCACTCTCCAGCCGGGCGAGGCGGAACGCGGCCATGCCGGATTGACGGGTGCCGAGCACCTCGCCCTCGCCGCGAAGCCTCAGATCCTCCTCGGCGATCCGAAACCCATCTTCGCTCGCGCGCATCATCTCCAGCCGCGCCTTGGCGACCTGCCCCAGGGGACCGCGATAGAGCAGGAGGCAGGAGGACGCCTTCGAGCCGCGCCCGACCCGGCCGCGCAGCTGGTGGAGCTGGGCCAGACCGAAACGCTCGGCATGCTCGATCACCATGATGGTGGCCTCCGGCACGTCGACACCGACCTCGACGACGGTGGTCGAGACCAGCACGCGGGTGCGACCGGCGGCGAAGGCCTCCATCGCCGCGTCCTTCTCCGGCCCCGGCATCTTGCCGTGGATCAGGCCGACCTGATCGCCGAAATGCTTCTTGAGATCGTCGAAGCGTTCGGCCGCCGCGGCGAGATCGACATATTCCGACTCGGCCACCAACGGGCAGATCCAGTAGACCCTGTCACCGGCCGTCAGGGCCCGGTGCAGGCCGTCCACCACCTCGTCGATGCGCTCCACCGGCACGGTGATGGTCTTGATCGGCTGGCGCCCGGCCGGCTTCTCGTCGAGCACCGAGACATCCATGTCGCCGAAGAAGGTGAGCGCCAGGGTGCGGGGGATCGGCGTCGCCGTCATCACCAGGATGTCGACCGCCTCACCCTTGGCCCCCAGGGCCAGGCGCTGATGCACGCCGAAGCGGTGCTGCTCGTCCACCACGGCGAGGCCGAGATCGCGGAAGGCGACAGCTTCCTGGAACAGGGCATGGGTGCCGACCACGATGTCGATCTCGCCCGCAGCGAGATCCGCCAGCGTCGCCCGCCGCTCGGCGGCCTTGTCGCGGCCGGTGAGCAGGCGCAGGCGCATGGCCCCGGCCAGTGGCACGAGCCGCTCATAATGCTGTCGCGCGAGAATTTCGGTCGGGGCCATCAGCGCCGCCTGACGCCCGGCCTCGACCGCGGAGGCCATGGCCAGCAGCGCCACCGCGGTCTTGCCGGAACCGACATCGCCCTGGAGCAGCCGCAGCATCCGCTGCTCCGAGGCCATGTCGGCGCGGATCTCCTCCACCGCCCGCGCCTGCGCGCCGGTCAGGGCGAAGGGGAGGGCGGCCTCGACCCGCTGCTTCAGATGCCCGCCCCCCGCATTCACCCGGCCGGCCTTCCGCCGCTGGCGGGCGCGCACCAGGGCGAGGGCGAGCTGCGAGGCCAGCAGCTCGTCATAGGCGAGGCGCTTGCGGGCGGGGCTTGCCGGCGGGGCCTGCCCCTCGACCGGGGGAGGGGGCGCCTCCTCAGGGCGGTGCTCGATGCGCAGGGCCTCGGCGAAGGGCGGAAAGCGGTTGCGGGCGAGGAAGCTCGCATCCTGCCACTCGGGCAGCACCGGCAGCCGGTCGAGCGCCCCATGGACGATGCGGCTGATCACCCGCGAGGTCAGCCCCTCGGTCGCGCCGTAGATCGGCTCGACGGCGGGCAGGCTCGCGAGCCCGGCCTCGTCGAGGATGCGGGAGGGATGCACCATCTGCCGAAAGCCGTCCCACAGGTCGATCCGGCCCGAGACGTAGCGATGGGCGCCGATCGGCAGCATCTTCTCGATGCGCCCGCGCGGCATGCCGAAGAACACGAGGCTGATATCGCCGGTGCCGTCCTCCACCAGCACCCGGAAGGCGCGCTTGCCCAGCCCCGGCGGCCGGTGGGCCACCACGGTGACGCCGAGGGTGACGGGCTCGCCGGTCGGCGCGTCGCGGATCGAGCCGCAGAGCGGCCGGGCGACGCCGCTCTGCGGCAGGTGGAACAGCAGGTCGGCGACGCGGGCCGGCCGCTCCTCGGAGCCGAGCAGCTTCTCGATCAGCGGCGCGATCTTCGGGCCGACCCCGGGCAGGCCACGGGCGGGAGCGAAGAGCGGGTCGAGGATGCTGGGGCGGAGGCCGGCGGCCTCATCCTCGGCGGAGCGGGGAGGGGCCGAAGCGGGGTGCCCGAGGGTCTGGCTGGGTTCCGAGGTCATGTGACCGGGGTCGTGGGCCTTTCGAGCCGAGCGAGGTGCGGGCCCCGTATACCCGGCTTTCCTCGCCGCATCACGCCCGCGCTTCGCACCACGGCCCATGGGCCTGCGGATGACATCTCGTCACAAGCGCAGGCCATGCGCAGGCCATGCGCCGACGCCGTTTGCCCGCGGCCGCACGCCCCTCTACATGCCTGTTGCAGACTTTCGCAGGGGACCGCCCATGTCCGGCACCACCCGAACTAGCGCCGACCTCGACCCGCGCCGCCGCCGCACCCTGTTCCGGGCGTGGCATCGCGGCATCCGTGAGATGGACCTGATCATGGGCCGCTTCGCCGATTCCGAGATCGGCGACCTCTCGGAGGAGGAGCTGACCGAGTTCGAGGCGCTGATCGAGGTGCCCGACCGCGACCTGTTCCGCTGGCTCACCGGCGAGGCCGAGACGCCGGAGAATTACGACACCGCCGTCTATCGCCGGCTCAAGGCGTTCCATAAGCACGACGCGCCGATCCACTCCTGAAACGAGGATCGGCGCCCCACCTCACACGCGCCCCCTCATCCTGAGGTGCCCATGCGAGCGGGCCTCGAAGGAGGACTTTCGGAGACCGCGCGATCTCCGAAAGTCCTCCTTCGAGGCTTCGCTCCGCACCTCGGGATGAGGGGAATGGTTTGGATCGAGGCCGATCCACACCCCGTCCCGACCCGTTGCCCCTGATACATCACGCCCGATGGCCAAGCCTCAATCCAAAGCCGCTCCCAAGCCGACCGCCCCGGCACCGAAGCCGCAGACCGCCCGCTTCGCCCTGCCGAAATCGGCGCCGCTGACCAAGGCGCTCGACGCGATCAAGCGCGGCGACAGCCCGACCCTGGCCAGCGTCCCCGACGGCTTCGACGCCCTGGTGGCGGCCGATCTGGCCCGGGCGCTGTCCGGCTCGTTCGAGGGGCCGGCGGTGCTGGTCCATGTCGCCCGCGATTCCGGCCGCTCCAACGCCTTCCAGAACGCGCTGAAATTCGTCGCCCCCGAGATCGAGGCGATGAGCTTCCCGGCCTGGGATTGCCAGCCCTACGACCGCGTCTCGCCCAACGGCGCCATCGCCGCCCAGCGCATGACGGCTTTGTCGCGCCTCACCCGCTCGCGCTCGTCCGAGGAGAAGCCGCGCATCCTCTGCACCACCGTCAACGCCCTGGTGCAGCGGGTGCCGCCGCGTTCCCGGGTGGCGGTCGAGACCTTCTCGGCGGCGATCGGCAACGTGGTGCCGATGGACAAGGTCGTGGCCTGGGTCGAGGCCAACGGATTCCTGCGCACGGGAACGGTGCGGGATACCGGCGAATACGCCGTGCGCGGCGGCATCCTCGATCTGTCGCCGCCCGGTCTGCCGAACCCGATCCGCCTCGACTTCTTCGGCGACACCCTCGAGTCGATCCGCGCCTTCGATCCGGAGACGCAGCGGACCGTCGGATCCCTGCGCTCCCTCGATCTGGTGCCGATGAGCGAGGTGCAGCTCACCACCGAGACGATCCGGCGCTTCCGCCAGGGCTATCTGTCGAGCTTCGGCGCCGCGACCCGCGACGACCGGCTCTACGAGACCGTGAGCGAGGGCCGGCGCTATGCCGGCCTCGAACACTGGATGCCGCTGTTCTACGACAGCCTCGACACCCTGTTCGACTATCTCGGCGACGTGCCGATGCTGTTCGACCCGCAGGTCGAGGAGGCGGCGGCCGAGCGGCTCTCCCTGATCCAGGACTATTTCCAGGCCCGCGAGGCGGCGCTGAAGAACCCGCAGGCGGGCGTCGCGCCCTACAAGCCGCTGCCGCCGCGCGCGCTCTATCTCACCCCCAACGAGTGGAAGGGGAAGGTCGAGGCCGGCACGGTTGCCCGGCTCACCCCCTTCGCCCAGCCGGATTCGGATGAGCGGGCGGTGATCGATTGCGGCGCCAAGGCCGGCCGCAACTTCGCGCCGGAGCGCGCCGACGAGGCGGCCAGCGTGTTCGACGCGGCGGTGGCGCATATCCGCGATCTGCAGGCCTCCGGGCATCATGTGATCCTCGGATCCTGGTCCGACGGCTCGCGCGACCGGCTCTGCGGTGTGCTGACCGACCACGGGCTGAAGAAGCCGATCGAGATCAACACCTTCGGTGCCGTCAACGCGTTGAAGCGCGGCACCGACGTGGCGGTCGCGGTCTGGGGCCTGGAATCCGGCTTCACCCTCGACAAGCTCGCGGTGGTGGCCGAGGGTGACATTCTGGGCGACCGGCTGGTGCGCCAGAAGCGCAAGTCGAAGCGCCCGCAGGACATCATCCTGGAGGTGCAGGCGCTCCAGCCCGGCGACCTCGTGGTCCATGCCGATCACGGCATCGGCCGCTTCGTCGGGCTGAAGACCGTGACCGCCGCCGGTGCCCCGCACGATTGCCTGGAGCTGCAATATGCCGGCGGCCTGCTGCTGCTGCCAGTGGAGAATATCGAGCTTCTGACCCGCTACGGCTCCGAGGATTCGGAGGTCGCCCTCGACCGTCTCGGCGGCGGGGCCTGGCAGGCCCGCAAGGCCAAGATGAAGCGCCGCATCCTCGAGATGGCGGGCGAACTCATCAAGGTCGCCGCCGCCCGCTTCGTGAAGCCAGCCCCCAGCCTGAAGGCGCCGGAGGGCCTCTACGAAGAGTTCGCCGCTCGCTTCGCCTTCCAGGAAACCGAGGATCAGGCCAACGCCATCGACGCGGTGCTGGATGATCTCAATGCCGGCCGGCCGATGGACCGGCTGGTCTGCGGCGATGTCGGCTTCGGCAAGACCGAGGTCGCTTTGCGCGCCGCCTTCGCGGCGGCGATCTCCGGCAAGCAGGTTGCGGTGGTGGTGCCCACCACCCTGCTCGCGCGCCAGCATTACCGGACCTTCGTCGAGCGCTTCAAAGGGCTGCCGATCAACATCGCCCAGCTCTCGCGCTTCGTCTCCGCCGGCGAGCAGCGCCAGAACCGGGCGGGGCTGGCCGAGGGCAAGGTCGATATCGTCGTCGGCACCCATGCGCTTCTGGCCAAGAACGTCGCGTTCAAGGATCTCGGCCTCATCATCGTCGACGAGGAGCAGCATTTCGGCGTGGCCCACAAGGAGCGGCTGAAGGCGCTCCAATCGGAGGTGCACGTGCTCACCCTCTCGGCGACGCCGATTCCGCGCACGCTCCAGCTCGCCATGACCGGCGTGCGCGAGCTCTCGATCATCGCCACCCCGCCGGTGGACCGGCTGGCGGTGCGCACCTTCGTGACGCCGTTCGATCCGCTGCTGATCCGCGAGGCGCTGCTGCGCGAGCGCTATCGCGGCGGCCAGTCCTTCTACGTGGTGCCGCGCATCGAGGACTTGGCCGAGGTCAAGAAATTCCTCGATACCGAGATGCCCGAGGTCACCGTCGCCGTGGCTCACGGCCAGATGGCGGCGGGCCAGCTCGAGGACGTCATGACGGCCTTCTACGAGGGCAAGTACGACGTGCTGCTCTCGACCACCATCGTCGAATCGGGCCTCGACATCCCGACCGCCAACACCCTGATCGTGCACCGGGCCGATATGTTCGGATTGGCGGCGCTCTATCAGCTGCGCGGCCGCGTCGGCCGTTCCAAGGCCAGGGCCTATGCCCTGTTCACGACGCCGGCCAACCGCCAGCTCACCGCCCAGGCCGAGCAGCGCCTCAAGGTGCTCCAGAGCCTCGACACCCTCGGCGCCGGCTTCCAGCTCGCCTCCCACGATCTCGACATCCGCGGCGCCGGCAACCTGCTCGGCGACGCGCAGTCCGGCCACATCAAGGAAGTGGGCTACGAACTCTACCAGCAGATGCTGGAGGATGCGGTGACCGCCCTGAAGGCGGGCATCGAGGAGCCGGTGGAGGAGGCGTGGTCGCCGACCATCGCGCTGGGTGCTCCGGTCACGATCCCGGAGGATTACGTCGAGGATCTCACCGTCCGCCTCGGCCTCTACCGGCGCCTCTCGACCATCGAGGACGATGCCGAGATGGAGAGCTTCGGCGCCGAGCTGATCGACCGCTTCGGGCCGCTGCCGCCGGAAGTGGAGCAGCTCTTGAAGATCGTCACCATCAAGATCCTGTGCCGCGAGGCCAATGTGGAGAAGGTCGAGGCCGGCCCGAAGGGTGTCGTGGTGCATTTCCGCGACCGCTCCTTCGCCAACCCGCAGGGCCTCGCCGCCATGGTCGTGGAGCAGGGCTCCTTCGCCAAGGTGCGGCCGGACATGAGCGTCGTCTTCATCCGCGAACTTGATACCATCCCGAGGCGGCTCAAGGAGACGACGCAGATCATGCGGGGGCTGGTCACGATTGCCAAACGGGCGAAGAAGGCGGCGTGAGGCGAGCACGCCTCCCTCAACCCACGCCCGGCGTTGAAAAATCCCCCTGGATGCCGGCCGCCGCCAGCAGCCGGCCAGATCGTCTCGGCCCGTGAAAATAAAAATTGGCCTTGATAAAGCTCCATTCGAGTCGCATCTCTGTTCTCATCGATGCGAGGCCGGATTTTCTGGGCCGTGACGCCTCCGCAGGGCGGTTCTCATTTTCCTTCGTAATCGGTTGAACGAAATAACCCGGCGCCGCACGGCGCAAGGGTATTTTGCCTGCACCCTGCGGAGACAAGGACGCATACGATGGATACCGGCACCGTAAAGTGGTTCAACGAGCAGAAGGGCTACGGTTTCATCCAGCCCGAGGACGGCTCGAAGGACGTGTTCGTTCACATCTCCGCCGTCGAGCGCGCCGGTCTGCGCGGCCTCACCGAGGGCCAGAAGGTCTCCTACGTGATGGAGACCGACCGTCGCTCCGGCAAGCAGTCGGCCGGGCAGCTCCAGGTCGCCTGATCCAGGCTTGACCCCATCGAAGCCGCTCCATCCGGGGCGGCTTTGCTTATTCTTTGCCGCGCGCCCTCTCCTCGGCCCGGCACGATCAAGGACACTCCGTGAGCTTCAGCAAACAGAACTCGTTCGACGACCGCCGCCAGACCTCCGCATCGGCCCGCGAGGCCATGCTCACCCGCTTCCGTGCCCGTCCCGGCAACGACGACCCGACGGTGCAGGCGCGCCAGGCGGAGCGCCGCGCGATCATCGTCGCCCGCGAGGAGCGGGCCAAGGAGCGTGAAACGCAGCGGCGCCTCGAAGCCGAGCGGCTGGCCGCCATCGCCGCCGCCGAGCGCGCGGCTGAAGCGGCCCGCAAGGCGGCCGAGATCGAGGCCGCTGCCGAGCGCGCCCGCCTCGCCCAGGCCAAGCAGAAGGAAGAGCGGGACGCCCGCTACGCCGCCCGCAAGGCCAAGATCAAGCTGCGGCGCTGACGGCTCCTTCCGCGAACCGGCTCGCCCGGTTCGCGATCCCGCCCTGGCTTGGGCCCGGAAACAATCCCGGAGACACCCATGACGCACAAGTTCAAGATCGGCCAGCGCGTCCGCCGCGCTCAGGCCTCCCCCACCGATGAGCGGCTGGGCTTCGGTGCAGTGAGCGAAATCGTCCGTCTCATGCCCGACGATCCGACCGGAGAACCCTCCTACCGCATCCGCTCGGGTGCAGCGGAGCGGGCCGTGCGAGAGAGCGAAATCGTCGCCGAAGCGTGACGCCTCGCCCTTCGGGGCGAGCCGGAGGGCGCCTCTCGAAACAAGGGCGCCTCCCCAGAACGGAAAAGAGCGGACCTATCGGTCCGCCCGTCACCGTCCCGTTATGCGAAAACTCTAAAGCTCCGGCTCGTTGAGCACGTAAGGCCCGATCCGGCTTTTGAGATCGACCGGTGCGCCGGCCCGGGGCCCGGCATCGTCCATGTCGATCACCGGAATGCCACCGGCCCGCATCTGCTCGCGCAGCCGGTTGGCGAGCGCGGCGGTCTGCGGGTTCGGGCTGGACGACAGCTGGAGAAGGATCGCCGCCGGCCGGGCGATCACAGCGAGAACGTCGTCCGCCGCCTCGATCGAAGCGGTCACGCTCGCATAGCCGAGCCCCGCGAGATCGGCCGCGAGAGAACGGTCGACGGCACGGCGGCCATCATCGACGACGAGCACTTGTTGCAGCGCACCCATAAGCTTCAGCGTTACCCCATGTCGCACCCCGTGTGAAGGGGCACCCCGGATAACCCGCATGGCCACGATTGGTTCGCCAGCCATGCAGATGACGCGACGATGGGCCCGCTCGGATGAAGGGCCGATGAACTGCAGCGCACACATTGCGGCGACCACTCGCCCATTTCCGAGGCTTACCGCCAGAACCCTGAAAAAGCAGTGGATTTCGGAAGAGCTGACCATAAGGGACAGGTCAGGCCTGGACAGCCCGGAGCGGGCTTACGCGACTGCAACAATTTCTGGTGAGGCGAGGGCCTCGGACGGGACCGCTGCCTCGATCGCCGTGGCGAGGCCGGCGAACAACACGGCCGCATATGGCGTGTCGTGCCAGATCTCGTTGAGCGCGTTCTGAGGGCTTCCGCGCTGCAGCGTCGTCGCGGCGCAGGCTTGGCCACGGAACGCGATTCGCCCATCCGCCCCCCTGTGGAGGGTCATCAGGCTCGGGGGGAGGGCGAGCCGTTCCGGCTTACCGAGAACCAGGGCCAGATCTCCCGGGCTCCCCCGGCGACCGGACAGGATCGCGGTCTCGTCGAAGGCCATCGTGTCGATCACCGTGTCGAGCCGCAGGGATTGCGGACCGCCCACGACGCGGCTGCGGCCGGGAAAACGGGCCGGGGCCCGGTGGACAAGGGCGATGGACCGCAGCTCCGCCGGCAGATCCCGGCCGGCGAGGTTCTTCTCGAGAAAGGCGGGGGCGACGAGGTGGGTCGGAACCGGTCGGCGCAGGGTCGCGGCGAAGGCTGCCCCGTCGAACAGCGGCATCGCCTCCAGCGTCGCTCCCGCCACGAGGGCGGAGGCCAATCCGGTGACGAGGCCCCGCAGGTCGTGCGGGCCGATCAGGCTGAGGATGCGCTCGGCCGGGGCGACGCGGGCCGCGACGAGATGGGCCGCCGCCGCCGCGACCACCGATTCACCGCTGCGATAGACCGGACGGTCGGGATCGCCGCCGACGAAGCTGATGATGCCCGCAGGCGCTGGCGAGCCGGCCGTGGCCTCGGCCGGACCGTCGAGCACGAAGCGGTCGAGATTGATCACCCCGTCCGGCACATCGGGGCCGAAAGCCGCGAGGTAGCGCAGCCCGAAATACCTCGCCGCGACGGTGCACATGCGCTCGGCCGGCGCCGCCGATCCGAGCCGGGCCTGGGTCAGGATCGCGCTCAGCGCCACACCCTGGGCGGCAGCGAGCAAGCGGTCCTCATCCCAGGAGACCGGCAGCAGGCAGGCGACATGGCCGGCGGCCTCCACCGCGAGGATCGCCAGCGCGCTCTCGGCCGATCCCGGCAGGCACAGGCCGATGCGGCTTCCCGGCGGCAGGCGCCAGCTGCGCAGGCCCCGGGCAAGCCGCTCCACGATCTCGGACGCGGCAGCATAGGTCCAGGTGATGGCCGGACGGCCGCTCCAGTCCGGCTTGTCGGCGGGATCGATCACCGCGATCCGGTCGGGGTGGCGCCGGGCGGTGGCGGCCAGCAGGCCACCGAGACCGATGCGCCTCAGGGGTACGTCGGCCGGCATGGCCTGCGACGCCTCAATCTGCGTGATCGCCCGTTGCGCCGACACCCGAGCCCGCCCCCGAAAACCACCTTCGGTGATGGGCCGAACAGGGTTAAGCAACACTTAAAATTTGGCCGCCACTGGTGTCTCGCGTAGAGATCGGGGAGAGGCGCCGCGCCCGCCGGGGATCCCGAATCACCGGCGCCGCACGAGCGGCGCGACAGGGCCTTACGCCCATCGGCCGAGGGGTTGAAGGCCATGCTCGATGTTCTGCGGCGGCTGTGGGAGGTCGAGAATCTCTCACCCCACGGCATCTGCCTGCTCTGGCGCCCGGAGCTGATCTGGGCCCATGTCGTCTCCGACAGCCTGATCGCGCTCGCCTATTTCTCGATACCCGTCGGGCTCGCCTATTTCGTGTCCCATCGCCGGGACATCGTGTTCGGCTGGATGTTCTGGTCGTTCGCGGTCTTCATCACCGCCTGCGGCACGACCCATCTTCTGGCGATCTGGACGCTCTGGGTGCCGGATTACGGTCTTGAGGGGGTCATCAAGCTCATCACGGCCGTGGCCTCGATCGGCACGGCGGTGGCGCTCTGGATCCTGATGCCGAAGGCGTTGACGCTGCCGTCGCCCACCCAGCTGCGGCAGGCCAACGAGGCTCTGCGCGCCCGTATCCGAGAGCGCGACGAGGCCCTCGCCGCCCTGGAGGCCGCCAATGCCGAGCGCCAGCGCACCGAGGAATTGCTGCGCCAGAGCCAGAAGATGGAGGCGATCGGGCAACTCACCGGAGGCGTGGCCCACGACTTCAACAACCTGCTCAACATCGTTCTGCTCAATCTCGACCGGGTCGAGCGCGGCTTGCCCGCGGACAGCCCGCTGCGGACGCGCCTGCGCGACGCGGTGAAGGGCGCGGAGCGGGCCGCCACGATGACCCACAAGCTGCTCGCCTTCGCCCGCCGCCAGCCGCTCTCGCCGGTGAGCACCGACGTGAACGCCCAGATCGCCTCCTTCGCCGATTTCCTGCGCGGGACGATCGGTTCCCGGATCCGCCTCGCGACCGACCTCGCCCCGGACCTGCCGCGGGTGAACATCGATCCCAATCAGCTCGAGAACGCGATCCTCAATCTCGCGGTCAATGCCCGCGATGCCATGCCGGAGGGGGGCACGCTCACCATCGCCACCCGGCCGCTGCGGACCGATGAGGGGGGCGAGGGCCTCGCCGTCGAGGTCTCCGACACCGGAACCGGCATGGCGCCCGAGATCGAGGCGCGGGCCTTCGAGCCGTTCTTCACCACGAAGCCGTTGGGGCAGGGCACGGGTCTCGGGCTCAGCCAAGTGTTCGGCTTCGCGCAGCAATCGGGCGGCAGCGCCGTCATCCTGCAGGGAGACCGGCCCGGCACGACCGTGCGCCTGTCCTTCCCGGCACAGGCCGCCGCGGACGCTGAGGAGAGTGCCAGACGGACGGACCCGAGCCCCGTGCCGTCCTCGGCGCCGACACCGATCCTGGCAGCGGGTTGAGCGGCGGCGGAACGCGCGATTTTTGCTCCGCCCGTCGGTCCTGAAAGCTCGGGACAACCTTTCGGGACGATGGTTCGGGACGCGACAGGGGGAATGGGATGACCGGCAAGCCGACGGTGCTCATCGTCGAGGACGAGGAGATGCTGCTCAACGCCGTGGCGATGGAGTTCGAGGATGCGGGCTTCACCGTGCTCTGCGCCGGCACGGCGGAGGAAGCCTATGGTCTGCTCCAGGAGGGGCGGGCGATCGATCTCCTGTTCACCGATATCCGCCTGCCAGGCCAGCTCGACGGCTGGGACCTCGCCGAGCACGCCCGCGACCTCCACCCGGCGCTGCCGGTGATCTACGTGACCGGCTACAGCACCGAGCAGCCCCGCCAGGTGAGCGAGAGCACGCTGGTGATGAAACCCTACCGCATGACGGCGATCATGAGCGCCGCGCGTCAGCTCGGCGTGGGGTGAGCGGGGCTCCGACCAGATCCGTTCGATCCCTCCGGGACGGCGGATCCGGGCTTCGCTCAGGCGCCGCGCGGGCTGTCCGATACGCGAACCGCTTTCATCAAGCGGATCCCGTATCACTCCTCCCGCGCCTTCTCCCGCAGCAGGAATTTCTGCACCTTGCCCGTCGAGGTCTTCGGCAATTCGCCGAACACCACATGGCGCGGCAGCTTGTAGGGCGCGAGCCGCTCGCGGCACCACGCGATCAGGTCATCGGAGGCGACCTCCCGGCCCTCCTTCAGTTCGACGAAGGCGCAGGGCGTCTCGCCCCATTTCTCGTCGGGCTTGGCCACCACGGCGGCGGCGGCGACCGCCGGATGCTTGAACAGGGCATCCTCGACCTCGATGGAGGAGATGTTCTCGCCGCCCGAGATGATGATGTCC
>DYYG01000015.1 GCA_020741775.1 Methylorubrum populi
GCCCAGGCGCGGACCTGATCCTTCGAGAGCTGGCCGTCATGCAGCAGGCGGTGGAACGGGTGGAGGTTGTGGTAGCGGCGCGCGCCGATGTCGCGCAGGGCCGCTTCCAGCTCCTCGTGGCTCAGGAGGCGGGGCTCGGATTCCGGGACGGGCGGCGGGAATTGGGCGGTCATGGCGTTTGAGTTTTCCCCGGGCTTCGAGTCGCGTTTCCTGGAGCTTTTGTAAAATGGGGCTCGATGCCCGCGAGGGCAGGGGCCGATGCACGATTGTATCGTGCAAAATATATCCGGTCTGGCGGTCGATTTCCAGGCCGTGCCGGTTCACAGGACGTGTGAGTCCGAGCGCGGCTCCCTCAGAGGTCGAGGGTCAGGCCGTCATGGGCGAGCGTCCAACCCCGCGCCTCGATACTCGCCCGCTCGGGCGAATCCTCGACCAGGACCGGGTTGGTGTTGTTGATGTGAATGAACACCCGCCGGCCAATCTCGACATCGGCGAAGGAGGCGATGGAGCCGGTCTCGCCGTTCATCTGGATATGGCCCATGCGCCAGCCGGTCTTGGTGCCGACGCCGGCGCGGATCATGTCGTCGTCCTCCAGCACGGTGCCGTCGAACAGCAGGGCATCGACACCGGCGAGGCGGGCTTTCAGATCCTCCGTCACCCGGGCGCAGCCGGGGATATAGGCGAGACGCTTGCCGCCGGCCTCGATCATCGTGCCGACCGTGGTCTCGGTCTCGGCGCCGATCTCCATCGCGGCATCCTCCAGCCAGAGGGGCACCTTGCCGGGCACGGCGAACAGCGTCACCGTGAGGCCGGGAACCGGCTCGAAGGTCTGGTTGAGGGCAATTGTCTGCCGCTTCACCACGTCGGCGGCCATCACGTCGAAGACGCGGTTCGCGGAGACGGAGCCGAGAATGCCGGGCGTGGCGTAGAGGGTGAAGGGCTGGCCCTCGCGCAGGGTCAGCAGGCCGGCGACGTGATCCACGTCGCCATTGGTCAGCAGCACCGCCTGAATCGGCGAATGGCGCAGGCCCTGCCGCGGATGCATCTGCGGGTTGGCCTGGATCTGCTGGCGGATATCGGGGGAGGCGTTCAGCAGGAGCCAGCGTTCCCCATCGGGGGAGACCGCGATGCTCGACTGCGTGCGCGGCTTGACCCTGGCGTCGCCCGCCCAGGCCAAGGAACAGATGGAGCAGCGGCAGTTCCACTGGGGAACGCCGCCGCCCGCGGCCGAGCCGAGGATCACGACATGCATGGTGAGACCCTGCTGCTGCCTGCGACCTGCGACCCGGCTCGGATCACCTTAGTTGAAGGTGTCGATCTCGGCCGACTCGTAGCTCGTGACTTCCATGCCGACGCAGATCTCGGAAACGATGGGGGCGGCCCACTTCATGGTGTCTCTCCTCGACATTATGGAACGCCATGGATCCCCGACCCGTCTTGATTAAGAGGATCGTAAGATACTGACGGCGCATTCGTTTTCGTGCGCCGGAGGTATATCGCCAATTCCGGCCCGTCCCGCAAGAGCTGCTTTGCCGTTTCTTCCCAAGTTCGGATCAAGTTCCGGCTTGGTTGAGGCCAAGATCGCGTGACAACGGCCCTGGACTTCCGCCGCAAGCGGCTCACCCGCCCTGGCCTCCCCACCGCGACGATGGAGCGGCTTCCGGCACCGATCCGGTCGAGGAAAGGACGCTGATGCGTCGTTATGCCTTCGGCGAGCGGGCAAGCCCCGCGCATCGACCTCAGCCGAGGCGCGGACGACGTTGGGCCCAGCCCGGATGGCGGGGGGCTCCGGTCGTGATGAGTCTCGCAATCGGGGCCGGAAACCTTAATGCCGGAAATCCTGTCCGCGCAGGTCGAGCATGAAGCCCTTGCCGCGCACCGTGACGATCACCGGACCGCCGAGGCGCACGAAATCGGAGAGCTTCGAGCGGAGATAGCCGACATAGACATCGACCACGTTGAGGGAGAGGCCGCCTTGGCTGGCCCAGAGCCGGTCGAAGATCTCGCCGCGCGAGATCGGCCGGTTCACCTCCTGCATCAGCAGGGCGAGCAGCTCCGCCTCCCGCGGGGTGAGCCGGGCCGAGGCCTCACCGAAGCTGACTTGGCGGATGGTGACGTCGAGGGTCAGCCGGCCGGCGGTGAAGACGGTGCGCGGCGTGTCCGCCTCGCGGCGGCGCAGCAGGTGGGTCTGAAGGCGGGCCAGCAGTTCGTCGAACACGAAAGGCTTGACGATGTAGTCGTCGGCGCCGAGCGCCAGCCCCTCCGCCCGGTCGCGCACCTCGTCGCGGGCGCTCAAGAACAGGATCGCGCCGGGATAGCCACCCTCTCGCAGAGAACGGCAGACATCGTGGCCGGAGCCATCGGGCAGGGTGATGTCGAGCACCACCGCTTCCGGCGCGTCGTCGCGGGCGGCACTGAGCGCGTCCTCGACCCGGCCGGCCACGCCGACGGAGAACCCCTCCGCTTCGAGGCCCCGGGCGAGAATGCCGCGGATGTCGATGTCATCCTCGACAATCAATACGCGCGTCGTCATGCGGCGCCGATCCTCTCCTGTCCCGCCCCGTTCCGCTCCGTCACGGCAGCGTAATCGAGCGCCGGTAAGTCGATGACCACCCGTGCTCCGCCACCCTGTTCGGCGCTGCCGAGGCTGATCGCCCCATCATGGCGGTCAACGACCCATCGCGCCAGAGCCAAACCGATCCCGAAGCCGGTCTCACCCGCGCGGGCCTCGCGCCGGAAACGCTCGAACAGGGCCTCGCCATCCCCGGGGAAGCCGGGGCCGTCATCCTCGATGATGACGATAGCGCGGCTTCCCTGCGGGGTCTGGCGCTCGCTCAAGGAGACGACGATCCGCGTCAGGCCGGTGGCATGGCGCAGGGCGTTGTCGATCAGGCTCTCGATTACCTGGCGCAGCCATTCCGGGTCGGCATTGATCTCGATGTCGCGCTGGCCCGGTTCCAGCTCCAGCGCCACTCGGCGCCGGGCGGCCTCGGAGCCGGCTCCGTCCACGGCATCGCCGAGCACCGCCACCGCGCTGACCGCGCGCCGGTCCAGTTCGATCTGCCCCGATTCCGAGCGGGCGACCCGCAGCAGATCCTCCACCCGCCGCTTGAGGCGCTGGGCCCGTTTGCGGATGGTCGCGAAGACGGGGCCGTGATCCACCGGCCGTCCGCCGGACCGCTCCGCCGTTCTCTGAGCAAGGTCGCATTCGCCGAGGATGACGGTGAGGGGCGTGCGCAGCTCGTGGCTGACATCGGCGAAGAAGCGGCGCCGGGAGCGGTCCACCATCTCCAGCCGCTCATTGGCCGCCCGCAGGTCGGCGGTCCGGGCCTCCACCGTATCCTCCAGGGCGGCCCGGTCGGCGGCGAGCCGTCCCTCCCGCCGGGCGAGGCGGGCGGCCATGCGGTTGACGTTGGCCACCAGGAGGCCGAGCTCGTCCCGCGTCTCGACCGAGAGGCGGGTATCGAGGGCGCCGCTGCCGATGGCGCCGGCGGCGCGGCGAACCTCTTCGATCCGGGCCAGGGTCGGCCTCGTCACGGAGCGGTAGAGCACCAGCAGAAAAGCGAGAGCCAGGGCGGCGGCGGCGAGCGAGGCAGCGGTGAGCCGCTGCGACAGGGTATGAGCGGCTTCGGAGCCGGCGATCATGCCGCGCCGCTCAGCCTCGATCAGCAGCGAGAGCGGTGGCCCCGTCATCGCGCCGAAGGCGTTGAGCGCGCCCTGCATCGCGGTCTTGCGGCGTTCGGGATCGCTCTCCCGGCGCACCAGGGTGACTTGGCGGTCGAGCATCGCCCGGGCGGCACGGACATTGGCGAGCGGACGGGTGCGGGCGATGTAACGGATACGATCCTCGGCGTCGCCGCTGGTCGCCATGCCGCTGCCGATGGCATCGTCGACATGATTGAGCGCCTCATCGACCCGGTCGCGGGTCACGGACAGCGCCTCGGGTGGCGCCTCCGGATTGCTGATGCTGTCGATGGCGGCGAAACCGTATTGCGCCAGCCGACCCGACAATTCGGTCAGCAATTCCAGCCGGTGCTGGGCGGCCAGGGTGCGTTCGATGACGTTCTCGGTCAGCCGGATCGACCACAGCACGCCGGCCGCCGCCAGCAGGGCGAGCAGGGCGGTGCCGCCGAGCAGCAGGGCGAACCGGACCTTCAGCGAGCGCATGATCTCCCTCTCCGCCGCAGGGGCGGCAGGGGGACCATGTCACCGCCGGGGCAGCGTCTCAAGCCGCCCGTCCGTTGCGGAACGAAGGCCCCATCACAGGTCGTTGGGCAGGGTCCCCTTCGGGGCGCAGCGCCAGCTCTTCACGTGGTAGTCGGGGTGCTGCTCCTGCCACACCGCCAGGGTGCTCTGCGAATTGCGCAGGCACAGGAACGGGTTCGGATTGTCGTAGGAGAGGTTGATCCGCTCCTCGTGACACTGGGCAGGCTGTGCGATCAGGCAAACCGACAGGAGCAGAAACATCCGCGCGGCCTCAAGCGAGAGGAGGCCGGTACGCGATGGAATCGGTGTCCTGCGCCTCGATCCGAGGCAAGGTGGGACGAAACGGCAAGTCGGCAAGCCACTTTTCCGCGACTTGCCGTCTCGATTTCCGAACAATCGTGCCGGGTCAGGCCGATACGAACAGCTCGCCCTTGCCGAGGGTCGCGAGGTCGCCCGAATAACGGCGCAGCGTGCCGCCGAACAGGCTCACCTGCGACGCGCCGAGGCGCTTGAGGGTCTGCGCGAGCAGGCGGGTGAAGACCAGATCCGGCGTGCCGGTCTCGACGAAGGTCGGCAGCAGCGCCCCGTGGCTGCCCGCGATCAGGGTGCCGCGGCGCATGCCGTAGCCCGGATGGTCGCCGAGGGCGCCCGAGACGACGATGGTGCCGGCGATCATGCGGGACGCGGCGAAGGCGCCGGCCGATTCCGCCAGGATCAGGCCCTTGCGCATGCGGTCGCCGAGATGGTCGCCGGCACGGCCCTTGATGACGAGGGTCGCGCCGTTGAGGCCGGCCTTCGCGGCATAGACCGCGCCACCCGCGTAATCCCCGGCATCGCCTTCGATGGTGATGGTGCCGCCGGTGGCGCCGGTGGCGGCATAGGGGCCGGCCGAGCCGGTGACGGTGAGCGTGCCGCCCGCCATGCCCTCGCCGAGGCGCTGGCCGACATCGCCCTCGACCCGGATCGAGCCCTCGGACAGGGCCGCGCCGACCCGGTCGAGCCGGGAGGAGCCGCCCTCGATCACGAGGCTGTCGGAGCCGTCGAGGCTGATCTCGAACACATCGCCGAGGGTCAGGCCGCGGCGGCTGGTGCCGATCGCGAGCTTGCCGGCTTCCGCCTCGGTCAAAGCCTTCAGGGCGAGCGGGGTGATGGAGAGGAGGTCGACGCGCTCCTGCGGCTCCCCGCGCAGTCTCAGGGTGCTCATGCGGCGGGTTTCTCCAACAGATCGCGGAGGTGGTAGTGGTGCCGGCCGAGATTGCCGCCGTAATTGCCGGCGGTGACCGCCACGAGCCCGTGCTGGGCGCCGATTTCGGTGGCGGCGTGCAGGGCGGCGCGCATCGATTCGGCGACCGCCTTCGAGGTCAGCGCGTCGATGACGATTTCCAGCACCACGCCGCATTCGGGCGGCAGCGCCGAGCCGGCCCGGCCTTTGAGCGTCGGGCAATAGGCGTCGTTGGTGGAGGCCATCATGCCCTTGGTGCGGCCACCGACCTTCGAGCCGGAGCGGACGATGCCGCCGGGGAAAGGCAGGATCGCGCCGGGGATCGCCTTGGCGGCCTCGACCGCAATCTCGGCGACCTTCAGCGTCTCGGAATGGACCCGGCCGAGGAACAGCAGGTTGCCGCCGCCGACTGCGCCGTCGACCGCGCGGGTCGAATCCTCGCACAGGAACTCGCCGTCCATCACCGGGATGCGCCAGTAGCGGCGCATCTTGCCCGTGGCGTCCGGCAGGCGCTTGGCGACGGCGAAGCCGTCACCGAAATAGCGGATCGCGCCGCCGAGCTTGATCTTGTGCGGCCCGTCCACGCCCGCGAAGCAGGCGGTGCCGGGGCAGGTGAGGATGCACTGGCCGACGCGCTTGAGCAGCTGATCCTTCAATCCGTTCGGCTCGAAGCCGAACAGCAGGATGCGCACGCCCGGGCGCCCGTCCGGCGTCTCGTCCGGAGACAGCTCCGCGTCGATACCGGCCTCGGCGCCGCAGCCGATCACGGAAGTGGCGAAGCCCGTCATCACCGTCGCCGCGATCATCGCCCATTTGGGCGTGTCGTTGGTGACGATGATCGCGGTGCCCGCGACGTCGAAGGCTTCGGCGAAGGTGTCCTCGACCTTGATGCCGTTGAGGATGAGGTCGCTCATCGATTTAGTCCCATCACCCTCGCCCATCACGCCCGGCAGGCCACGTCTTCGAACGTCCCGGTCTCCTCCGGGAAGGCGGCGTCCGGCACCGCGAAGGTGTCGAGCCCGGCGCCGAAGCGGTCCTGCAGGTAGGCGTCCGCCCGCTTGGTCATCCCAGCATCGGCCTCGACAGCGAGGCTGAGCGTCTTGCCGGTGCCCCAGGCCACGACCTCGCCATCCTCGACGATCGGCTGGCCGTCCTTCAGCACCAGCTTGGCACGGGAGAACATCGCCGTGCGGTCCTTGTCGTCCCGGTAGATCGCGATGTCGGCCTTGGCGCCGGCGCGCAGATGGCCGCGATCGGTCAGGCCGAGCAGCTTGGCGGGGCCGGAGCGGGTCAGCTGGGCGATCTCGCTGAAGGTGTATTCGCGCTCGATCTTCGGAAGGCCGGAGCGCTCGCCGACGACCGCCGGCAGCGTCGCGATTTCCTTCGCGCGCTCCTCCGCATCCATCAGCAGGTGGATGATGCGCGGATATTCGGTGAACACGCCGCCATTCGGGTGGTCGGTGGTGAGGATGGTGCGCTCCGGGTTCGAGGAGAGCAGCATCAGCTCCAGGCCGATGGCCCATTGCAGCGACGAGACCGGGCCGCGCGGCCGGTAGAGGAACGGCACCACGCCGCCGCCCTCGGCATCGCCGGCCGAGAGCACCCACTTCTTCGGCTTGGCGCCCTTGCGGCCGCCGAACTGGCGCAGGATGTCGAGGGAGATCGTCACGGTTTGGCCGAACACCACCTGACCGACGTCGTAGGTGGCGTTGGGATGGGCTTCCATCGCCGCGTTGATCCGCTCGGCCGCCGAGCGGAAGCCGCCGGTCATCGGATTTTCGGGGTCGGCCACGCCGTAGGCGTAGAACTGGGCGTGGGCGAAGTGGATGCGCCGCCCTTCCGCCGCTTCCAGCGTCGCGACCAGCGAATCGTCGGCGCTTGGCAGGCCGAGATTGTTGCAGTGGACGTGCAGCGGATGCGGCACGCCGATCTCCTCCACCGCGTCGAGCAGCGAGGTCATGATCTTGCGGGTCGAGAGACCGTAGCAGGGGATCTCGTCGTCGAGGCTGAGCTTCAGCACGCCGTCCTTGAAGGCCGAGGCGCCGCCCGCATTGATGCACTTGACGCCCAGGCCGCGCGCATGGGCCAGCGTCTGCTGAACCAGGTCGCGGACCGCGTGTTTGCCCTCGCCGTCCCGCAGGATCTGGAGCAGGTGGTCGTCGTTGCCGAGCACCGCGAGGCCGCCCCGGTCGAGCAGCGGAATGTCGGCGAGTTCGAGATGGGTCGCCAGCGCGTTCGAGGGCGGCAGGGCCGGCTCGACGGCGGTGGTGTAGCCCATCCGCGCATAGTTGGCGCCGATCCAGCTGCCCGAGCCGCCGGCATTCGCGAAGGGATGGCCATTGGGGGCCGATTCGCTGACATAGAGATCGGGCAGGAGCAGGCGGCTCATCACCACGTTGCCGCCCGCGATGTGCGAGTGGACCTCGACACCGCCGGCCATCACCACGCAGCCGGTGGCGTCGATGGTCCGGTCGGGGGCGTGGTCGGAGGGGGCGACGACGTGGCCGTCCTCGATCCAGACGTCGCCGATCTCGTCGCGTCCGGCCGTCGGATCGACCACCCGTCCGCCATGGATACGGGTCAGCATGAGACACCCTTTTCGATGAGGCGGTCACGGATGCGGGCGAGCACGTCGGCCGCATTCAGTTTCTCGGCCGCTGCCGGCGGTCCTTTCGGCTCGGCATAGGCGATGACGCCGCGCCGGTCGTTCCAGAGCGCGCCGCCGATGCTCTCGCCGGGCACGCCGACGGTGATGACGATCTCGGCGGTCTCGCCCGCGGCTTCCGGCGAGCCTTCGCCGACGATGGCGATGGTCGGCAGGCTGCCGAGCCAGGCGGGGCGTGGGGCCGGAAGCGAGGCGAGCCAAAGGGCGGCGTCGGCCTCACCCGCGGCGATCTGGCGGGCGCTGTCGAAGCGCCAGGGATCGTGTTCCGGCTGGTGCCGGCCGAAGCCGATGCGGGGTGCCTGGCCCGTGGTCCAGGCGGAGAGCTGCACGGTCGCGCGGCCCTGGAACGGGTCGGCGAGGGTGAGCGCGAAGAAGCGGGTGGATTCGTTGAGGTCGCGGATCAGGCCCTGGAGCATCTCCACGCCGAGTTCGCCGACCTCTTCCGCGTCATAGACGATCACGCCGTATTGCGCGGCGAACAGGCGGCGGGCGAGATCGGCATAGGCCTCCTCACCGGCGAGATGCCCCTTGGCGAAGGCGCGCAGATGGCCGAGTGACACCGCGAGCCCGCCCGCCTCGGTGGCGTAGGCGACGTGGCGGATCGCGCCGTTCTGCGGACCGCCGAGGGACAGCAGGGCCCGCTCGGCCCCCGCCGCGCGGCCTCGGCTCGGCGAGGCCGCGGCGATCTCGGCGATCAGCGAGCCGTCCCAGGGGCGATTGCCGATGACGAGGACCAGATCGGCCCGGCCGATGGTCTCAGCCCGCGTCGTGCTCATGGCGCCGCCGGCACTCAGGGCGCCGAGTTCGGCATAGAGGCTGGGGCCGGAGACCGGATCGAGCGAGGCCCCGAGGGTTTCGGCCAGCCGGTAGGCGGCGCGCAGGGCGGATACCTCGGCGCTCAGACCGGCCAGAACCGGCACGCGTGCGGCGGCGAGCAGATCGGCGGCGGCATCGACCGCCGCGTCCACATCCGCCGCGCCCCCCTTCACCCAGGCTGTCATGCGTCCTCACCGTCGTTTCTTCGGGCGTCCCCGCTGTGGTGGGCGGGGCGAAAGACGGTCACGTCCGAAGGGCGCTGCGGGCACCCCTGGTGGAGCCTCGGTCACCTCGAAATCCCGGCTCGGGTTCGACAGCAAGGGCTCGGACCGGCTCCGCGAAGGGAGCGGGGTGGTTTTGCATTCCTGTGCCGGGCCCCGCAAGCCCCCGGCGAAGTTTGCGTCAAGGTTTTCGTGCCGCCCTCTTGTCCCCCACCGTCCCCGATCGGGATCGCGGGCCTTTCCGGATCGTCTCGTCTCATACGCCATCCGGCCGATCCCTGCGGGAGAGCGGATGGCGTCATCGCTCACGTGCCGCGCGGGCTTGCCGATACGGTTTCCGCTTCCGTCCAGCGGAAACCGTCTCAGGCGTCTCGTGCGGGACGGGGACGCCGACATCTGCGAGGATGTCATGAGCGGTGCACAGAAAGGATGCACTCGGACGAGGTTGTCGCGGGCGCCGCCGCATGGGAGAAGCCGGCCGCCCCGAGCCGGGGCATTTCCGCCGGCCGGCGGCGCGGACGAGAGGATGGGAGACCGTGGCCGAGGTGCCGGAAACGACGGGTGAGACCGTGAGCGCGATGCCCCGCCCCGCTGCGGCCGGTGTTCGGGTTCGCGCGCCCGCGCGCCTGCATTTCGGCTTCCTCGACCTCAATGGTGGTCTCGGGCGCCGTTTCGGCAGCATCGGGCTGGCTCTCGACGCGCCTGCGGTGCAGCTTGTGGCACGGCCCGCCAAGCGCGTCTCCGCCTCCGGGCCGGAGGCGGAGCGGGTGCGGGCGAATCTGCTCGCGGCGGCCGCCTATCTCGATGTGCCGGACGCGGTGGCGGTCGAGATCGAGGAGGCGATTCCCGCCCATGCCGGTTTTGGCTCGGGCACGCAGCTTGCCCTGGCGGTGGCGGCGGCGCTGGCCCGCCTGCACGGCAGGCCGTTTGCTCCCGCGGACTTCGCCGACGTGCTCGACCGCGGCAACCGCTCCGGCGTCGGGCTCGCCGCCTTCACCGAGGGCGGCCTGATCGTGGACGGTGGACGCGACGGCTCCGGCGCGCCGCCTCCGGTGATCGCGCGGCTGAACTATCCCGAGGAGTGGCGCGTCGTGCTGATTCTCGACGAAGCCATGACCGGTGTGCATGGCTCCCGTGAGACGGAAGCGTTCCGCGACCTGCCCTTGTTCGATGCCGGCGAAGCGGCGGAGATCTGCCGGATCGTGCTGATGCAGATCCTGCCGGCGGCCGCGACCGCCGAGCCCGCCGGGTTCGGTGCCGGCATTACCGAGATCCAGAAGCGCATCGGCGACCATTTCGCGCCGCATCAGGGCGGCCGCTACGCCAGCGAGGCGGTGGCGCAGGCGCTCGACACCATCGCCCAGGCCGGCATATCCGGTTATGGGCAGAGTTCCTGGGGGCCGACCGGCTTCGCGCTGATGCCCTCGCAGAAAGAAGCGGAGGCGCTGGTCGCCTCCTTGGAGCGGCCGGGCCGCCTGCGCTTCGTCATCGCCCGCGGACGCAATGTCGGCGCTTCGATTGACGCTTTTTAGATTTTTTCTTGTCTAGCCTTCACCAAACCTGCGCTTGACCAGCGCCGGTCCAATCGGCTTTGCACCTGAAGCGCCTCGCAAAAAGGCGCGATCACGGGAGAACGAACATCATGGCCCGCTCGATCCTGCACATGCTGACGCCGCTCAAGCACATGAGCCCGTTCGACGTGAACATGGCGATCGATGCCGGGTTCGAGACGCTCATCCCCTATACCGATGTCGATCTCGCCGACGTCGTTTCGCTCACGCAGGATTCGATCTTCTCCCGCGCGCCGCAGGACGGCGTGCGCACCGGCATCTTCATCGGCGGCAAGAACGCCGAGCTGGCGCTCGACATGGTGGACCGGGCCAAGAAGGCCTTCGTGCCGCCCTTCGTCAACCACGTCTTCGCCGATCCGGCCGGTTCCTTCACCACCGGCGCGGCGATGGTGGCCGAGGTCTCCCGCGCCCTGAAGGCGAAGTTCGACACCGACCTCAAGGGCAAGCGCATCGTCATCTTCGGCGGTGCCGGCGTGGTCGCCTATGTCGCCGCAGTGATCGGCGCGCTGGAAGGCGCCCAGAGCGTGCTCGTCGGCCATGACGGCGAGGAACGCGTCTCCAAGATCGCCTTCACCATGAAGTGGCGCTTCGGCATCGAGGTCGGCGCCGTCGACGGCACCCTGCCCGAGGCCCGCCGCGCCGCCATCGCCGATGCCGACGTGATCCTCTCGGCCGGCCCCGCCGGCGTCTCGATCCTGACGGCGACGGATCTCGAATCCGCGCCCAAGCTGCTGGTCGCCTCCGACGTCAATGCCGTGCCGCCGGCCGGCATCGCCGGCATCGACGTGAACGCCAAGGACGTGGCCCTGCCCACCGGCAAGGGCGTCGGCATCGGCGCGCTCGCGGTCGGCAATGTGAAGTACCAGACCCAGTGCCGCCTGTTCCGGAAGATGCTGGAGGCGCAGGAGCCGCTCTGCCTCGATTTCCGCGACGCCTACAAGCTCGCCGTTGAGATCGCCGGCTGAGCCTGTCCTGAACCCGCTCCACATCTCGGAGGGCGGCGCGGTCCTGGTCGCCGCCCAATCCGGCCGGGCGCTGGCGCGGGCCGCGCGCCGGGCGGGCCTGCGCCCGTTCGTGCTCGACCTGTTCGGCGACGAGGACACGCTGGCGCTGGCACAGGGCTATCGGACCCTGCCGGGCCGCTTCGGCGCTGGAGCGCGCGACCGCGAAGGCGTGCTGAGCGGGCTCGCGGCCCTGTCGCAGGAGGCGGGCGGCGGCGAACTCGGTGTGGTGCTCGGCAGCGGCTTCGAGGGGGCGCCGGATCTCATCGCGGACATCGCTGCCCATCACCGCCTGCTCGGCGCCGGTCCGGGAGCGGTGGCCATCCTGAAGGATCCGTTCCGCTTCGCCGCCCTGTGCGCGCGGCTCACGATTCCGCATCCGGCCGTCACCGCCGGCCCGGTCGCTGACCGGGAGGCGTGGCTGGTGAAGCGCGCGGGCGGCTGCGGCGGCTCGCATATCCGCGCCAGCGCCACGGGCCATGCTGCTCCCGGCCACTACCTCCAGGCACGGGTGCCCGGCACGGCCGTCGCCCTGAATTTCCTGTCCGATGGGCGCGGCATCGCGGTGCTGGCGCTGACCGAGCAATGGCAAGCCCCGTCGCCCACGCGCCCGTTCCGCTATGCCGGCGCACTCGCCCGGGGGCGTGACGAGGCGGGGCCGGTGGCGGCTCATATCGTCGCCGAGATCGCCGGGGCGGTCGGCCGGCTCGCCGCCGCCACGGGCCTGACGGGCCTTGCCAGCGCCGACCTCCTCGTCGAGGGCGAAAGCTGGTGGCTCCTCGAGATCAATCCGCGCCCCGGCGCGACCCTCGACGTGCTCGACCGGCGCCCGACGCCGCTCCTGATCCAGCATATCGAGGCGGCGCTCGGCCGGATGCCTGCCATCGAGGCAATACCGGCGGATGCGACGGGCGCCGAGATCTGTTACGCGGCCCAGACCTGCGCGGCGGTGCCGCCGCTCGACTGGCCCGATCACGTGCATGACCGGCCGCGGGCGGGCAGCCCCGTGGCGCGCGACGCACCGTTCTGCACGGTGACGGCCTCCGGGCCGGACGCCACCACGGTCAAACGAGAATTGCGGGCGAGGACTCAGAGGATCCGCGCCCTGCTGGAGGAGACGGAGAACGATCATGAGTTCCAACACGACCGCCCCGAGCCTGAACGCCCTCGCGGGTCCGCTGGTCGAGAGCCTCGTCGCTGACGCGGCCAAGCTCCGTCTCGCCGTCACCCAGGAGAACGGCGCCCGCATGGTCGATGCCGGGGCGAATGCCCGCGGCTCGATCGAGGCCGGCCGTCGCATCGCCGAGATCTGCCTCGGAGGTCTCGGCACCGTGAGCATCGCGCCGACCGGCCCGATCGCCTCCTGGCCCTACACCGTCGTCGTCCATTCCGCCGATCCGGTGCTGGCCTGCCTCGGCAGCCAGTATGCCGGCTGGAGCCTCGCCGATGAGGAGGGTGATTCCGGCTTCTTCGCCCTCGGCTCGGGCCCCGGCCGCGCCGTGGCGGTGGTCGAGGAGCTCTATAAGGAGCTCGGCTATCGCGACAACGCGACGGCGACCGCCCTCGTCCTCGAATCCGCCAGCGCCCCGCCGGCCTCGGTGGTGAACAAGGTCGCCCGCGAGACCGGCGTCTCGGCCGAGAACGTCACCTTCATCTACGCCCCGACCCAGAGCCTCGCCGGTGCGACCCAGGTCGTCGCCCGCGTGCTGGAAGTGGCCCTGCACAAGGCCCACACCGTCGGCTTCGATCTGCACAAGATCCTCGACGGCATCGGCTCGGCCCCGCTCTCGCCGCAGCATCCGGACTTCATCCAGGCCATGGGCCGCACCAACGACGCCATCATCTATGGCGGCCGGGTGCAGCTCTTCGTCGATGCCGACGACGCCGATGCCAAGCAGCTCGCCGAGCAGCTCCCCTCCACGACCTCCGCCGATCACGGCGCGCCCTTCGCCGAGATCTTCTCGCGGGTGAACGGCGATTTCTACAAGATCGACGGGGCGCTGTTCTCGCCGGCCGAGGCCATCGTCACCTCGGTCAAGACCGGCAAGACCTTCCGCGGCGGCCGGCTGGAGCCGCAGCTCGTGGACGCCTCGTTCGCGTAAGGCGCCGAAGTGAGACCCTCTCCCGCAACGGGAGAGGGTCGCCGTGGGCCGATTCGGCCGGAGTGCTCTGGCAAACTCTTCGTTCCTCATGCTGAGCTGCTGCGTCAGCAGCCGCGCAGCACGCCGCGACGTGGATTCCAGCAGTTCGGTGCCACAGGATCGGTCGTTCCGGCGTGCGTCGAGGCCGAGCTTTCGCTCGGCACCTCAGCATGAGGGCCGTCATGAACGCCCGAACAAGTCGGTCGAACAGGCGCTGAGAAGAACGGAAAAAGAGCATATGCGCATCGGGCTCGCGGCCGATAACGGCAATTGGCACAAGGCACGGCTGCGGGAGGCCTTGCGTGGGCTCGGCGTCGAGCCGGTGCTGTTCTCGCTGGCCGATGTGGCGGTGGTGACGGGGGGCGGCGAGCCCCTGCGCGTCCCCGGCTTCGAGGACGGGCTGCCGGATGGCGTGCTGCTGCGCACCATCGCCGGTGGCACCTTCGAAGCCACCACCATGCGGCTCGGCGTGCTCCACGCCCTGGTCGCTTCCGGAGTCAGCGTCTGGAATAGTCCGAGCGCCATCGAGCGCTCGGTGGACAAGGCTGCGACCTCCCTCCTGATCGATCGCGCCGGCCTGCCGACGCCCGACACCTTCGTCGTCTCGAAACGCGAGGCGGCCGCCGAGATCGTCGCCCGCGAGGCGCGGCCGGGCAAGCCGATCGTGCTCAAGCCCCTGTTCGGCTCCCAAGGCGAGGGTCTGATGCTTCTGGAAAAGCCGGAGGATTTGCCGGCTCAGGAAGAGGTCAGCGGCGTCTATTATCTCCAGCGCTACGTTGCGCGCGCCGACGGGCTGTGGCGCGACTATCGGGTCTTCGTCTGCGAGGGGCGGGCCATCGCCGGCATGATCCGCGAGGGCGACGGCTGGATCACCAATGTCCACCGGGGCGGCCGCCCCTTCGCCTGGGATGTGCCGGCCCGCGCCGCGGAGATGGCGGAGGCCGCCGCTGCCGCAATCAGCGTCGATTACACCGGCATCGATCTCGTGGAGGACGGGGAGGGCGGCTTCCAGATCCTGGAGGTGAATTCCATGCCCGCTTGGTCCGGCTTGCAGCAGGTGACCGAGGTGGACATTGCCGGCGCGGTGGCCCGCGGCTTCCTGAACACGGTCCGTGCGGCCCGCCCGCCGCGGCTGGTCTCGGCCCTCGGATGAGCGGGGCGGCGCCCTCCGATCCGCTGGCACCGCCCTTCGGCCTGCCGGCGGCGACGTTGGCCGATCTCTACCGCGCCGCCTGTCTCGCCGAACTCGACGCGCTGAAGCCCGGCAACGTGCATGGCTTCGCCGCCGGTCACCGCATGGTGGTGGCCGATTTCGTCACCAGCGCCGAGGTCTCGGCACCGCCCCTGGCGGAGGCGGGCGCCCGGGTAGGGCGGCGGGTACGGGCCGGTGTCGAGGCGACCTTCGCCGCCGTCGGCCAAAACACCAATCTCGGCATCCTGCTCCTCTGCGCCCCCCTGGCCCGCGCGGCGGAGGAGGCCGGCCCCTTCGCCGAGCGGCTCCGGGCGGTGCTGGAGGGCTTTGACGACACCGATTCCCGCGACGTGTTCGCGGCGATCCGCCGGGCGAATCCCGGTGGCCTCGGCACGGCGGCGCGCCACGATGTGGCCGCCGAGGGACCCGTTCCACCTCTGCTCGCGGCGATGGCGGAGGCGGCCCCCCGTGATCGCATCGCCCGTGCCTATACGGATGGCTTTCGCGATCTGGTCGAGATCGGCCTTCCCGCGCTCGCCACGGCGCGGGCGCGAGGGCTCGCGCCGCCCTGGACCACCACCGCCGTTCATCTCGCCTATCTCACCGGCGTGCCCGACAGCCATATCGTCCGCAAACACGGCCCCGAGCGGGCCGAGGCGGTGCGGGCGCAGGCGCGGGATCGGCTCGCCCGGCTCGATCTCGCCGAGGCTCCGGTCGAGGCGCTTCTGGCCTATGACCGAGAGCTGAAGGAGGCTGGTCTCAACCCCGGCACGAGCGCCGATTTCACCGTCGCGACCCTATTTCTCGACGCGCTGCTCGCCGCCCGTGGCGAGACTTCGTGAGTCTGCGCGCGAGACAGGAGGAATCCTCGTGCGTCAAGGCCCCCCGGCGTCCAAAAAATCGCCGATTTCAGGGCCTTGCGCGGGTTGTTCGGCGCGGAAGCCCGCTGTAGGGTCCGCGCCGCTGTCCGGGCTAACCGGCTCGGCCCCTGCCGGGCGCCGCGAACAAGGATGGCTTCCAGGCCTCGCCTCCTCTCAGGGCGGGCCTTTTTTCAGGAATCCAGGGAGAGACCCCGAATGGCAAAGATCAACAAGCTTCAGGTCGGCGAAGCCCTCGTCGGTGACGGCAACGAGGTCGCCCACATCGACCTCATCATCGGACCGCGCGGTTCGGCGGCTGAGACCGCTTTCGCGAACGGCCTGGTCAACAACAAGCACGGCTTCACCAGCCTGCTCGCCGTGATCGCGCCGAACCTGCCGGCCAAGCCGAACACCCTGATGTTCAACAAGGTCACCATCAACGACGCCCGTCAGGCCGTCCAGATGTTCGGCCCGGCCCAGCACGGCGTCGCGCTCGCCGTTCAGGACGCCGTTGCCGAGGGCATCATCCCGGCTGACGAGGCCGACGACGTGTTCGTGCTGGTTGGCGTGTTCATCCACTGGGAAGCGGCCGACGACGCCAAGATCCAGAAGTACAACTACGAGGCCACCAAGCTGTCGATCCAGCGCGCCGTGAACGGCGAGCCGACCGCGAAGACGGTGACCGAGCAGCGCAAGTCGGCGACGCACCCCTTCGCCGCCAATTAGATCGGAGGCAGTCCTGGGCAGAGCGAGCCTCCGCCCGCACCGCGGGGTCTGCTCCAGCGACTGGCTTCGATCTTCCTTGGACGCTAACGGGATGGGGACGGCTTCGGCCGTCCCCTTCTCTTTTTGGGTTTGGGCTCCCGTCAGCGCAGGCGCCCATCATGGATCGCCGAGGCGACGAGGGCCCCGGCCGCGCCGGCTTCCGCCAACCGGTCGATATCCTCCGGCCCCCGCACGCCCCCGGCCGCGTAGACCCGCCATTCCGATCTGGACTTCCCCGCTCCGAGGCTGACGGCCCGCCTGATCCCGGCTAGGTCGGGCCCCGTGCCGGTGCCGACGCGGGCCAGCGTCATCACGATCACATCGCCCGGCCAGATCTGGGCGTCGTCATGCAATGCCTCCGGCCCGAGCCGCTCATCGCCCCGGCTGTCGAGGGAGAGCACGGCCCGGTCGCCGAGCCTTCGCACCAACTGTGCATCCCGCTGGCTCTCGCTGCCGATCACCGGACGGCCGAGCCCGCTCGCCATGAAACGCTCGACCCCCGAGGCATCGGCGAAACCGGCATCGACCCAGAGCACCGTGCCGGGGCAGGTGCGCATCACCGCCTCCAGGCTTCGACGGTCGGGCTCCGCCCCCTCCATGATGGCATCGAGATCGGCGACGTAGAGCAGGCTTCCTCCGACCGCGTCGAGCAGGCCCCGGGCGATGTCGGCGGGCTTCGAGCCTCTGGCCAAGGGGGTATCGATCGGGGCATAGGCGTCGCGTTCGCCCGCGCGGGCGCGCACCACCTGCCCGCGGCGCAGGTCGATCACCGGGATCAACCGGAACGGCAGCGGCCGCCCCTCGAAACCTTGAGACATCGCGTGAACCGTACAATGACCAGGATCGTCGGGTGGGATCTCGGCGGGGTGCATGTCAAGGCGTCGCTCGTCGAGGCGGGCCGCGTGGTCGCGGCGGTGCAGGCTCCCTGCCGGCTCTGGCGCGGCGTTCCCGCCCTCGACGAAACCTTCGCCACCCTGCCGGATTGGGTGCGGGGCGAGGCGGATCACGCCGTCACCATGACCGGTGAACTGACCGATTGCTTCGCCGACCGGACCGACGGCGTGGACCAGCTTTCCGCCTGGGCCGCCGCGACGCTGGCGGGGCGCGTGCGGATCTATGCCGGCCGCGCCGGCTTCGTCGCGCCGGAGGCCGCTCGCGCGCACGCCGCCGACATCGCGTCGGCCAACTGGCACGCCACCGCCGCATTGATCGGGCGGCATGCCGACACGGCGCTCCTGGTCGATATCGGCTCCACCACCGCCGACCTGATTCCGATCGTGGCCGGTCAGCCCGCCGCGCAGGGATACAGCGACGCCGAGCGCCTGGAGACGGGCGAACTGGTCTATACCGGCGTGGTGCGCACGCCGCTCCTCGCCTTCGCCACCCACGCGCCCTGGCGCGGCCGGCGCACGGCCCTGATGGCGGAGACCTTCGCCAGCACCGCCGACATCTACCGTCTCACCGGTGACCTGCCGGAGGGAGCGGACCAGCAGCACAGCGCCGACCTCAAGGGGAAGTCGATTCCGGAATCGGAGACGCGGCTCGCCCGCATGGTCGGCCGCGATCGGGGGGAGGGGAGTGCGGAGGAATGGCGGGCCCTGGCCGCGTGGTTCGGTGAGGCACAGCTGCGCCCGCTGCACGATGCCGCCGCGATCCTGCTGTCGCGCCCTGATCTCCCTGCGGACGCGCCGCTCGTCGTGTGCGGTGCCGGTCGCTTCCTGGCCGAGCGCCTCGCCACCCGTCTCGGGCGCCGCGCGGTGCCGTTGACCGAGGTGATCGCCGGCCAGGTCGGCGACGAGGGCTCCGCATGGGTTTCGACCTGCGGGCCGGCAGTGGCGGTCGGGCTGATCGCGTGAGGAACCGGGCCGCTCCCATGCGTTGACGGGAACGGCACGGACAGATGTCCCTCACGATGCTCCCGTTGCGCCGTCCCGTGCGAGGAGACGAGCGGTGTCCGGGCGTGTCGTCGGGGGGATTTCAAGGAGATGCGAATGGCAACAGGAAACAAGCTCACCCGCATCCTGGCGACCCGGACCGGCGAGGCCATCGAATTGGCCTTCGTCACCGAGGACGGCCGTACCACCCGAGTGCTGGCGAGCGACGACCAGATCGACCGCCTCGTGGACGAGCTGGAGGACGTCCTCAACTCGCCCGCCGAGCCGGGCTCCGGCGAGCCGCCCGCGGCGGCCTGATCCGGTTGTAGGGTTTTCGATGATCGGTCGGGACATCGCTCCCGACCGATCATCGTGAGGCGTCACCTCAGGAAGTCGCCGAAGGAGCGCGGACCGTCGCCGGTCTCGATGGTCCCGGTGACGGTCAGGCTCGAGGTATCGATCAGGCTCAGGGCGTTATCGCCCCAATTGGCGACGACGACGGTCTTCCCATCCCGTGTGACGGCGATCCCCTCGGGATGGTCGCCGACATCGATGGCGGCGAGCTTGCGCAGGGTGACGGGGTCGAACACCGTCACGGTGTTGGAATACTGATCGGTGACGAAGCCGCGCCCGGCGGCCAGGGCGATGACGTAGGGACGCTGGCCGGTGGCGACGCGCCCGGTCTCGCGGCCGGCGGCGACATCGATGGCCGAGACGTCGTTCGAGACCACGTTGGCGGTGTAGGCAAAACGGCCATCGGCGGAGAGAGTCAGGCCAAATGGGTGCTGGCCGACCGGCACGCGCCGTGTCTCCCGGCGGTTCGCCACATCGATGATCGAGACGGAATCGGATTCGCGGTTGGCGACCAGCAGGGTCGCGCCGTCCGGCGTCACGGCGATGCCGGAGGGCGATTGGCCGGTGGCGATCTCCCCCTCCCGCTTCAAGCCGTCGGCGCTCGGGTTCAGCACGAAGACGCGGGCGCCGTACCAATCGGCGACATAGACCTCACCGGATTTCGGGTTGACGCCGATACCGAGCGGGCCGCCGGGCAGATCGAGGCTCCCGGTGACCCGGCGGGCCTCGAGATCGATCACCGCGATGCCGTGGCCCTCGGGCCGGGTGACGTAGGCGGTCTTCCGGTCCGGCGAGAGGGCGATGCCGGCCGGCGCCCCGCTCACGGGGATCGATTGCAGGATTTTCTTGGTGGCGAGATCCACCACCTCGACGGCATTGCCGAGCTGCGCCGTGACGAGGGCTTCCTGAGCCAGGGCAGGAGAGCCGGCGAGGGCGACGAGGCCGATGAGCCTCGCCATCATCCCTGCTTTCCGGAGGGAGAGCCGGCATGTCCGCCGAAATGAGGAAAACACGCCGGCTCTCCGCAGCATCGAACCCTTACGAGCCCTTCTCGGCCTTGGCCTTCACGTTCTCCAGGCCGGACTTATAGAGGCCGGACACGGCCTTCTTGGCGGCCTCGTCGTTCAGCTCGGGCGGCGGATCGTTGTTCATGTAGCCACGGTAGAACGCGCCGCGCCAGGTCAGCTTCGACTTGGTGCCGTCGCCCTCGACCTCGACCCACGACGAATAGTCGTTGACCGGCAGAACCTTCACGTCGACCTTTTCGATCCGGTACATCAACGACTTCTTCTCGGCGTCGTACTTGGAGAGCTCCTCCTCGACCGTGGCGCCGCCCTTCAGGGTCAGCGTGCGGGTCGCCTTCGGCTCGTTGCCGCCCTTGCCCTCAGTCTTCTCGACCACCGGGATCCAGCTGCCGTCCTGGAAGTTGCCGACGATCGCCCAGACCTTGTCGGCGGGGGCGTTGATCTCGATCGACTCGGAAACCTTCTGCCGGGTCGGGCCATGGGCCTGCGCGGCGAAGGTGACCGTGGCGAGCGCCGCCACGGCGGCGAGCGTCCTGAACTTCATCTTTCGTCCTCCTCCCGTCGGACCGCCGGATGACGGTCCTTCGTCACGTCGCACCCCGTCCCGGTTGTCCGATCCGGTCTGAGGCGCGGGCTCCTGAAGGTGCATCGTCGCGGGAAGCGGTAAGCGCCTCTCGCAGCGACTCCCCTGGCGATCGAACGGCCCTTCTGTCAGGAGCCGCCCTTCTCAAGCCGCGCCTTGAGGTTCTCAAGGCTGGCATGAACCCAGGCCCGCACCCGCTTCTCCGAATTCTCGTCGTTCAGTTCGGGCGGCGGGTCGTTGTTCGGATGGCCCCGGTAGAACGCGGCCTTCCACTCGACGCGGGCCGCGTGCTCGCCTTCGGGCTGCACCGAGATCGTGGCCGAGTAGTCCTTGGCCGGCAGGTCGGCGACATCGTTCGTCACGATGTAATAGGCGAAGCTCCTGCGCTCGGGATCGAGCTTGCGGGTCTCCTCGACGATGGCGTGGCCGTTCTTCAGGGTCAGCCGGTAGGAAGGCTTCTCGGGCGTGCCCTCCTGCGCGGCCCGGGCGACGCTGTCGATCCAGCCCGCATCGGCGGGATTGCCCACCACCGCCCAGACCTTGTCGGCGGGGGCATCGATGGCGACGGTCTCGACGATCTTGCGCCGGGTCGGCGCGTGCTGGGCCTCGGCCGTGACGCCGGTCACCGCGAGGGCGGCGGCGGCGAGAAGAGCGATCCGCATGAAAACAACCATCTCCTGCCGCCTCACGAGGGGCGGCTCGTCCCGTCGAGGACGCGGCCGCTGCGCCCGAGGGCGGAGGCGACCTTGTCCTCGATCCAGTTCCAGGCCTCGTGCTCGGCGGGGCCGGCGGTCTTCGAGATCGCTATGGCATGATAGGCCATCTCCGTCAGGATCTTTTCCGGCTCCAGCATGTGGAGCCGGGTGGACAGGATGGCCGCCTCGATCACCGCCCCTTGCGCGCGGTTGTAGCCGATGAACGGCACGTGGCTGACGGCATGGACCATCCGCCCGCGATAGCGCGGCCGGGTGGCGTCGTCCTCGATGGAGGCCACCTCGAATTCGGCATGGCCGAAGCAGTCGGCCAGGCGCTTGCCCTCGATCCGGTCGCAATCCACCACCGGCCAGTCGCGCCGCCCGGTGACGGTGCCGGCGATCACCCGCACGTCGCTCGGCGCCGAGGCGGCGAAGCAGGGCCGGCTCGTCAGGTTCTCGATGGTGGGTGAGGGCCGGAACGGGGCGAGCACGAAATCCTCGCCCTCGTGGATCAGCCCGAACGGCACGAGATGCAGCTCTCCCGTCGCCGACAGGGTGGTGACGACGGTCTCCAGAATCAGCGGCATCTCAGTTGCGGTCCTCATCCGGCACCAGCCGGCCGCAGACGATGCGGCCGCCCTTCGGCTCGGCGAGCCTGTCGCGCGTGCCGGCTTCGCTGCTCCCCGTCTCGGTCTCGGGCGGGCTCGCATCCTGCTCGGGCCCGGTGGTGGCCGCGCGGGCGGCGGCGGGCGCCTCGGGGCCGCTATGCCGGGTATGGGCGGATTTCGTCGGCCCGGCCGCCTTGAAGGCGGTGGTATCCTCCTGCGTGCGGTCGGCGGCGCAGCCCCAGTCGAGGGGCTCGTCCTGCACGTAACGCTTGCCGAGGCGGAACGCGGTTTCGGCCTTGGTCAGTTCCCCACCGAGATAGAAGGCGTGCGCGCCGTCGCTCGCCACGTTCAGGTCGGGGAAGAAGGCCATGGCGTCGATGCCGGTGGTGTGAATGTCGCGGTTGTAGACATGGATGCCGTCCTCGGCGACGGCGATGCGATAATTGGGGTCGCGGACCTCCGCGGCCAGGGCGGCGATTTCATCGGGGGTCTGCACGAAGGGGCGCTTGTCATGGAGCGCCAGAAGGTCCCGGCCATAGCCCTTGGGCAGAGCGGCATCCTCCTTGGCCGCGTACATCACCCGGCGGGCGGCATCGTGCTCCTCCACCGTGCGCCGGGTGTGGTTCGAGACCTGCACGATCAGCACGTTGCGGATCGCGAGTTCCGAGCACATGCCCACCAGCAGAGCCGTGACGCCGAGGCTGTCGGCCTCGGTGAGTTCGGTGAGATTGCCGGTGCCCATCATCATCTCGATGTTCGGCCAGCGCGCCCGCGTGTCCCGATAGCGCGCGATCGAGTCGACGAACCCGAAATGGATTGGCTCCAGGATCGGATCGGCCATGTAGGGCCGGCCGGCCCGCTCCATCCGCTCGATGGCGCGGTCGAGGGAGGGCAGGTCGTCGGGACGCATCGGCACGAGGATCGGCACCGCGTCGGTCTCGAAGGCGAGATCGAGCGTCTCCTCGTTGAGGCTCAGCAGATAATCGGCGCCCGCCTTCGCCCCACGGGTCAGCTCGTCGAGGGAGAAGGAATCGACGCTCACCTTCAGCCCGGCACCTTTCAGCGCGCGCACGCTGTCCTCGAGATGCGGAAACGGCGTGTCCGGCAGACCGCCGAGATCGATCACGTCGGCGCCGCGCCGGGCGAGGTCGAGGGCTTTGGCCAGGATCTGGTCCGGCGTCATCTTCGAGGCGTCGACGATCTCGGAGAAGATCCGCAGATCGTGCCGCGACAGGTCGACCTTGCGTCCGCTCAGGCCAAGATAAGCCGGCAAATCAACGATCTCGTCCGGCCCCCGCTCCACCGGCAGGCCGAAATGGCGGCTCAGGGCTTCGGGGTTGGCCCGGCAGCGCCCGGGCAGGACGATCCGGGTCGCGCCCTCCGGCATCGTCACCCGGCGCTTGATGATCTCCTCGGTCATCAACGCGGCGACCTTCACCCCGGCATCGGCGATGCTCCAGCGGAAACGCTCCGCCGGCAGCGTGGCGGCGACCTTTTCCAGCCGGGCATGGGCCAGCTTGCCGGTGATGAAGACGAGATGTTCGGGCGCGCTCATGCGGCGTGCCTCTCGAATGAGGTTTCGGGGCCGCGGATCACGATCTCACCGGGAAAGGCGGCGGCGAAGCGCGGGAAGGCGGCATCGACGAGGCCGGCTCTGGCCAAGGCTGAAGGGCTGGTATCGGGCGAAAGGTTTGCCGACTTCACAAGAATGCAGCGCCCGGCGCCGAGCGCCGTCGCGAGCCAGAGGGCGAGGCTGTCGGAGGTGACCTCCCAGCTCTCCGGGATGTCGGGATGGCCGGCTTTGAGGGCCGCCGGATCCCAGATCACCGCGCGGCCCTGGGAGAGGGCACCGGCCACGGCCTCCGGGCTCGCGGCGATGGCGAGCCGAGGTTCGAGCGAGGCAAAAACCTCCGCCATCCGGCCCATGGCATCGAGGGCGAGGCGGTGCGCGAGGGCGTCGTCGAAGCCGAGAGCCGCCTGCGCCGTCCGCACCGCCTCGGCGAAGGGGCCGCCGCCGGGAACGATCGCGACCGGGGCCTCATCCGCACAGGCGGCGAGCACGGCGCCGAGCCGGGTGCGATCCGCGACGAGGCTGCCGCCGATCTTGACGACCGCAGGGCCTTCCTTCCCCGCGACGACGGGAGAGGCCTGACGGAGGGCTGCCACCGGGGTCACGCCGCGTCGGCGCGGTGGCAGGTCCGCAGCGCATCGACCGCCTGCGCCACCCGCGCGCCATCGAGCGCCTGGCGCCGGTTGCCTCCCTGGCACAGGCCGCCACGGAAGCCGAGGTAATCCGGAGCGAGCCCGGCGAGAGCGGGGATGTCGGCGAGGGTCAGCGCGCCGGCCAGGCCGCTCATCAGGCCCTGCGCCCGGCAGGCTGCGACGAAGGCCGTCAGCTGCGGCGCGGTGAGCAGGGCCGGGAGCGCGATACCGGCCTTGCCCCGTGTGTCGATCATCGCCCCGCGAAAGCCTGCGGCAGCGAGCCGGGCGGGGATGTCCAGCGCAACGCCGTCCTCGGCGAAGAGCACGCCGATGACCCGGCCCGGCGCCCGCGCCGCGGCCTGAGCCAGGGCGGCATCGTCGGCGGAGCCCACGGCGATCTTGATGAAGTCGACGCCGGTCGCGGCGATCATCGCGACGGCCGCCGCGATCTCCGTGCCGGTGCCGTCGCCGGCCACGGCGCTGGTGACCGCTTGGTCGCCGATGCAGGCCGCAATGGCGCGTACGGTCTCGGGGGGGAGGGCGCCAAGGGCGCCGCGCTCGGGATCCTTGGCGTCGATCAGGTCCGCCCCGGCCTGCAGGGCGGTCAGCGCCTCATCGGGGCCGCGCACGCTGACGAGCAGGCGCGGAGGCGCGGAGAAAGTCGGTTCAACCTCGGGCACGGAGACGCTTTTGCTCGACTTGGCCGCCGGCGCAAGCCCCGCCCTCAGGATCGGCCGGGCAGCGGCTCGGCCAGCAGGCGGTTCTTCACGATCCAGCGAACGGCATGGGACCAATCGTTGTCGGTGTTGGCTCTTATCACGACCTGCCCCTGGCGCACGACCTTGCCGGTCTCGACCTCGGCGATGGTGATGACGAGGCTGAATAGCTGGTTGGCGCCTTTGTCGGCGAGGGCGGTGACGGCAAGGTCCGCTCCGAGCGCCTTGGCAATCGGTCCGGTGCAGCCGTTGCACTTGAAGAGCGGGCTCTCCTTGCGGATCTCCTCGGCCTGCGGCGACAGGTCGACGCTCTCGATCCCGCCCTTCTCGGTGAGGTTCGCGCGCAACGTCTCGGTGGCGAGATCGAGGCGCTTCTGATCGGCGGGCAGGGGTTTGCGGCCATAGGCGAGGCTCGGATCGTTCACCTCGGTCGGAAAGATCGCCGCCTTGCGCGCCTCCGCCGCCGCGGCCGCGCCGCCGAACAGGGAAACAAGCGCGCAGGCAGGCAGCAGGACGCGGAATCGCATGGGATGTCGAGCCTGAAAGGTCGGGCGCGGGGCGCGGGCTAATTCTAACTCGGCTTCTCGGAGGATTTGGCAAGCATCCTGTCCGCTCTGCCCGGCAGAGCGGGGAGAGGCTGCGGCTGTGCCAATCTTATGAAAATCTTATGCTTCTCTCGTTGAGACGGGCGGCAAGATGTTGCTAGCCTACGGGCCGATGCGCTCGTCCATCCCGCTCCTCCTCGTCCTCGGCGCCGGCCTCGCGGCCGGCCCCGCCCTTTCCGTCCAGGCTCAGGAGCCGAAGGCGGCCACCGGGGAGCCGCCTGCGGGGGCACCGACCGCCGAGACGCCTCCGCCCGCTGCCGGTGCCGAGACCCGCGTCGCCATCCTCTACCGGCCGGTGCCGGCGCCTTCCTCCTACGATGCGGAGGCCGATCCAGAGGATCTCGGCGTGGCTGGCGCCCGCATGGCGGTGAAGGACAACAACACCACCGGCCGCTTCACCAAGCAGACCTTCGCCCTCGACGAGGTTGCCCTCGAGGGCGACCGCGATCCGGTGTCGGCGGCCAAGGAATTGGCCGGCAAGGGCGTCAAGTTCTTCGTGCTGGCCCTTCCTGCCGCCGAGGTGCTGGCGGTGGCCGATGCGCTGAAGGGGGACGGGGCGGTCGTCTTCAATGTCGGCGCGCCCGATGACCGCCTGCGCGGAGCCGATTGCCGCGCCAACCTGTTCCATGTCCTGCCGAGCCGCGCCATGCAGACGGATGCGCTGGCGCAGTACCTGACCCTGATGCGCTGGCGGAAGATCTTCCTGATCGTCGGGCCGACCGAGCGCGACAAGGCCTATGCCGAGGCGATGAAGAATTCCGCCCGCAAATTCGGCCTCAAGGTCACCGCCGAGAAGCCCTGGACCTTCGGTCCCCTGGCGAAGGCCCGGGGTGACACGCCGACCCGGGCCGAGGCGATGGTGTTCACCCGTGGGCTCGACTACGACATGGCGATCGTCGCCGACGAGGAGGGCGATTGGGGCGATTACGTTCCGTTCCGCACCGTCGATCCGCGGCCCGTGGGCGGGACGCAGGGGCTGATCGCCACCACGTGGCACCCGACCCTGGAGACCTGGGGGGCGGCGCAGGCGCAGAACCGCTTCCGCCGGCTGGCCGGGCGTCTGATGCGGCCGCTCGATTACCAGGCTTGGGCCGCGGTGCGCACCGTCGGCGAAGCGGCGGCCCAGAAGCGCAGCACCGATCCGGCGGTGCTCGTGCCCTATCTCGTCACCCCCGAATTCTCGCTGCCGGCCTATAAGGGCGTCTCGCTGACCTACCGGCCCTGGGACCACCAGCTGCGCCAGCCGGTCATCGTGGTGCAGCCCAAGGCCATGGTCTCGGTGGCGCCGGAGCAGGGCTTCATCCACCAGCGCACCCCGCTCGACACCCTCGGTGCCGATCAGCCGGAGACGGCGTGCAAGCTGCCGTGAGGGTTCAGGATCTCAGGGGAAACGCGTCGCGGACGATGCGGCAATCCACCGCCCGGTGAGCGTCGACCCCTCATTCGTTTTTCCTTTGAGCGGCGCGGCCATGCGGGCCATGTCGCTGCCGACACAACGCTCCACAATCAGGAGCCGAGCGGCTTCTCCCGGACACGGGTCTCCGGGACGGGCCGCGAGGATGACAGGGAGGATGCCGATGGTCGCTCGCGCCGGGGCCGCGTGGGGTTTGGCGGGGTTGCGCACCGCGTTGCTGGCGGGCCTCTGGCTCGGGGCCGCGGGCCATGCCGAGGCGTTGACCGCCTACGTCACCAACGAGAAGGCCAATACCGTCTCGGTGATCGATACCGAGACCATGGCGGTGACCGCGACCTGGAAGGTCGGGCGCCGGCCCCGCGGCGTGACGCTCTCCAAGGACGACAAGGAATTGTTCGTCTGCGCCAGCGACGACGACCGCATCGACGTGCTCGACACCGCCACCGGCAAGGTGGTGCGCTCGCTCCGCTCGGGCCCCGACCCGGAGCAGTTCATCCTCGATCGCAGCGGCAACCCGCTCTACGTCGCCAACGAGGACGACAGCCAGGTCACCATCCTCGATATCGAGAAGAACAAGGTTCTGGCCGAGGTGCCGGTGGGCGTCGAGCCGGAGGGCATGGGCCTCTCGCCGGACGGCAAGATCCTCGTGAACACCTCCGAAACCACCAACATGGCCCACTTCATCGACACCAAGACCTTCGAGGTGATCGACAACGTGCTGGTGGATGCGCGGCCGCGCTTCGCCGAGTTCTCGGCCGACGGCAAGTTTCTCTGGGTCTCGGCGGAGGTTGGCGGCACGGTCTCGGTGATCGATGTCGCCACCCGCAAGGTGATCAAGAAGATCACCTTCAAGATCCCGAGCGTGACCGACGAGCAGATCCAACCGGTGGGCGTGCGCCTGACCAAGGATGGCACTAGGGCCTTCGTCGCCCTGGGGCCCGCCAACCGCGTCGCCGTGGTCGATGCCAAGACCTACGAGGTGCAGAAATACCTGCCCGTGGGCCAGCGCGTCTGGCAGCTCGCCTTCACCCCGGACGAGAAGCAGCTCTACACCACCAACGGCACCTCCAACGACGTCTCGGTGATCGATGTCGAGGCCCAGAGGGTGATCAAGAGCATCCCGGTCGGGTTGCTGCCCTGGGGCGTGGTGATCTCGAAGAAGTAATCGTCCGCTGCATCCCCACGGGCCGGTCTCCGGCGCGTGGGGAGAGCCGGCGGGGCAAAACAACGATGTGGAACGCCGGCTCACGGCGACCGGAGGAAACGACATGAGATGGACGACGCGCCTCGGCCTCGCCGCCGCGGCTCTTGCGCTCGCGGCAAGCCCGGCGGGCGCCCTCGACCTCACCAAGAAGCGGCAGAACTTGCCCGACCTCGTGCTCGGCAACGAGGAGGGCAACGACTTCGTGGTGGAGAACAAGGATATCGAGCTGGAGGCCGGCAAGGCCTACCGCCTGCGCATCGTCGCCAAGGGGCGGCAGGAATACAAGTTCTACGCGCCCGAGTTCTTTCGCTACATCTGGTTCAACCAGATCGTGATCGAGCACAAGGAAATCCACGGCGGCGGCCCGCCCGACCATCTCGAATTCGACGATCCGGGCGAGATCGCCATCGAGTTCGTCGCGATCAAGCCGGGCGCTTACAAGTGGTACGCGCAAGGGCTTGAGGAAAAGGGCATGGCCGGCACGATTACGGTGAAGTGAGATGGGCGGTTCGATGAAGTACGCCGTCCTGGCCTTTCTCGTCCTCGCCACGCCCGCCCTCGCGGACGACAAGTCCGCCTGCGCCGAGGGGATCGCTGCGGTGAAGGCGCGGGTGGAGAAGCTGGCCCCCGACGCCATCCCGCAAAAGCTCAAGCGCGCCCTCAAGATCGCCGAGCGCGAGCAGGGGGAGGGCGAATTCGACGAGTGCCTGGAGGCCTTGGACGACGCCAACCGGGCGCTGCCGAAATGAGCGCCGCCCTGGAGGTCGCGGGCGTCAGCCACCGCTTCGGCCAGCGCGCCGCGCTCTCCGACGTGTCGATCACGGTCGAGCGCGGGCATTTCATGGCCTTGCTGGGGCCCAATGGCGCCGGCAAGACCACGTTGTTCTCGGTGATCACGCGGCTCTACAACAATCAGGAGGGCCGGGTTTCGATCCTCGGCCATCCCCTTGACCGGGAACCCTCGCGGGCGCTCGCCCGCCTCGGCGTCGTGTTCCAGGCCCGCACCCTCGATACCGACCTCACCGTCGCACAGAACCTGCATTACCACGCGAGCCTGCACGGCATCGGCCGGTCCGCTGCCCGCGCGCGGATCGAGGCCCTGCTCGCCCGCGTCGGGCTGGCCGAGCGGCGCGACGACAAGATCCGCACCCTGTCGGGCGGCCAGTCGCGGCGGATCGAGATCGCCCGTTCGCTGATCCACGAGCCGCGCCTGCTGCTGCTCGACGAGCCGACCGTCGGCCTCGACCTCGAATCCCGGGCCGACATTGTCGCCATCGTCCGGGCCCTGGTGCGGGAGGAGGGGCTCTCGGTGCTGTGGGCGACCCATATCTTCGAGGAGATTTCTCCCGATGACGACGCCGTGGTCCTGCACAAGGGCCGCATCGTCGCGCGCGGGCGCGCCGGGGAGATCGGCCGGCCCGGCGAAACCCTGGAGGCCGCCTTCCGCCGCCTCGTCGCCGAGCCGGGTCAGGCAATGTCGAAGTCCGCCGCATGAGCTCTTCACCCACCCCCACCGTCGCCGGCCGCGCCGAGGCGGCCAAGCCCGTGCCCCATGCCGGCCGGCTCGATGCGGTCGGTTATCTGATCGCGCTCGGCGGCATCGTCCGCCGCGAGCTGCTGCGCTTCTTCCATCAGAAGGAGCGGTTCTTCTCGGCGATGGTGCGCCCGCTGGTCTGGCTGTTCATCTTCGCGGCCGGCTTCCGCAACACGCTGGGCACCTCGATCACGCCGCCCTACGAGACCTACGTGCTCTACGAGGCCTATGTGGTGCCGGGGCTCGCGGTGATGATCCAGCTCTTCAACGGCATGCAATCCTCGCTCTCGATGGTCTATGACCGCGAGGTCGGCTCGATGAAGGTGCTGCTGACCTCGCCCTATCCACGCTGGACCCTGCTGCTCGCCAAGCTGATCGCGGGCGTCAGCGTGTCGGTCGTCCAGGCCTATGCCTTCCTCGCCATCGCGTGGTTCTGGGATACCGGCATCCCGCCCATCGGCTATCTCGCCGCCCTGCCGGCCTTCCTCGCGGCGGGGCTGATGCTCGGCGCCATCGGGCTTTTCCTGTCTTCGCTGGTGCGGCAGCTCGAGAACTTCGCCAGCGTGATGAATTTCGTGATCTTCCCGATGTTCTTTGCCTCTTCTGCCCTATATCCGCTGTGGCAGGTCCGGGCATCGAGCGAGTGGCTCTACTGGATTTGCATGGCCAATCCGTTCACCCACGCGGTCGAGCTGGTGCGCTTCGCTCTCTACGGGCGTTTCGAGCCGCTGGCCTGTGCCGTGGTGGTCGGGACCGGGCTGCTGTTCTTCACCCTCGCCGTGATCGCCTACGATCCGGGCCGCGGCATCATGGCCCGGCGGGGCGGGCCGGCCGGCGGGGCCGCCTGAGAGACGTCCGACAGTTTCCGCGAGAGTTCTGCCCATGCCTTCTCGATTCGTCCGCCTCCCGCTCGTCCTCGCCCTCGGGCTCGCGGCCTCACCCGTGCTGGCCCAGCCCAAGGCCGATCAGGATTGGCCCTGCCAGCAGCGCAAGGTGACGACCCTCGGCTACGGCTCGTTCTGGACAGGGCCCGACCTCGCAGAGGCCGGGGAATGGGGCAATGACCGCGAGGCGGCCCAGCTCGCCCGCAAGCTCGCCTCCCGCCGGACCGACATGAGCGAGGTCGATACCCTGCTCGACGAGTTCGCGCAGAAGGTCGATCCGGCCGAGAAATCGAAGCGGCTCACCCGCGTCTTCGCCGGTGTGTTCGAGATCCTGAACGGCGAGCGCACCACCGTCATGAGCGGCATCACCCGCTATGCCCAGGGCCAGCGCCGGCTCGCCGAACGCATCCGCGACGAGGCGGACAAGGTGAGCGAGCTCAAGGACAGCCCGTCCTCGGATTCGACCACGGTCGCCTCCAAGGAGACCACCGACCTCGAGAGCCAGTTCAATTGGGACCGGCGCATCTTCGAGGAGCGCAACCAGTCGGTCTCCTATGTCTGCGAAGTGCCGACGCTTCTGGAGCAGCGTCTGGGCGAGGTCGCCCGCCGTATCCAGGCGCGGATCTGACTGCGGAGCCGGCCGGTTTCGGCCGGCATCGTCCCGGCAAGCCTTTCACCCTTCGGAGCCGCGCAAGCGGCCCCGAATGGGTCTCCGGATCCGGTGTCGATCCGGATCGTTCAGGGCCTCCGAAACCTCACCCCTGGTCAGACCGCTTCCGGTCCACCGCCTCAGGTTTTTCTGGCCTCGGTTACCGCGAGCGTCTGCGAAGCTGATTGCGCCGAGGCCGGATCGGACAGGCTTCGAAGGCCTGTGACCCGATCTCTTCCAGATTCCACCGTGGACCGCCGGCAGGGGCCGTATCGAGACCGCGAAGCCTTCCGCGGGCCGACCGTTCCGGGCCGCTTTCAGGCCGAGGCGTTGTCCAGCGGTGGGCGGTGGGCCCGCCGAGGAAGGGCCTTCAACGGGCTCCGAGAACCCGGCGCTTCCGCAGCTTTGCCCGATCTCGCGCCATGCCCATTCGTCTTCAAAGGGTGGCGGCCTCGATTCGTGCGTAGTTTTCTCGCGCCGTGAGGGATTAAAAGATCATATCATACGTAAATACTATCGATTGCCAGAATCTCCCAAGTAAGGTTTCGTATTTGTCCGTAAGTCACTGCTCTATCGGAAGAAAAATGTTGCCGCCACGCCACGCTGGATCGGTAAGCTTGAGCATTTCATCATAAAAGAACCTGCAGATACCGTAGCGTGATTGTGGCGGTTTCCCGCCTCCAGCAACATCCGGCAACGACCCCGATCAGGGGGCGGCAAGCACGAATGACAAGGGCTGGGGAATGACAAGGCGGGTGCTGCGAGGCAGCCTCATCGCATCGGTGGCGCTGCTGCCGGGACAGACGATGGCGCAATCGGGGGGCGGCGGTCAGGCCGTCACGCTGGAGGAAATCAGCGTCGTCTCCAATACACCGGTCGCGGCCTCGCGCCGGGTCGTGGCGACGCCGACCGCGTCGGGTCTGCGCGAGACCGTGGTGCTCGACGGCATCGATCGCAACAAGCTGCCGCAGAACACGAGCGTGCTGACCTCGAACGACGTCTCGCGGGTCGGCTTCCCGAGCACGGTGCGGGCGCTCGACGAGCGCATCGGTTCGATCAGCGTCAACAACGCGCAGGGCAATCCCTTCCAGCCGACGATCACCTATCGCGGCTTCGAGGCCTCACCGCTGGGCGGCTCGCCGCAGGGCGTGGCGGTCTATCTCAACGGAGCCCGCTTCAACACCTCGTTCGGCGACACGGTGCAGTGGGACCTGATCCCCGACATCGCCGTCGATCGCATCGAATTGGAGGGCTCGAACCCGGCCTTCGGCCTCAACGCGCTCGGCGGCTCGCTGGCGGTGACGCTGAAGAACGGCTTCACCTACCAGGGCAGCGAGATCAACGTGCTCGGCGGCTCGTTCGGCCGGGGCGCTGTGGCGTTCCAGCACGGCCAGCGCATCGACAATATCGGCCTCTACGTCGCCGGCACCAAGCTCGGTGAGGAGGGTTGGCGGCGGCATTCGCCATCGCGGCTCAACCAGATCTACGCCGATCTTGGCGTGCAGGCGGAGAGGGGCGAATTCCACTTCAACGTGATCGGCGCCAGCAACAGCCTGACCGGCAACGGCACCGCCCCGGTCGAGCTGCTCAAGGCCGACCGCAGCGACGTGTTCACCTATCCCGACCAGACCAAGAACGACTTCCTGCGCTTCCAGCTATCTGGCAACTACGACGTCACGCCGACGATCAGCGTGCAGGGCAACGCCTATTACGGTCTGTTCCGCCAGCGCACCGCCAATGGCGACGCGGCCGATGTCGAGAATTGCGAGGACGATGAGCGTTTCGTCTGCTCCGAGGGGGCCGACGACAACCAGTTCTTCCTGCGTGATCGCACCGGCAATCCGGTCCTGGCCAACCGCCTGCGCACCTTCGATTTCGGCGGGATCAACCCGGTCTTCGCCGACCGCTTCGACGAGGGCGGTCCCTACGCCTTCCTCAACCAGACCCGGACCGACACCGACAATTTCGGTGCCACCGTCCAGACCGTGGTGCGCGAGACGCTGTTCGGCCTGCCGAACCGCTTCGTGCTCGGCGGGCAGTATGACGGCGGCCGCACCCGCTTCACGGCGGACAATTCCATCGGCGGCCTCACCCTGGATCGCGGCTTCTCGCCCCCCGGCATCGTCGTTTCCAGCGACGACGGCATCATCACGCCGGTCGCGGTGAACACCTCCAACGGTTACGGCGGCATCTACTTCTCGAACAACACCGACCTCACCGACCGCCTGACCCTGACGCTGCAGGGCCGGTTCAACATGGCTCACATCGTGCTGAAGGATCAGATCGGCACGGCGCTCAATGGCGACCACTACTTCCAGCGCTTCAACCCCGGCATCGGTGCGACCTACAAGGTCATCCCCGATTACCTCGTCGCCTATGGCGGCTACACCGAAGCCAACCGCGCCCCTACCCCGGCCGAACTGTCCTGCGCCGATCCGCTGGCGCCCTGCTCGCTCACCAACTTCTTCGTCGGCGATCCGCCGCTGAAGCAGGTCGTGGCCCGCACGGTCGAGGCGGGCGTGCGCGGACGCATCCCGCAGCCCGACGACATCTTCGGCGGCATCCTGTCGTGGAAGGCCGGGTTCTTCTCGACCCGCAACGACGACGACATCCTGTTCGTGCCAGCGCCCGACACGATCGGCCGGGCCTATTTCCGCAATGTCGGCTCGACCAAGCGGCAGGGCGTCGAGGCGAGCCTGTTCTACAACGCGCCGCGCTGGAACGCCTTCATCGACTACGCCTTCGTCGATGCCACCTTCGAATCGCCGGTCGAGCTTGCGGCGCCCGGCAATCCGTTCAACAGCGCGGGCGGCGACGAGAGCGGCGTCGTGCTGGTGCGTCCCGGCAACCGCCTGCCCGGCGTTGCACCGCACCAGCTGAAGGTTGGCGTGCAGTATCAGGTGACACCGGAATGGCGGGTCGGCGCGCTTGCCCGCTTCGCCACCGGCAAGTTCCTCGTCGGCGATCCGACCAACCAGAACAAGACCACCGGCGACTTCGCGGTGTTCGGCTTCAACACCAGCTACCGTGTCGCCTCCAACATCGAGCTCTACGGCTACGTCGAGAACGCCTTCAACGCCCGCTACGCCACCTTCGGGACCTTCTCGCCGGTGGACGAGGTGCCGATCGTCCGGGTGCCCAACGCCACCTCGAACCGCAGCCTCGCCCCGGGCGCGCCGGTCGCGGCCTTCGGCGGTATCCGCATCCTGTTCGAACCGCCACCGCCGGCGCCGGTGGTCGAGCCCCTGGTCCGCAAGGGCTGAGGAGGGAGCGAATCGTCCGGGTCGGGACGCCCGGTAAGAGGGGATGACAGCGGAAGCGGCGCGGTTCTTCGGAGCCGCGCCGCTTCCGTATTCGGGGCGGAGCTACCATTTTTGTTGCAGTGCATCCCGCGAATCGAGCCGGTGCTATTGCCAAAACATCCCGGGCAAGTTACGCAATCCCCGCGAGGCCGAGCGGCCGCTGCGCCCCTGGGTTTGGCCCTCGGTCGAGAGCGCCGCAAGCCGCCCTGCGATGTTGCCGACCGCCCGGCTTGCCGGGCCTTTCGACCAGGAGTTTGCTCCCTATGGCGTTCCGCCTTTCCTCTGCCGTGCTGCTTGCCGCCCTCGTCGCGGTTCCGGCCTACGCCGCCCCGACCACGACCAAGGTCGATATCGCCGCCTTCGATCCGGACAAGGATGGCACGATCGATCTCAAGGAGGCGCTGGCCGCCGGCTCGGCCGCGTTCGACAAGCTCGATCCCGATAAGGACGGCACCCTCGACGCCAAGGAGCTGAAGGGCCGCGTCAGCGAGGCCGACCTCAAGAAGCTCGACCCCGACAATGACGGCACCCTCGACAAGAAGGAATACCTTGCCGCCGTCGAGGCTCAGTTCAAGGCTACCGACCCGGACAATGACGGCACGATCGATGCCAAGGAGCTGGCGAGCCCGGCCGGTTCGGCTCTGGTCAACCTGATCCGCTAAGTTCCTCCGAATTCGGAATCATTGAAGGGGCGTGGACCGGCTGGGTCCGCGCCCTTTTTCGTGCTCGCTGCGTTTCGGACGAAGCGTCGCATGAGCGGAACAGGGAGTGGGGCTCGGCGGCTTTCTCCGACCGAAGCGGGCGGCATTGGCCGGTCCGCCAACAGATTGATCCGGAGG
>DYYG01000016.1 GCA_020741775.1 Methylorubrum populi
TCATGCCGATTGACGATCGTGGCACGAGGGGCGAGCGACCCACACGGGAACAGACCTGGATCTCGTAAGAGCGCCGGACGCCCAAGCCGTATCAAATCACGGCCAGCCTTCAGGTACAGGATTTGGTATGACGCGGCATCTCAGGATGAGGGCGCGAGGGGGATGAAACCCGTCGAGCGGGCGCCTCAGTCGGCACTCGCCTCCGCCACAATGGCCGGCGCGGCGGCGGCCCCGTCGAGCACGGTCTCCTGGGCGGCCTCGGCGAGCAGGGCGTAGCCGCCATCGGCCATGTGCAGGCCGTCGCTCGCGAACAATTCGGTGCGGGTCAGCCGCCCCTGCCCGATCCAGTCGCGCATCAGGTCGGAGCGGCGGATCACCGCGACCCCGAGATCGGCCCCGAGGCTGCGCACCGCGTCGCGGAACCGTTCGGCGCCGGGCGTGGCGTCGAGGGTCGGGCACCATTGCGGCTCCATCAGCACCACGTCGATGCCGGCCGCCCGGATGCGCTCCAGCGCCGCCTCGGTCGCCTCGCGGAAATGGTCGAGGGAGATGCCGCGCAGGGCGTCGTTGCTGCCGGTCTGCCAGATCACGAGGTCGGGTCCCGGCGCGATCACGTCCCGGTCGAGCCGGGCCAGCATCTCGTCGACCGCCTCGCCGCCGATGCCGCGATTGGCCACCGTGATCCGGCCGGCGAGGCGCGGCAGGGCGTGCCGCAGGCCGGCTTCGAGGCGGGCGGGATAGCTGGCGGCCGGCGCGCTGGCGCCGATCCCCTCCGTCGAGGAGGAGCCGAAGGCGACGATCCGCAGCGGCCCGCCAAGGGCGATCTTCTGCGCGACATGCGGGAGGCCGGCCGGAGCGGCATCCTCGAACAGGCCGAGATCGAAGTCGATGTCGAGGCTGCGCGGCAGCAGATCGGCATAGGCCAGCACGGCGGTGGAGGTCAGGCTGAGACCCAGGATCAGCCCGAAAGCGCCGGCCCAGCGCCGCGGACTTCCCCTGAACAGCGCCCGCGCCCGAGCAAGATGGAGAAGCCGCGCCACTGTTTCCGTGCCCCCGACCGCGCCGCCCGTCTTGAAGCTGATCGCGGCATTGCCAGCATCGACCCACTTTATCGAAGTCGATGCCGAATGGCGGCCCCATAATCGTGATTCGCAGATCTCGCAATGGAGATTGCTTGATTAAACCTTAATGACATCGACGGCGGGAGGAGAAGGTCCGACCAGTGGTTCGGTCGGGAGAGAGCAGGTCACGGCGAACGGATCAGCGAAACCGTCCCGCTGCCGTGGCGCTCGATACAGCCGTCGAGTTCGAGTTCGAGCAACGTGGTCTGGACGATCCGCACCGGAAGACCCGTGGAGCGGACGAGTTCGTCGGTCCGCACCGGCGTCGGACTGAGAGCCGCGATCAGCCGGGCGCGGTCGTCCCGAGCCTCGTCCTCCCCTGCCTCGGCCTGCTCGAATGCCTCGAAGAGCGGAGCCGAAGCGATTCGTGTCGTCCCGTCGAGATCGATCTCGTCCCAGTAATCGGAGGTCCCGGCCCACTCCGGTCGGTCCCTCATTCCGCCCATCGATGACCCGCCGGGCTCGATCAGGGGATCGATGACGGAGAGGATGTGCGCGACATCGGACACCAGCGTCGCGCCCTGGCGGATCAGGTCGTTGGTGCCTTCCGCCCGCGGATCGAGGGGCGAGCCCGGCACGGCGAAGATCTCGCGGCCCTGTTCGAGGGCGAAGCGCGCGGTGATGAGCGAGCCGGAGCGGCGCGCCGCCTCGATCACGACGGTGCCGAGGCTGAGGCCGGAGATGATGCGGTTGCGCCGGGGGAAGTCGCGCCCGCGCGGAACCCAGCCCATCGGCATCTCGGCGACCACCGCCCCGCCCGCGCCGACGATCTCCTCGACGAGTCCGGCATGACTCTCGGGATAGATGCGATCCTGCCCGCCCGCGAGCACCGCCACCGTGCCGGTGGCGAGGGAGGCCTTGTGGGCGCGGGCATCGATGCCGCGGGCTAGACCCGAAACGACGACCAGCCCGGCCTCGCCGAGGCCGCGGGTCAGCCGCTCGGTGAAGGCGAGGCCCGCTGTCGAGGCGTTGCGCGAGCCGACCATCGCCACCGACGGCTTGAGCAGGAGGGCCGGATCGCCGCGCACGGCGATCAGCGGCGGTGCCGTGTCGGTGGCGTGCAGCGCCTTCGGGTAGGCCGTCTCGCCCATGGCGAGAAAGCGGACGCCGAGACGGGCGGCTGCGGCGATCTCGCGCTCGGCCTCTGCCTTCGTGGGCGGCAGCGCGCGCTTGCCCGCCCGCTTCGTCAGGTCCGGCAGGGCATCGAGCGCGGCGGCCGCGCTGCCGAAGCGGTTGATGAGGCCGCGGAAGGTGCGGGGGCCGACGCCCTCCGTCCGGATCAGGCGCAGCCAGTCGAGGCGCTGCGCGTCGGTGAGTTGCATGGATCCCCCTCCGCTCGGGCGGGGACCGCTCTCAGCCCTTCTGCCCGATCCGCCCCTCGGTACCGGCGGCGAGTCGGCGGATGTTCGGAGCGTGCTTCCACCATAGCAGCGCCGCGAGCACGAGGAAGAGCAGTGCAACGTGGCCGTGTCCCAGCGCCCACAGCACGACGGGCGTCGCGGCGGAGGCGGCCAGCGCGGCGAGGGAGGAATATTTCAGCGTGAAGGCGAGCCCGAGCCAGATCGCGGCGAAGGCCAGCAGCGTGAGCGGGCTCAGGGCCAGCAGCACACCGATGAAGGTCGCCACGCCCTTGCCGCCCTTGAAGCCGAGCCAGACCGGAAACAGGTGGCCGAGGAAGGCGCCGAGCCCGGCGGCCAGGGCCGGACCCTCCCCCCAATGTCCGGCAACCAGCACCGGGAGCGTGCCCTTGAGCGCGTCGCAGAGCAGGGTGGCGGCAGCCAGCCCCTTGCGGCCGGTGCGCAGGACGTTGGTCGCGCCAATGTTGCCCGATCCGATCGCCCGCACGTCGCCGAGGCCGGCGAAGCGGGTGAGGATCAGCCCGAACGGGATCGCGCCACTGGCATAGCCGAGGACGAGGGCGGCGATCAGCGCCGGCCAGCCGGCATCGAAAAGCGAGGTCATGCGGCGGCCGCGAACAGGTCCGAGCGGTGGACGACCCGGCCGGCCACCAGCGTCAGCACCGCCGCGCCCTGCAGCCGCGCCTCGTCGAAGGGCGAGTTCTTGGAGCGCGACTTCAGCTGACGCTTGTCGAGCAGGTAGGGCAGCTCGGGGTCGATCAGGACGAGATCGGCAGGGGCTCCCTTCTCCAGGCGGCCCGCCTCGCGGCCGAGCAGCCGTGCGGGATTGGCGGAGAGGGCCTTCAGCAGCGTCTTGAGCGCCACGTCGCCGGTATGCAGCAGGCGAAGGCTCGCACCGAGCAGGGTCTCGATGCCGAGGGCCCCGTCCGCCGCCTCGGCGAAGGGCAGGCGCTTGGTCTCGACGTCCTGCGGGTTGTGGTCGGAGACGATGACGTCGATCACGCCGTCGTTCAGCGCGGCGATCACCGCCTGCCGGTCATCCTCGCGGCGCAGCGGCGGCGAGAGCTTGCAGAAGGTGCGGTAGTGGCCGATGTCGCCCTCGTTGAGCACGAGGTTATTCACCGAGACGCCGCAGGTGACGGGCAGGCCCGCCTCCTTGGCCCGGCGCACGATCTCGACGGAATCGGCGGTCGAGATCATGGCCGCGTGGTAGCGCCCGCCGGTGAGGCGCACGAGGCGGATGTCGCGCTCCAGCATGATCGTCTCGGCCTCGCGGGGAATGCCCATCAGCCCGAGGCGGGAGGCCATCTCGCCCTCGTTCATCACCCCTTCCGCCGCCAGATCCGGCTCCTCGACATGCTGCATCAGCAGCGCGCCGAAATCGCGGGCATAGGTGAGCGCCCGGCGCATCACCTGAGCGTTGGTGACGGCCTTGAGCCCGTCGGTGAAGGCCACCGCCCCGGCCTCGGTGAGCAGGCCGAACTCGGTCATCTCGCGGCCGGCGAGGCCCTTGGTGATGGCGGCGGCCGGCAGCACGTTGACGCTCGCGGTGTCGCGGGCACGGCGCAGGACGAAATCGACGATGGCCGGCCCATCGATCACCGGGTTGGTGTCGGGCATGCAGACCAGGGTGGTCACGCCGCCCGCCGCCGCCGCCGCGCTGGCCGAGGCCAGGGTCTCCCGGTGCTCGGCGCCGGGCTCGCCGACGAAGGCACGCAGGTCGATCAGGCCGGGGGCGAGGGTGAGCCCGCCGCAATCCACGGTCTCGCATCCCTCCGGGGCGGCCGGAGCGGCGCCCCAGGCGAGATCGGCGATGCGACCGTCGCGCACCAGCACGGCGCCGGGGCCTTCGCGCCCGGTGGCCGGGTCGAGGAGATGGGCGTTGGAGAGGAGGAGCGCGCTCATTCGGATCACCCGTTCGGCAGGTGGGTCGCCAGCGCTTCCAGCACGGCCATGCGCACGGCGACGCCCATCTCGACCTGCTCGCGGATCAGCGACTGCGCCCCGTCGGCGATCTCCGAGGAAATCTCGACGCCGCGATTCATCGGGCCCGGATGCATCACCAGCGCGTCGGGCTTGGCGAGCGCCAGCTTGTCGCCGTCGAGGCCGTAATAGCGGAAATACTCCTTCACGCTCGGTACGAAGGAGCCGTTCATGCGCTCGCGCTGGAGCCGCAGCATCATCACGATGTCGCTGCCCTTCAGGCCCTCGCGCATGTTGGTGAACACCTCGACGCCGAAGCGCTCGATGCCGGTGGGGAGCAGCGTGGAGGGGCCGATCACCCGCACCCGGGCGCCCAGCGCCTGGAGCAGGATGATGTTGGAGCGGGCCACCCGCGAATGCAGGACGTCGCCGCAGATCGCCACCTGCAACCCCTCGATGCCGCCCTTGTTGCGTAGGATGGTCAGGGCGTCGAGCAGCGCCTGGGTCGGGTGCTCGTGGGCGCCGTCGCCGGCATTGACCACGGCGCAATCGACCTTGCGCGCCAGGAGATGCACCGCGCCCGCCGCGTGATGGCGCACCACGATGATGTCGGGCCGCATGGCGTTGAGGGTCGCGGCGGTGTCGATCAGCGTCTCGCCCTTCTTCACCGAGGACGAGGCCACCGACATGTTCATCACGTCGGCGCCGAGGCGCTTGCCCGCCAGCTCGAACGAGGATTGCGTCCGGGTCGAGGGTTCGAAGAACAGGTTGATCTGGGTCCGGCCGCGCAGGGTGGTGCGCTTCTTCTCGACCTGCCGGGACAGGGCGACCGCCGCGTCGGCGCGCGCCAGCAGCGATTCGATGTCGGGCCGGCTCAGGCCCTCGATGCCGAGCAGGTGCCGGTGCGGGAAGGCAGGTGCGGTCTGAGCGGTCATGCGGCGGTTCTGGCGGCGTGCCAGGGCTATAGGTGCCCGCGGCCGGCCCGGCAAGGAGCCTCCGGCCTGACATCGCCCGTCGCGTCGCGCCCTTACGGTCACGGTGACGGCCGCCGAAGGGAAGGAAGGGGCCGATCCTGTCGCGGCCAAGAGAATTTCTTGGTCCTCGCGAGCCCGTGATCGAGAAAATTTTGAACGATCCCCAGCGGGATCCGTTTGGAAGCACATCCGTGGGGCTTGAGCTTACCGGGCGCGTCCTCGCGCTCGGCACTGGCCCGGAGAAACCGAAAGGAAGCCCATGAACGCGCGACTTCTTCTCACCGCCGGCGCCCTCTCGCTCGGTCTCGCCCTGTCCTCGGGCGCTTATGCCCAGGGCATGCAGCCGGGCGGCGGCATGGAGCCCGGCATGGGCGGCCAGATGGGCGGCCAGATGCAGCAGGGTGCGATGGGTAACGACATGGGGCAGGAGCAGCGCCCGATGAAGCGCAGCTCCAAGAAGATGAAGAAGCCCATGAAGAGCAAGAAGATGATGCGCTCGAAGCGCATGAATTCCGGCTCGATGAACTCCGGCGGCATGAATTCCGGCGCCGGCGGGATGTGACGTTTTTCTCCGCTCGCCCTGATAGGCAAGCCTTGGCCCGTCCGGTTAAACCGGGCGGGCCTTTATCGTTGTGGGTCAAGGCTTTCACGCTCCCGTGATCGGTGCCGGAGAGGCCGCCGGCCGGGGGCGCATCAGGGGAATCGGGCGCCGTGGCCGCAGGATCGACGCTTTCGGGGCCGGACATCGTCGAGACGGTGCGGCGGCGCTGGATGTTCCGCCATCCGCTGGTGATCCGGCTGGCGCATTGGCTCAACGTGGTCTGCCTCGCCATCCTGCTGATGAGCGGCCTGCAGATCTTCAACGCGCATCCGGCGCTCTACTGGGGCGCGGCCTCGACCTTCGACAAACCCTTCGTCGCCATCACCGACGACCAGAAGGATGACGGCACGCCCCGCGGCATCGTCTACGTGGCGGGCCACACCTTCGACACCACCGGCGTGCTCGGCCTGTCGAACCTCAACGGCCAGCCGGCGGGACGCGCCTTTCCCTCCTGGGCGACGCTGCCGGCGCATCAGGATCTCGCCACCGGTCGGCGCTGGCACTTCCTGTTCGCCTGGGCCTTCGTCATCAACGGGCTGATCTACCTGATCTACGGGCTCGGCACCGGCCAGCTTCGCCGCCGCCTCATCCCGGATGGCGACCAGATGCGCGGCTTCGGTTCCTCGATCCGCGAGCACCTGACCCTTCACTTCCCCGAGGGCGAGGAGGCGAAGCGGTACAACGTGCTGCAGAAGCTCACCTATCTCGTCGTCGTCGCCCTGCTGCTGCCGCTGATGCTGCTGACCGGCCTGTCGATGTCGCCGGGGGTGAACGCCGTCATACCGCTGCCGGAGCTGTTCGGCGGCCGCCAATCGGCCCGCACCGTCCACTTCATCGTCACGAACCTGCTGGTGCTGTTCGTGATCGTCCACGTCCTGCTCGTCCTGCTCTCCGGCGTGGTCAACAACATGCGCAGCATGATCACCGGCTGGTTCGTGATCGAGCGGCAGAAGCTTCCCGCCGGATCGGGAGAGGTCCGATGATCGAAGGTCCGATGAAGCTCCGCCTGTCGATCCCGAAACCCCATCGCCGCGGCTTCCTGACGGCGGCGGCCGGCCTGTTCGGCGTCTCGGCGCTGGGCGGCTGCGACCGCTGGGCCGCGAGTCCGGCCGGACAACGCACCCTGAAGCTCGGCGAGGATGCCAACCTGTTCGTCCAGCGCCTGCTGCTAACGCCGGCCTCCCTGGCCAAGGAGTTCCCCGACTCTGAGATCTCCCCCTGGTTCAAGCCGAACGGCACGATCGAGCCGCCGGACAAGACCTACAAGGCGCTGGCCGCCAAGAACTTCGAGGGCTTCCGCCTGCGCGTCGACGGGCTGGTGGAGCGGCCGCAGGATCTGAGCCTCGCCGATCTCAGGGCCCTGCCCGCCCGCACCCAGACGACCCGCCACGATTGCGTCGAGGGCTGGAGCGCCATCGGCAAATGGACCGGCGTGCCGCTCTCGGAGGTGCTACAGCGCGCCGGCCTGAAGCCTCAGGCCCGCTACGTCGTGTTCCATTGCGCCGACACGATGGAATATGCCGCGGGTGGCGGGGACGAGGCGGAGGAGAAGACGACCGCCAATCCCGGCATGGAATCGCGGCCCGAGGGCGCGGAGAACCAAGCCAGCGATTCGCAGGCGGCCGGAGCGGAGACCCCGACCCAAGGGGCAGACGACGAGGGCGACGAGGCGCAGGGCACGCCGGTGCGCTACTACGAGAGCATCGATCTCACCGATGCCTTTCACCCGCAGACGATCCTCGCCTACGACCTCAACGGCAAGGCCCTGCCGGTCTCGAACGGGGCCCCTTTGCGGCTGCGGGTGGAGCGCCAGCTCGGCTATAAGCAGGCCAAATATATCATGCGCATCGAGGTGACCGAGAGCCTGAACGGCATCGGCGATGGCAAGGGCGGCTACTGGGAGGACCGCGGCTACGAGTGGTACGCGGGAATTTAAGCATCGATCTTTTCGGCGCCCGAGGGCCTGACGCTTCCGTCAGAGAGTGTATCGGAACAACGGCTTGGTGCCGCTTCCGGGGACCTCGCCGCCGGGATGGCGGGCCCGATCGGCCCGTTCACCAATTTGACAACGCCGCGCCGCTCACCCACTTCTGCGCGGCGCGAGAGCCGGCCTTCGACCGGTCCCAACCGCGCCTACCCCAAAACCGTACCCGCGGTGAGGCTCTGGCGAGAGGCAGAGGTTCATGAAAGTCGTCGTCGTCGAGTCGCCGGCCAAGGCCAAGACGATCAATAAATATCTGGGGCGCGACTACGAGGTCCTGGCCTCCTTCGGGCATATCCGCGATCTGCCGGCCAAAGATGGCTCGGTCGATCCGGAGGCCGATTTCGCCATGGTCTGGGAGGTGGAGGATCGCGGCGCCAAACGCGTGTCCGAAATCGCCCGCGCGGTGAAGGGAGCCGAGAAGCTCATTCTGGCGACCGACCCGGATCGCGAGGGTGAGGCGATCTCCTGGCACGTGATCGAGGCGCTCACGGCCCGCAAGGCGCTGAAGGGCATCCCGGTCGAGCGGGTGACCTTCAACGCCATCACCAAGGCCTCGGTCGATGCGGCGATGAAGAAGCCGCGCGAGATCGATCAGGCGCTGGTCGATGCCTATCTCGCGCGCCGCGCGCTGGATTACCTCGTCGGCTTCAACCTCTCGCCGGTGCTGTGGCGCAAGCTGCCGGGGGCCCGCTCCGCCGGCCGCGTGCAGTCGGTGGCCCTGCGCCTCGTGGTCGAGCGCGAGATGGAGATCGAGCGGTTCCGCCCCCGCGAGTACTGGTCGATCGTGGCGACGCTCGTCACCGAGGCCGGTGGCGTGTTCGAGGCGCGGCTGGTGGGCGCCGACGGCAAGCGCATCCAGCGGCTCGATGTCGGCAATGCCGAGGAGGCGGCGGCCTTCAAGCGCGACCTCGAACTCGCGACCTTCCAGGTGGCCTCGGTTGAGGCGAAGCCGGCCAAGCGCCACCCGCAGCCGCCCTTCACCACCTCGACGCTGCAGCAGGAGGCGTCCCGCAAGCTCGGGATGGCGCCTGCTCAGACCATGCGCGTCGCCCAGAAGCTCTACGAGGGCGTCGATGTCGGCGGCGAGACCGTCGGCATCATCACCTATATGCGGACCGACGGCGTCGACATGGCGCCGGAGGCGATCGCCGATGCCCGTCGGGTGATCGGCCGCGAGTTCGGCGACGATTACGTGCCGCATGTCCCGCGCAAGTACACGGTGAAAGCCAAGAACGCGCAGGAGGCCCACGAGGCCGTGCGCCCGACCGATATGGGCCGGCTGCCGAAGCAGATCGCCCGCTATCTCGAGCCGGAGCAGGCCAAGCTCTACGACCTGATCTGGACCCGCACCGTGGCGAGCCAGATGGAATCGGCCGAGCTGGAGCGCACCACCGTCGATGTGACCGCGAATGTCGGCCCGCGCCGGATCGACCTGCGCGCCACCGGCCAGGTCGTGAAGTTCGACGGCTTCCTCGCCCTCTATCAGGAGGGCAAGGACGACGAGGAGGACGAGGATTCGAAGCGCCTGCCGGCGATGAAGGCGGGCGATCCGCTCAACCGCGAGCGCATCACCTCGACCCAGCACTTCACCGAGCCGCCGCCGCGCTACTCGGAGGCGAGCCTCGTCAAGCGGATGGAGGAACTCGGCATCGGCCGGCCCTCGACCTATGCCGCCGTGCTCCAGACCCTGCGCGACCGGGAATATGTCCGGATCGAGAAGAAGCGCCTCCAGCCGGAGGACAAGGGCCGTCTCGTCACGGGCTTCCTCGAAAGCTTCTTCAAGCGCTACGTCGAGTACGATTTCACCGCGAGCCTGGAAGAGCAGCTCGACCGGGTCTCCAATGCCGAGATCGACTGGCGCACCGTGCTGCGCGATTTCTGGCGCGACTTCTCCGCCGCCATCGGCGGCACCAAGGAGCTGCGCGTCGCCGAGGTGCTGGAGGCGCTCAACGGCCTGCTCGGGCCCCACATCTTCCCCGAGAAGGCGGATGGCGGCGATCCCCGCGCCTGCCCGACCTGCGGCTCGGGCCAGCTCTCGCTCAAGCTCGGCAAGTTCGGCGCCTTCATCGGCTGCTCGAACTATCCCGAGTGCAAATATACCCGCCAGCTCTCGGCCTCCGGTGTCGAGGGTGAGGGCGACGGCTCGTCGGCGGAGGGCGGCCAGCCCGGCGTGCGGGTGCTCGGCGACGATCCCGCCACCGGCCTGCCGGTGACCCTGCGCGACGGCCGCTTCGGTCCCTTCGTGCAACTCGGCGAGGCCTCGTCCGAGAAGGGGGCGGAGAAGCCCAAGCGCTCGTCGCTGCCCAAGGGCATGACGCCGAGCAGCGTGACGCTGGAGATCGCCCTGCGGCTGCTCTCGCTGCCCCGCGAGGTGGCCAAGCATCCCGAGACCGGCGAGCCGATCCTGGCCAATCTCGGCCGCTTCGGTCCCTACGTGCAGCACGGGAAGACCTATGCCAATCTCGGCAAGGACGACGACGTGCTGGAGATCGGCGCCAACCGCGCCATCGATCTCATCGTCGCCAAGGAACAGGGCGGCGGGCGCGGGCGCCCGGCCTCCGATCCCGGACGCGTGCTCGGCAAGGATGCAGGCGGCCTCGACCTGACCGTGAAATCCGGGCGCTACGGCCCCTATGTCACCGACGGTTCGGTCAACGCGACCCTGCCGAAGACGATGGCGGCCGAGAGCCTGACGCTGGAACAGGCGATCGACCTCATCAACGCCAAGCGCGCCTCCGGCGGCGGGAAGAAGCCGGTCCGCAAGACGGCGGCCCGTGCCCGCACCACGACGAAGAAAGCGGAGGCCGGCGAGACGGCGGCGAAGAAGCCGGCGGCCCGCAAGACGGCGACGAAGGCTGCCGCCAAGCCTGCGGCTGCGAAGAAAGCGGCGGCGAAGACGAAGGCGAGCTGAGGGCGCTCGGGAAAGCCCTCTCCCCTGTACGGGAGAGGGTTTGCCGCGGTTTCCGGCGTGATGCGTTCCTCAACTCTTTCGAGCCCGCTGGCTTGGTCAGTCCCACCGTCCTCATGCTGAGGAGCCGAGCGCTGGCTCGGCCTCCTCGATGAGAAGCGGCGCGGGCGCGGCGGCTGCGAGGCTGCTGACGCAGCTCCTCAGCATGAGGAGTGTCGTGGATGCCGTAACGGATTGGCTGAAGCAGGCCCTCACCGGGAGCCCGTCGCAGGCCGTCACCCGCGGCGACGGCAGGATCGCGTCACCAGCTCATCGCCCCGGATCTGACCGCGCATCGTCATCGCGATCCAGCCGCTGCGCCCATTCACGGACCGCGCCGCGTGCTCTGACTGGTTACGGCTTCGCCTCGCCATGACGGCGGCAGGCCGAGGCCATCAGCCCGCGCTCACCCGCTCGAAGGTGAGGTAGCTCGGCAGCCGGCCGGCGGCCAGCGCCTTGGCCTCGTAGCGGGTGCCTGGCCAGCCGGGGAACGGGCGGCGCCAATCGTCGGCCCGCTCCGCCGTCCAGCGGAGCTGCGGGCAACGGGCGGCGCGCACCAGGGTCCAGCCGGCATAATCGTCGATGTCGCTGGCGAAGCGGAACAGGCCGCCGGGGCGCAGCACGCGGGCGATCTCGGCGAGCGAGGCATCCGAGACGAACCGGCGCTTGCGCTGGCGGCGCTTGGGCCATGGGTCCGGATAGAGCAGGTAGACCCGGGCGAGGCTCGCATCCGGCAGGGCGGCGAGCAGAGCGGTGGCGTCCTCGTCCCAGACGCGCACGTTGCGCAGGGAGCGCTCGTCCACCGCGCGCAGCAGCTTGACCACGCCATTGACGAAGGGCTCGCAGCCGATGATGCCGACCCGAGGATGGGCCTCGGCCTGGGCCGCGAGATGCTCGCCGCCGCCGAAGCCGATCTCCAGCCAGATCTCGTCGACCGGCACCGGGAAAAGGTCCGGCGGATTCAGGAATGCGTCGCGCTCGGGCAACGCGACGCGCAGGGTCGGGAGCAGCCCTTCGAGGCGCTGCTCCTGGCCCGGCCTGAGCCTCTTGCCCTTGCGGCGCCCGTAGAAGGCCCGCTCGGCGTCACCGGTCCCGCCCGTTTCGGGAGGGACGCTGTCATCCCTCCCCATCATGGTTCGGGCTCAGAACGCCGACTTCAGCTTGTCGGCCAGATCCGTCTTCTCCCAGGAGAAGCCGCCATCGGCATCGGGCTCGCGGCCGAAATGGCCGTAGGCCGAGGTGCGGGCGTAGATCGGCTTGTTGAGCTGGAGCGCCGTGCGGATGCCGCGGGGCGAGAGGTCGAGGGCGTCCATCAGGACCGTCTCGAGCTTGGCCTCGTCCACGGTGCCGGTGCCGTGCAGATCGACATAGATCGACAGCGGCTTGGCCACGCCGATGGCGTAGGAGAGCTGGATCGTGGCCCGGCGGGCGAGGCCGGCGGCCACGACGTTCTTCGCCAGATAGCGGGCGGCATAGGCCGCCGAGCGGTCGACCTTGGTCGGGTCCTT
>DYYG01000017.1 GCA_020741775.1 Methylorubrum populi
CCATGGTCGGCAGCAGCGCGTCGGGCCGCTCCTTCTCAATGATCTTGGCGACCACCTCCGGCGTGATCGGCTCGACATAGGTCGCGTCGGCCATGTCCGGGTCGGTCATGATCGTCGCCGGGTTCGAATTCACCAGGACGATCCGGTAGCCCTCTTCGCGCAGGGCCTTGCAGGCCTGGGTGCCGGAATAATCGAATTCGCAGGCTTGCCCGATAATGATGGGGCCCGCACCGATGATGAGGATCGAGGAGATGTCGGTGCGTTTCGGCATTGAGCGCCTTGCATGCGAGTTCGCGCGCGCTCGCCCTCGCACGCCGCCGGTCTCGGGCGGCGCCGAGGGGGCGCAGCGGCTGGGATGATCGTCAAGCCCCGCATTTACACGCTGCCGCCCGGGTTTGAAAGGGCTGGGCGGCCCGGCCCGAGGAAGGATGATTCATCGGGCTGTTTTGAAGTTTAACTATTCGATTTTGCAAGTAAATACCGATTTGATGCTTCGATAAAGAGTCGATATCTGGCGAATATCGGCATTCCCGTCGATGATCTTAAGAATTATTCCGAGGAAACGAATGACGATCTTCAGGGCTCTTCTCGTCGCCGTCGCCGCTCTCGCTGTGTCGGTGCCTGCTCTTGCGGACGAGGTGACGGTCAAGACGCTCAACAGCGGGCCGGGCGGCATGATGGTGTTCGACCCGGCCTTCGTGAAGCTGAAGCCCGGCGACAGCATCAAGTTCGTGCCCGCCGATAAGGGGCATAATGTCGAGACGATCAAAGGCATGGCGCCGGAGGGCGCGGAATATGTGAAGACGACGGTGGGGCAGGAGGCCGTGGTCAAGTTCGACAAGGAGGGGGTCTACGGCTTCAAGTGTTCGCCGCATTACCTGATGGGGATGGTCGCCCTCGTCGTGGTCGGCGACAAGCGCGACAATCTGGAGGCCGCCAAGGGCGTCCAGCAGAACAAGCTCGCGCAGAAGCGCTTCGATCCGCTCTTCGCTCAGGTTCAGTAGCGGGGTTGGGTGGCCCGGCCTTCGCGGGCCGGGCCGCCGGCTTCTACTCGCCCGCCATCACCAGGGCCCAGAAGCGCTTGTAGCGGGTCGCCGGGGCATCGACGCGGGCGATGCCGATCCGCCGGAGTTGCGGCATCAGCATATTGCGATTGTGCTCCGGCGACGCCTTCCAGCGGGCGAGGACTTGATCGAAGGTCTCGGAGCCGGCGCTCAGGTTCTCGGAGGCATAGCGCCTGCCGAAGCCGGCGCGTGCCATGCGGCTGTCGAAGCTGCCGGCGATCTCGTGGCTGAGCCGGCCGGCGCCGGCATTCGCCTGGGCCTGAAGCGAGGCGGCGCTGATCAGGCGGGAATCGATCACGACCGGGCTCAGCCCGTGCTGTGCCCGGTAGCGCGAGATGGCGGCCGCCGCGGCCTGCTCGTCGAGGATCACCGGTACGGTCGGTTGAGCCGTATCGAGGATGGGGGATCCGCCGCAGCCGGCGAGCATCACTGCGACGAAGGTCGCGACAGCGGGAAAGCGCAGATTCGGCATGGGAGTGAAGCGGAGACCACGAAAGGAGCCTCCGCTTCCGGCGCCGATACGGCAAAACCGGGGCAGTTCTCCTGCATCCGCCGGAGAGAGGCGAGGCTGTGGCGCATCGACCACGTAGGCAGCGAGCCAGCGCAACGATTGCGCCGCAGCAGAGCTTATGATTGTTTCGCGAGATATTTTGAGGAGACTGTCTCGGCCCTCAGGAACATCGAGACATGGCGCGGGCGACGGGGCTCGAACCCGCGACCTCCGGCGTGACAGGCCGGCACTCTAACCGACTGAGCTACGCCCGCACTCTGTGTCGCCGGCCGTTGGTGTGTCCGTCCCGGCGACGAAGCGGGGTTTATGGGGAGCGCCCTCAGCTGTCAAGCAGCCGGAGCAGGAAATGCGACGGTTGGGCGACGATGAGGGGGTGAAAGGCCGGATTAGCTGGGGTAATTGATGGCTTAACATCCTGTTCGTGTTGAGTATTTTCTTGATGCAAGAATTTGTCGTTCGCGGCACCGTGCCGGCCTTCGCGCTGCGGCGGCGGCATGAAGCGGGAATGCGAGCTTGTCCGGAGCCGGTCTGTTCGGCGGCATCGACGGCCGGACGTTCGATGCGCCGGGAGCGGCGGTTGCGGTGCATGATAAGCCCTGCGCCGCTTGCGCCCCCCACGCGACTGCGCAGCATGGATGAAAGGTGCCTCGGAACGGAGTGAGAGCCCGCATCGATCCGATCCCGTGATCGGATGCACGAAAGTGCGCATCTGTCAGCGAATGAGATGATTGTGCGACGCCCACAACCCTTGTTTCGCGGGGGGGGCTCGTCTAAGCCTCGCCCGCGCTCAGTCTGGCATTGGAGGAATTCCACGCCGGAAGCCGTCGTGAGGACCGTCTTCTACGGTCCTTGCGCACCATGAAATGAGAGGTGCGGTATGACCGGCCTGCTGGCGGATTATCTGCCGCTCATCGTCTTCATCGGGGTGTCACTGTTTATTGCGGTGGCGCTGCTGATCGCTCCCTTCGTCGTGGCCTATTCGAGCCCCGATCCGGAGAAGCTCTCCGCCTACGAGTGCGGCTTCAACGCTTTCGATGACGCGCGCATGAAATTCGATGTGCGCTTCTATCTGGTGGCAATTCTGTTCATCATCTTCGACCTGGAGGTCGCCTTCCTGTTTCCCTGGGCGATCACCTTCGGGGAACTCGGCTGGTTCGGGTTTTGGTCGATGATGGCCTTCCTCGGCGTTCTCACCGTCGGCTTCGTCTACGAGTGGCGCAAGGGCGCCCTCGAATGGGACTGAGGCGCGGGCAGGCCCCGCGTCGCTTCCTTCCCGCTCTCGCTCAGAGGCAGAGATGGCCCTGACTCCGACCCTCTCCCGCGCGCCCGAGATCGCGCCGGCTCCGAAAGGGATCATCGATCCCGCCACGGGGCGTCCGATCGGCGCGAACGATCCGACCTTCCTGTCGATCAACGACGAGCTGGCCGATCGCGGCTTCCTCGTCACCAGCGCGGACGAGCTCATCAACTGGGCCCGCACCGGCTCGCTGATGTGGATGACCTTCGGTCTCGCCTGCTGCGCGGTCGAGATGATGCAGATGTCGATGCCGCGCTACGATTGCGAGCGATTCGGTTTCGCCCCGCGTGGGTCGCCGCGCCAATCCGACGTGATGATCGTCGCCGGCACGCTG
>DYYG01000018.1 GCA_020741775.1 Methylorubrum populi
TTCTGCGACGAGGTCGCCTTGACGTAGGGGCGCTTCTCGACCCCGGTGAAGACGTTCTTGAACTGCACCATGCCGGCGTTCGTGAACATCAAGGTCGGGTCGTTCTTCGGCACCAGCGAGGACGAAGGCACCACCGCGTGCCCGGCATCACGGAAGTAATCCAGGAAGGTCGATCGGATCTCGTTGACGCCGCTCATCGGATAGGCTCGGAAATCAAGTCGCGTCGGGGAGCCGGCTGAGGACAGCACGGCACAAGTCTCGCGCCCTCATACGGGCCGAAGCTGTGCAAGTCACGTCGGCTTGTCGCTCGCCGCGTGGACGGCCCCGCGTTCACGGTGTTCGGCGAGGTAGTCCCGCAGCAACGGCACCCGGCGCGGCCTGAAGCTGGTGCCGGTCGCCCGCACCGCGCGGATGCGGTCCAGCCGGAACATCCGGAAGGCCTTCCGCAGGCAGCACCAGGCCAGCAGCACCATCTTGCTGTCGAGATAGACGATGGAGAGCGGCAGGATGGTCCGCTCTGTCACCGCGTCGTCCTTGTCGGCGTAGCGCAGAGCCAGCGCCTCCTCGCGCCAGCACCCGTCGCGAATCGTTTCCATGTCCGGAATGTCGGGGAAGCGCTGCTCCCAGCGATGCACCTGGGACACGGCGTGGAGCAGATGTTGCTCGGCCCGATCGGGCAGGGTCGCGGCGACCTTGGCCAGAACCGAAGCCGCCGCATCCGCCAGGGCCGGATCGCCCATCTGCCGCACTTCCGCGAGCCCGAGAACCAGTGCCTCGATCTCGATCCGGTTGAAGCTCTGCGGCGGCAGGGCGACATCCTCGATCAGCCGGTAGCCGTAGCCCCGCTCGCCCTCGATTCGGGCGCCGGCCGCCCGCAGGCTATCGATGTCGCGATAGAGGGAGCGCAGCGACACGCCGGTCTCCTCGGCGAGCCGCCCCGCCGTCACCGGCTGGGGCAGCATCCGCATCGCTTGAAGCAGCCGGAAGAGACGGTCGGTCCGCGCCATCACCCAACTGACGGAAACTGGCAGGTGAGCTTGGCTACACCGTCTCTCGCCAACCCGCCAGCACGAGGCCCCCGATGATCACCCTGTTCCACTCCCCCCGAAGCCGCTCGACCCGCATCGTCGCCCTGCTCAAGGAGCTCGATGCCCTCGACGACGTGCGGATCGAGGTCGTGTCGATCCCGCGCGCGGACGGGTCGGGCAGCCGCGATCCCCGAAACCCTCATCCCGATGGCAAGGTGCCGCTCCTCGATCATGACGGCACCCTGGCCTGGGAATCGAGCGCCATCGTTCAGTATCTCGCCGAACTGTTTCCGAAGGCCGGGCTCGCGATCCCGGCCGGGCACCCGCAGCGCGGTGCCTATCTCGGCTGGCTGGCTTGGTATGCCGGCGTGATGGAGCCAGTTCTGGTCTCCGAAGCGTTCGGCCTCGATCATCCCGCCCTGGCCCGGACCTTCCGCACCGGCGCAGAGCTCAAAGCCCGGTTGGTCGAGGCGCTGAGGGACAAGCCGTTCCTGCTCGGTGACCGCTTCACCGCCGCCGACCTCTTGCTGCACTCACCCTATGCCTGGTTCGGCAAGCCCGGTGTGCCGGAGATCGATGCCTGGGTGGATCGCTGCACGGACCGGCCCGGCGCCCGGTTCGCGGCCGAGTTCGACGCCAAGCATCCGGCCTGATCTTGGATCGTCAGCCATGAGAAAAGCCCGCCGCGATCACTCGCGGCGGGCTTTTTAGGTCCGGTGATCGCGGGGAGGCTTACGCCTCGCCCTCGTCCAGATCCTCGGCGGTCGGCTTGGCGTTCTCAAGGATGCGGTCGGCGACGAGCCCGGAATTCTGGCGGATCGAGGCTTCGATCTTGGCCGCGATATCGGGATTGTCGCGCAGGAAGCCCTTGGCATTCTCACGCCCCTGGCCGAGGCGCTGGCTGTCGTAGGAGAACCACGCGCCCGACTTCTCGACGATGCCGGCCTTCACGCCCAGATCGACCAGCTCGCCGACCTTCGAGACGCCCTCGCCGAACATGATGTCGAACTCGACCTGCTTGAAGGGCGGCGCGACCTTGTTCTTGACGACCTTGACGCGGACGTTGTTGCCGATGGCCTCGTCACGGTCCTTGATCGTCGAGACCCGGCGGATGTCGAGGCGCACGGAGGCGTAGAACTTGAGCGCGTTGCCGCCGGTCGTGGTCTCCGGCGAACCGTACATCACGCCGATCTTCATGCGGATCTGGTTGATGAAGATCACCATGCAGTTCGAGCGCGAGATCGAACCGGTGAGCTTGCGCAGGGCCTGGCTCATCAGACGGGCCTGGAGGCCCGGCTGGCTCTCGCCCATCTCACCCTCGATCTCGGCGCGGGGCGTCAGCGCGGCGACCGAATCGACCACCAGCACGTCGATGGCGCCGGAGCGAACCAGCGTATCGGTGATCTCGAGCGCCTGCTCGCCGGTATCGGGCTGCGAGATCAGCAGGTCGTCGAGATTGACGCCGAGCTTGCGCGCATAGACCGGATCGAGGGCATGCTCCGCGTCGACGAAGGCGCAGACACCGCCCTTCTTCTGGGCCTCGGCGATGGTGTGGAGCGCCAGGGTGGTCTTGCCGGAGGATTCGGGACCGTAGATCTCGATCACCCGGCCGCGCGGCAGACCGCCGACGCCGAGCGCGATATCGAGGCCCAGCGAGCCGGTCGAGACGGTCTCGACCTCCTGCACCTTGTCGGCTTTGCCGAGGCGCATGATCGAGCCTTTGCCGAAGGCCCGCTCGATCTGCGTCAGCGCAGCCTCGATCGCCTTCGACTTGTCCTTGTCCGCTGCTGCCATTGTCGAGGATTCCACCATCTTCAGCGCAGGCTGGGCCATCGCTCGGCATCCTTATGCATGGGAGGGGCACGGCGCTCAATCCGCCGCCGTCGATGGAATTCGTACTTGTTTTGTTCCCATCATGCAAGGTGGATGACCGCGGGTATCCCCCGAGACGTGTCATATTTTGCAGCGCAAAAAGCAGGGGCAAAGGGCGACAGCGGCGACTTTACGTTGTACCGTCAGCCCCGCTGTCTCGGCAAAAATATTCGAAACCAGCGTCTACGATCTCGCCAGTGAACAAAGTTTACTGATCTTCACGACGTGCGTTTCAGTTTGGGAATATCGTAACAACACAGCCAGGTGTGTTTCGGCAACCATGAACGAGGGAATTGGCTGAGAGCAGGTGACGGGAGGCAGCATAACCTCCTGAGGTCGATGGCTTGCAGACTACGCGCCATTCTTCCAGTGCCGTCTAGCCGTGTGTCGTTCCCCATCTATTTATCGCGCGCACGGTAGGGCCGTTACAATGCCGAACGACCTCGACGAATTTCGTGACATCGAGCGACTCCTGCGTGAAGCAGAGACGCGGTTGGAGGCCGTAGGTACGTTTCGACAACGGACCTTGCTCCAGATGGCATTGTTTGAAATCCGTCGCCGTCTCAACGCGTCGGATCAGGACGATGAGCGGCCAAGCGCCGCACGACCTCGCGACGAGTACGGCAGCTGACCTTTCAGGTCAGGATCGATCGGCCTCGCAACACGCATAAGGCTCTTCGGGAGCCGCTCCGCCTTGGCTCTTCGCGCCGTCACGGAACACCGCGAGCGGCACGCCATGCACGGAGGGCGCGTTGTCGTTCTTCGAAGGCGCGGTGCAGGGCCGTACCCTGCTCACCCCGGTAGACCGGCAGGATCGTGTCGTCGTCATCGATCGGGCGACCCAGGACCTGAGCCACCTCGTGGCGCCATTCGGCGTCCGCAATGGCGAACTCCACGTCCGTCAGGATGGCGCGTTCATCGTCCATGGCAGAGGCCCGGCACCTCTCCCATTATCGCCGAGAGGGGCGCATTTTTCTTGGATGTCGCGGACGCGGCAGCGTCCCTGTCGAATTAACTTATAGCATATTCGTGGCGAGGTCATTCTCTCGTATGGGAGGGCGATCCTATCACGTTTGGTTGTTCGAATAAGCTCGGCGAGCTGGGGCGAGGTCGCTCCTGCTTCGATCGAATGGAGACGGGCTCAGCCCGCCATGGTCCGCTTCACCGTCTCGACGAGCTGCTTCAGGCTGAACGGCTTAGGCAGGAAGTTGAAGGCCTCGCCCTCGGGCAGGTTCTTACGGAAGGCGTCCTCCGCATAACCGGAGACGAAGATCACCTTGAGGTCGGGATAATGCTTGCGGAGCTCGCGCAGCAGGGTCGGACCGTCCATTTCCGGCATGACGACATCGGAGACCACCACATCGATGCCGTCGGCATGCTCCTCGATCAGGCGTAGGGCTTCGATGCCCGAGGCGGCCTCCAGCACCGTGTAGCCGCGAGCCGACAGGGCGCGTGAATTGACGGCGCGGACCGGATCCTCGTCCTCGACCAGCAGAACCGTGCCCTGGCCGGTATGATCGGCCGCCGGCTTCGGCGGCTCCGGCGCGCGGACGGGCTCCGGCGGTGCGGTCGGCTCCGAGGTCGTTGTCGCGTCGGCTTCCGCGTCCGCCTCGGAGGCGGCATCCGCTTCCTGCGCGACGGGCGCCGGGATGGGGGATGCGACGGCTTTGGGCTTGGGCGGGATAGCAGGCTGCGGCGTCACCGGCTCCGGCAAGGTTTCGATGCCGGGCTCGTGGCGCGGGAGATAGATGCGGAAGGTGGTGCCTTCACCCACCGTCGATTGCACATCGATGGCGCCGCCCGACTGGTTGACGATACCGAACACCGTCGAGAGCCCGAGGCCCGTGCCCTTGCCGATCTCCTTGGTGGTGAAGAAGGGCTCGAAGATCTTCTGGCGCACCTCCGGCGGGATACCTTCGCCGGTATCGGTGACCTCGATCATCACGTGATCGCCCGCCGGAATGCCGACCGGACGCTCGGCATCGACCGGGCAATTGGCGGTGCGGATGGTCAGGCTGCCGCCGCCGGGCATCGCATCGCGGGCGTTGACCGCGAGGTTCACGATCACCTGCTCGAACTGGTTCACATCGGCCTTGACCGGCCAGATCTCGCGCCCGTGCCGGAAATCGAGCTGCACCCGCTCGCCGAGCAGGCGCTTGAGCAGCAGGGTGAGATCGGAGAGTGCCTCGCCGACATCCATCACCTCCGGCCGCAGGGTCTGGCGGCGGGAGAAGGCCAGCAGCTGCCGCACCAGGCTCGCGGCCCGGTTGGCGTTCTGCTTGATTTGCATAATGTCCTGGAAGGCGTGATCGGTCGGCCGGTGGCTCGCCAGCAGCAGGTCGGAATAGCCGATGATCGCCTGCAGCACGTTGTTGAAGTCGTGGGCGATGCCGCCGGCGAGCTGGCCCACCGTGTCCATCTTCTGCGTTTGGGCGATCTGCTGCTCGAGCTGGCGCTGCGCCGTCGTGTCGAGGGCGTAGAGGATGACCCGCTCGCGGTCGCCATCGCTTCCGCCCTGCTCGTCCTCCGGGCGCTGCGTGCCGTCGGCGTCGGCCGGGCTCATCCAGACGCGGGCCGAGCGGTCCCCGGGGCCGGAAAGGCCGACTTCGATCGGATCGAGGCCGCCGAAGCCGTTGGCGGCCCGGGCGAGCGCCCCCTCGATCACGCTCCGGTCGCGTTCCAGCACCGCGTCGCGCATCATCGGGTCGGGGGCCTCACGGCCGGCCTCCGCCGCCGGCTGGCGCGGCATGCCGGCGAACAGGCGGACGAAGGAGGCATTGGCGCGAATCACCCGGCCGTCGCGGTCGAGGGTCGCGATGGCGATGGGGCTGTTGTTGAGGAAGCGGGCGAGGCGGACTTCCGCCGCGCGCTGCGGCTCGTCGGCATCCGAGCCGGCGGAGCGGTTGAGCACGAAGGTCCGCGAGGGGCCGGGCACCCCGTCCTGCCCGTAGGCGACGCGATGATAGAGCCGGGTCGGCAGCGGCTGGCCGTTCCGGCGGCGCAGGTCGATGTCGTAGCGATCGGTCCTGACCTCGCCGGGCAAGCCGGGGGAGGCGGTGAGCACGTCGGCGCCCGGAGCGATTTCGAGAAGCTTGAGCCCGCCGGATCCGACCGTGGCCAGGTCATAGCCCAGCCAGGAGGCCAGCGTCGCGTTCATATAGACGATGGAGCCCGCCGCATCGATCGAGAGGAACCCGGCCGGCGCGTGATCGAGATAGTCGATGGCGTGCTGGAGTTCCTGGAAGACGTTCTCCTGACGCTCGCGCTCGTGGGTGATGTCGCTCACCGTCCAGAGCGCGACGGAGCCGCGGTGGCGCGAAATCGGGCGCACGGCGATGCGGTACCACGCGAAGTCACGGTCCGCCGCGCCGCCGGGCGGGGGGGACATCCGGATCTCTTCCGTATAGGCGCGCTCGTCGCGGGCGGCCTGCGCCAGCCGGTACACCGCCTCCGAGACTTCCGGGGCGCCGACGAAGATCCGTTCGATCGGGCGCAGGTTCGAGAAGCTGTCGCCGCCGGCAAGGCGCATATAGGCCTCGTTGGCGTAGATCATCCGCCCGTTATCCTCGACCACGAGCTTGCCCTCGGGCGCCGCGTCGGCGATGGCGCGGGTGATGTCGTCGCGCGAGGCCGGGCCGGCGAGCTGGAGCGCGCCGATGGCGAGCGCGAACAGGAAGAACACGCCCGCCATGGCCAGCAGCGCCAGCAAAGCGAGAATGAGCGGCTGGGCCTGCTCGTTGGCGACGAAGGACAGCCCGACCGCCGCGCCGACGAGGAGCCCCGCAAGCATCAGCAGCAGGCCCACCCGGCCCGGCCGCTCCGAGCGGTCGATGGAACCGGATGCCGGCACCGCTGGTCCGCTGACCTCAGCCATCAGGCCTACCCACTCCACCGCCGGCCGCCGCTCCGGGGCCGTGCGCAATCCAATCGTCATGCCTTCGCCGGAGCATTGCCGGAGAATGGTGCATAAACCGTGGCGCCTGAGGGACTTCGCCGGCCTCAGGCGGCCCGGCGGCGCAGGCGAAGCACGAAACCGATCACCTCCGCAACTGCGCGGTAATGCTCGGCCGGAATCTCGGCATCGACTTCGACCGTGGCGTGCAGGGCGCGGGCGAGGGGCGGATTCTCCATCACCGGGACATCGTGCTCGGCGGCGACCGCGCGGATGCGCAGCGCCAGCGAGTCGACGCCCTTGGCGACGCAGACCGGAGCGGCCATGCCGGCCTCGTAGCGGAGCGCCACGGCGAAGTGGGTCGGGTTCGTCACCACCACGGTGGCGGTCGGCACGGCGGCCATCATCCGCTTCTTGAGGCGGGACTGGCGCAATTGCCGGATCCGGGCCTTCACCTCGGGGCTGCCCTCGCTCTCCTTGTGCTCCTGCTTCATCTCTTCCTTGGTCATGCGCAGCCGGTTGCGCCAGCGATGGCGCTGGTAGAGCGCATCGCCGAGCGCGATCCCCGCATAGGCGGCGAGCATGCCGCCCATCATCTTCAGGGCGAGGGCGAGGGTGCCCTGGAGCGCGGCGCCGGGTTCGAGCTGGGCGAAGGATTCCGCCCGGTCGTGCTCGTGCCACAGGATCGCGCCGGCCACCGTGCCGACCACGATGATCTTGGCGAGGCCTTTGCCGAAATTGACCCAGGCATCCATGCCGAGCAGGCGCTTGGCGCCGGCCATGGGCGAGATGCGCGCGAATTTCGGCATCAGGCTTTCGGCGGTGAAGATCGGCCGGTGCTGGATCAGACCGGCGGCGATGGCCGCGAGCATGGCGATGCCGACGGGCACGGCCAGCGCCTTGAGGGTGACGATGCCGACGCGGACGGCGATTCCGAGATAGGTGCCGCCATCGGAGGGCAGGGCGCCGGCATGTTCGAGGAAGCCGCGCATGTCGCGGGTGAGGCCCTCGGCGACCGGCCGCGCCGAGAGCAGCAGGGCCAGGGTGAAGGCCGCCAGGATGAAGAAGGTGTTGATCTCGGGACTGTTGGGGACGTCGCCGCGCTCGATCGCCTGCTCGATGCGCCGTGGCGTCGGGTCTTCGGTCTTGTCCTCGTCGTCGGTCTCGTCGGCCACCGGCTCAGGCTCCCCCGCTCCGGATCGCAGCGCGGGCCCGGAAAGGAGCCGCTACTGCCCGAGGAAGGCGCCGAGATAGCGGCTGAGATTGTCCAGGAACAGCCCCATGATCAGTGACAGGGCGCTCACGAGCAGCATCATGCCGATCAGCAGCGAGGCGGGCACGGCGAGGAAGAAGACCTGGAATTGCGGCATCAGCCGCGACAGCACCCCGAGGCCGAGATTGAACAGGATCCCGAACACGATGAAGGGGCCCGAGATCCGCACCGCCAGGGAGAAGCCTCGACCGAAGGCGTCGAGGGCGAGCTTGGCCGCATCGCCCATGCCCGGGACACCGCTCGGCGGCAGGACCGTGTAGCTGCGCCCGATCGCTTCGAGGGCGAGGTGGTGCAGATCGGTGGCCATCACCAGGGTGACGCCGAGCAGGGACAGGAAGTTGCCGAGGGCGACCTGTTGCCCGCCCATCGTCGGATCGACGGTCATGGCGTAGGACAGGCCGAGCTGCTGCGAGATCACGACGCCCGCAGTCTGCAAGGCAGCGACCACCATCCGCACCGACAGCCCGAGCATCAGGCCGATCAGGATTTCGCCGAACAGGAGCCCGAGCAGCGAGGGAGCTGCGAGCGTGCCATTGCCCATGGGCAGCAGCGGGCGCACCGACGGAAACAGCACGAGGGTGACGAGCAGGGCGAGGCTGAGCCGAAGGCGAGCCGAAATCAGCTGTTCGCCCATGCCGGGCATCAGCATGATCAGGGTGCCGACCCGGGCGAAGGTGAGCAGGAAAGCCGCCGCGAGGCCGGGCAGCAGCAGGTCGAGCGGCGTGGTCATGCCGGCCCATCCTACACGCTCGGCGCCGCCGGCGGGACATCATCCGCCCGCGGCGATGCGCGCGGCGATCCGGGCCATGTAGGTGGCCATGGCATCGCCCATGAAGGGCAGCATCAGCAGCATCACGCCGAACACCGCGACGATCTTCGGCACGTAGATCAGGGTCTGTTCCTGGATCTGGGTAAGCGCCTGGAACAGGGAGACGATGAGGCCGACCACGAGGGCGACGATCATCAGAGGCCCGGCCAGCTTCAGGAAGACGAAGATGCCGTCGCGGGCGATGTCGAGGATGGCGAGGCCGGTCATGGTCTTCTTCCGTGCGTCTGCGGCATTCGGGTTTCCCTCGTTGCGGAGGGAGCGAGAGACCAGAGGTCAGATCGGCATGCGCATGATCTCTTCGTAGGCGGAGATCACCCGGTCGCGCACGGCGACCAGGGTCTGGAGGGCGGTCTCGCTCTCGGCCACGGCGGTGACCACGTCGACGACGTTGGTCTTGCCGGCGGCGGCTGAGAGGGCGGCGCGGTCGGCCTGGGCGCCGGCCTGCGCGACGCTGTCGAGGCTCTGCTGCAGCAGGCCGCCGAAACCGCCCGGCGTCGCCGCCATGCCCTGCGAGAGTTTTGGTGCGCCGGGACGGGCGATGTTCTGGGCGGCGGCGTAGGCGCCGGCGGCGAAGGCGGAAGTGGTCATCGGTGTCACGCCTTCAGGATGTCGAGGGTGCGGGAGATCATCCGCCGTGTGGCGGTGACCATGTTCAGGTTGGCCTCGTAGGAGCGCTGGGCCTCGCGCATGTCCATGTTCTCGATCAGCCCGTTGACGTTGGGCAGCCGCACCTCGCCCCGGGCATCGGCGGCAGGATTGCCGGGATCGTATTTCGTGCGGAACGGCGAGGGATCGCGCGCGATGCGGCCGGCCTCGATGACCTTGGCGTCGAGTTCGCGGTCGAAGCGGCTGGCGAAGGTCGGGACCTTGCGCCGATAGGGCTCACCGCCCGCCGTTTTCGCGGTGGAATCGGCATTGGCGATGTTCTCGGCGATGATGCGCATCCGGCCGGACTGGGCCTTGAGGCCGGAGGCGGCGATGCCGAGGCTTTTCATGAAATCCATGGCAGGTCCCGCTCAGTCGCGTCAGCGCTTGCCGACGGCGATCTTCAGGGCGTCGAGGCTCTTCTGATAGAGCGAGGCGACGAGCTGGTAGTCGGATTGGTTGTCACCCGCCTTCATCATCTCCTCCTCCAGATTCACGCCGTTGCCGGAGGGGCGAACCTCGAAGCCCTTGAACCGGCGCGGATCGGCATTGGGACCGCTCTCCGCCGACAGCCCGATATGGCGGGTATCCGTGCGGGCGAGACCGTCGCCGCCGACGGCGGCGCCGAGGGGTGCGGCCAATCCGGCCGATGACCGGCTCGGTTCGGCGAGATCGCGCGGGCGGAAACCCGGCATGTCGGCATTGGCGACGTTTTCGGCGAGCAGCGCCTGACGGGCCTGATGCCATTGCATCCGATTGCGCAGCATGCCGAGCAGGGGCAGGTCGGTGAGGGACATGGTGCCTCGGACGGCCGGTGCGGCTGCGGGGGGAGCCCCGGAAGGTCGCGGGACCGGACCCGGCAGAAAGTGCCGCGCCTATGGTTAAGGAGCGGTTAACCCGGCAAATCCTGCCGGGTGGATCGGCCGGGTTTCGCCCCCCGCAAGTGTGGAATTCGCTCCTGCGGACCGCACCGAGTTGTTAACGAAGTCTCAGCCTTTGTTGCGGGCGCTCCGGGCGGAGGCGATAATCGGGCTCTGTATTGCGTGGGGCCGAGAGCGCGTCTCCCACCGCCGCCGGCCCCGAGCCGGACGTGGTGTGCGGCGTCTCAGGCCCCGATGACGAGAGACGCCGGTCTTGCAAGCGTTCTTCAGTTCCGAGGGCTCCTACGCCCTGCAGTTCCTGGTGATCTTCCTCGTCATCCTGGTGCTGTTCCTGGTCGCGACCATGCTGTTCATGCGGCTATCCGGGCGGCGGCTGTCGCTGGCGGCCGGGTCGAGCCAACGCGGGCGCCAGCCCCGGCTCGGCATCGTCGACATCTACGAACTCGACCGCCAGCGTCAGCTCATCCTGCTGCGACGGGACAATGTCGAGCATCTACTGCTCGTCGGCGGACCGAACGATGTGGTGATCGAGCGGCACATCCAGCGCGGTGCCGGGAGCCGCTACGCGCCGGAGGCCGGCACCCGGCCCGAAGCGGAGATCGGCTCGCCCGATGCCCTGGAGCCGCCGCGCACCGAGCCGTTCCTCGACAGTCCGGCGCCGCCGACCTTCACGATGCCGGAGGTGGTGCCCCCCGCCAAACCGGGCGCTGCCCTGGTTCCGGATCGGGCGCCGCCCCTCGATCCCGGCCTGTTCGAGCCTGAGGAGCGCGCGCCCGTCCCCCGTCCGGCCTCGCCGGTGGGCCGCTTGATGCGGCGCACGGCGCCCTCGCTGGTGACCCCGCGGCCGGAGGTCGCCTCCGAGCGTGTCGCGCGCGCCGAGGCCGTGGCGGCACCCACCGTCCCGACGTCGCCTCCGGAATCCGAGCCGGTGCCGGAGCCGCCGCCTGTCATCGTCAGCCGCGAGCCGCGCGTTGTCGATCCCGCCGTCCTGTCCGACATGGCCCGCCAGCTTCAGGTCGCGCTGAAGCGTCCCTCCTCGGCCGTGACGCCGCCGCCCGTGGCATCGGCGGATGTCCCCCCGCGCCGGCCCGCTCCGGAGCCGGCCGCACCGACGGCGCCGGCGCAGCCGGATCCCGTCGCGGTGGCGATGTCCGCCGCCCAGCCATCTCCGGTGGTCCCGCCAGGGCCCGCTCCCGAGGCGAAGCCCGTCACGGGCGCCGGGCCGGACCCGTCGACGCTCCTCGCCGAGGCCGCCAACCCCGCCCGTGGGGAGCCCAAGGTGAGGACATCGTCGAAGCCCGTCCCGCCGCCGCTCGCCCCCGAGCCGCAACCGGCCCCATCGCCCAAGCCGGAGTTATCGCCGCTCGACCCACCGAAGTCCGATGTGTCGGCATCCGATGCGCCGAAGCCGGACCCGGCCGAGCCGGCTCCCCAGGGGCAGAATCCGTTTTCGGTGGAAGAGATCGAGGCCGAGTTCGCGCGCCTGCTCGGCCGGCCGCTCGACAACAGGGGCTGAGGCCCGCACGCTCGCTTGCCGTAATCGCCGAACGGGAGAGACATGGACGCGCTCGTCGTCGGAGCGGGGGTGGTCGGGCTCGCGGTGGCGCGGGCCCTGGCTCAGCGTGGGCACGCGGTGATCGTGGCCGAGGCGGCGGAGGCGATCGGCACCGGAGTCTCGGCCCGCAGCTCGGAGGTGATCCATGGCGGGATGTATTATCCGCCGGGCTCGATCCGCGCCCGCCACTGCGTCGAAGGCCGCCGCCGGCTGGTCGCCTTCTGCGCGAGCCATGGCGTTCCCCATCGTCTTTGCGGCAAGCTGATCGTCGCCACCCGTCCCGAGGAGCGCGCCGCCCTCGAAACGATTTTCGCCCGCGGGGCTGCGAACGGCGTCGAAGACCTCGCCTGGATGGAGCGCGAGGAGGCAGTCGCCCTCGAGCCGGCGCTTGCCTGCGTCGCCGCCCTGCACTCGCCCGCCACCGGCATCGTCGATAGCCACGCCCTGATGCTGGCTCTGCTCGGCGATATCGAGGATGCGGGAGGCGCGCTGGCGCTGCGCACGCCGATCCAGGCGGCCGAGCGCCGCGACGGGCGGTGGCAGGTGCGCTACGGCGGCGAGACGCCGGATGTCCTCACCGTCGATGCCGTCGTCAACGCCGCCGGCCTGGGCGCGCAGGCCCTGGCCCGCCGGATCGACGGCGTCGCGGCCGAGAAGGTGCCGCGCCAAGTGCTCGCCAAGGGCAGCTATTTCGGTTGCACCGGAAAGCCGGCCTTCTCGCGGCTGATCTACCCGGCCCCGGTCGAGGGGGGCTTGGGCATTCATCTCACCCTGGATCTGGCCGGGCGGATGCGCTTCGGTCCCGATGTCGAATGGGTCGACGCGCCCGATTACGCGGTCGATCCGGCGCGGGCTGCGGCCTTCGCGGCAGCGATCCGGCGCTACTGGCCGGGCCTGCCGGAGGAGCGCCTGACACCGGATTATGCCGGCCTGCGCCCGAAGCTGACCGGGCCCGGCGAGCCGGCGGCGGATTTCCGGATCGACGGTCCGGAGACCCACGGCCTGCCGGGGCTGGTTCAGCTGTTCGGCATCGAGAGCCCCGGCCTGACCTCGTCCCTGTCGCTGGCCGAAGAGGTTGCCGGCCGGCTAGGGGAATAGGGCGTCAGGCGGCGTGTCTCACATCGCTGGCGGGGGTGTCCTCGTCCACCTCGTCGGTATGGACCGCGAAATGGACGAGCCGGGCCGTTCCGAAGCTGGTGGAGATCGCGCAATCCGTGGCGTCGCGGCCGCGGGCCATCACGATGCGGCCGATCCGGGGCGTGTTGTGGCGGGCATCGAAAGTGTACCAGCGTCCGCCGAGATAGACCTCGAACCAGGCCGAGAAGTCCATCGGATCCGGCACCGCAGGCACGCCGATATCGCCGAGATAGCCGGTGCAATAGCGCGCCGGGATGTTCATGCATCGGCAGAACGCGATGGCGAGATGCGCGTAGTCGCGGCACACGCCGACCTGCTGGTGGTAGCCGTCGAAGGCCGTGCGGGTCGCGTCCGCCTGCTGATAGTCGAAGCGGATGCGCGTGTGGACGTAGTCGACGATGGCCTGCACCCGCGCCCAGCCCTCCGGCGTCTGGCCGAACAGCTGCCACGCGATGGCGCAGAGCTTGTCGGTGTCGCAGTAGCGGCTCGCCATCAGGTAGAGCATCACGTCGTCGGGCAGGGCCTCGACCGGAACCTGCGCGGCCTCCGGTGCCACCACGTCGGGCAGCCCTGAATCCGCGACCAGAACATCGGCCGAGAGGGTGAGGCGGCCGGCTGGCGCGAGAATGCGGGTGCAGACGTTGCCGAACGCGTCGAGCATCCGCCGCTGCGGAATTGGGGGATCGAAGCTGATCGTCTCGGGGCTGCGCAGATCGTTCTGGCGGGATGGATGTACGCTGAGAAGGAGCGACATCGGCGTCGGGGCATCCATTTCGAACGTGATGTCGTAACCGGTTTTGATGAGCATGAGACGGCCCGTGACTGCGCTCTTCAATCCCGGCAAGTACAGTCGCGACCGGGATGAGCCATCAAGCGCCGGAGATCCGGAACGTTCCGGCGTTGCGATGCACAAATGTTTGGCAGCGACCGGAGAGGCGCGGAAGCGCGACCGGGACCAAGGCACGCATTGCCGCTGCAGCGCACTCAGCGGTATGGAGGCATCCCATGTGGACCGCCCTCTGGAACCGCCTCGCCCATCCGGGCCATTTCCTGCGCTGGTCGGGCGCCGTCTTGCCCTGGCTCGCGGCGGCCTCGGCCCTGCTCGTCGCGGCCGGGCTCTACCTCACCTTCTTCGTCGTGCCCCCTGACTACCAGCAGGGCGACACCGTGCGGATCATGTACGTGCATGTCCCGGCCGCGATCCTCGGCATGGGCTTCTACGGCGCGATGACGCTCTCGGCGATCGGCACCCTGGTCTGGCGTCACCCGCTGGCCGATGTGTCGCAGCGCGCCGCCGCGCCGATCGGTGCCGCCTTCACCCTGATCTGCCTCGTCACCGGCTCGCTCTGGGGCAAGCCGATGTGGGGCACCTACTGGGTCTGGGATGCGCGCCTGACCTCGATGCTGGTGCTGTTCCTGATCTATTGCGGCATCATCGCCCTGTGGCGGACCATCGAGGATCCGAGCCGGGCGGCGCGGGCGGTGTCGATCCTGACCCTGGTCGGCGCGGTCAATCTGCCGATCATCAAATTCTCGGTGAACTGGTGGTCGACGCTGCATCAGCCGGCCTCGATCCTGCGCATGGGCGGCTCGTCGATCGATGCCTCGATGCTCTACCCGCTTCTGGAGATGGTGCTGGCCCTGACGCTGCTCGGCGTGACGCTGCACCTCCAGGCGATGCGCACCGAGATCTATCGCCGCCGCGTGCGTACGCTGCTGATCCGGCAGGCCGAGCGGCTCGATGCCGGGGCCCAGGGTCTGGCCCCGGTCACCCGCGCGGCCGCACCGCTTCCCATGGGTCAGGCGATCTGAGACGCGAGATGGATTTCGGACCCTACGCTTCCTTCATCGGCGGGGCCTACGGCTTCGCGGCCCTGGTGCTCGGCGCCTTGATCGTCAACGGCTGGCGGGACGGCCGGGCCCAGCGGCGGGCGCTCGCCGCATTGCAGGACGAGCGGGGAGAGCAGGCGTGAGCACGGACGGCCGCGACATTTCTGCCTCCGAGGATCGGGAGCGGCCCCGCCGCTCGCTCCTCGTGCTCCTGCCGGTCCTCGTCTTCGCGGTGCTGGCGGTGGCCTTCTTCCTGCGCCTGCGCTCCGGCGCAGACCCGCAGGCTCTGCCCTCGGCGCTGATCGGCAAGCCGGTGCCGGCCTTCGCCCTCGGCCCGGTTCCGGGGCTCGAGGCCGGCGGCAAGCCGGTGCCCGGCCTGTCGAGCGCCGATCTGAAGGGCCAAGTGACGGTCCTCAACGTCTTCGCCTCGTGGTGCGCCCCCTGTCAGGTCGAGCATCCGATGCTGATGCGGCTCGGGCAGGAGCCCGGCATCCGTCTCGTCGGCATCGACTACAAGGATCCGGGGGAGGCCGGGCGGCGCTGGCTGGATCGTCACGGCCTGCCGTTCTCGGCGGTCGGCTCCGACGCGACCGGCCGCGCCGGCATCGATCTCGGCGTCTACGGCGTGCCGGAGACCTTCATCGTCGGACCCGATGGCGTCATCCGCGACAAGCTGGTCGGCATCCTGACGCCGGAGAACTATGCCAGCGTTCTGGAGCGTATTCGTGCCGCCGGCCGGGGTGCTCCCGTGACGAACTGACCGGACCGTCAGCACGCGCTTGGAAACCTGAGATCGGAGGCGTATGCAGCCCGTGCCGGCTTGAAACCGTTCCAAGGTAAGCAAGCCGCCACTTTCGGCTGAAACCACGATCAAAGAGCGCCATGCGGATCGGGCTGTTCGTCCCCTGCTACGTCGATGCCTTCGAGCCGGAGGTCGGCATCGCCACGCTGGAGCTGCTGGAACGCTTCGGCCTCACCGTCGAATACCCCTACGATCAGACCTGCTGCGGCCAGCCGATGACGAATACCGGCTGCCACCAGGAGGCGGCCGCCACCGAGGCCCTGTTCGTCAAGAATTTTTCCGGCTTCGACTACATCGTCGCGCCGTCGGGCTCCTGCGTGCATCAGGTGCGCGAGCACCTCACCGCGATTCCGCAGACCGACGAGGTCAAGGCGGTGCGGGCCAAGACCTTCGAACTGGTCGAGTTCCTGCACGACATCCTCAAGATCGAGGCGCTGCCCTGGGCCGAATTTCCGCACAAGGTCGCCTATCACTCGAACTGCAATGCGCTGCGCGGCATCGGCCATGCCCGGCCGACGGAGCTGAACCGCCCGTTCTTCTCGAAGCCCCTCAACCTTCTGAAGAAGGTGAAGGGGCTTGAGGTCGTCGATCTGACGCGGCCCGACGAGTGCTGTGGCTTCGGCGGCACCTTCTCGGTGTTCGAGCCGGCGGTGTCGGCCAAGATGGGCTATGACAAGGTGACCGATCAGGCCCGCGCCGGCGCCGCCTACGTGGTCTCGGCCGATTCCTCCTGCCTGATGCATCAGAAGGGCTGCGCGGAACGGCTCGGCCTGCCGCAGAAATACATCCACATCGCCCAGGTGCTGAACGGAGCCGCCGCATGAGCGCCGACGACCTGACCCCGCGCCAGACCGGGGACGTTCTCCACCCTGAGGTGCGTGCCCCCTCTGACGAGAGCGAGCGCGGCCCCGGCGGCGAACGGCTCCAGCACGCGGAAGCCGCCTCAAAGCCGATCCGGGCCGATGCCCCGCGCGAGCCGCAGCCCCGCGGCGCCAAGGTGCGCGGCAACAAGCCGATCGATCAGGCGGAGGCCGCCGAGCGCTTCCTCGCCGCGCCGCTGCACCAGAAGGCCCATGACGAGCGCCTGTGGGACGTGCGCCGCAAGCGCGATGTCGCCGCCCACGGAATCCCCGAATGGGAGGAGCTGCGGGAGCTCGCCTCGCAGATCAAGACGCACACTCTGACCCATCTCGACCACTACCTCGAACAGTTCGAGGCGGCGGCCAAGGCCAACGGCGTTCACGTCCATTGGGCGGAGGACGGGGCCGCGCATAACCGGATCGTCCTCGACATTCTGAAAAAGCACGGCGCCAAGTCGTTGGTGAAGTCGAAGTCGATGCTCACCGAGGAATGCGGCTTCCGCCACTTCATGGCGGCCAACGACATCGCGGTGATCGAGACCGATCTCGGCGAGCGCATCCAGCAGCTCGACGAGGAAGAGCCGAGCCACGTGGTGATGCCGGCGGTCCACAAGACCCGCCTCGACGTCGCTGAGGTGTTCGCCCGGACCCTCGGCACTGACCCGGACAACGACGACGCGCATTACCTCGCCGAGAGCCAGCGCGAGACCACCCGGCCGCTGATCCTTCAGGCCGATGCTGGGCTCACCGGCTGCAACTTCGCCATCGCCGAGACCGGCACGGTGGTGACGTGCACCAACGAGGGCAATGCCGACCTCTCCGGCAACGTGCCGCCGCTGCAGATCCATTCCATCGGCATCGAGAAGCTGATCCCGAAGGTCGAGCATCTCGGCGTGTTCATCCGCCTGCTGTCGCGCTCGGCGCTGGGTTCGCCGATCACCCAGTACACCTCGCATTTCCGGGGTCCCCGCGCGGGCACCGAGATGCACATGGTGCTGGTCGATAACGGCCGCTCCGAGCGGCTGGCGATGGAGGAGTTCTGGACCTCGCTCAAATGCATCCGCTGCGGCGCCTGCATGAACACCTGCCCGGTCTACCGGCGCTCCGGCGGCCTCTCCTACGGCGCGACCTATTCCGGCCCGATCGGGCTCATCATCGATCCGACTTTCAACAAGCGGAAATACTCGACCCTGCCGTTCTCCTCGACCATGAACGGCTCCTGCACCAATGTCTGCCCGGTGAAAATCAACATCCACGAGCAGATCTTCGCCTGGCGCAAGGTGCTGGCGGAGGAGCACCAGATCCCTTTGCTCAAGCAGGGCATGATGAAGGCGGCCGGTGCGGTGCTGAGCCGGCCGGCGGCCTATCGCGCGGCGATCCAGACCGCCGATTCGGCCCTGCGCGTGCTGCCGCGCTTCGCGGTCTACAACCCGGCCAACACCTGGGGGAAGAAGCGCGAGATGCCCCACGCCCCGCGCCAGAGCTTCCACGCGTGGTACCGGCAGAACCGCATGAAGAAGGAGACGGACGCGTGAGCGCCCGCGACGCCATCCTGTCCCGGCTGCGGGCGAACCGTCCGGCCGGCGATTTCCCGCTGCCCGAGGTGCCGGCCTTCGCGCCCCTGGTCGGCGACGACCTCGTTGCCGAATTCACCGAACGTCTGGCCAAGATGGGCGGGCGGGTCGAGGCGGCGGGCGGCGCGTCCGACGCCTTCGCGCCGGTGCGGCATCGCCTGAACGGTGCCGCGGTGATCGCCTCCGCCGTGCCGGAATTTTCCGGCAACCGCGATCTCGCCACGGTGCGAAAGCCCGGCGATCTCGCGGATGTCGATGTCGCGGTGGTGCGGGCGCGCTTCGGCGTGGCCGAGACCGGCTCGGTGCTGTTCACGGAACGCGACCTGATCGTGAACTCCGTCGCCTATCTCGCCCAGCACCTGATCGTGCTGCTCGATCCCGCCGATCTCGTGGTGAACATCCAGGCAGCCTACCGACGGTCTGAGTTCGGGCAGGCAGCCTATGCCGTGCTCCATACCGGCCCGTCCGCCACTGCCGATATCGAGGGCGTGCTGATCCACGGCGCCCAAGGCGTGCGCTCCCTGACCGTGCTTCTCTTGCCGCGTGGAGCGTCGAAGGCCTGACGGCTTGGCGGAAAGGTCCGCCGCCGTCGCGCCGCGCGGCAAGAATTTTTTTGCGGCAAGAATTTTTTTGCCAGGCGGGCGGATTAAAACGAAACATGGCCCGTTGATCTAAGTGTTCCGGTTGAGGCTGGACGAATCTCCAAACTCCGCCCGCCCGGCTCGCGCCGAGGCGGGTTTTTTCTTGAAACCCGCTCTGCCGGGCGCTTATCCGACTCATGGCCCACGCGTGCTGACGCGGTACTCTGATACCGCAACGGCAAAGGCATTCGTTTCATTGCGCTTTTTTCGCCAGAGCCTGTTTGGCGTGCCTTGACGCCGACACGAATCCCCCGTAGTGACCCCGTCGCACGCCGCTGCGTCCTCACCGACGCGGCGGCGCCTTGTTTCAAACGTCACCGGCACGGGAATCGGCCATGAAGACCACTTCGCTGAAGCCCGCCGACGTCGACAAGAAGTGGGTCGTGATCGACGCCGAGGGTCTCGTGGTAGGCCGTCTCGCTTCGATCGTGGCGATGCGCCTGCGTGGTAAGCACAAGGCCGCCTATACCCCCCATGTCGATTGCGGCGACAACGTCATCGTCATCAATGCGGACAAGGTGAAGTTCACCGGCCGCAAGTACGACCAGAAGGTCTACTACCACCACACCGGCTACCCGGGCGGCATCAAGGAGCGCTCGGCGAAGTTCATCCTCGAGGGCCGGTTCCCCGAGCGTGTGGTCGAGAAGGCCGTGGAGCGCATGCTCCCCCGCGGTCCGCTCTTCCGTCAGATCCTCGGGAACCTGCGCGTCTACAAGGGCGCCGCTCACCCCCACGAGGCCCAGCAGCCGCAGGCGCTCGACGTCGGCTCCCTCAACCGTAAGAACGTGAGCGCTTGATCATGGCGACCCTTCAGTCCCTCGCCGATCTCAATCGGGCGAACACCCAGACGAGCAGCCCCGAGAACGAGGCGCCCGTCCACGTCCAGAAGCTGGACGCCCAGGGCCGTGCCTACGCCACCGGCAAGCGCAAGGACGCGGTCGCCCGCGTCTGGATCAAGCCCGGCAAGGGTGAGGTCGTGGTCAACGGCCGCCCGGTCGAGACCTACTTCGCCCGCCCGGTGCTGCGCATGATCCTGCGCCAGCCGCTGGAGATCGTCGGTCGCGTCGACCAGTACGACATCATGGTCACCGTGAAGGGTGGCGGTCTCTCCGGTCAGGCCGGCGCCGTGCGCCACGGCCTGTCCAAGGCCCTGACCTATTACGAGCCGGAGCTGCGCTCGCCGCTCAAGCGCGAGGGCTTCCTGACCCGCGACCCGCGCGTGGTCGAGCGTAAGAAGTACGGCCGCAAGAAGGCTCGCCGCAGCTTCCAGTTCTCGAAGCGCTAAGGCGTTTCACCTGCGAGAATGCACGAAGGGCGGGGCCGCGAGGCTCCGCCCTTCTTTGTTTCCAGCTGCGAGGGGAGAGGTGCCGCATGAAGAAGGGAGGGATCCCGGACCGTCCGGTACAGACGACCCCGCCGCTCGACCGCCGCTCGATCGTGGCCGAGGCCCTGTCCCGGCTCGCGCCGCGCCTTCCGGAATTCGAGGCGGAGGCGGTGCTGGACCGGGCGATGCGCAGCCCCGGATTGCGTGGCGCGATTCCCGAGACCGCCGCTTGGCTCGCGCTGACGGCCTTCGCCCGCCACACCTTCACCGAATACGATGACCTGCTGGCCGACGGCTACGACCGCGACAGCGCTCGCCATTTCGTGCTCGATGATATGAACGCGGTGCTGGCCGAGTGGGGCTGTCGCCGGCGCGTTTCCGAAGAGACCGAGGAGGTCTTACCGGATGATGTCTCGGAAGCGTGACGGGGAAAGAGGCGCCAAGCCTTGCCGGTCCTCGGCGGTTGAGGCAGGGAGGCCGCGTTTCAACACCGGAGTCAGCTCCCATGAAGCTCAGCGCGCGCAACATCCTCAAGGGCAAGGTCGTGTCGGTCGAGAAGGGTGCGACCACCGCCCATGTGAAGATCGAGATCGCCAATGGGCAGACGATCACCTCGTCCATCACCAACGAATCGGTTGATGCGCTCGGCCTGACGGTCGGCGGCGAGGCCTATGCCGTGGTGAAGAGCTCCGACGTCATCATCGCTGTCGACTGACCGTCAGGCGTCAGCCTTCGATCGCCAGTGCGATCCCGTGCCGGGCGGTCTCGCCCGGTGCCAGCAGGCGCTGCGAATCCCGCTCCACCAATTCGCCTGTGAAGCCGGCCCAGTCGGCATGGCCGGTCCAGGCTTCGAGCGACAGGAACGGCGCGGTCGGCTTGGTCCAAACCGCGAGGTGGGAAAAGTCCTCCATCCGCAGGGCGATGGCGCGGCCGTTCGGGGCGACGAACCGCATCGCCCGGCTCTTCGCATTGAGGAAGACCAGGGCTTCGGTGAACAGCTCCGGGTCGAGGTCCAGGCGCCCTCCCTCCAGGGGCAGGGCCCGCTCGCTGCGCAGCAGCAGGCCGCCCGCGCCGACCTCCGGCACGAAGGGGCGTTCCGCCTCCTCGAACAGGACCGCGTAGCCGCCGCCGGCGCGCCGCTCGCCCTCGGCGAAGGGCCAGGGGAAGGCGGGGTGGAAACCCAGGGCGTAGGGCAGGGCGGCTTCGCCCGGATTCTCGACCTGGATCGTGAAGGCGAGAGTCCGCGCGGAGAGGCGAGCCTCGATCGTCAGGCGGAACGGGAAGGGATAGTGGGCCTGCGTCGCCTCGCTGTCCGTGAGGCACAGGGTCACCGCGTCCTCGGTTTGAGCCATCACCGAGAACGGCAGGTCACGGGCGAAGCCGTGCTGCGCCATCGGATAGCTCCGGCCCCCCACCTGCACGCTCCCGCCCGAGGAGGCGCCGACCACCGGGAAGAGCCAGGGGGCGTGCCGGTTCCAATGCTCCGGGTCGCCGCTCCAGAGGTAGTTGCGGCCCTCCACCTGCCAGGAGACCGGTTCGGCGCCGCGGAGCGCGATCCGCGCCGTGCTGCCGTCGCCGGCCCGGATCTCGATCGTCTCGCCCATCGCCACAGGATCCCGCACAACTGCTCCGCTTGAAAGCGATAACCGGGACGGGGCTTCGCCGCTACGGTGCCGGCGCCACAGCGGGTCCACCGGGTGCGGGCCGGTCGGCGACAGGGATCACCTGAGCGGGGGGACCGGAGGCAACGATCCGCCCATTCTCCAGCACATGCACGGTATCGGCCCGGCTCAGCGAGGTGAGGCGGTGTGCAATCATGATGATCGTCCGAGTGCCGCTGAGGGCGCCGAGGGCCTCCATCACCGCCGTCTCGGTCTCACCGTCGAGGGCGCTGGTGGCCTCGTCGAACACGATCACGTCGGGGTCGTGATAGAGCGCGCGGGCGATGCCGATGCGCTGCCGCTGGCCGCCGCTGAGCCGCGCGCCCCGTTCGCCGACGCCGGTCTCGTAGCCCATGGGCAGGCGGGTGACGAACTCGTGGGCCCCGGCGAGTCGGGCGGCGCGCTCCAAGGCGGTCCGATCCAGGGCCTCGGGCGCGATCCCGAGGGCGATGTTGTCCGCTACCGTGCCATCGATCAGGAAGACCTCCTGCGGAACGTAGCCGATCCGGTTCTGCCAAGCGGGCAGGTTGTCCGCGTCGAGCATCGTGCCGTCGATGACAATCCGCCCCCGCGTCGGCGAGAGGATGCCGAGGATGAGAGCGACGAGGGTCGACTTGCCGGAGCCCGTGCGTCCGATCAGGCCGATCGTGCTGTGGGCCGGGATGGTCAGGTCGATGCCGTGCAGGGTTGGCCGGCCCAGTTCGTAATCGAAGGCGACTTCTTCCAGGCGGATCGCGTGCGTGAAGGGCAGGCGCTCGGCGGTGCGGGGCGCGGGCTCCCGCTCACCGGCGAGGGCGTCCACGATCAGGCGCACGCCCGGCAGGTGGAAGCGCAACTGCGACACCGAAGTGAAGATGTTCTGAAATGCCGGCAGCATGCGGTAACCGGCGAAAGCGAACAGGCCGAGCAGCGGCAGCATGCCGGCGGTATCGAGGCCCTGCGTCAGCGCGAACAGGACGACGGCAATGACGCCGCCGAAGGCGAGCGACTCGATGACGAAGCGCGGCAATTGCCCGGTGAGCAGGCTCGCCGCCAGGGCATGGGCGTAGGAGCGGGCGGGGGCATCGAAGCCGGCGGTGAAGGTGTCCGCCCGGCCGTAGAGCTTCAGCTCCGTCAGGGCGCCGAAGGTTTCCTGCACCACCCGGTAGCGCCCCTCATTGCCCGCGACCGCCCGGGCACCGAGCCGGGCGAGCCGGGCGCGCACCACGAGGTAGATCGCGACGTAGAGCCCGCCGAAGCCGCCCCCGAGGATCAGGGCGAGCCGGGGTTGATAGACGATCAGGAAGATCACCACCGCGAGCGCGGAGGCCCCACGCGAGGCGATGACCAGGGCCGGCGTCAGCACGCCGACGACGAGCCGATCGGTCTCGCTCAGCACGTTCTTGGCCAGTTCCGCGCTGTTGGCGTTTGCGAAGAACAGTCGCTCGCGATCGACATAGCGAGCGAGCAGCCGCCGGGCGAAGTCGTACCCGACAAGATGCGCGAATAGCAGCTGTGCGAAGGCGAAGCCGGCATTCACGGCGCTGGTCAGGAGGATCGCGGCGAGGGCGGCCAATCCGGTGGCGAGGAGAAAGGCGCGGTCTTCGCTCAGTCCCAGCGTCTCGCGCAGGCTGGCGAGATAGGGAATGCGTGCCGTGGCCCCCGGATCGCCGACCAGCGTCAGGAAGGGCAGGACGGAGGCGATGCCGACCACTTCGAGCAGGGCGGCGAGCCCGAGGCCGAGCCCGAGCAGCAGCAACCGGTACCGGTCACGCCGCCGCATCACCCGCAGGAGATCGAGGAGGGTCCTCAAACGGTCACCAGGGCGAGACGGGTGGGAGGGGGCGGCTCCGGCCCGGGCCGTACGGCGCCGACAAGGGACCGCACCGACAGGGGACCTAAGTCGTTGAAGACGAAGAGACCCGACAAACAGACCCGTTGGCCGCCCGGTCCCATTTCGGGCTCGGTCTCTAGCATGGCGGCCCAAGGGCGCGTCAAGCGGATGTCGCCCCGGGTGAGGGGCCCCACGCAAGTCGCGCTCTGGTGGTGGGATCCTGGGCGGGGGCCCAAGCTTCAGGAGATAATCGCGCAGATCCGAACAGGCATGTATTCGGAGCCGCCGGGAACCGGAACCGGAACCTTGGCGGTACGTTCTGCGAGTATGGAACACTACAGATCGGTCTTCGCGACCACCGCCATCATGATTTTTGGGCTTGTTGCGGTCTCACCCCTGTTGAGAGCGCAGGATGAGCCGAGGGTGCGGCCCCAAACGAATGTCGTCATGGGCGGAGCCGAGACGGACATCTGGTCGGACCCGCCGCAACGCAGGGTGCGCGCCACATCCATGGCCCGTGATGGCGCGGATCGGAAGGCGGATCTCGGCGAAGGAGGGGATGCCGTCCCGAGGCCGGCCACGTTCACTCTGCTGGCACCCGAGACCGCCGCGCTGTTCGCAGCCAACGATCTGATGCCGAAGGGCGACCATCCTCAGAGGCTTCAGGTGGTCCGACGTCACCGAGCCGCGAAGGTCGCGAGCCGCATGCGGCCGAGCGTTGCGGCCGAAGCGCCAACCCCAACGGGTGCAGCGCCCGCTCAAGAGATGCCGGCCACGCCGCCGCAGAAGGATGCGCGGATCGACCCGATCGGTGACTTGCTGCGCGGATTGGGCATCGGCCGAAACGGCTGACGAGCCGCGGGCTGTTCGAGCACTCGATTCAAGGGGGGCACGTTCGGCGACCGGATAGCCAATCTGCCGCACGGCACGAGCCACGGTTTCGGCTCGTTGGTTTCAGGACATTCTTGGACCCGCACCGTGGAGGCAATAGCTGTGATCCTCGCTGCCGTCGTCATGATCGCCGGAGCTGTCGGCGCCATTGCCCTCACCATTGCTGCGCGCCCCAGCGCCGACCGCTTCCTGAAATGGTAGCCGGGCCGTGCGGGCGAATGCCTGCCCCGACATCCCTGTGGCGTGAAACCTCACGCAACCCTGCGGCGTTATGGCTGCGCATGGGTGACTTGGAGAGTGCTCGGTGGCGGCGCTGGTGATGATGGCGGGTGTAATTGGCGCGGCGGGCACCCTGCTCTGCCTGATGCCGCGTCTGGACTCGTTCTTCGAGTGGTAACGATCGGGTACGGGTCAGTGCGACGCCCGTGCCGTCGTGGCATGCCATCCTCGGGAAGGGCGTCGCGCGAAATACCGAGCGAGTGAGTCACCGGCTGGCTCCGCTGATCAAGCAAATGCCAGGATATCAGCGGGCGTCGAAAACAGTCTGATTGGAAGGCTGAGCTGTTGGTAGAGCTCAAAAATCAGATGGTGCCCAGGGACGGAGTCGAACCGCCGACACTGCGATTTTCAGTCGCATGCTCTACCAACTGAGCTACCTGGGCATCGGCCGCTTCGCTGTGCGGCAGCGGCAGGCGGGGGTATAGTGAAGCGTTCGGAGCCTGTCCAGCCTCTCGATGCGGAGAGGCGACGCTTTTTTTGCCGGGCACCTGTCTCCCTTCAGCGGGACCGCTCCGGGTCGTTCGGATCGAGCGGAAACGGCCGTTCCTCGTCTTCGGGACCTGGGATCACGTAGCGCTCGCCGAGCCAGCGCCCGAGATCGATATCGGCGCAGCGCTGCGAGCAAAACGGCTTCGTCTCGGGCTTCGCCGGCTTGCCGCAGATGGGGCAGGGCGGAAGGGCGCGAGGGGGCTTAGCCGAACTCAAGAGGCCGCTCCCCAGGCGCTCCGCACGGGAAAGCCTTCACCCTCCAAGAGGCTCATCGTCTCGTAGAGAGGAAGGCCGACCACGGCGCTGTGGGAGCCGACGAGCTTCACCACGAAGGCGGCGGCCAAGCCCTGGATCGCGTAACCGCCGGCCTTGCCGCGCCATTCTCCCGAGGAGAGATAGCCCTCGATCTCCCGGTTCGAGAGGCGCTTGAAGCGCAGGCGGGTCTCGACCATGCGCTCACGGCGGCGATCCTTCGGGGAGAGGATGCAGACGGCGGTATAGACGCGATGTGCGCGGCCCGAGAGCAGCCGCAGGCAATCGGCGGCCTCATCGATGAGTTCGGCCTTCGGGAGCACACGGCGGCCGACGGCGACCACAGTGTCGGCCGAGATCAGGTAGGCACCGTGCAGATCCTCCCGGCGGCGGGCGGCGGCGCCGGCCACCTCCAGCTTCTCCCGGGCGAGACGCCGGGCCAGATCGCGGGGCGATTCGGATTTCCGCGGTGTCTCGTCGATATCCGCCGGCAGCAGCGCATCGGGCTCGATTCCGACCTGCTGCAGCAGGGCGAGCCGGCGTGGCGAGGCGGAAGCCAGCACGAGGGGCGGCCGGTCGCGGGCTCCGAGACCCTGGGGCTTCATGGCATCGGAAGGAAGAAGCTCGTTCATCGGCGAGGTCTTACGCATAAGCCCGGCGGCATCGCAACGCGGCAGGCGGGAGAAGACGCATTCCCAGGCTTGCCAAGGGCGAGGCGGACGGCTAAGACCCGGCGCATTCCGTCAGGCTTCGACGCCGGACGCGGCGCCGCAATAGCTCAGCTGGTAGAGCACCTCATTCGTAATGAGGGGGTCGGGGGTTCGAATCCCTCTTGCGGCACCACTCACTTATCGCGCGCCGAGCGGTGTTGAACGAGAGTGAGCCGCCCGACCTGATCATCTCTCGATCATATCTACTCTGTTGCCTCGGCCCCCGCATGGCTTCCGGCGAGGGAGACACAGGTTCGCACCATGTCGCTCATGGTCAGATCCTTGGTGTCTCCGATATTGGCGATCTCCTCCAGGCACCGCATGAAATAGGCGCTGTCGAGGTCCGGTGAGAGCGTGCTCATCGATTGGCCGACGCGCTGGGTGAAATCGAACTTCTCGCTCGCCGCGGCCCGTGGCCAGAGAGACGCCTTGTCGTCCATCTTCAGCCGCGCCGCCGCCTGCGCCGATCCGAATAGGGACAGGGCCACCAGAAGGCCCCACAGGGCCGCTCGTCCCGTCATGCGTTGCTCCCGTTCGCTGTTGCCACATGCCGGCTGCTCAGCAGAGCTTAACGTCGTCTATGCTTTAACGTTGCGTCGAGTGCAAAGATAAGTATTTCATAAGAATATCGGGGTGCCGCGCGAGTGGTTTTGCTGGATCTTCGCAGATCGGCCGGCCGTCACCTCTCAGTATATTGCCGTCACGGTCACACTCCGAACCGAAACCGTTGGAAAAGCGGCCGGCTTCGACAAGCCGGCCGCAGACGCCAAGCCGATACCGGTTTACCGGGCGCTGCCGCCGTTGCCGCCGCCCGCGCTGCCCTGCGGAATGGCACGCTCCGGCTGGCCGGCATTGCCGCCGGCGGCGGAGTCGGTGGTGATGGTGTCGGCACCGGTGGCGCCCGGTGCGATGATGTAATCGACGGTGTTGCCCGTCGTGTTGGTCTGGCGCTGGATGATCGTGCCCGGAGGATAGGGGCCGCCGGGAACGCCCGGCGGCTGGACCTGGGCAATGGCAGCGCCCGAGCCGAGACAGCTCAGGGCGGTGAGGGTGACGACAAGGCGACGCATGTGCTGACTCCCGAATGCCGGCCGAGGCTTACCCTGCACGGGGGCGTCCGGACGGCTCTGGGCTGGCAAGCATTCCCGGGCCGGAAGGTTTCCGCGTCCTCCTGCGGCGTGGTGACGGCTGACCGCCGATCACCACGCAATCGTATAGGCGACCTCGACGGAGCGTGGGCGCCCCAGCAGCCAGGCGGTGCCGACGCCGTCCACGGCATTGCCGTCGATCGCGTAGATCTTGTCGAACAGGTTGAAGACCCGGAGCGAGAGGCGGGAAGCCGCCGTGACCTGATGGTCGAGGCCGAGATTGACCAGCGTGTAGGCGGGCCGCCGGGCGGTGTTGCCGAAGTCGCTGAACACCTCGCCGACATGCTGGAGGCCGATGCGTCCCTCCCAGTCGCGGGCGAAGGCCCAGTTGACCCAGAGATTGGCGACCTGCTCGGGCACGTTGATCGGCTGCTTGCCGGCATAGGAGACGGCGACGCCGCCGACGGTCTGGGTGAAATCGTCGTATTGCGCGTGCAGCAATGCGAGATTGGCGTCGATCCGCCAGCCGGGTGCGGGCAGCCACGAGACGGCCGCCTCGGCACCGAGGGAGGATTGCTGCCCGACCTGGATACCGATGGCTGAACTTCCCGGCAGGCGGGAGATCAGGTTGTCCTTGACGATGCGGTAGCCGGCGAGCGTCCACTCGACCGTGCCGCCGAAGGCGAGACCCTTGGCGCCGAGTTCCACCTGCCGGCCAGTCGAGAGCTGGAACCCGGCGAGCGACTGCGACAGAGTGATCAGGCTGTTCACCGGGTCGGTCGCGGTGGCGTATTGCGCGTAGAGCGAGGTCTCCGGTGTCGGCTCGTAGAGCAGGGCGAAGCGGTAGCCGAGGGCACGGAACGAACGCTCGAAGGTGGCGCCGCTGCGCAGATCCTCGCGATAGAGTTGCGGGGCGTCGAAGCGCACGCCGGTGAGGAAGGAAAGCCGGTCCGTCAGAAACAGCCGGTCCTCGGCGAAGACCGACGCCTGGTTCGTGCGCGTCGCATAGGCCGGCGTGGCCCGGCCATCCGCGGGGAAGAGGCCGGGATCGTATCCGGTCAGCGGCACGCTGGTTGGCGTCTCGGAGAAGGTGAAGTTGTTGGTGTGGCGGAACGCGATGTGATTCACGTCGAAGCCGGCCGAAAACTGATTGGCGAGGCCGAACAACGAATGGCGGAAGGTCGCGTCCAGGCGATTTCCGACCTGTTCCTGGTCATGATAGATTTCAAGATAGTCTGAGCGGTCGACCAATCCCGTCGAAGGATTGAAGCGATATTGCTCGACATCGCGCCAGTGGCGCTGGCTCTGGAGGCGGTAGGCGGTGTTGCGCACGGTGATGTCGGCGCTCGGCGTCCACTCGGTCCTGAACTGCGTCCAATTATCGGTCCAGGCGATCCTCGCATCGCGGACATTATAGTTGTTGAAGCGGGTCGCTTCGAGAATCCGGCCGTTCACCAGGGGCGTGCCCCAGTATCGGGTCGGCTCCTGGTAGCCGAAGTCGTGGCTGAGGGTGAAGGCGAGATCCGGGTTCGCCTGGAGCGTGAGCGCGCCCGACACCGCGAGATTGCGGAAGTCGCCTTCGGGCGTGATCCAGCCACCGGCGCGGTTGCCGCTGACGTTGAGCCGATAGGCGAGCGATTCGCCGATGGGGCCGGTCGAATCGACCGCCGCGCGGGCGATGCCGTCCTCACCGAGGCCGAACCGGGCGACGTTGAGCGGGGTGAAGAGCGGCTTCTTCGAGACGACGTTGACGATGCCGCCGATGGCCCCATCCCCGTAGAGCACCGAAGCCGGCCCACGCAGCACCTCGATCCGCTCAACGTTCCAGGTGTCGAAGGGGAAGGTCATCGTGTTGGCGCCGACATAGAGCCGGGTGCCGTCGAACAGCGTCTGGATCGAGTTCTGCCCGGCAAATCCCCGGCTGGTGAAGGCCCCGAGTCCGGAGCCGGGCGAGCCGTACGCGGTGATGCCGGTCCCGTTCTGTGAGACGGCGTCCAGCACCGAGGTCTGGCCGCGCAGACGAATCGTCTCCCCGGAGATGATGTCGAGGCTCGCGGGCGTTTCCAGGGGCGTGAGCCCGAGGCGGCTCGCCGACCGCGACGGCGTGCGCAGGTTGAGGCCGACCGGTGAAGATTGAGTCAGGCTCGGCGTCCGCAGGGCCGCCGCCGCTTCGGCGCCGACGGCATCGGCGGGGGCGTTCGGCGGCAGGCCGGGGCTTGAACCGCCTCGCACCGCGATCTCGTCGAGGCGGGCGGTGACGGCGTCCTGGGCGCGCACCGGATCGGGCAGCGTGAGGGGAAGGAGCGCGAGGGCAGGCAGGAGAGAGTGGCCGCGACGGCGGCGAGGCGAGGGCATGGGAGTGGCGGAGCCTTTGGACGGCAACGGTGGCACGTCACCGCGACCGAGGCCGAGTCGCCATCGGCCCGCAGGCTCCCGGCGTTTCGACACCTGCTGGGGCACCCCGCCCGGCATGGCTCGCATGTGACCACGGCTGACGGCAGGTCTCCTGGCTCGCGGGTCGTTGTCCTCCATCGTCTTCCCAGGCGAAGGCTCGCCCAGTGACGTGGTGATGAAGGACTCTCCGCTCACAGTTGCGGGGGCAGCCGCGGGATCGGGCAAAGGCCCTTCACCGCGTTCCCTTTTGATCCCTCTCGGGAACCGTCGACGGCCACGCTATGGGGAGCGATCTGCCGCGGTCAATGCGCTCAAACAAGACCCTGTGAGCCGGTGTCCGCTCAGCAACAATTCGGAGGATGCCGAAAAGAAAAAAGGCCGCCCCGAAGGACGGCCCGAAGTCTAGGGAGGAAACGCCCAAGAAGGGCTACGGGGCCGCGACGCCATCGCGACCTCGTGTATCTGTTATTTGTCATGTTGCGCTGCACAAAGCAATCCGGCCGATATCAGCGGTGTCATGCGTTTTTCGCATATGACGGGAGGTGCGGCTCTGCATCCCTGCGTCACGGCGTGTCAGAACGCACCGAGTCGGAGCCCGATCGGCCTCTCGCGAGTTTCGATCCTCCGGATCGAACCATAGGCGGGTCGTCACAATGCCACGCTGGATGTATGCGTTTCCCGTCGTTCTGCTGTTCTTGGCGGCGATCATCGTCTTCGCCTTTACCCGGACCGGCCCGACCGACCATCAGGATACACATGCCCAGGAGACGGGCCAGGCGCGCTGACGCCTTCGGGGTTCGTCCGGTCCGCAACTTGCTTGGCGGACCGGACCATTCCCGTCGGAAAGCTCCCGGTTCATGCGGATTCCGTGCGCGCTCGCCCTGCTCACGATGCTGCTGCCTCAAGGAACCAGAGCTTCGGAGCCGCATGTCGATGTCGTTGCCTTCGCTGGGGCGGCCGCCCAGCATGTCGGTGAACGCGTCACCCTCGATCACTGTCATCTCGTCTTCGCCACGCCGGAGGAGATGACCTGCGTCGGCCTCGCACCGAAGACGGCGACCGGCGATGTCCATACGGTCGGAAAGCTCTTGATCCGGGTCGCGGCTGCAGAGATGCGAAGCCGCAACCGTGCACTGGCCCTGTGTGACGGCGGCGATCTCGGGGAGGCCTGCGAGGTCAGCGTCTCAGGCGAAGTGTTCGATGCGTCCCGCTCCTTCGGGCTCGACGACGCGCGGGTGATGGGGCTGCGTGAAGCGACGATCTGCTGGCCGGATTAGCCGGCTTGGGTGCGGCGTCCTTACCAATGCAAGCAGCGGCCGGAGGTGAACCCGGCCGAGTCTAGGGCGTTGGAACCTAAAGGGAGTCCGACCATGATCACGCGCATCCTCTCCGCCTTGGCCCTGTCCGCCGTCGTCACCCCGCTGTCCGCCACCGAGACACCCTACCAGACCGGGACCGGGGGCGGCCCGACCTCGACCATCTACGCGCCCAACACCTCCTCGGTGGGCCGCACCATGCCGCCGGCGGGAGCCGGGGGCGAGCGCCGCGATTCGACGAACATGGATCGCGAGTCGCGGATGGAGCGAAAGGACGACAAGATCGATACCGGCATCTGCATCGGCTGCGACAAGTAGGTCGGCCGAGCTTACTCAGACCAGCGCAGGGCGGCGGCGGCGGCCAGGGTGCCGACCACCGCCGCGATCAGGCTGAGAGCGGCGAGCACGGTGAGCGGCGTCGTGAACGGCACCGTTCCGCCAAGCGCTGCCTCTGCGGCCGAGACCCCGAAGATCAGGGTCGGGATCATCAGCGGCAGCACGATGATCGCCAGGATCAAGCCGCCCCGGCGGATGGTGGCCGTGAGCGCCGCCCCGACCGCGCCGATGAAGGCGAGGGCCGGCGTGCCGAGGGCGAGCGTCAGTGCGGTGGCCGCCATGGCCTTTGGCGAGAGCGCCACCAGCAGGCCGAACAACGGGGAGGCGAGGGCAAGAGGCAGGCCGGTCGTCAGCCAGGACGCCAGCACCTTGGCGAGCACCACGACTTCCAAGGGCACGGCGGCTCCCGTCATCAGGTCGAGGGAGCCGTCCTCCTCGTCGGACTGAAACAGCCGGTCGAGGCCGATCAACGTGGCGAGGACGGCCGAAAGCCACAGGATCGCCGGGCCGATGCGCGACAGCAGGTTCAGGTCCGGCCCCAGGGCGAAGGGCACCAGCACCACGATCATCAGGAAGAAGACGAGGGAGAGCGCCCCCGAACCGCCGACCCGGGCGGCAAGCTTCAGGTCTCGGGCGAGTAGGGCGGAGAAGGCGCGCATCATGCCCACTCCTCCGCAGACACTGCTTCTTCCGGCGGCGGAGGCTCGATGCGCAGTTCGCTCGCATCCTCCAAGCCGAGCGCCTGATGGGTCGCGGCGACCACGAGGCCGCCTTCCGCCCGGTGCCGGCCCATCATCGCCGCGAGAACCCCCTGCGAGGCGAGGTCGAGGGCGGCCGTTGGCTCGTCGAGGAGCCAGAGCGGACGGCGGCAGACGAGCAGCCGCGCCAGCGCCACCCGGCGCCGCTGCCCCGCCGACAAGTAACCGACGGGCAGCCGGGCGACATGGGGCAGGCCGAGGGCTTCGAGAGCCGCGTTCGGTGAGGCGGCCGGGTGGCCGAGCAGATCGCGGGCGAATTCGAGATTCTCAGACGCCGTCAGCGCCGATTTGAGTCCGTCCCGATGTCCGACCACGTGAAGCTGCTCCGGCAGGGTCGCCTCGCCGATACCCTCGGCCCGGATCGTGCCGGCATCGGGTTTGAGGCGGCCGGAGAGCAGGGTGAGCAGGCTCGATTTACCGGCGCCGTTGCGCCCGGTGATCATCATCGCCTCGCCTGGGCCGAGGCTGAAGCTCAGGCGCGAGAAGATGCGGCGCCCGGAGCGGCGGCAAGCGAGGTTCTCGACGATCAGCCGCACGGATCGACCTTCGGGTTGAGAGACGGCCGCCGGTGTCGTCGCCTCGTGGGGCGCCGCGGCGCGGGATCGGCGAGGCGGGAGGCTCGGCCTTGAGCGGCCTATAGCCGATCGATGCGGCGCGCGCGAACCACGGGGGCCGGCTGTGGATTGATTCGTGGAGTGGATGGGGAACGCTGCTGGAAAGACGCGACCATGGATGCCGAGCCGATTCTTCGAGGTCTGTCCCGTCTGACCGAACGGGAGGCGGCCCGCGATCCCGCAGCGGTTGCAGGGCGCGCGGAGCTGGAAGGCCGGCTCTCGCGTCTGACGCCGGGTCAGCGGGCCGCCTTCCACGAGGCGGTGCGCCGCTGCTACGCCTGCACGGCGGAAACCTGATGCCGCCGCCCCTCCGGCCATGCCCAGGCCGCGATATCAGCCGTGCGGCTCTGTCATCGAGCCAGTAGCGGCCAATTTCGAAACGTTCTATAGACCCGCTCAGGCTGCGCCGCGCGATCATTCAAGGGCGTCCAAACCGCCCCTCGCGCACCATCCTGAGTGCTTTTCGCGACATTCCCGGCGCCGGGACTTCGTCGAGGGCACTCGCATCCCGGGCGCCCCCGGGGCGGCGCGCGCTCTTGGAGCGCATCCGGCCGAACACCTCTCGTGGCGCAGGTTATGCCTGCTCCGTGTTCGACAACGCCAGCTCAGGATTCGACTCGCCGTGGCATCGCTCGACAGTTTCAAGGCCCGTCAGACGCTCGAGGCAGCGGGCAGGACCTACACGTATTACTCGATTCCCGAGGCGCAGAAGAACGGCTTGGCCGATGCCGCGGCCCTTCCGTTCTCGATGAAGGTGATCCTCGAGAACCTGCTGCGCTTCGAGGACGACCGTTCGGTCAAGAAGGCCGATATCGAGGCGGCGGTGGCCTGGCTCGGCAACAAGGGTACGGCCGAGACCGAGATCGCCTTCCGCCCGTCCCGCGTGCTGATGCAGGACTTCACCGGCGTTCCCGCCGTCGTCGATCTCGCGGCGATGCGCGACGCCATGGCCGCCCTGGGCGGTGATCCGCAGAAGATCAACCCGCTGGTGCCGGTGGATCTCGTCATCGACCACTCGGTGATCGTCGACGAGTTCGGCAGCCCGAAGGCGCTCGACGAGAACGTGGCACTGGAATACGCCCGCAACGGCGAGCGCTACACCTTCCTCAAGTGGGGGCAGTCGGCCTTCCGCAACTTCTCGGTGGTGCCGCCGGGCACCGGCATCTGCCACCAGGTCAATCTCGAATACCTGTCGCAGACGGTTTGGACCAGAAACGAGGACGGCGCCGAGATCGCCTATCCGGATTCGCTGGTCGGCACCGATTCGCACACCACCATGGTCAACGGTCTGGCCGTGCTCGGCTGGGGGGTCGGCGGCATCGAGGCCGAGGCCGCGATGCTCGGCCAGCCGCTCTCCATGCTCATTCCCGAGGTGATCGGCTTCAAGCTGTCCGGCAAGCTGCCTGAGGGCACCACCGCCACCGATCTCGTGCTCACCGTCACGCAGATGCTGCGCAAGAAGGGCGTGGTCGGCAAGTTCGTGGAATTCTACGGCCCCGGCCTCGACGATATGGCGGTGGCCGACCGCGCTACGATCTCCAACATGGCCCCGGAATACGGCGCCACTTGCGGCTTCTTCCCCATCGACCGGAAGACCATCGACTTCCTGAAGGTCACCGGCCGCGCCGATGACCGCATCGCCCTGGTCGAGGCCTATGCCAAGGCGCAGGGGATGTGGCGCGACGCGCAGACGCCCGATCCGGCCTTCACCGACACCCTCGAACTCGACATGGGCACCGTGCGCCCGTCGCTCGCCGGCCCGAAGCGTCCGCAGGACCGGGTGCTGCTCGACGCCGCCAAGGCCGGCTTCGCCGATGCCATGGAGAAGGAGTTCAAGAAGGCGTCCGACATCGCCAGTCGCTATGCGGTCGAGGGCACCAACTTCGACATCGGTCACGGTGACGTGGTGATCGCGGCGATCACCTCCTGCACCAACACCTCGAACCCGAGCGTGATGATCGGCGCCGGCCTGCTCGCCCGCAATGCGGTCGCCAAGGGCCTGCGCTCGAAGCCCTGGGTGAAGACCTCGCTCGCTCCCGGCAGTCAGGTCGTCGGCGAATACCTCGACAAGTCCGGCCTGCAGGAGAGCCTCGACGCCCTCGGCTTCAACCTCGTCGGCTTCGGCTGCACCACGTGCATCGGCAATTCGGGTCCGCTGCCGGCGGCGATCTCCAAGGCGATCAACGACAACGACGTGGTCGCCGCCGCCGTCCTCTCGGGCAACCGCAACTTCGAGGGCCGCGTGAACCCGGACGTGCGGGCGAATTACCTGGCGTCTCCGCCGCTCGTCGTGGCCTACGCGCTCGCCGGCTCGCTCCAGATCGACATCACCAAGGAGCCGCTGGGCCAGGGCTCGGACGGTCAGCCAGTCTACCTCGCCGATATCTGGCCGTCCTCGGAAGAGGTGAACCGCTTCATCGAGGAGAACATCACCTCGGCCCTGTTCAAGAGCCGCTATGCCGACGTGTTCGGCGGCGACGCGAACTGGAAGGGCGTCGAGGTGACCGAGGCCGAGACCTTCGCCTGGGATGCCGGCTCGACCTACGTGCAGAACCCGCCCTATTTCGAGGGAATGACGAAGACGCCGGACCCGGTGACCGACATCGAGGGCGCGCGGATCCTCGGCCTGTTCCTCGATTCGATCACCACCGACCACATCTCGCCCGCCGGCAACATCCGCGCGGCCTCGCCCGCCGGTGAGTATCTGCAGTCGCATCAGGTGCGGGTGCAGGACTTCAACCAGTACGGCACGCGCCGCGGCAACCACGAGGTGATGATGCGGGGCACCTTCGCCAACATCCGCATTAAGAACCAGATGGTGAAGGATGAGGCCGGCAACGTCGTCGAGGGCGGCTGGACGCTGCATCAGCCCTCGGCTGAGCAGATGTACATCTACGACGCCGCGCAGAAATACGCGGAAGAGGGCACGCCCCTCGTCGTCTTCGCCGGCAAGGAATACGGCACCGGCTCGTCCCGCGACTGGGCGGCCAAGGGCACCAAGCTCCTCGGCGTCCGCGCCGTGATCGCCGAGAGCTTCGAGCGCATCCACCGCTCGAACCTCGTCGGCATGGGCGTGGTCCCGCTGGTCTTCCAGGGCGAGACCTCCTGGCAGTCGCTGGGGCTGAAGGGCGACGAGACCGTGACGATCAAGGGGCTCGCCGGTGAATTGAAGCCGCGCCAGACGCTGACCGCCGAGATCACCTCCGCCGACGGCTCGAAGAAGGAGGTCCCGCTGACCTGCCGGATCGATACCCTCGACGAGCTGGAATATTTCCGCAACGGCGGCATCCTGCCCTACGTGCTGCGCTCGCTCGCGGCGTAACGAAAACCGCATAACCATTGGGAAAGGCCTCTTCCGAAAGGGAGGGGCCTTTTTCGTGGGAGCGCGCTATGTCGTGCACCGAACCGACGGAGGACTTGGCGCACATGATCCTGGAAATCGCACAGATCGACGTGAAGGCCGGCTCGGAGGCCACCTTCGAGGAGAACATCGCCAAGGCCGCCGAGATCTTCCGCGCCGCCGCAGGCTGCCGCAGCTTCGCCGTGCGCCGCTCCGTCGAGAAGCCGCAGCGCTACCGCCTGCTGATCGAGTGGGACACGCTCGAAGCCCACACCAAGGACTTCACCGGCTCCCAGGCCTGGAAGGATTACCGGGCGATGGTGTCCGACACCTTCGAGAGCCCGCCCCAGGTCGAGCATACCGAGCTGACGCTCAAGGCGTTCTGAGCCGAGGCGGAAGGAAGCCGATCCATGAAGATGTATGGCAATTGGCGCTCCGCGGCGGCGTTCCGCGTGCGCATCGCGTTGAACCTCAAGGGCATCGCCTACGAGGAAATCTTCCTCGATCTCGATGCCGGCGATCAGTTCAAGCCGGATTTCCTCGCCATCAATCCGCAGGGCGCCGTGCCGGCCCTATTCGATGGCGAGGGGGCGCCGCTGACGCAATCACTGGCGATCCTCGACTATCTGGAGGAGACCCGACCCGGAACGCCGCTTCTGCCGGCCGAGCCCCGGGCACGGGCCCGAGCGCGGTCCCTGGCCCAGGTCGTGGCCTGCGACACGCATCCGCTCTACGTGCCGCGGGTGCGCAACTTCCTGATGGAGAATTACGGCCTGCCGCGTGACAGGATGCTGGAATTCCTGCGCAACGCCTTCACCACCGGCTTGAGCACCCTGGAGAAGCGCCTCTCCAGCGAGGCGGGCACCGGCCGCTTCTGCCAGGGCGATGCCGTCAGCCATGCCGATTTGTGCCTGATCAGCCTCTGGGTCGGCACCGGCATCTTCGGCATCGATACGGAGCCCTACCCGACGGTGAAGCGCATCGCCGAGGCGATGCTGGCGCTCGATGCGGTGGCGCGGGCTCATCCCCTCCGGCAGCCCGGCGCGCCCGCTTCGTAACGCGAGCCTGTTTTGCCGGATCTCCCCAAGCGGGTTTGCCGTTCTTGCGTCTCAGGCGCGCAAGGAGCGTGTGGGCTCTGACACGGTTGCTGATGTAAGATCATTCCAAACTAGGGCCGCCGAATGAGGCGACCCCCATGCGCAAGAGGGGCGAGGATGGTTCCGAGCGAAACGGTCACGGATCGTCATAAGATCGTCGTGGTGGGAGGCGGGGCGGCCGGGCTGGAATTGGTGACCAAGCTCGGCAACAAGTACGGCAAGCGCGGCAAAGCTCACGTCACGCTGGTGGATCGGGCCCGCACCCATATCTGGAAGCCGCTGCTGCATGAGGTGGCTGCCGGCTCGCTCGATATCGGGCATCACGCCATCGACTATCTGCACCACGCCCACGCCAATCACTTCCGCTACCGCATCGGTGAGATGACCGGGCTCGACCGGGAGAACCGGGTGATCCAGCTCGCCGCCAGCCTCGACAGCGAAGGCCGCGAGGTCACGCCCATGCGGACGGTCCCCTACGACACGCTGATCATGGCGGTGGGATCGACCACCAACGATTTCGGGACGCCCGGCGTCGCCGAACACGCCATCGCGCTCGACACCAAGGAGCAGGCGGTGCGCTTCCACCAGCGCCTCGTCAACGGCATGCTGCGCGCCCACACCCAGGAAGGGCCGGTGCGGCCGGGCCAGCTCCACGTCACGGTGATCGGTGCCGGAGCGACCGGTACCGAACTGGCGGCGGAACTCCACCGCACCACCCGCGAGGTGGCGAGCACCGGTCTCGACAAGATCGACCCGGCCAAGGATCTCAAGATCACCCTGATCGAGGCGGCCGACCGGATCCTGCCGGCGGTGCCGCAGCGGCTCTCGGCCGAGGTGATGGGCCTGCTCACGAAGATCGGTGTCGAGGTGCGGCTCAAGGCGCGGGTAACGGAGGTGCGCGCCGACGGCGTTCAGCTCGCCGATGGCGGCTTCATCCCATCCGAGCTCGTGGTGTGGGCGGCCGGCGTGAAGGGGCCCAGCTTCCTCAAGGATCTGGGCGGCCTGGAAACCACCCGCAACAATCAGCTCGTCGTCACGCCGACGCTGCAGACGACCCGCGATCCTGACATCTTCGCCATGGGCGACTGCGCCTATCTGATCGACGAGGGATCTGGCACGCCGATCCCGCCCCGTGCCCAGGCCGCTCACCAGCAGGCCTCGCATCTCTACAGCCAGATCGCCAACAAGCTGGCGGGCAAGCCGCTGAAGCCGTTCCGCTACCGCGATTTCGGCTCGCTGGTCTCGCTCGGCGAATACACGGCGGTCGGAAACCTGATGGGCTTCATCCAGGGGAAGAACATGTTCATCGCCGGCTTGTTCGCCCGGCTGATGTATCGCTCGCTCTACAAGATGCACGAGACGGCGGTGAACGGCTGGTGGAAGACCAGCCTCGACGCCCTGGCGCGGGCGCTCACCCGCCGCACCGAGCCGCGAGTGAAGTTGCACTGACGGTCATTCGGCTTGATCCGGCGGGCGAGAGCGTCATGTTCCCGTTCCGCCGGTTCGAGAAGAATGCCGGCCTAAGGAGATGCCATGATCCTCGTCAGCGTGATGTATCCGAGCGGTGCCGGCACCCGCTTCGATATGGAGTATTATCTCAAGAAGCACATGCCGCTGGTGAGCGCGCGCTGGACCGCCAAGGGATTGCACGACTACACCATCGTGAAGGGCATCGGTACGCCGGATGGCGGCGAGCCGCCCTATCAGGTCGTGGCGCTGCTGCGCTTCGAATCCGCTGAGGCGTTCAAGGCCGCTGCGGCGGAGGACGGGACGGAGATCTTCGGGGACATTCCGAATTTCACCGACACGCAGCCGGCGGTTCAGCTCAGCGATTACGCCGAGTAAAAGGTTAAGGGGCCGATGATCGACATCATCAAGCAAATCCAGGATAGGAATCCTGCTCTCGGGACGACGATCATCGTGCTGCGCCCCGATTCCCGCGCCCTGTCCGATCCGGAGGTCCTGACGCCGGAGGCGAAGGCGTGGCTCGAAGCGAATGCGCCCGATGCGCGCCTCTCGCGGGAGACGGTGCTGCTGGCCCCTTATCCCGGAGGTGTGCCGGCAGAGCGCACCGTGACGGTGCTGGCCTTCTCCGATGCCCGCCATCTGGCGGCTTTCGCCACGGCCTGGACCGCCGATCCCATCGTCGATGACGAAGAGGCCGCTTAAGGGGCAGCGGGCCGCCTTCCCAGGCGGCCCCTTGTCGTATCAGGCGGTCTCGGTGATCTGGCCGGCGGCCTTGATCATGTCCCTCATGGCGGCCGTCGCGGCCTGATAGGCCGGGGTGCCGACATCCCAATCACTCCGGCCGATGGCTTGCACCATGCGCTCGGCCTGCTCATGCGCGGTGGCTTCGGCCCTCAGGAAGGCTTCCGCCGCCTGAGCCCGTGCCGGATCGGAGCGGAGGGCTTCCGCCACTTGGCGGGCGGCACGGCCGCGCAGCACGGCTGCGGCGGGATCGGCGGTGGCCGAACCGAGCAGAATCGTTGCCAGACCCCGCTTCCACAGGCCGATATCCGCCGGCAGGCGCACCAGCTCGTAGAAATCGAGGCCGGTCGCATCGGCCAGGGCCGCCTGGGCGATCGTCTCCGCCTTGGTGAGCCGCTTGGTGATGCCGTCGATCTCCGTGCGGGTCTTGGCGGCCTTCTCGGCAATGCTCTGGACGCTGCGGGAGATTTCCGATGTCGCACTGCGCTGCTGAGTGATGGTCACGGCGAGCGCCGTATTCATCTCGCTCGTCTGCGCGATGCGCTCCGCCGCGCCTTCGACCCGGCTCCCGAGGGTCTCGACCACGGAACTGCCGCCCGCCACCGCCGTGCGGCTTTCATCGACGGCGCGGGCAATCTGGCTCATCTCGCTCTGGAGCGTATTGAGCCAGGTGCGGATCTGCTCGGTCGAGCGGGCGGTCTGCCCGGAAAGCGATTTCACCTCGGCGGCCACCACCGAGAAGCCGCGCCCGGCCTCGCCGGCCCGTGCCGCTTCGATCGTGGCATTGAGCGCGAGCAGGTTGGTCTGGCTCGAAATCGTGGCGATGGTGCTCGCCATGGTCCCGATCTCGGCAATGGCATTCTGGAGGAGCTGAAGGCGCTCGTCGATCTGATGGGTGCGATCACGGATCGCATCCATGGCCGAGCGGGCGTTGCCGACATCGGCCATGCAGGCCGTCATGGCCTCGCGCGCCGCGGAAGCACTGGTTCCGGCCAATTCCGATGATTCGGCGACCTCGGCGATGGAGGCGACCATTTCCTCGATGGCGCTGGCGATGGTCTGGGTCGATTGCGCGACCTCACCGACATCGTAGGTCGTCCAGCCGATATTGATGGCGCCTTCCGACGCCTCTTTGGCGACGGCGGCGAGGTTGGCCCGCTCCGTCTGCAATTCCTTCCGACGCGTCCGGTCGAGGTCGACCAGGGCGGTGCTGACGGCGGATCCGGTGTCCAACGCCGTGTCGAACGCCGAGCGGTCGGCGAGACGTTTGATCGCGGTGAGCAGGCGCTCCTCATGGCTGCGGTCTATCGCGGCGGCCTCGGCAAGCACCGGAGTCGGCGATTGCGTATGAGAGCGGAGCTTGAGTGGAAACATGCGAGTGAAAGGCCTCAATGTTCCTTATCGGTTCCTGTCCGGAAACGCTTCTGGAACCGACTTCCCAAGTTTTTGAAGCAGCTCTTAGAGTAAGTCTGCTTCTTGCAGACATTACACTCCCGGACCTTTAATCATTCTTCTCGCAATTCCGTTAAAATTATCTTGAAGGGTTTTTTCAATTGCGTGTCGAAGCGAATTTGCGCTTCGCTGGACGACCGAAGATTTCACTTCAAGCCACACTGCCACCTGTAGGATTGTGCATGTGCAGCGAGCGGTTGCGGCGCAAAATCGTTATGCTCAGTCTCAGCATATCTGGACAAGGCGAGGTCCGACCCCTAAGTTAGACGGCGCAATGCTCATTTTGAGCATAAAGGAGCGCGCCATGTCGCAGGCAGGATCCGCCCTTTCCGAGCTGACCCGCCGGACTCTACCGCTGCCCGACATCTATGCGCGGGTGAGCCGTCATGTGCCCGCCATCGAGTGGCCGGCCCTGGCACCCGACGTCGAAGCGATCCTGGCGCTGAAACGCGAGCGGAACGCCGTGGTTCTCGCTCACAACTACCAGGCGCCCGAAATCTTCCACACCGTGGCGGACATCGTTGGCGACAGCCTTGCGCTCGCCCGCGAGGCGGAGCGGGTCGATGCGGATGTGATCGTGCTGGCCGGCGTCCACTTCATGGCGGAGACCGCCAAGCTGCTGAACCCGAAGAAGACCGTGCTGATGCCCGATATGGCCGCCGGCTGCTCGCTGGCCGATTCGATCACGGCCGCCGACGTGCGGGCCCTGAAGGCCAAGTATCCGGGCGTGCCGGTGGTGACCTACGTCAACACCTCCGCCGCGGTGAAGGCGGAATCGGATGTCTGCTGCACCTCCGGCAATGCCGCCGACGTCGTGCGGTCCTTGGGTGTGCCGCGCGTCCTGATGATCCCGGACGAATTCCTGGCCCGCAACGTCCAGCAGCAGGTGCCTGAGGTCGAGATGCTGACCTGGGCCGGTCATTGCGAGGTGCATGAGCGCTTCACCCCGGCCGATATCGCGGACGTGCGCGACAGCTATCCCGGCATCACCGTGATCGCCCATCCGGAATGCCCGCCGGAGGTGGTGGAAGCCTCGGACTTCTCCGGCTCGACGGCGATGATGATGAACTACGTCACCGAGAAGCGGCCTTCCCAGGTCGTCCTCGTGACCGAGTGCTCGATGGCCGACAACATCGCGGTTGCTAATCCCGACATCGAGTTCATCAAGCCCTGCAACATGTGCCCGCACATGAAGCGGATCAGCCTGCGCAATATCCGTCACGCCCTTGAGACGATGACCCACGAGATCACCGTCGAGGAGGGGCTGGCCGAGCGGGCCCGGCAGGCGGTCGAGCGGATGCTCGCCGTCAAGCCGACCCAGACCGTCACCCCGAAGCCCGTGGCCGCCTGATGAGCGTCTTCGCCCGCAGCCCCGCCGACCGGGTGATCGTGGTCGGCGCCGGGGTGGCCGGTCTCGCCACCGCCCTGCGCCTCGCGCCGCGACCCGTTACCCTCATCACCGCCGCCCCCCTGGGGAGCGGCACCGCCACGGGATGGGCGCAGGGCGGCATCGCCGCCGCCGTCGGCGCCGATGATGCGCCGCATCTGCACGCGGCGGATACGGAGGCGGCGGGAGCCGGGCTCACCGAGTCGGACGTGGCCCTGCGGGTGGCGCAGGCCGGCCCGGGCCTCGTCGATTGGCTTGTCGGCCTCGGCACCGGCTTCGACCGGGACGGGGAGGGCGCGCTGGCGCTCGGCCTCGAAGCCGCCCATGGCCGCCGCCGCATCGTGCGGGCGAAGGGCGACTCGACCGGGCGCACCGTGCTCGACGCCCTGGTGCGGGTCGTCCAAGCGACGCCCTCCATCGAGGTCCTCGTCGCCGGCCTGCACGGCCTGCTTCAGGACAGCGACGGACAGGTGCGCGGCGTGATCTGCGAGCGGGACGGCGCCTCCTTCCGCCTTCCCGCACGGGCCGTCGTGCTGGCGACAGGCGGGCTGGGGGGGCTCTACGCCTCCACCACCAATCCGCGCGGTGCCCTCGGCCGTGGCCTGCTGGCGGCGGCGCGGGCCGGCGCCACCCTGCGCGACCTCGAATTCGTGCAGTTCCACCCGACCGCCATCGCCGCCGGCCGCGATCCGATGCCGCTCGCGACGGAGGCGCTGCGGGGGGAGGGCGCTGTGCTGATCGACGAGAACGGTGAGCGGATCATGGCCGGTGTCACGGGCGGCGATCTCGCTCCCCGGGACGTGGTGGCGCGCGGCATCTTCCAGGCGCTCGCCCGGGGCCGCACCGTGTTCCTCGACGCCCGCGGCAGCCTCGGTGCCCGCATGCCGACGCGCTTTCCGACCGTGGCGGCACTCTGTGCCGAGGCCGGCATCGATCCCGCCCTTCAGCCGATTCCGGTGCGGCCGGCGGCGCATTACCACATGGGTGGCATCCTCGTGGACGCCGCCGGACGCAGCTCCGTTCCGGGCCTGTGGGCCTGCGGCGAGGTCGCTTCCACCGGCCTGCACGGGGCGAACCGGCTCGCCAGCAACTCGCTCCTCGAAGCGCTGGCTTTCGCCCCGCGAATCGCCGAATCCATCGGCGACGCCCCGGCCTCCTCGGATGCGGACCGGCCGCCGCCGCTGCCGGAGATCCGTGCCGAGGATCCGCAGATGCTGGCCGAGGTGCGCGGCCTGATGGAGCGCCATGTCGGCGTCGTCCGCGACGAAGCCGGCCTGATGCAGGCCGTCTCGCACCTCACGGATCTGGCGGAGCGCGGCAGCGACGCGGCGCAGACGGGTCTTCTGATTGCCCGGTCCGCCCTCGATCGGCGCGAGAGCCGCGGCGCCCATTGGCGCAGCGATTATCCGGGGCAGCTCGTTCCCCGTCACGCCGTCACCACGCTCGCCCCGAGCGACGCGCCCCGCGCGGTTCAGGAACTCACCGATGCCTGACGATGCCCTGCTGCCGCTGCCGCGCCTCCTCGTCGAGCCGGTGGTCCGGGCCGCCCTGCTCGAAGATCTCGGCCGCGCCGGGGATATCACCACCGATGCCATCGTCCCTGCGGGCGAGCGCATGGAGGCGGTCATCGCCTCGCGGCAAGAGGGCGTGATCGCCGGCACGGATGCGGCCGCCATCGCCTTCGCGCTGGTCGATCCGAGCCTTTCGGTCGCGATCGAGCGCGGCGACGGCGCCCGCGTCGCGCCGGGCGATACGGTGATCCGCCTCTCCGGCCCGGCCCGCGCCGTGCTGACGGCGGAGCGGGTCGCCCTCAACCTGCTCTGCCGCCTGAGCGGCGTCGCCACGGCGACGGCCTCCCTGGTCGAGGCCGCGCGGCCTCACGGCAGGGCGCGAATCGTCTGCACCCGCAAGACGACACCTGGCCTGCGGGCGCTAGAGAAGCATGCGGTCCGGGCCGGCGGGGGCTCGAACCATCGCTTCGGTCTCGACGATGCCGTGCTGATCAAGGACAACCACGTCGCCGTCGCGGGCGGCATCGTCCCGGCCATCGAGCGCGCGCGCGCGCGGACGGGACACCTCGTGAAGATCGAGGTCGAAGTCGATACGCTGGCCCAGCTCGAAGAGGCGCTCTCGGTTGGCGCCGATGCCGTTCTCCTCGACAATATGAGCCCCGAGACCCTGCGGGAGGCGGTGCGCATGGTCGACGGGCGGGCGCTGACGGAGGCATCGGGACGCATCAACCGCGACACCGTCGGCGCCGTCGCCGCCTCAGGCGTCGATCTCATCTCCGTCGGCTGGATCACTCACAGTTCGGCGATCATCGATCTCGGGCTCGACGCGGCCTAGCCCGTCCTTGCGCATCCGAAAGCGGCGAAACGGCTGCTCGTTTCGGATGACGGTTTCCGCCTCAACGACGTGAAAGCCCTGCGCTTCGAAGAACGGCCTTGCGGTCAGGCTCACCTCGGCCCGCAACGCGTTCAGTCCAAGGGCGATGGCTGTGGTTTCCACCTGTCGCAGCAGCCTCCGCGCCACGCCCGAACGACGGTGAGCCGGGTGGGCGTAGAGCATGACGAGGTGGCCATCGCCGCCGAGATCGACGAAGCCGACGATGTCCGCGCCGAATCGAGCAACCCAGCGCTCGCGATCCAGCAGCGGAGCGGCCCAGGCTGAATGATCGACCCGGGACCACGCCTCGATTTGCGCCGGATTGTAATCGGCTGCAGCGATCTCGCGCACCGAGCGTTGAAACACGGCGATGACGGCATCCAGGTCTCTGTCGTCATACCGGGCGATGATCACGCCTGACATCGGCTTCTCGCCCCCGTGACACCGTTCTCGGCCGCTCTCGCCGGCAATACGCTCGCACGCTCGTGCGCCACTCCAACGAAATCTAAGCAGCGCATTCGAGGGGGAGCGACGAGAGTTCGGACAGGCATTCCCTGCGGCTCGGCTCTTGGTTAATAAAGCCAAGCTGCCATGGTGTTGCCACGCGGTCACGAGCGTGGCCGAAGCGGCATTGCAACACAAATCAAGCTTGGCTTTAGCCCCGGAGCGTTTACGCGTTGGCGAGGGTCCGCACGGCACCGTGCGGCGGTTATTCCACCGCGTTCCCTGATCATTGCCCGCCTCGAGAGGCCCTGATGCGCCGTTTCGTCATCGCCCTGGGTGGGTTTGCCTGCGCGACGGTTGCGCTCGCAAGCCCTGCCTCTGCCTATGAGATTGACCCGCTCACCCGCCAGCCGCTGACCGATGTCCTGACCGTGCGCGTCCGGCCGCAGAATGTGGCGCCCACCGCTAACGCGGCGCTGCCGGCCGATCCGCTGCAGCAGGATCCGGCGGCGGCGGTGCCGCAGGCCTCGGCCATCGCCCGCGAGATCGTGCCCTATTCGGGCCCCCACGCGCCGGGCACCATCGTCGTCTCGACCGCCGAGCGGCGGCTGTACCTCGTGATGCCCAACGGCGAGGCCCTGCGCTACGGCGTCGGTGTCGGCCGGCCCGGTTTCACCTGGGGCGGCGCCCAGACCATCACCATGAAGCGCGAATGGCCGGATTGGCGCCCGCCGGCCGAGATGCTGCGCCGTCGCCCCGATCTGCCGCGCTACATGAAGGGCGGTATCGAGAACCCGCTCGGCGCCCGCGCCATGTATCTCGGCAACACGATCTACCGCATCCACGGCTCCAACGAGCCGGAGACGATCGGCACCGCCGTGTCCTCGGGCTGCATCCGCATGACCAACGAGGACGTGGCGGATCTCTACGGCCGGGTGAAGGTCGGCGCGCGGGTCATCGTCCAGCGCTGATCGTTCCTGTCAGGGAATACGAAAAGGGGCCGGCAGCAATGCCGGCCCCTTTTCGTTTGTCCTCCGTCCTGCCGGTGGGGCGGCGTCTCAGCCGATCAGGAGAAGGTCGAGGACGATGGCGGCCATGCCGCCGGCCACGGCCAGGCCCAGCAGCACGACGCTGCTGAGCTGATCGACGCTGTCCACGTCCTGTCCGGCACGGTGATGAAAATCTGTGGCTGCCATGGATGTCTCCCGCTGATCTCGGTCGGCAACCGCAGCGCGGGCGGATGGTTCAGGATCAGAACTGTCGCAGGTGACCGGATGAAGCTGGCCTTTGGCTCCAGGCCCGCCCTCGCGGAACCTCCATCGACGCGGCCGGTTGGCTCGGCTCAGCAGGGAGGATCATGATGGTCGATGTCAGCCAGATCCGTGAGCACGCCAACGTCGTCGGTTCGGACGGCGGCCATGTCGGCACCGTCGATCACGTCGGCAAGGGTGAAATCAAACTGACGAAAAGCGACGCCGATTCCGGCGGCCTCCATCATTACATCCCGCTCGATTTCGTGATCGCCGTCGAGGGCGATCAGGTTCGCCTCAACAGAAGTGCGGACGAGGTGAAGAAGGAGTGGAGCACGTCGGGCGCTCCGTAAAGTCGTCCCCGCATTGAAACCATCGAGGAGATCGACATTGTCTCAGAGCGATCAGCCGCATTCCGCACCCGATCCGAAGCCGGAAGGAGCGCCGC
>DYYG01000019.1 GCA_020741775.1 Methylorubrum populi
AGCGCCCAGACCGGCCGACACTCCGAAACATCGAAGACAGCGAATGCCCGATCCAGTCACCCGGATCAGCTCCGCTTCCCCAACAGTCTCGAAGACCACCGGAACACCGCCCCAGCCAGAAGCTGAAGGGCGCCGCCCCGTCGGTGAGGAGGCGTTTACGGGCTGGGAGAGACCGCGTCAATCGAGAAATTTCGAGAACCTCACAGCGCATCTTGAAGGGCCTGACAGCGGCACAGGGCCTTGCCCGACCACGTTGGCCGGAGCGCGCTTTCAGTGGCCTGTTGTGACGCGCTGTCTTTCGACGAGCCGGTATCTATCTTGGTGGGAAGTGCTCTGCGCGCAGAAGGCGGACGATCAGGATTTGCCTTCCAAAGGGGTGCGGTCACCCCATCATCGAAGCTTGTCTTCCGACGTCACAGATCAGCCGCGATCCCGACCAACCTCTCGGCCATCGGGAGGGATCGTGATGCGCTTTGTCATCCCATTCGGTTCTGGTCTGAGAGCGAGGGCCTTATTGCTGGCGCTCCCGATCCTTCTCGAGGGCGTCGGGCCGATAAGGGCTGCGCCGCCAGTCACGCCGTCCGACAACATAGCCTTTCTCGACCGTCTGAGCTGGGGCGTCACCGGCACCAGTTTCGCGGAGTTCCAGGGCAAGGGGCGCGATCGCTGGCTGAAGGAGCAGCTTCATCCGCCTCTCAGGCCGCAGCTGCCGCAGGAGGTCAGCCGCCAGATCGCCGCCCTACGGGCCGAAGGAAGTCTCGTCGAGCGTGTTCGCTCCCTGGAACTGCAGGCGAAAGCCGCCAGCGCCGAAGCCGATCCGGATCTGAAGAAGATTGCTCAACAAGCCTATCAGGGCAGTCTCAACGCCGCCGCTCGGGATGCCGCCGCGACGACGCTGCTGCATTTCCTCTACAGCTCCGACCAATTGCGGGAGCGTCTGACGTGGTTCTGGTTCAACCGCTTCAACGTGCATCAGGGCAAAGCGAACTTGCGCCTCCTCGTTGGCGATTACATCGACACGGCGATCCGCCCCCATGCCCTGGGGCATTTCCGTGACCTGCTTCTCGCCACCCTGCGCCACCCAGCGATGCTGCGCTACCTCGACAATGCCGACAACGCGGTCGGGCATGTGAACGAGAATTATGCTCGCGAGATCATGGAACTCCACACCATGGGGGTCGGCTCGGGCTACACGCAGGGGGATGTCGAGGCCCTTGCGCGCATTCTCACCGGCGTCGGCGTGGAGACACGCGCCGAAGACCCGAAGCTGAGGCCGGAGCGGCAGCAAGACCTGATCCGCGACGGGCTGTTCATCTTCAACCCGAACCGCCACGATTACGGCGACAAGCTGTTCCTCGGCCATGTCATCCACGGTCGCGGCTTTGCCGAAGTCGAGGACGCACTCGACATCCTCTGTCACCACCCGGCCACGGCGAGAAACGTCTCGGGAGCGCTCGTCACCTATTTCACCGGAGCCGAGCCATCGGACGCGCAGCGACAGCAGCTCGCCACCATCTTCACGCGCAGCGACGGCAATCTTGCGGCCGTGATGGAGGCGTTGATCCGCTCACCAGAATTCACCGCCAGCCTCGGCACGCAAACCAAGGATCCGATCCGCTACCTGCTTTCGGCCCTGCGCCTCGCCTATGACGGGCGCGTGATCCTCAACACCGGCCCAATTCAGAACTGGCTGAGTCGGCTCGGCGAGGGCCTGTTCAGCCGCACGACGCCGGACGGCTATCCGCTTCTGCAAGCGGACTGGACGGGGCCCGGCCAGATGATCGCCCGCTTCGAGATCGCGCGACAGATCGGCTCCGGCTCGGCCGGGTTGTTCCGGCCGCTGGGCGCGGATGCCGTCGAGGAGCCCGCTTTCCCGTTGCTGCAGAACGCGCTCTACTTCTCGACGCTCGCCGCGACGTTGAGTGAGCCCACTCGCGCCTCTCTCTCGCGCGCGATCTCGCCTCAGGACTGGAACACCCTTTTCCTGTCATCTCCGGAATTCATGCGATGAGGAGGAGCTGATGGAGCGGCCGGATTTCATCCATCCTCTGGGTCGGCGCCAGCTGTTACGGGCCGGGCTCGGCCTGGGTCTCGCCACGGTCGCTGGCCGTGTCTGGGCCGCACCGCAGGCCGACACCCGCCTTCTCGTCGTGTTTCTGCGGGGAGCCTACGACGCCGCGAATGTCGTGATCCCGACCGGCAGCGATTTCTATTATCAGGCCCGCCCTCACCTTGCGGTGGCGCGTCCCAACCCGCAGGATCCTGCCGCAGCTCTTCCGCTCGACGCGGATTGGGGGCTGCATCCGGCTCTGCGCGACACCATCCTGCCCCTCTTCGCCAAGGGACAGGCGGCCTTCATACCCTTCGCCGGCAGCGACGATCTCACACGCAGCCATTTCGAAACCCAGGATACGATCGAACTCGGCCAAGGCACCGGCGGCAGCCGCGATTACAATTCCGGTTTCATGGGGCGGTTGGCCTCCGAACTGACCCGAGCCCGGCCGGTAAGCTTCACCGAACAGATGCCGCTGGTGTTTCGCGGGCCGGAAACCGTGCCGAACGTGGCCATCAACGCCGTCGGCAAGCCTGGCATCGACGCGCGACAAGCCAAATTGATCGCGGCGATGTACCGGGACAGCGCCTTGCGCCCGGTCGTCGAAGAGGGATTTCGCGTGCGCGACGAGGTCTACCACGCGATCTCCGATCATCAGGCCCAGGCTGACCGGGGAGCGGTTTCTCCAAAGGGGTTCGAGCTATCGGCCCGACGCGTCGGCCGGCTGATGCGGGACGGGTTCAATCTGGGCTTCGTCGATGTCGGCGGCTGGGACACGCATGTGAATCAGGGGGCAGCGAGCGGCTATCTCGCCGACCGTCTGAGTGAACTCGGACGCGGACTCGCCGGCTTCGTCCAAGAGATCGGGGCCGGCTGGAGCGACACCGTCGTGGTCGTGCTCTCCGAATTCGGCCGTACCTTCCGTGAGAATGGCAGCCGCGGAACGGATCATGGTCACGGCAGCGTCTATTGGGTGCTGGGTGGTTCCCTCAAAGGCGGGCGTATCGCGGGGCCGCAAGTGCGGGCCGTCGAGGCCACCCTGTTTCAGAACCGCGACTATCCGGTCCTGACCGATTACCGGGCGCTGCTGGCCGACTTGTTCGGCCGGCTCTACGGCCTCGGCCCAGCGAGCCTCCAGCGCATCTTCGCGCAGGTCCAGCCGAGTCATCTCGGCCTCTTGTAGAAATGCGACGCGTGATGATCTCTTCGCAGGCTGCGATCTTTCGGAGGATGCGAGTCTGTGCCCTCACCCGCGCGGTTTGACCTCAGCCGATGATGTTCTCCCGGCGCCAACGGGCGCCGGGAGGGATGGTGTCGAAGTTCGCTTGCTGCGGCGCCGAGCGCATGGCCCGGCTCAGAAGGCGGCCTGCCTCACCGGAGCCTGCGCGGGCGTCTTGATCCACTGGACGGAACCGGGGATGGCGTATCCGCCCTGACGGTGGACCGCCAGATCGTCGGTCGCGAGACCGCGGGTTTCGAAGGCCAGCGCACCGACCGTCTTGGCCCCGTGGATGGCGATCATCTCATCGGCGGTCGCGGGGGCGGCGCCGAGAGACACGAGCGTCAGGGCGGAGATGGTCGCGAGCGAAACAATTCTCTTGGACATCGGGATCAACCTCTTCCGTTGCGACGGGATGTCCGTCGCTTCGTGAGGCTGAATGTGCTGATACATGTGCCATGAATCAAATGGATCGATTTCATAATGCGCATCGATCACGTGCATCTTGCCCGCCTCGATCTCAACCTGCTCGTGGCGCTCGACGCGCTGTTGACGGAGCGGAGCGTCACGCGCGCGGCGGGGCGGATCGGTATCAGCCAGTCGGCGATGAGCCACGCCCTGGCGCGCCTCCGCGCCACCTTTTCGGATGAATTGCTGACGCGAGGCCCCGACGGGATGCGGCCGACTCCGCGGGCGCTCGCCCTTTCGGCACCGGTTCAGGCGGCTCTGTCGCAGATCCAGCAGATCACGGCCTCACCGGCCGCCTTCGATCCGGCCACAGCCGATCTCACCTTCACCCTCGGCATTCCCGACTCGACCGAAGTCCTGCTGATGCCGACCTTGATCGCCCATCTGCAGGCGGTGGCCCCGGGGGTGAAACTGCTGCTGCACACGATCGATCGCAACCGCATCCTCGACGATCTGGATACGGGTCGGGTCGATCTCGGCATCGGCGTGTTCGAGCAAGGTCAGACGCACCACAAGCGACGTATTCTCAACAAGGAGAGCTATCTCTGCATCTTCAATCCCGAATTGGTCGGAGTCTCGGCTCCGATTTCCCTCGACGATTATCTGCGCTTCCCTCACCTGCTCACGAGTCTGGTGGAGAGTGCCCACGGGGTGGTGGACGATGCCCTCGCTAAAATCGGACGCACACGGGTCATCGCGCTGACCTCGCCGCGCTTCTCCGTGATGCCCTTCGTCGTGCGCCAAGCCCCCGTCATCGCCACCATGCATTCGCGGCTGGCGCGCTTCTTCGCCGAGAGCATGAACTTGGCCGTGAGTCCCGCTCCCATCGCCTTGCCGGATGTTGCCATCTCCATGATCTGGCACTCCTCCAATGACGATGTCCCGAGTCAGCGATGGCTCAGAGAGACGATCGTGACGCTCCGCAAAGCCGATCGGAGGTCACCGATCGTGCAGCCTAAAACGTGAGGAATTCGGCCTTCTCAAGTAGGCAGCAGGTGGCCCGCGCAATGATCACGTAATCGATGCGAAGCCAAGCGTTATCATATGATGGCACCAGCGATCAGGTGGCGCTTGTCACACGAATTTGTGAGTCACCGCACAGTTTAACACCAAATTAACCATACTCACAGCACGGATAAACACTCTGCTCTGCCAAAAGAAAAGAATATGTCTGGCATCTCGCTGACAGCGGCAACGCGAAGCAATCTCCTCACGTTGCAGGCCGTCGCCGATCAGCAAGCGAAAGTGCAGAGTACGCTGGCGACTGGAAAACGTGTTTCTTCCGCGATCGACAACCCGATCAATTTCTTTACGGCCGCACAGCTGTCGGACCGTCGCAGCGACTTGAGCGGCCTGCTCGATGGATTGTCGAACGGCATCCAAACCCTGCAGGCGGCCAGCCGCGGCCTCGAAGCCATCGAGAACTTGGTGCAGCTTGGTCGCAGCCTTGCGATGCGCGCCGCCGCAGCGCCCTCTGCCGTGAGCACGCCCGCAGCCATCACCTCGGTGAGCGATTACACCATCGACGATGTCGTCGGCGCGCAGCCCGCAATCGCCGCGGCGAGCGGACCGCAGAACCTCGCCGGCGTGAAGGGAACACTGACGCAAACCGCCATCGCCGGTCCGCTCGATGCCACGCCGGGGCGCACCGTCACCGTGAGGCAGGCGCGCGGCGCCACCGTTACCTACGAGGTGCGCTCTCCGGTCCCGACTCCTCCGGGCAACTTCTTTTCCGATGCGTCGGAACTCGCGGATCGGATCCGCCGCGATTTTGCTGCCACGGTCACGCTATCCGCCGACCCGGCCACCGTGGCCACCATCGCGCCAACGGGGGATGATCAGGCTATCACGGTCGATGGCGACGCCATCGATCCGGTGCAGCCGGGACCGATGGTGACAAAAGCCGCCGACACCTTCCGCTATGCCGTCAATAACGGCCCGCCCGTCACCTTCACCTTTCGCACCCCGGCCGACCCGGCCAACGGCTTTTTCAACTCGCCGGCCACCTTGCGGGATGCCATCAACGCGCGGGCCGGCCCTTCTGCACCGAGTGCCGGTCTGGACCTATCCGGCACGCGGCTGGTGCTCGTCGCTGCGGACAAGGACGATACCTTCCAGTTGTCCGGATCCGGATCGACCCTGAGCCATCTCGGCTTCACGCAGCCGGCCTCGTACACCTACCAACCGACCCCGAGCCTCGACACCAAATCGATCACCTACACTCTCGGCAAAGGGGTCGAGGAACGCAGCGTGACTGTGCCTTTCGGCTACGAAGCCCAGGAAGTCACGACCCTGGCGCAGCTCAATGCACGGCTCTCGACCGCCGACATGATTGCCACCATCGAGCCCTCCCCTAACGGGAAGGTGGTGGTGCGCGGCATCTCCGGCAGGGAAGCCGACACCATCACGCTTCGGACGCCCGACGGCGAAGCGCCGCCAAGCGGCATGAGGATCCTCACGGGTAGCGACGGGCCATTGTCCGTCACCTCCACGCTGTCGGAGCCCGGTGCCTCCCTGCGCCGGAGCCTCGCGCGCGACTATGCCGAGATACGAGATCAGATTTCGGCTCTGGCGCGCGACAGCAGCTTCAACGGCCAGAATCTGCTGATGGGAGCGAATGTACGTCTGCCCTTCAACGAGGACGGATCGAGCAAGACCGAGGTCGCCGGTGCGCGGATGGATGCGGACGGTCTCGGACTCCTCACGTCCCTCGATGGAGAGTTCCTCGATGCAGCTTCCGTCCGGGAGACGATGAAGCAGCTTCAGGCGGCGAGCATTGCCTTGAGGAGCAAATTGTCCGAGTTTTCGACCGCGCATGCCACCATCAGCACGCGCCGCGACTTCTCCGCCGCGCTGACCAACATCCTGGCTGCGGGCGCCGCTCAACTCGTCGACGGCGACATGAACCAAGCGGCCGCGTCCGCCAACGCCCTCGCCTTGCGCCGCCAGATCGCGACCTCATCCCTCGGCCTCGCCACCCAGGCTCAGCAAGCGGTTCTGCAGCTTCTTCGAGGATAACCGAAGCCGGGCTCGGACGGCCTCTCCCATGCAACCCGCGGTGTTCAGCCCTCCATCATTGCTCGGCGAGGCTTAGGGCCGGGCAAGCTCCGGCCATCCGATGGCCAGGGAGGCACCGCACGGAACATCGCGCGTGATCCGCTGGAATGCGCCCATCGCAACCGAGATCGAACCGATCCGCACCGGATTGCGTCGCGGACACATCCCTCCCGCTTGAGCCGGCAGACCGAGCAGCAGGCTAAATCCGGCACAGAGCCTTGGGCGGATCGATGGGAAAATTGGGTCACCAGATGGGAAATCCCGGTCGGGTGCAGCGGGCGCAGGGCCGCACGGACATGGATCGCAGGGATCAGAAAGAGCGGGAAGGCCGGACCGTCTCCGGCTCAACCCTGTAAATCCAAGCAGTCAGAGAAATCACATCGTCAAACCGCAAAGAGATGGGTATCGACGACAGAAACAAATAGAAAAATTCTATGCACATTACATTATATCAATTAAAAACTGATGAGTTTTTAAACGAATTGTCTTGTTTCTGCGGAAAATAGCCTTCAAACCCATTTTATAGCCAAGCTTGTTCCCCTGTCAGCGCCATGCCCCTGTTCCGCTGCCGGCTCGCCGGTCTCCTCCTCGCTTCGACCGCTCTGTCGTCGCCCCTGCCCTCGCCCGCTCGGGCACAGCAGAGCAGCGTCGAGCTCAGCGAGCTGTCGGTCGAAGGCACGCGGAGCGGTGCCGGCCTCGGCGGCGCGGGCGGCAATGTCGCCGTGTCCCAGGACAACTCGGCCACGAGCGGCGGTGGCGGCGGGCCGAGCGGCGTGACCGGCTATACTGCCCGGGTCAGCCCCACGGCGACCAAGACCAACACACCACTGCTCGAAACGCCGCAATCGGTCACGGTCCTCACCCGCGAGCAGCTCAACGACCGCAACGTCCAGACCCTCAACGAGGCCATCGGCTACGTGGCCGGCGTGTCCTCGAACGTCTTCGGCTTCGATCCGCGCTTCGATTCGTTCTACGTCCGCGGCTTCAGCCTGACCTATGACGGTATCTACCGGGACGGCCTGCGCCAGGTTGCGTCGGGCCTGACAGTGCCGCGGATCGAGCCCTACGGCATCGAGGCGGCCACCATCCTGCGCGGACCGGCCTCCGGGCTCTACGGCCTCGGCTCGCCCGGCGGCATCCTCGACGTCACCACGAAACGGCCCGTCTTCACGCCCTTCGGCGAGGTGCAGCTGCAGGCCGGAAACTTCGACCGCTACCAAGGCAATTTCGACATTGGCGGCCCGGTCGAAGGCACGGATGGGACGCTTGCCTACCGCATCACCGGGGTCAAACGGCAATCCGACACTTTCCTGCCGGGCGGTGCCGATGACCGGAGCTACATCGCGCCGGCCTTCACCTGGAAGCCGTCCGCCGACACGACATTCACCTTCCTGAGCGAGTATCAGGAAACCAAGCTTCCGGGCAGCACGACATTCTTCAACCAAAACTTCCGTCCGACCCGGCTCTATTCGAGCGATCCCGCCTTCAACGACTTCAAGCAGCAGCAGGGCCGGATCGGCTACGCGTTCGAGCACCGCTTCGACCCGGATCTCGTCTTCCGGCAAAACTTCCGCTTCTACGATCTCAACACCGACTACCGCTACACCTCGATCTCCGCCATCAGCCCCGACGGCCTGACGGCGAGCCGCACGACCGGCTTCTCCCGGCAGCATCTCAGCCAGATCACGCTCGACAACCAGATCGAGGCGCATGTCGCGACGGGCTCCGTCCAGCACACGCTGCTGGCGGGCCTCGATTATGCCCATTACGACTTCAACTACCGCTTCGGCTTCGGTGCCGCGCCCGCTCTCAACCTCATCACGCGCAATTACGGTCAGCAGCCGATCATCGCCGCGCCGCTGGGGCCGCGCACGGCCCAGAGCCAGGATCAGGTCGGCTTGTACCTGCAGGAGCAGGCCAAGTTCGATCGCTTCGTACTGACGCTCACCGGCCGCTACGACTGGGTGTTCCAAAACACGGTCGACACCACCGGCGCCGCGACGCAGCAGAACGACCAGGCCTTCACCGGCCGCGTCGGCCTCAACTATCTTCTGGCGCCGGGGCTTGTCCCCTATGCCAGCTACGCGACCACCTTCGCGCCGCAGCCGGGCGCCGACGCCTCGGGACGGGCCTTCCGGCCAGCGACCGGCGACCAGATCGAGGCCGGCATCAAGTACCTGATCCCAGACACGAACATCCAGGCGAGCGTCGCCGGCTTCGACATCGTGCAGAGCAGCGTGCTGCGCACGGATCCGAACAACATCGCCTTCCAGATCGCGACCGGGGCCGTCGCGTCACGCGGCTTCGAGATGGAAGCGATCGCCAACTTCGCCCCCGGCACTAACCTGACCCTGGCCTACACGCATCTCGATCTGCGCTATCTCAGCCAGACCTCGTTCTCGGGACAGGTTCTGGATGGCAATGCCCTTTCCGGCATTCCCGGAGACACCTTCACCGGCTTCCTGACCTACCTGTTCCCACCGGGCTCAGCCTTGAGCGGCCTCACCCTGGGCGGCGGCATCCGCTTCAACGCGAACAGCTACGCCGACGACGAGAACACCGTCCGCAACCCGACCGTGACGCTGTTCGATGCGCTGCTGGCCTACGACTTCGCGGCGATCGATCCGAAGTACAAGGGTTTCCGTGCTCAGGTGAACGCCAATAACATCTTCGACCGCGACTACTACTCTTGCCAAGCCGGGTTCTGCTATCGCGGGGCGCCGGCGACCGTGATCGGCAGCCTGATCTACCGCTGGTGAAGCCGAAGCCCGGAGTGAAGGCCGCCGCAGACGGCCTTCACTCCGGCGATCGGGAGCTGATCCTACGGGGTGAGTTCGTAAGCGCGCTCGCCGTGGCTTGCCAGATCGAGCCCATCATGTTCGGCCTCTTCATCGACCCGCAGGGGCGTGACGCGACCGAGAAGCTTCGCCAGGCCGAAGGTCACCAGCCCGGACCAGAGGGCCGTGACCGCGATGGCCAATGCCTGGACCCAGAGTTGACCGAGGACTGTCCGTCCCTCGGCGAGGCCTATCCCTCCGAATTCCGGCAGGGCAAAGACGGCCAGCAGCAACGAGCCGAGCATTCCGCCGACACCGTGCACGGCGAAGACGTCGAGGGAGTCGTCAATGACGAGGCGGTGCTTGACGTAGAGGGTGACGAAAAAGCAGACCAAGCCGCCCGCAGCGCCGATCAGCAAGGCTGCCGCCGGCGAGACGTAGCCCGCCGCTGGGGTGATCGTAGCGAGCCCGGCGACGCAGCCGGTGACGATGCCGATGGAGGTGGGCTTGCGAATCTTGATCCACTCGGCGGCGGTCCAGGCGAGCGCGCCCGCCGAAGCCGACAGGTGAGTGACGAGGATCGCGTTGCCGGCGCTGGCATCCGCAGCGAGCGCGCTGCCGCCGTTGAATCCGAACCAGCCGACCCAGAGCATGCCCGCTCCCATCATAGTCATGCCGGGACTGTGCGGCGGCGTCAGGGTCGTCGGGAATCCCCGGCGCCGGCCCACCAATAGGGCCAGGAGCAGCGCGGAGATGCCGGCTGTCGTGTGGACGACGATACCGCCGGCGAAGTCGAGGGTGCCCAGCATGGCCAGCCATCCGCCGCCCCAGATCCAGTGGGCGACCGGCACGTAGACGAGCAGCAGCCACAGGGCGGAGAACAGCGCGACGAACGGAAAGGCGACCCGCTCCGGGAAGGCACCGATGATCAGAGCCGGCGTAATCACCGCGAAGGTCATCTGGTAGAGCGCGAAGACAGCCTCCGGAAGCGGCGTGGCCGCGCGCAGCGGTTCGAGATGGGTCAGGAACGCCTTGCTCAGCGAGCCGATGAGGGCATTGTCGCCGTCGAAAACGAGGCTGTAGCCGCAGATCGCCCAGAGCACGGACACGATGCAGCAGATCGCGAAGCACTGCATCAGAACGGACAGGACGTTCTTTGCATGAACCAAGCCGCCGTAGAAAAGGGCCAGGCCCGGCAGCGTCATGAACAGCACCAGCGCCGACGCGGTCAGGATCCAGGCCGTACTGCCGGTATCCGGCACGGACGCGGCGGCGAGACCGGGTGAAGTGGAGAGCAGCAGGAGCGCGAGGCCTGACAGGCCCCGTGCGAGAGACGACGACATGTGACGATCCTCTGAGGACGCAGCCGCGCTCTCAATCAGACTGCCTCCCGATGAGGCAAGCGCCTGCGCCTCGGCACTTGCCTGCGCAGCGAACAAGATGTCGTGTCCCCGACGCCGCGGCACGGTTGGCTGTGCAACCAGCGATCAACAAAGGGACGCGAGACCCAAAGGGATATCGAACCGCCTCGGGTCATAAATACAATCAAAAGTATAGAAACACCTCCTCCACCGCGCGGCAACCCTCTGCACGGATTGTCGCCATCGTGCTCTTTTCGCCATAGCGGTGTCCGCTCGCCATGTTGGGTGCCCGTCTCACGCCCTTCATGACAGGCTCACGGCCTCCGCACCGGAGGGTCGGCGCAGGTACGGCGACCTGGAAGACATGGACCTGCCGACCGCGTGGCACTTGATGAGGTGCTGGAGGATACAACGTTGGTCAGAGCCAGCGTTCGTCGATGTCGGTCGCGTTGTATTCCGCCAATGGCTGGTGCTCGTTGCCTTCTGCGAAGATCACCACGTCATCGGGGCCGATGTCGTGCTGGGCAATGCGATCCCAGCGGCGATGGATCATCCGCGGACCGCCCCAGATCCGATAGGCGTTCCAATACCGATCGTCTTTGAAGCCGATGTAATGGATGCAGCGTCGCGCACGCATTCGTTGGCCTCAAATGCAACCGTCCAAGCGGTGCCCGACCCGCCATCGATGTCGGTCCGCCCAGCGGCATGGAGCGGATCGATGAAGGGCGCGCGAGCGGGGGGAACGAGTCGGTGTCTGGGCGCTTCCCACATCCCGATGACACGCATCGCTGATGGGAAACCGTATGGCCAAGGACGTCACCACCTACACGCTCAAGCAGGCTCTGGCCGCCAAGGTCGATGACCATATCGAGATTGCCGTGGAGGCCGAAGACGGAACGAAGTTCAAGATCCGGGCGAGTTCCGAACAGCTCGATGCGCTCACGGGCGATCTGGAGACGATTTTGGATGGCGACGACGCGGACGCAGCGTAGCCTCCATCCGGCATGTCGGATGAGCCGGGAGGCCACGGGAGCCGCCTAACCACTCCCTGACCATCAAGATCGGTGCCGGTGCTGCCTTCGACGTGACGGAGGTAGCGGTTCGGCATCGGTCACTCGGGTCATGGATGTTGGGGATGGCTCTTGGGCCTAGGGACGATGCGCCGTTCAGGCGCTATCGGGCATCGCATCCGATGCAGATGTCGCGGACCACACGCTCGTGCTTCGATCCCGTCGCCTGGTTGGGTAAGCGGCCATCGCCGCTCCGGCCGGCCCCGTGACCCGTCAGCATCCACGGGCGCTTGAGCGGCGGCTGATCCGCCGCAGGAGGCGGAACCGGTGCCCTCGGCTCGATGAACGCCATTCCCTGCGCGACTGCGCTTCCGCTCAGCAAGAGACTCGCCAGCAACGCCCAGGGCAGTCGGTTTCGCGCAGCCATCGGTGTCTCCCGTCCGAGCTCAACGCCGAGCCCGAACCAAGGGTTCACGTGGTGGCAGGTCGCGTTTTTGCCGCCGCCTTCAGGAAAGCCCCAGCAAGTCCAGAGTCCGTGGGTCTTCCGCGCCACCGCAGTAACGCGCGAGCGCCTGACTGAATGGCCCGGCCGCCGCATCTGCACGCCCGAACAGCGTCATGCAGGAGCGAAATTTCATGTCGTCGGGCGAGCCGAACACCTCGAACGCAGTACGGCCTGAGACCGCCGTAACGGCCTCTGTGCAGCGGTAAAGGCGCTCCCCCAGCACCGGGTGGAGCCGGTAGGCACGCGCCTCCTCCAGCGAGCGGATCGCATAGAACTGCGCTGTCGCACTCGAACCGAGGCCGGCAAGCTGCGGAAAGATAAACCACATCCAGTGGCCGCGCTTGCGGCCGGCGCTCAGTTCGGCCAGCGCTTGGTCGTAGTTGCCGTGCTGCGCTTCGATGAACCGGCCGAGATTGAAGGTATCGTCCATGAGCGAACAACGCTCCGGCGGAGCGTGAGGTCCGCTCATGCAGACCGGCAAGAGATGAGCACCATCGATCGGTCTGCGGATGCGGGACGAGTGAGACATCGGCGTTTTGGGAAGCACGAGCTGTTGGGGGATCGCGCTCAAAAACTCGCCACACGCTCCAACTCGGCAGCCGGGCCGATGTTGGGGAAGTTGATCGTAAGCCGATAACTGCCTTCATCCGAGTGGCGCTCGACGGTCGCCTCGAGTTGCCGGAGCGACATCTCGATCATCAAGGTGCCGAAGCCCCGCCCGGCAGCGGGTTCGGTGCGGCGGGTCATGCGCTCGACCCACTCCAGCGTCAGCCCCTCCGATCGATGTTCCCATGTGACGTCGAGGCTGCCGTCGTCCGTGCCAAGGGCGCCGTATTTGACAGAATTCGTTGCGCATTCGTGCAAGATCATCGCGAGCGAGGACACGTAGCGCCAGTCGATCGCCACGGCCGGCCCCTCGATCACGATCGGGATGTGATCGCGGTAGGGCTGCAAGGTCGCGCTGACGAGACTGGCGAGATCGCTCATCCCCTGGTCGGTCGTGTGATCGGCCAGCGAGTGGGCCCGGCCGAGGGCAGCGATTCGGTCTCGCATGTCTCGCGCGAAGGTGCCGATGTCCCGCTGCGACCGGGCCCCTGCCGTGATCATCCCCCCGATGATCGCGAAGAGGTTTTTCACCCGATGGTTCATCTCGCGGAGCATCAGGTCGCGCGTCTCGGTCAAGGCGTGTTCGGGCGACACATCGATCGAGACGCCGACGATCCGGTGTGGGACACTGCCTGCGATCAGCCGCCCATACGTCCGAACGTACCGGATGGCGTTGTCGGCGCTGCGGATGCGCAGGCGCGCCTCGAAATCATCGAGGCCATGGCTCGCCTGAGCGAATGCCTCCCGCACTTCTCTGCGGTCCTCGGGCGGGAGGACGGCGGCCATGTCCGACAGCGGGTGGCAGCCCTCGGACGGAAAGCCGAGCATGATCCCCGCCGTCGCATCGACCGTAAGCGTGTCATCCTCCGGCAGGTATTCCCAGATCCCGATCCCACCGGCCTTGATGGCAAGGTCGAGGCGCTCCCGCTCCGCGGCGAGTTGGCGCTCGAGAGAGAGCGCCTCGGTGATATCCGTCAGCACCAGGGTCGCACCGTCGACGCTCGCGCTCTGGAGACGATAGGGCAGCACGCGCAGAGACAGGGTGCGTTCGCCGTCCCGGGTCGTGACGCGCCGCTGGATCGCGGATCCGCCCGCACACACGGCGCGTGCATCCGCGAGATATTCCGAGCCTGCGAGCCGCGTGGCGACATCGGCGAGCGGTCGTCCCCGGTCGCTCGGTTGTAGCGGGAAGATCGCGACGGCCGAGCCGGTGAAGCTGCGGATGCGCAGGTCGCGGTCGAGCACCACGACGGCCAGGTCGGTCGATTCGAAGAAATTGCGCAGGTCGGCATTCGCGACCGTGAGCTGATCGATCTTCGATTTCAGCTCATCGTTGACCGTGGTCAGCTCCTCGTTGGTCGATTGAAGCTCCTCGTTCATCGACATCATTTCTTCGTTGGAGCTCTTCAGCTCCTCATTGGCCGTCTCCAACTCCTCGACAGCCGAACGAAGCTTGTAGCGCGTGCGCAGCAGCTCCTCTTCCAGGGCATCCACGTGGTCGCCACTGGCGTCCATCTCGAGCAGATCCGGATCACTCGACGGGCGGAATGCACCCGTGTCCCGCAGGACCAGCAGCATGGTCGCATCCGGCAAGGGGTCGCAGACCACCTCGATCTGCTGGATGCCGTATTCGGACATCACCTCCACATCCCGAACCACGATGCGCTTGCGGGCATCCCTGGTCTGGCGCAGCAGCGGACCGATCACGTCCCGCAATCCAGGGCGCGCCAGAGTGATGGCGCTGGTGCCGCCCGTGCGCGTGACGGGAAAGTCGAAATAGCGGCTGAGGCGGCCATAGGCCGCGATGATGGCGCCGTCCTCGTTCAGCACCATGCTCGGGGGGGCGTATCGCTCGAGCATGCGCCGTGCGGCGGCTGCCTCGTCCGTGACCGGCGTTGCCTTCTGCCCCTCGTGCTGGCCGCGCCGCGCCTCACTCCGCCGAGCGTGCCCGGGGAGATCGATCGGATATTTCGGGGAGCCCGGGGGACGCTCGAACAGGCGCGCATGCTGGTCGATCGGCGGGAAAAGTTGCTCGAACCGGCTCACGCTCTCGGAAGGACCGAGGAACAGGTAGCCTCCTGGACGCACCGCATAGTGGAACAGGGGCAGTACCGATTGCTGCAGGCGGTCGTCGAAGTAGATCAGCAGGTTACGGCAAGACAGAAGATCGATGCGCGAAAACGGAGGATCCTTGACCAGACTGTGGCTGGAAAATCGGATCAAATCGCGGATTTCGGCCGCGATCGTGAATCGCTCAGCGTGCAGCACCACGTAGCGCTCCCGCAGGGGCGCCGGAATGTCGGCCAGCGCGGCGGCGGGATAGGTCGCTTCACGGGCGATCTGCAGCATGCGCTCGTCGATGTCGGTCGCGAAGATCTGGACCGCGAGCGGCAGATCGAGACGCCGTGCCGCGTCGGCGAACAGCATGGCGATCGAGTAGGCCTCCTCGCCGCTCGAACAGCCCGGGATCCAGACCCGGATGTCCTCCTCCGGATCACGGCCGCGCAGGAGAGGCTCGATGACCCGCTCACGCAAAATTTCGAAGAGTTCCGCATCGCGAAAGAAGCGGGTGACATTGATGAGCAGGTCGCGGAACAGCGCGTCGCACTCGGCTTTGTCCGCCCGGATGCGGGCGAGGTAAGCGCGGCCCGCGTCGATGCCGAGGACATGCATGCGCCGTTCGACGCGACGGATGAGCGTCGTGCGCTTATAGCCCGAGAAATCGTGCCCGACCGCGGTGCGAATGACCCGGCACAGGTCGTCGACGTGATCGGCGACGAGTTCCGCCTCCTCATCGATGAGGTCCGAGCCGCGGCGGCGGAAGAAGGCCGCGAGGCAGTTCACGATTTCGCCAGGCGGCTGCACGAAGTCGACGAGGCCGGTGCCGACCGCGGAGAGCGGCATCCCGTCGTAGCGTGCGGTTTCCGGCTGCTGCACGACGCAGACGCCGCCATGCTCCTTGATCGCCCGCAATCCGGTGGTGCCGTCGGCTCCCGTGCCGGACAGGATCACGCAGGCCGCGTTGGCCTGCTGATCGACCGCGAGCGAGAGGAAGAAGTCGTCGATGGGGCGGCGCAGGCCGCGGGGCTGCACGAAATGCGTGAGTTCGAGGACGCCCTGCTGGATGGCGAGACCGCGGCCGGGGGGAATGATGTAGACCTTGTCGCCCTCGATGCGCTCGCTGCCCTCGCATTGCAGCACCTCAAGATCGGTGTGGCGATCAAGAAGTTGCGCCAGCATACTCTCGTGATTGGGGTCCAGATGCTGGACAATCACGAAGGCCATGCCGGTCGGGGCCTGGGCGCGGGACAGCATCTCCCGCAGGGCCTCCAATCCGCCCGCCGACGCGCCGATCCCGACAACGGGACCGGAGAACGGGACTTTGGCTCCCGAGCCGCTCACTCTGCTCGGCGCCTCGGGCGCTGGGTCCCTGGCCGTTTCAAGGAAATCCGGTTCCATCGAGATCCGCGAGGGTGAGCTTGGCCTGGGCAACGGTGGCGACGCTGTTGGCAATTGCCTTCAGCGACCCCTCGATGACGATCCCGCTTTCGGCGAGGGTCGGCCGGAGACGGGCAAGCGTCCGGCTCAGCTCGGCATCGTACGCTGTGAGTAGTTCTGGTTGCGAGCGGCTGACATCGAATTGAGATGCGAAAAGAAAGCGCACCTCTCCGGACAGCGCCCGCAATTTCGACATGTAGAGCAGGTTGACGAAGGGCCGACCGTCCTTGCGGAAGTTCAGGATGGTGGTGCGCACGGCGCCCACACGGTCATCCTCGAGGAAGGCGTGGATTTTCTCCCGCGCCTCTTGGTTCTCGGCATTGCGCTGAAGCAAGCGGCAGTTTCGCCCGACAACCTCCGGGGCATCGTAACCCGTCAACTTATAGAAGGGCTCGTTCACCAGGAGCAGGGGGTTGTCGTCGCTCACTCCGGCGAGTGCCAGGGCGATATGGCCATGCTCGCAGTAGCGCCTGAGATCGTCGGGAACGACCTGCGAAGTCTGTCGCACCTGCACCGATGACTCCTTCGCCCCCACTTGCCCGACCGTTCCCGAGCGCTGCTCGACCATTGCCACCGACACCACGCGTTAACACAGGGACGTCCTTACCGACACGGCACCGCGACGCCGTTCGACGGGGGCGGACTGTCGCATCCCGCGATCACCGATTCTTGGCCATCATTTCCCAAATTTCCACTCTTAGACCCTCTTTCGAGCGGCGTGGGGGCGCCGATCCGGCCGTCGCGCCTTTGTGACCAACGAAGACGTCACCGCGTTGACTGCCAAGGTTCTGCGAGTGCTGATTTCGGCATCCTGGGTGGTGCGCCCTCCGCCGAGATCGGCCTGAGCCCAGCCCGGATATTTCGGGATCAGGTTCGAATCCGCTCCCCACCGGACATCGAATCGCATCTTCAGCGATGGCGAGCGAAGCGGCATGTCCTCCGGCGGAGACCGCTCGTGGCCGTTGTTCCAGAGCAAACCAAGCAAAACTGTTGCGGCTGGAACACATTCCACACGCTCAAGCTCCTACGCTCGGGCATAGGCAGCGCGCGTACTCAATGAGGAGATCACGAAAAATTGCTTCTGGTTCTTTGTCTTGGTGAGATTTTTAAAATTATTAAATTTCGAGACTGGTAGTCTGATTATATCGATTAAAAACTCGATAATCTTGCATAATGCAATGCAATTGCTAACGCAGCTCCATCCTTTGATCGGTTCGGACGGAGTTTGGTACGATGCTCGCAATGGAGCGCAATGCACCGCGCAGACAAAACCGTCGTTTTGGTCTGTTGGCCGGTGCCGCAACCGCCACGCTGATCGCGGGGATCGTCTCCGTTCAGGCACAGGCCTCGAAGCCGTCCGGAACCTCGAATGCACCGTCGCCCGTCGGGGCGGCGCAACCCGCCTCCGTCGTTCTGGATGAGCTGTCAGTCGAGGGCCAGCAGCCAACCTTCGGGACAGCGGGCTTCGTGGCGACCCGCTCCACTGCCGGCATGAAGGGCAACGACTCCATCCTCGAGACGCCAGCCACCGTCAGCGTCATCACCCGTGAAGAACTCGATGTCCGCGGTGTGCAGGATCTCAACACCGCCGTCGCCTATACACCCAACATCCAGCCCATCGACTATCCCGGTGGCCAGGGCGGTCCAACGTTCACCTTACGCGGCTTTAGCGCCAACAACTTCGACAACGTCTATGAGGACGGTCTGCGCTACGGCTTCAACTCCTTCGACCAGAACGTCGAACCCTACGCCTATGAGCGTATCGACGTCATCAAGGGCCCAATCTCGGTGCTCTACGGCGCCGGGCAGCCAGGCGGAATCATCAACCTTGTCTCGAAGCGTCCGACTTTCACGCCATTCAATGAAATCTTCATCCAGGGCGGCAACCGCAACCGCATTCAAGCGGGCTTCGATCTATCAGGCCCGGTCGAGGGTGCGCCGCAATTCGCCTACCGCCTGACAGCCCTTATCCGAAGCGCCGACAGCCAGTTCCGCTTCACCCCCGACGACCGGACCTTCATCGCCCCGGCCGTGACGTGGCGGCCCGATGCCGACACATCGCTGACTCTGCTCGCCAAGTACGCCGAGTTCCGCGGCGGCGGGTCCGAGCAGAGCCTCCCGATCATCGGTTCGATCATCCCGAGCAGCCGGGGATTTTATCAGCGCGACATCTTTATCGGACAGCCCAATTTCAACACTGGTCTTCTCGAAAACAAGGAAATCGGCTACGTTCTCGACCACTCCTTCGCACCGGGATGGCTACTGCACTCCGCCTTTCGCGCCTATGAAACTACGTCAAAGTTCGATGCCGTCGGCGCCTCGCCGGCCACGACGCCCACGAGCTTTCTCTCCGTCTCGGGCTTTCCCTATCTGCGTGACCAATCGAGTCAGGGACTGCTCGCCGACAACCATATCGAGGGCCAGTTCGCAACGCTCGACGTTCAGCACAACGTCGTATTCGGCGTCGATTTCCAGAACTACTATCGCCGTGATGCGCGGACCTATCCGACCGGCTATCCGCTCGCAGCTGCCAACCGCCTGATCGATCTCTATAATCCAGTCTATAACTTTGCCATCGCCTTCCCACAGAGGACGAATTTCTCGACGCGTGCTCTACAGCAGCAGACGGGCCTCTACTTCCAGGATCAAATGAAGTGGAATGGATTTATCCTGACAGGTAGCGTTCGCAACGACTGGGTCGATCAGGAAATTCGCAGCACCTTCAACTTCCCGAATCTGCCGCTCCCGACTCTGAACCGGACCACCATCGATCAACAACGCTTCTCCGCGCTGAGCTACCGCGTCGGCCTCGGCTACGAATTCGATTTCGGCGTGGTGCCCTATGCATCCTACTCGACCTCGTTCAACCCGCAGATCGCGGGTCAGCGGGCCGATGGCTCGGCTTTGAGCCCGCGTGAGGCGACACAAGTCGAGGGAGGCATCAAGTGGCAGCCGCCCGGCAGCAACGCCCTTTATACCGCCTCGTATTTCGAGATCACCCAGACAAACATCCCTCTGGCCGACCCGCTTCACCCCGGCTTCTTCATTCAGACCGGCGAGGCACTCGCCAAAGGCTTTGAGCTGGAGGGCAAGGCCAATCTGTTCGACGGCTTCAACCTGATCTTCGGCTTTGCCCATCTCGACACACGTGTGACGAAGAATCAGTCCAACCCGGCCCTCGTCGGGAACCGTCTGGCGAACGCGCCGGAGAATACCGTTTCCCTGTTTGCCGATTATAGCTTCCCCTTCTCGTCGCCGCTGGGAGGTCTGCGGGCGGGAGCAGGCGTGCGGTACGTCGGCGCCCGCACGGATGCGACCAATGTGGACCACATCCCCGGCTATGCCCTGGTCGATGCCTCCCTCAGCTTCGATCTTGCCCGCTTGGATCCATCGTGGAAGGGCGCGAGCGTGTCGGTGAATGCGACCAACCTGTTCGACCAGCGCTACTTTACCTCCGGTTTCTACACCGGCTATGTCTTCGAGGGGTTCCGCCGCAGCGTGTTCGGGACACTGAGCTATCGCTGGTAGGATCTGTTCTCCTGACCTCCGACTTGGAGGCGTACCCGATCATATCAGATCGGTTCACGTCTCCAGTTTTATTGTTGACGCACTCTCTTTCGCTGAACCGGTGCCCAATTTTATAGGAAAACTTTTTTGAAGCCCCCCTCAAACCAGGGCAAGGGTTCAAAGGCGCGCGGCCTAACCGGGACCGGAGCGTGAGACACCGGCTGACAATGCCGACAGGGTGCGGTGAGATGCCCGTGCGGGAGTGACCCCTACGGCTCAGCATCGACGCGGCTCGTCGGCTTCGCATCCAGCTCAACGCTGTGGGCGGCTTTTCTGAAGCAAACGCCGGCTCCGGCCTGACCATGGGTATCGGTTGCGTCGAAAGCAGGCCGAGACGGGCCAGCTTGTTCACTATTGGCGATGAGCGGGCATCCCCGCCCGAGCCGAAACAGGTCGCCGTCAATCGTCTGGTCGTCGCCGAGACTCCGGATCGGTCACAACTTTTTCCGCACGCCGATGCGCTGACGCGGCCGAACCTTTCGATCTCCTTCGGTAACTAATTGCTCGCTGGTCCGTCGCTGGCCGGCTCTAATCGCGCTGCCTCAAAGGCAGCCGTAGAGACGGAAAGCGCCGATGAATCCGCCCGATCAACCACCGTTCGATCCCGAGGCCGTCCCGACCGACGCCGTCGTGTCTCGGGGCGGCCGCGACCTGCGCCTGACCTGGGCGACCGGGGAGGAAGCCGTCCTACCGGCCGAGACCCTGCGGCTTCGCTGCCGTTGCGCCTGGTGCACCCGGGATCGGATCGAAGGCCGCTTTCCGAGCGCCTTCCCCGCGGTCGCGGTGACCAAGATCGATCCGCTCGGCGGCTACGCCGTGAATCTCGGCTTCTCCGACGGGCATGCCCGCGGGATCTTCCCCTGGGTCTATCTGCGCGACCTCGCCCGAGAGGCCGCCGCGCCGCCGGCCGCCGCCGAGCGCCCGCCCCAGGCGGCGTGATCGCCTGATCTTCGTTCCTCCTTGAGCGCGCGGCTGCGGCCGGCGCCCGACCAGCGAGTCTTCCTCATGAGCGACACCGGCCCGAAGGTCGACATCGTCGAGACCGACCTCCTCGTCATCGGCGGCGGCACAGGCGGCCCGATGGCCGCGATCAAGGCCAAGGAGGCCGATCCGAAGCTGCGGGTGCTGCTGATGGAGAAAGCCAACGTGAAGCGCTCCGGCGCGATCAGCATGGGCATGGACGGGCTGAACAACGCCGTCGTGCCGGGCTACGCCACGCCCGAGCAGTACGTGAAGGAGATCACCGTCGCCAATGACGGCATCGTCAACCAGAAGGCGGTGATGGCCTATGCCCAGGGCTCGTTCCCGATGATCCAGTACCTCGACAAGCTCGGGGTCAAATTCGAGAAGGACGGCTCGGGCGAGTACAACATGCGCAAGGTCCACCATATGGGGACCTACGTGCTGCCGATGCCCGAGGGGCATAACGTCAAGAAGGTGCTCTACCGGCAGCTGCGCCGGCTTCAGGTCGCGGTCACCAACCGCTACATGGCCACCCGCCTGCTCAAGGACGCGGACGGGCGCATCGCCGGGGCCATCGCCGTCAACACCCGCACCTCCGAGTTCCTGATCGTGAAGGCCAAGGCGGTGGTGCTGGCTTGCGGCGCCGCCGGGCGGCTCGGCCTGCCGGCCTCCGGCTACCTGTTCGGCACCTACGAGAACGCCGCCAATTGTGGCGACGGCTATGCCATGGCCTACCATGCGGGCGCGCAGCTGGCGAACCTCGAATGCTACCAGATCAACCCGCTGATCAAGGATTATAACGGCCCGTCCTGCGCCTATGTTACCGGCCCATTCGGCGGCTTCACCGCCAACAATAAGGGCGAGCGCTTCATCGAGTGCGATTACTGGTCGGGCCAGATGATGCTCGAATTCTGGCGCGAGCTGCAGGGCGGCAATGGGCCGGTCTTCCTCAAGATGGACCATCTGCGCGAGGAGACGATCTCCGAGATCGAGACCATCCTGCACACCAATGAGCGGCCCTCGCGCGGGCGCTTCCACGAGCGGCGCGGCACCGATTATCGCAAGCGGCCCGTGGAGATGCACATCTCCGAGATCGGCTTCTGCTCCGGCCACTCGGCCTCGGGCGTGTTCGTCGACGAGAACGCCCGCACCACTGTCCCCGGCCTCTACGCCGTCGGCGACATGGCGAGCGTGCCGCACAATTACATGCTCGGCGCCTTCGTCAACGGCGGCATCGCCGGAGCGGACGCCGCCGCCTATTGCGCGGCCACCAGCCTGCCCGCCTACGACGAGGGCGACGTCTTGGCCGAGCAGGAACGTGTCCTCGCCCCCACCCGCCGCAACGACGGCCTGACGCCGCACGAGATGGAGTTCAAAACCCGCCGCCTCGTGAACGACTATCTCGAGCCGCCGAAGGTCACCGCCAAGATGGAGCTCGGCCAGCGCCGGTTCGCCGAGATCCGCGACGATCTCGACCTGCTCTGTGCCCGCGATCCGCACGAACTGCACCGCGCCCTGGAGATGCAGTCGATCCTCGACTGCGCCGACATGGCGGCGGCGGCTTCGCTCTATCGCACCGAGAGCCGCTGGGGGTTCTACCACCTGCGCGTCGATCATCCGGAGACGCTGCCGGAATGGGCCTGCCACACCGTCCTGTTCAAGGACGAGAAGGGCCGGATGACGAGCGCCAAGCGCGCGGTCGATCCGTTCATCGTGCCCGTCGCCGACGAGGAGATGAACGCCTACCACCAGCTCCGCATCAAGACGCCGGTTGCCGCCGAGTAAGTCTTCACGACAGCCCGCTCCCGATCAGACACGGAGACGATCCATGCCCATCATCACCCAGGCCAAGAGCGCCGCAGTCGTCATCGATGACGACAAGTGCATCGCAGAAAAGGGCTGCCGCGTCTGCGTCGACGTCTGCCCCCTCGACATCCTCGCGATCGATGAGACCCGACAGAAGGCCTACATGAAGTACGACGAGTGCTGGTACTGCATGCCGTGCGAGGTCGATTGCCCGACGAATGCGGTCAAGGTCAACATCCCCTACCTGCTGCGCTGAGGTCGATCATGGCACCGGTCTTCGACACCTTCGATGACGACATCGACGATCTGGCCGAGCGCGCCGCCAACTCCGATCCCGGCATCCGCCGCGTCGCGATGATGGAACTGGCCGAGGCGGTCGGCGCCGAGGCCAAGGTTCTGCTGCTCAAGGGGCTCGGCGACGACGACGCCACCGTGCGCGCCGCCGCCGCCAAGGCGCTCGACGAGCATGACGGCGCCGACGTGGTCGAGGGCCTCATCCGCTCCCTGGAGGATGCGGACGAGGAGGTAAGGCGCGTGGCCGCCGAGACGCTCTCCGACAAGAAGGAGCCGACCTGCGGCCCGCTGCTGATCGAGCGGGCGGAGCATGCCGATCCGTTCGTCCAGGCCGCGGCCTTGCGGGCGCTGCGCGAGCTGGTCATCCCCGATGCGCTCTCGGCGGCCCTGAAGGCGCTGCAGAGCCCCGCGCCGGAGGTTCGCCGCGAGGGGCTGGGCGTCATCGGCTACCTCAAGGCCGAGGAAGCCCTGCCGGCCTTGCTCGCCACCGCGCGCGACGGCGACGCCAGCGTGCGGCGCGCGACGATGGCGGCTCTCGTCTTCCTGCGCTCCGGCGGCCCCGGCGTCGCGACGCTACTCGCCGGGCTGCAGGACGAGAACTGGCAGGTGCGGGAGGAGGCCGCCATCTCCATCGCCAAGAGCCGGCTGCCTGAGGCGGTCGAGCCGCTGATCGCGGCGATGGCCGATCCGGTCTGGCAGGTGAAGACCAAGGCCGCCAACGCGCTCGGCCGGATCAAATCCACCGCCGCCATCGACGTGCTCGGCCGCGCCCTCGATTCCGACGTGAGCAATCTGCGCAAGGAGGCCGCCGCGGCTCTCGGCGAGATCGCCCATCCTCAGGCTCTGTCCTTCCTCGAACGCGCCTCCGACGATCCCGACCCCGATGTCCGCAAGCTGATCCGCTGGGCGATCGGCCGGTGCCGGGCGGAGGTCTGAGCCCGAACGGTCGCCATTGGACGATGGAAGCGAGGCGGCGGACCCGACAGGGTCCGCCGCCTCGCGCACGTTCGTGGGCCAAAACGATCACTCCGATTGAGTGCTCGCCTCGTTTCTGGATGCGAAGAGTGTCCCGCTCACCGGCCTCGGCTAGGAGGAGGGCCTTTTGAGGAGTGGATGTTGGCAGCCCGACGATCCTCGATGGTGAGATGGAGGGCCCTTACGAGCCGCAGACTTTGAGCGCCGAGACGCCTCCACACGTGAACAAAAAGCCCTGGGGAGAAAAATTCTCCGCTGGTATTCCGGTTTAGAAGGACTCTCTCCCCGGCGCTGGAAATACGGAAAACGCGGCCATTGCGTTCGGGCTATGGTGAGCCGACATCTCGCTGCAGTATCGAACCTTTCCGGTCGCCATGTCCCCCGTTCAATTCGACTCCTTCGGCGAGCCCATCCTGTCGGCGAGCGACAGGGAGCCGACGACGGCCTCGCGGGTTGCCCTGCGGTCCGGCGTCGGCCTGTTCTGGGCGATGGTTGTCGCCATCGTCGCTGCGCGCGCGGCCTATTTCGATCCGGCTTTGAGCGAGAAGTTCGCCAGCGTCGCCTCGCTGTTCGGTCAGTTCAGGGCCGTCGTCGGAGTCTGATCCGCACGGCTCGAATCGTCGCGACATGGCATGAGGGCGCCGGGCGATATCGCACGGCGCCTCTCTTATTTGGCCGAGGGTGTCAGGCTGGGAGCGCCTGGGCAGCCGAGCGTGATCGGCTCTCACCGGGGCCGAGCAGCCCTGGAATCTCGGCCGGTGTGTCGGCGACGGTGACGCCCGCCGCCTCGAGCGACCGGCGCTTGCCCTCGTAGCTGCCGACCGTCCCTGACACGATCGCGCCGGCATGGCCCATCTTCTTGCCGGGGGGCGAGGCGCGTCCGGCGATGAAGGACACGACCGGCTTCGACATGCCGGCCGCGTATTCCGCCGCCGCCTCCTCCATCGCCCCGCCGATTTCGCCCACGAGTACCACCGCACGGGTGCGGTCATCCTCGTCGAGCGCCTGGAGGGCGTCGCGGGTCGTCGTGCCGATCATCGGGTCGCCGCCGATCCCGAGGAAGGCCGACTGGCCGAGGCCCGCACGGGTAAGGTTGAGGCAGATCAGCGTCCCTAGGCTGCCCGAGCGCGAGATCACGCCGATCTCGCCCGGTTGGAAGATGTTCGGGTTGTGCCCCGGCATGATGCCGACGAAACCCTCGCCGGGCGTGACGATACCGGCGGTGTTCGGCCCGACGATGCGGGTGCCGTGCCGCGAGGCCGCGTGATGGATCGCCATGACGTCGCGGGCCGGGATGTGCTCGGTCAGGATCACCACGGTTCGGGCTCCGGCCTCGATCGCGTCGAGCGCCGCCTCGCGGGCCATGGCCGGCGGGATGAACATCACCGCCACATCGAACGGGCTCTCGGCCATCGCCGCCTTGGCGGTGGCGTAGACCGGCACGCCAAGATGCTGCTCGCCCGCCCGCTTCGGGTTGACACCGGCCACGACCTGCGTGCCGCACGCCATCATCTTCTGCGTCCAGAAAGTGCCCTGCTTTCCCGTGATGCCCTGGACGAGGACGCGGGCGGATCGGCGATAGATGATCATCGGGCAGCTCCCCGGTTTGCGGCCGATTGTGCGGCATCCACGGCGGCTTGGACCGCGTCCTCCATCAGATCGAACGGCTCCTGGCCGAGGCCTTCGCGGACGAGGCGCACGGCCTCATCCTCTCCGGTTCCGTGAATCGAGAAGAACACGGGAATGTCCGGGTTGAGCCGCTTCCATGCGGTGACGACACCTTCGGCCATCACGTCGGTTCGGGCAAAGGCACCGCAGAAGTTCACGACCAGGCTTTTGACCCCTGGATTGGACAGAACCAGCTTCAGCGCGGCCTCTGACTTGGTGTAGGCCTCGCCGCCGATCTCGAGGAAGTTCGCGGGGCGCCCACCGCAATGGCTGATGACGTCCATGGTCGTCATCGTCAGCCCGGCGCCGTTGGCCAGCACGCCGACATCGCCGTCGAGCTGGATGAATTTGAGCCCGTTGGCCGCGCCT
>DYYG01000020.1 GCA_020741775.1 Methylorubrum populi
CGCACGATCCTGGGCGAGATGGGCGCCGAGCAGCTGCTGGGCCAGGGCGACATGCTGTTCATGGCCGGCGGCGGGCGCACGACGCGTGTGCACGGGCCGTTCTGCTCGGACTCGGAAGTCGAGAGCGTGGTTGCCCATCTCAAGCGCCAGGGCCGGCCCTCCTATCTCGAGGCGGTCACGGCGGACGAAGGCGAGATCCCGGGCAATTCTGCGGCACCTGCGGACGGTCCGGTCTTCGATGCCGGGCAGTTCGGCGGCGGCGAGGCGGGCGACCTCTACGAGCAGGCCGTGGCCGTGGTGCTGCGCGATAAGAAGGCCTCGACCAGCTACATCCAGCGCAGGCTGCAGATCGGCTACAACCGTGCCGCCTCGCTGATGGAGCGGATGGAGACAGAAGGGCTGGTCGGCCCTGCTAACCATGCCGGCAAGCGCGAGATTCTGGTGGAGGTCGAAGCGCAGGATTACTGATCCGGCTCTCCGCGAAAGCCTTCGAGCGCGTCGTCCTCTCACCGAGGGCGGCGCGCTTCTGCGTTTCACTGAGCCATGTCCAAAGCGTTGCAGTGACTCGACGCGCATCGCGGCCTCTATTATAGCATCAGCTATAACTCAGAGGCCGAGGTTTTATGTCGAGAATGCGCTATGGGCTTCGCCGTTGGGCCGGGCTTGGCGTCGTCGGCCTGCTGACGGGGCCGGTCCAAGCCGAAGAGGTGTCCCTGGACGAGATCAGCGTGACCTCCGACAAGCCCGCGCGGCGGTTCGGCGAGGCGGCGGCAGGCGGCGCAGCCCCGCCGGACGGTATCCTGCCGGTGGTGGCGGACCGCTTCGCGACGGTGACCGTCGTAACGGGCCGCGAGCTGGCCCGCTCGCAGCCGACCTCCCTGGGGGAGGCCCTGTTCGACAAGCCGGGGCTCTCCGCCACCACCTTCGCGCCGGGGTCCGCTTCTCGGCCGATCGTCCGCGGCCTCGACAATCATCGCGTCCGGATCCTCGAAAACGGGACCGGGGTGCAGGACATGTCCGATCTCGGCGAGGATCACGCGGTGCCGATCAATCCGCTGATCAATGACCGCATCGAGGTGATCCGGGGGCCGGCCGGGCTGCGCTACGGGTCACAGGCGGTGGGCGGCGTGGTCTCGGTCGAGAACAACCGCATTCCGACTGCCATTCCCGCCGGCGGCGTCGCGGGGCGCGTGACCACCGGCCTTTCGGCGGTCGATAACGGCCGCAACGTCGCCGCCACGGTCGATGCCGGTCACGGCAACGTTGCGGTCCACGCGGATGCGTTCAAGAGTGCGGCGGACGATTACAACACCCCGCTCGGGATCCAGCGCAACTCCTTCAACCGGTCGCAGGGCGGCGCCATCGGCACCTCATATCTGTTCGAGCGCGGCTTCGTCGGGCTTTCGTTCAGCCATTTCGATTCCGTCTACGGCATCCCCGGCATCGGATCCGCCGCGCAGCGCACGCGCCTCGACCCGACTCAGGACAAGCTGCAGGCCCGGGGCGAGATTCGGCCGCTGGACGGGCCAGTCGCCGCGATCCGGTTCTGGGCGGGCGGCTCGAACTACCGGCACAACGAGTTCGGGACCACACCGAGCGGTGTCGAGGAGATCGCGGCGGTCTTCAAGAACCGCGCCGCCGAGGGCCGGATCGAGCTCGACCACGTGCCGGTCGAGACCGCCTTCGGCACATTGAGCGGCCAGCTCGGGTTCCAGGCGGAGCGCCGCAAGCTGCGCATCTCGGGGGCGGAGGGCGGCCTGCTGCGCCCCACCGACACGCGGGTCCAGGCGGCCTACCTGTTCGAGGAACTGGCGCTCGGCGGTGGCCTGCGGCTCCAGGCGGCGGGCCGGATCGAGGGCAACCGCGTCGCGGGCACCCAGGCGCTGTTCCCGGCCGACTTCCTGCCGGAGGGGCCCGGCGACGAGCCCATGGAGTCCCGCCGCACCCGCCGGTTCGCCCCGAAGAGCGCGAGTTTCGGCGCGCTGCAGGATCTGCCCCACGGCTTCGTGGTGAGCCTCACCGGCTCCTATGTCGAGCGCGCGCCGACCTCCCTCGAATTGTTCTCCCGCGGACCGCACGAGGCCTCCGCCACCTTCGAGATCGGCGATCCGAACCTCAGGCTGGAGCGGGCCCGCACCGTCGAACTCGGTTTCCGCCGGGCGGAGGGGCCCTTTCGCCTCGATGCGACCGGCTATGTCACGCGCTATACCGGCTTCGTCTACAAGCGCCTGACCGGCTTCACCTGCGGCGATGCCTTCGACAGCTGCGGCATCGGCGGCGGAGACCTGCGGCAAGTCGTGTATTCGCAGGCCGGCGCCACCTTCACCGGCGCCGAGATCGGCAGCCAGATCGATCTCGTGCCGGTCGGCAACGGCTTCGCCGGCATCAGCGCTCAGTACGATTTCGTGCGGGCCCAGTTCGACGACGGCAGCTTCGTGCCGCGTATCCCGCCTCACCGTGTCGGCGGCGGTGTGTTCCTGCGGGCGGATGGGTGGACGGCGCAGGTCACTCTGCTTCACGCCTTCGCGCAGACCCAGACCGCGCTGCTGGAGACGCCGACGCCCGGCTACAACGACCTGAAGGCCGAGATCGCCTATAGCCGCCCCCTCGATCCTGCGGTGTACGGGATGAGTGAGGTCACGCTGGGCCTGCGCGGGACGAATCTGCTCGACGACGTGATCCGCAACGCCGCCTCCTTTCGCAAGGACGAGGTCGTGCTGCCGGGCCGCAATGTCAGGCTGTTTCTGACGGCGCGCTTCTGAAACGCCGGCCGGCATCGGCACCTGAGCCCAGAAGATATCTCACGATGTAACGAAAAAGCTATTGGAAGTTGATATTTGTTGTTGAATCAACAACTGCAGGCGATTGTCCCTTTGATCTATTCAAGCAGGGCGATTACGCAATTAGGATATATTGACGTAAAGTCCCTGTCGGACAAGCGCCGAATGCCTTAGTCCTTTCCGCTTGCGGGCAACCCCCGCGTCAGATTTCCTTGCGAGACTCTCCTGCCAAGTTCGCCTTCGGAACCTGGCACCGTGGTGGATGCATAGGTGCAGGATGGATGGAAGTGGCGCTCCACCTGCGGCGTGGCCGGATGGCGGCGACATGGCCAACCGGATCCGGTCCCATGATTGGGCGGCGACGAGCCTCGGCGCGATCGAGACGTGGCCCTCCTGCCTGAAGACCACGATCAGTCTGCTCCTCGGCTGCGGCTTCCCCATGATCGTGCTGTGGGGAGAACAGCTGACGCAGATCTACAACGACGGCTACCGCGATCTGATGGGGCTGAAGCATCCGGCCGGTCTGGGGCAGCCGTCCCGCGATTGCTGGCCCGAAGTCTGGCACATCAACGAGCCGATCTACCGGCGTGTCTGGGCCGGCGGGACCTGCACATTCGAGAACGGACATTATCCCATCATCCGCTCGGGCAGCCTGGAGGATGCGTGGTTCACGCTGAGCTACAGCCCCCTGCGCGACGAGGCCGGACGGATCGCGGGCATCCTCGTCACCCTGGTCGAAACCACCGACCGGGTGCTGGCGGACCTCGCCTTGCGGGAGAGCGAGGCGCGCTACCGCGCCCTCGTCACGGCCGGAACCTCATCGGTTTACCGCATGAGTCCCGATTGGCGGCAGATGCGCCAGCTGATCGGACAGGGATTCCTCGCCGACTTGGCAGAGCCGTGCGAGAGCTGGGCCGATCACTACATCCTGCCCGAGGATCGGGATGCGGTGAGCGCGGTCATCGCGGAGGCGATCCGAACCCGATCCCTGTTCCAGCTCGAGCATCGGGTCCGCCGCGCCGACGGCAGCGTCGGCTGGACCTTCTCGCGGGCGGTGCCGATGCTCGGGCCGGAGGGCGACATCGTCGAATGGTTCGGCACCGCCAGCGACGTGACCGAACGCAAGCTTGCCGAGGCGAGCCTGCGGGAAAGCGAGGATCGTTTCCGCGCCGAGCTCGAGCGGCAGGTGAGGGAGCGGACGGCGGAGTTGCAGGCGAGCCGCGACCTGCTCCAGGCGACCATGGACTGCTCCATGGACATGATTCAGGTCTTCGAGGCCGTCCGCGACGAGGACGGCCAGATCGTCGATTTCCGTTGGCTCCTCAACAATCACACCTCGGAGAGCCGGTATGGCGAGGTGCGCGGGGAAAGCTTGCTCGAGCGCAATCCCGGCGTGGTCCAGGAAGGAATTTTCGACGCCTTCAAGCAGGTCACGGAGACGGGTCTGCCGTCGATCGCCGAGCGCCGCTACGACCACGAGCAGTTCAACGGTTGGTTCTTTCAATCCGCCGTGAGGCTCGGCGACGGGGTGGCGACCACCACCAAGGAGATCTCGGCTTGGAAGACGGCCCAGGAAGAGGTGCTGCGCCTGCGTGATGCGATCGCGCAGACCGCCTTGCGCGAGAGTGAGGACCGCTTTCGCGCCTTGGCGAGCCTCATTCCGGTCCTGCTGTGGCGCTCCGATGCCGACGGCCAGCACAATTCCGCCAACGAGCCCTGGCTCGCCTATACCGGCCAGACCCACGTGCAGTCCCAGGGCAGCGGCTGGCTCCGCGCCATCCATCCCGACGACCGGGCTCAGGTGCGCGAGGCCTTCGAGACAGGACGCGAGAAGCGGCACTTGATCGAGGTGCAGCTGCGCATCCGCCGGTCCGACGGGGCCTATCGCTGGTTTCTGGTGCGTCAGGCGCCGATCCGCGACGAGGCGGGGCAGCTGACCCATTGGATCGGTGCTGCCATGGATATCCACGATCTGCGCGAATTGCAGGAACGGCAGGCGGTGCTCGTCGCCGAATTGCAGCACCGCACCCGCAACCTTCTCGGGGTCGTGCGCTCCATTGCCCATCAGACCATGGTGCAGACCGGACCGACCACGCGCTTTCGGGAGCAGTTCAGCGACCGGTTGGCCGCCCTCTCGCGGGTTCAGGGCCTGCTGTCGCGCTCCGAGCAGGAGCCGATCACCCTGCACACCCTGATCCAGACCGAGCTGGATGCCCTCGGTACCGGGAATTTCATGGACCGGATCACCCTTGGCGGTCCGCCCGTGCGGCTGCGCAAGGCATCGGTGCAGACCCTCGCCCTGGCCCTGCACGAACTCGCCACAAACGCGCGCCAGCACGGGGCCCTGAGCACCGAACATGGCCGCCTCTTCGTCACGTGGCGCGCCGAAGCCGGGGCGGGCGACGAGGAACGTCTGCTGCTCGAATGGGTCGAGGATGGCATCGGTCGCCAGCCCGGGGCGCAGGGGACCGCCCCTTACGGCTACGGACGTGAGCTGATCGAGCGGGCCATGCCTTACGTGCTCGATGCCCGGACACGCTACGAACTCGGCGAGACGCGCCTGCTCTGCTCGATCGACATGCCCCTCGGCAACGGATGGCGGGTGAGGCGCGGGGCGTGAGGCCCCGCCTCCTTTCAGAGCCGCGCGCTTGCTTCGGGGTGGCGGATTTGGCTGTCGATCAGGCCGCTAACGCCGTCAGCATCGCGCTGGCGGCCGGGCTCGCCGCGTAGCGGGTGCGCTGGGTCCGCTGATCGCGGGTGGTCACGGTCACGAGCGCCTCACCGGCGAGGGCTTCCACCGCGCGCAGCACCAGGGCGTGCTCGACGCCGAAGATCCGGGCGAAGCTGCGGCTGTCGCTCGCCAGCCCGAGATGCAGGCCGGCGAGGATGCCGGCCTCCAGCAGGTTCAGCTCCGGCCGCAGGGCCGCGATCGTGTCGGTCGCGGCCAGGAAGGTCTCGGCGTCGGCGGGGGGCTCGCTCATGCGGCCTTGCCCAAGCCTTTGCCCATCTCCTTGCCGGTGTTGGCGCGGGGCCGCACCTGGACCAGCACCGATTTCGAGGTCGGGGTATCCGAGAACTCGCCGAAGGCCGAAAGCGGCACCAGCACGTTGAGTTCCGGGTAATAGCCCGCCAGCGAGCCCCGCGGCATGTCGAAGGGGACGAGGCGGAAATCCTCTGCCACCCGCTCGACGCCATCCTCGGCGTGGACGCAGACGAGGTCGACCCGCTCGCCCGCCCGTGCCTTCAGCTCGGCGAGGTCGTCCGGATGGGCGAACACCACCCGCCGCTCGCCGTAGACGCCTCGATAGCGGTCATCGAGGCCGTAGATCGTGGTGTTGTACTGGTCGTGGCTGCGGAAGGTCTGCAGCACGAAGGTGTTGTCGAGGCTGCTGGCGCGCTGGTGCTCGGTGGCGACCGGGAGCGGGCTGCTGGAGAAGCCGGCCCGGCCGGTCGCCGTCTCGAACACCCGCTCGGCGGCGAGGTTGCGCAGCATGAAGCCGCGCGGACGGCGCACCCGGCTGTTGAAGTCGGAGAAGCCGGGAATCGTCCGCTCGATCAGGTCGCGGATCCGGTCGTAATCGTCGGCCAGGGCCGCCCAGTCGATCCGCTCCGAGCCGACGGCCGCCGCCGCCATGCCGGCGATGATGCCGATCTCCGAGCGCAGATGCGGCGAGGCCGGCTTGTTGATGCCGCCCGAGCCGTGGACCATGCTCATCGAATCCTCGACGGTCACGATCTGCACCTTGCCCCGGCTGTTGCGATCGATCTCGGTGCGGCCGAGGCAGGGCAGCACGTAGGCGACCTTGCCCGGCACGAGATGGGAATGGTTGAGCTTCGTCGCGATGTGGACGGTGAGCTCGCAGCCGGAGAGGGCCTTCTCCACCAGCCGGGTGTCGGGCGTGGCGCGGACGAAGTTGCCGCCGAGCCCGATGAAGGCCTTGGCCGAGCCGTCGAGCATCGCGCCGATGGCGCCGCGCACGTTGTGGCCGTGCTTGCGCGGAACGTTGAGGCCGAACTCGCGGTCGAGCGCCTCCAGCAGGGCGACCGGCGGCTTCTCGTTGATGCCGACCGTGCGGTCGCCCTGGACATTGGAATGGCCGCGCACCGGGCAGAGGCCGGCGCCGGGCCGGCCGATATGGCCGCGCAGGAACAGCAGGTTGGCGATCTCGCGGATGGTGGCCACCGAGTGGCGATGCTGGGTCACGCCCATCGCCCAGGTCGCGATCACCTTGTCGGCGCCGAGATAGACCTCGGCCGCGGTCTCGATCTCGTCCCGGGTCAGGCCGGACTGGTCGAGGATCGCCTCCCAGGCCGTCGCCTCCACGGCGGACCGGTAATCCTCGAAGGCGCTGGTATGCGAGGCGATGAAGGCATGGTCGAGGAGCGAGGGCTTGCCGGCGGCGAGGGCCGCCGCGTCCCGGGCGAAGACGACCTTGGCGATCCCGCGGAAGGCGGCCATGTCGCCGCCGGGCTTGGGCTGATAATAATGGCTGGCGATCGGCCGGCTCGCGCCGCGCAGCATCTCGACGCTGTTCTGCGGATCGGCGAAGCGCTCCAGGCCGCGCTCGCGCACGGGGTTCAGCACCACGACCCGCGCGCCCCGCTCGGCGGCGCGGCGAAGATCGCCCAGCATGCGCGGGTGGTTGGTGCCCGGATTCTGGCCGACGACGAAGATCGCGTCCGCCTTCTCGAAATCCTCGAGCAGGACCGTGCCCTTGCCGATGCCGATGGCCTGGATGAGGGCGATGCCGCTCGCCTCATGGCACATGTTCGAGCAATCGGGGAAGTTGTTGGTGCCGTAGGCCCGGGCGAAGAGCTGGTAGAGATAGGCGGCCTCGTTGGAGGCGCGGCCGGAGGTGTAGAACTCGACGCGATCCGGATGGTCGAGCCCGCGCAGGGTCGCGCCGATCTCGGCGAATGCCTCCTCCCACTCCACCGCGCGGTAGCTGTCGCTGGCGGCGTCGTAGCGCATCGGATGGGTCAGGCGGCCCTCGTTCTCCAGGGCGTAATCGGTCCAGCCGCGCAGCTCGGAGACGGTGTGCTTGGCGAAGAAGCGCGGCGTCACGCGCTTGTCGGTGGCCTCCCAGGAGACCGCCTTCACGCCATTCTCGCAGAACTCGAAGGACGAGCCGTGGGCCGGATCACCCCAGGCGCAGCCGGGGCAATCGAACCCGTCCGGCTGGTTGGCGGAGAGCAGGGCCCGGGCGCCGGACAAGGGCGCGCGGCTGCTCAGCAGGTGCTTGCCGCAGCTCTTCAGGGCGCCCCAACCGCCAGCGGCGGAAGAGCGCTTGGGTACGCTTTGCGAATGGTCCATCCGAAAGCCCGGTCTTCGCTTTATGGAGACTGTCTTCGACACCCCGTATGCGCCGCCTCATCCCGCTGGCGGGCGGGCGGTCTCGGGTGCCGTGACCGGGAAATAACATCTCGCAGCCGCGAGGTGATGAGCGGCCGGCGAAGGGGGAGGCATTCGTGGGGCGCACGCCAACTTAACTTGATTCCAGAAGATGCCCGTTTCTGGAATGGCTCAAGCCTTGTCGATCACCCCGAGCGAGAGATTGGCCTCAGGAATTTTGGTGCAATGCATCAAAATTCCTGAGGCAAAAACCCTCGTGCTGGTCGGGTTCAGGCGCTCCGCGCGAGCGAGGCCGCATCCCGCCCGACGACCGGGGCGAGACTCGTCAGTCCCTCCGCCTTCAGCTTCCCGGACAATCCCCGCTTGATCGCGCCGACCAGCCCCGGCCCCTCGTAGACCAGAGCGGAATAGAGTTGGACGAGGCGGGCGCCGGCCCGGATCTTGGCCCAGGCGGCCTCCGCCGAATCGACGCCGCCGACGCCGATCAGGGGAATGCGATCGCCGACCCGCAGGAAGGTCTCGGCGAGGAGGCGCGTCGAAGGGCCGAACAGCGGACGGCCGGACAGGCCGCCGGTCTCCTTGGCCAGGGCCGATTCGGCGAGGCTCGCGGGCCGGGCAATGGTGGTGTTCGAAACGACGAGCCCCTGGATGCCCCGCCGGAGCGCCGTCTCGGTCATGGCGTCGAGGCCATCCAGGGCGATGTCGGGCGCGATCTTGAGCAGCACCGCAGCACGCGACCCGCTCGCGTCGCGGGCAGCGACCACGCGGGCGAGGAGATCGTCGAGGAAGGCTTCGCCCTGAAGGTCGCGCAGGCCCGGCGTGTTCGGGGAGGAGACGTTGACGGTGATGAAGGCGACATGCGGCGCGAGGCGCGCGGTGCAGGCGACGTAATCGGCGAGCCGGTCCTGCGATTCCTTGTTGGCGCCGATGTTCACGCCGACGAGGCCTTCGCGGCCGGCGCGGGCCTTGAGCCGCCCGGCCACCACGTCGAGGCCCTCGCTGTTGAGGCCGAACCGGTTGATCACCGCCCGGTCGCGGGGAAGCCGGAACACCCGCGGGCGCGGGTTGCCGGGCTGCGGCCGCGGCACCACCCCGCCGACCTCGACGAAGCCGAAGCCGAGACTGAGCAGCGCGTCCGCCACCCGTGCGCCCTTGTCGAAGCCGGCGGCGAGGCCGACCGGATTGGGAAAGCGGAGACCGAAGGCCTCGACCGCGAGGCTCGCCTCATCCGGGGGCGGCCGGCGCGGCGGCAGCAGGGCGAGCCCGCGCAGGGTGAGATCGTGGACGGTCTCGGCGTCGAGCCGGTGCAGAAGCGGTCGCGCCAGGGGAAAGGCTGCGGGGACGAGGGCGTCGATCATGCCTGGCCGGCCTCCGCCGAGAGGGCCTGCGGGAAGACGTGGCGCCCATCCGCCCCGATGGGCAGGTCGGCTACGGAGCGCACCGCGCTCAGGGGCAGGTCGCCGTAGAGATGCGGGAACAGCGCCCCACCACGGGATGTCTCGAAGCGCAGGGCCTCTCCGAGCGCCTCGGCGTCGACCGCGACGAGCAGCAAATCGTCCTGGCCGGCGAAATGGCGCGCGGCGGTCTCGGCCACCTGTCCGGCGGTCGAGAAATGGATGAAGCCGTCGGCCCGGTCGACCGGAGCGCCGGTGAAGCGGCCGAGCGCCTCCGCCTCCTGCCACAGGGGCCGCTGGCAGATCTTGTAGATGTGGGCCATCCGCTCTCCGTGGGGGCTCATCGTGAGGGCTTCTCCGCCCGCGGCATGCCGCCCGCCCTTCGCGGGCGATGCTTAGAATGCGCGTTTTGACTCGGCAACCGCTCCGGCGGGAGGCCGGGGCACGGCGACGCGCCGAACTGCTCGGATGCGACAGATCCCGTCCCGGATGCTCCGATTGCGTTCGGGCCGGGCGAGTTCTAGTTTCCTATTTTTAGGCCGTATGTCTCCACGGCGCATGCCCCGGGTCGAGGCCGCCATGCTGTCGCACGAGCAGATCTGGACTGCCATCGACCGTCTGGCCGAGCGCTACGGCTATTCCGCTTCCGGGCTCGCCCGGCGGGCCGGGCTCGACGCTACCAGCTTCAATCGCTCCAAGCGGGTCGGGCCCGACGGGCGCAAGCGTTGGCCCTCGACCGAATCGATCGCCAAGGTACTCGCTGCGACCGGTGCGGGTCTCGACGATTTCCTGCGCTTGGTCGATTCCCGCGAGGGACCGGCGCGGACGATGGTGCCGCTGATCGGCATGACCCAGGCCGGTTCGGGCCGCCTGTTCACCGATGAGGGTATGCCGACCGGCGGTCCCGGCTGGGAGGAGATCGAGTTCCCCGATCTCGGCGGGGACCGAGCCTTCGCCCTGGAGGTTCAGGGTGATTCGATGCTGCCGCTCTACCGCGACGGTGACGTGCTGATCGTCGCGCCCACCGCCAGCATCCGCAAGGGCGACCGGGTCGTCGTCCGGCTCGGCAGCGGCGAGGTGGTCGCCAAGGAACTGCGCCGCCGCACCGCCCGCACCATCGAGCTGGCCTCTCTCAATCCGGATCATGAGGACCGCACGGTCCCCCTCGCCGAGGTCGCCTGGATGGCCCGGGTGATGTGGGTGCGGCAGTAATGGTCCGCGCTGTGTCCCGAGCGAAGAGCCTCGGAGCCGGTCTGACATCCGTGATGGGGTTTCGCCCGCTTACGCCCTCATCCTGAGCTGCCGCGTCGCTTGCGGACATCGTCCCCTAGAGCATTTTCCGTGATCCTTGGATCGCAAAAAATGCTCTATCTGCTTGATTGTGGTGCATTTTCTCTCGCGGAACCGGCAGCCACTTCCGCGGAAAATGCTCCAGCAGAACGGCGCTCAGAGCCCCACCAGCTTGTGAGCCATGCCGAGGGCGATTTGGCCCGACAGCAGGCTCCAGCCGCAGGCGATCATCGTGGCGATCATCACGAAGGGGATCGGCCGCCGTTCGAAACGCCGCCCGCGCAGGGTGTTGCGCAGGATGATGAAGGGCGCGCCGAAGGCCAGCATCGGCAAGGCGGCGATGGCCGAGACGCCCCCCGATTCCAGCAGGTGAAAGCTCGCCCGCCGGTTCGTGGCGTATTCGAAGGCGCTTGCGAGCAGGCCTGCCAAAGCGAGGCCGACCAAGAGCGCCTGAATCGATTCGAGGGAAGACGGGCTCACGGTCATGACGCGCTCGATGCTCCTTTTCAGGAAGAGACGCGCAATCTGGCCGATCGTTTACCGCTTGTTAAGGAATAGGTTTCGTTAACATTAACGCCGCCCACAGGCTTCAAGCCCGGAGCGGCGCTGAAGACGGTCCAACCGGGGGGCGGACCGTTGGCAGAAGGCTCCGGATCGTCATCCGAAGCGTTGGCGCGAGCCGTTGCGCGATCCGTCCAGCGATGCCGGCGGATCAGACCTCTTCTTCGAGGTCGATGTCGAGGATCGCCATGCGGAAGGTGAAGGAATCGTCGCCGTCTTCCTTGTCGTCGGCGAGCACACCGATCGACTCGTCGCCGATGAACACCTCGGCGGAATCGCCGGTCTTCATCGCGACGACGCGGATGTTGGCGTTGGCGAACTTGCGGCGCAGGTAATCCTGCAGCTTGGCGACTTCGGTCTTGGTCACGCCGTCAACCTTCTTGCGAGGCGCCGTCTGCCGGGACAGGCGGTCCCGGCGGCAGCGCAGGTGGGGCTTTGGATGGTGGGGCGGCTTGCCACGTCGCGGGAGGGCAGGCAACCCGCCGTGAAGGCCAAGACCCGCTAGGGAAGCGCCGTCAGATCCCGCCGGCGATGTCGATGAATTCGCTCATCGCCACGAGCTGATCCATCGAGCGGGCCGGCTCGGCACAGCCGGCGGCACCGACGACCCGGGCCGGCACACCGACGACGGTGGTGTGAGGCGGCACCGGCCGCAGAACCACCGAACCGGCCGCGACCCGGGCGCAGGCCCCAACCTCGATGTTCCCCAGGATCTTGGCGCCGGCACCGATCATCACGCCGCGGCGAATCTTCGGGTGGCGGTCGCCCCCATGCTTGCCCGTGCCGCCCAGCGTCACCGCGTGCAGGATCGAGACGTCGTCCTCGATCACGGCGGTCGAGCCGATCACGACGCCGGTGGCGTGATCGAAGAACACGCCGCGCCCGATCCGGGCCGCCGGGTGGATGTCGGTCTGGAACACCTCCGAGGACCGGCTCTGGAGATAGAGGGCGAGGTCGCGCCGGCCCTGTCCCCAGTACCAGTGAGCCAGCCGGTGCGCCTGGATCGCGTGGAAGCCTTTGAAGTAGAGCAGCGGTTCGATCGCCCGCGTCGTCGCCGGGTCGCGATCCATCACCGCGAGAATGTCGGCGCGCATGCTCTGGCCGATGCGGGGATCGTCCTGCAGCGCCTCGTGGAAACCGTGAGCGACGAGTTCGGTCGGCAGCGAGCCGTGCCCGAGGCGGGTGGCGACCCGGTGGGACACCGCCGCTTCCAGGGTCGGGTGATTGAGAATCGTGGCGACGAAGAAGGAGGCGAGCTGCGGCTCGTCGCGCAGAACTGCTTCCGCCTCGGAGCGCACGCGCGTCCAGAGCGGATCGACGATGCCGGCAATCGCTTCGCGTCCGGAGGCCGGGCTGAACGACGGGCTGGCGGACATGCATTCCTCCTCGACGGATGCGCCGGCTGCCCCTCCGGCCTGATGCTGCGACATCCGTTGAAACGCCCCTGCCAGACAGAGATCTGTCGCGAAGTCGCCCGGAGAGGCACGATGGATGTCGCGAAACCGGCGCGGGACAAGAGAATCGTCTCCGCCCGCGTCGCGTCAAGCCTTACAGCTTGGAACGCTCCCGCGCTGCATCAAGAGGGGAGCGGGCGGTGAGTGCTTCCGTCACGCCGCCGGGCGGTGGCCACCATTGTCGCTGCCGCTGAAGCGGCTCTCGATCACCTCGATCAGTCGCTCGGCCATGGTTTCGACCGGCACGTCGGAGGTGTCGACCACCGCCGAAGCGCGGGCATAGAGCGGCTCACGGCTGAGCAGCACGGCGCGCAGATCGTCCAGCACCCAGGCCGGATCGCCCTTGCCCTCGACATGACCCTGCTCGCGCACCCGCTGCAAGTGCTCCTCCGGCCGGGCCTGCAGCCAGATCGTGTAGAAGGAGGAGAGCAGAAGGTCATAGGTCAGCGGTTCGGCGACGATGCTGCCGCCGGTGGCGAGCACCATCGGGCCGGGATGCTCGGCCAGCCCGCGCAGGGCCTTCTGCTCGAGCCGACGGTAGCCCTCCTGGCCGTAGATCGCGAAGATCTCCCGCACGGAGAGGCCGTTCTCACGCTCGATCTCGGTGTTGAGCTCGACGAACCGCCAGCCAAGATGCGCCGCCGCCATGCGGCCGAGCGTCGACTTGCCGGCGCCGCGCAGGCCGACCAGCGCGACGCGGCGGCGGATCGTCCGCGTTTCCGCGCCGATCGAGCCCGCCAGCACGGATTTGGCCTGGGCGATCTGGTCGGGACCCGCCTGATCGAGCAGATCGCGGATCACCCGCCAATCGGACGAGGTCTCCTGGCTGGAGACGAGGTCGTCGAGCCGCATGCCCATCGCGTTGGCGACGCGGCGCAGCAGGATGATCGACACGTTGCCCTGGCCGCTTTCAAGCTGGGCGATGTAACGCTCGGAAAGGCCGGATGCCTGGGAGAGCAGCTTGCGCGACAGGCCGCGCACCGTGCGGGCATGGCGCACCCGCCGGCCGAGCTCGTTCAGGAAATGCGCCTCTTGTTCGGCCGCGTCGGTCATGGCCTCGTTCACCTCATCGTCCTTTCCGACGCCCGCCTCAATCCATCAGCGTGCCGGGGCCCCACCGGGGCGTCGGCCTTTCAAACCCGGCACAGTCCGTCATCCGCTAAACCGGATCACCCTCGCGTGCTGCGGCGCACGGGCCAGATCTCGCGGATGCAGCGAGGGCGGCGGACATCTGCAGATTACCGCGTCGCCGCGCAACCCATCTCACAAGCGTGGCATCCATGCCAACACGCCGTGGGATAATATATGTTGTATCCGATGGCGGAGCGTTTCGCACTGTGACACACTCGGCCCCGCAGCGTGGCACCGCCCTCGGAGACACCGACGATACGCCGTCTCATCCTCTACACTACCCTGCGGAAGAAGGGCAGTCGCGTCGGTGCGCCGTCTCCTCTGCCCTTCGATACTGCACGCCTCCATTAATCGGAAGATGACTGCCGAAACGGCCCTATCAGGCGCTCGTATTCGGCTTCGGCCGGGCCGTAGCTGTTCCCGGCGAGATCGCACAGCATGTCCCGGTCGCGGATGGTGATCTGGGCGCGCTGCGCGCGAATGGCGCCGTAACCTTCGAGGGCCTGGATGGCGAGGGTCACGGTGGAACGCTGGGTCGCCAGCATGATGGACAGGAAGTCGTGGGTGAGCGCCAGCTCATCGGTGTCCAGCCTGTCCTGGGCCATGAGCAGCCACCGGGCCAAGCGTTCCTCGACGGTATGGATGCCGTTCGACAGGGCGGTCTGGCTCACGGTCATCATGACCGTGTGGGCGTAGCGCAGCAGCAGGCTGTATAGGGCGGGGCCGGTCTGCATGGCGTGGCGCAGGGCCTCGACCTCGATCCGCAGCCAGGGCCCTCCGACCTGAACCACCAACTCATGCGGGGCATGATCGACGCCCAGCACGATGGCGGTTCCGACCATGCCCTCACGGCCGAAGCAGCCGACTTCGACCCGCCGCCCCTCGCTGGTGACGGCGACGTTCGAGGACAGGCCGCCTTCGATGAAATAGGCGCAGTCCAGCCTCTGCCCGATCGACCACAGCCGGTCCCCCCTGCGGACGGTCACGCGCTCGAACAGGGGAAGGAGCCGGTCCAGCTCGTCCGGTGGCAAAGTCTGGAGCAGGCGGTTTCGTGTCGACGACACCCTCATGTCCGGCCCCGAGAATCTCACGCCCTCCGGCAGCAACCCCCAACCGGGACGCTCAGTTCGGTGGTCGCACCGATCCGATGCGCGGACAGGGCGCTCGCGGGCGTGGCCGGGAGAGGCTTTCGGGTAGGGCCGGGCCTTAGCCTCATCCACGCCCCGCTGCCGCGGCGGTCCGGGACGCGCCGCCGATGGACCGACGGCGTCCCGCCCGTCGGCGCAGGATGTAGAGGGTCAGTCCCGTGGCGGCGAAGCCGGGCATGGCCAGGGCGGCGAGGCAGAACAGCAGCGCGACCAGTGCGCCGAAGAAGCGGCCGCGATGCACCTCCAGCATGTTGTCGGCGAGGCGCTGGCCGAGAGCCGCCTCGTCGGAGCGTCTGTCGCTGAGGAGGGCGCCGGTCCGGGCGTCGTAGCTGGCCTCGTTGCGCAGGATCATGGCGCTGCTGTCGGCGGCGTACCAGCGGATGCGGATCGCGGGGGCGTCCGGTCCGGGGATGGTGAGGGTGGCGAGCGCCGCACTGTGCGCGCCCGAGAAGGCCGCCCAGGCCGTATCGAGGGGGGAGGAGCCTTCGGGCGGATCGGTGCGCGGCGTGCGGTTCGGCATCCGGCCGGCGGGGCGCGTCTCGGGGGCTTGGCCCGTGAGAACCCAGGTGGCGCCGGTGCGGTACCAGTCGTAGGACCACCACAGGCCCGACAGGGCGATGGTGGCGTAAACCGGCAGCAGCCATGTCCCGACGACCGCGTGCAGGGACCACCAGCGCGCCCGTCCGGGCCGGGTGAGGCTCGGCTTGAGCCAGATCCGCCAGTTGTGGCGGCCGGGCCAGCGCAGGTAGAGGCCGCTGCCGAGAAAGGCGAGGAGAGCGAAGGCGCAGGCGCCGGTGACGCTGCGGCCCCAGCCCTTGCCCTCGCCGGGGATCAGCAGCCAGCGGTGCAGTTCCCGGACCGTGGCGAAGGCCGCCTCCAGCCGGACGGGACCGAGCACCGTTCCGTCGGCGGGATCGACATAGACGGAGTTCGGCCGCGCGCCGCTCGTCCGGTCCCGGCCGAAGCGCGCGACGGCGCTCTGCGCGGGATCCTGCGACAGCGTCAGGGAGGCGACGTGCCGGCCCGGCTCCTGCGCCTCGATCCGGGCCGCCAGGGCGCTGGGGGACAGGGCGGCGCGCGCCTCCGGAGCCGCGACGATGGCTCGGTCGCGGTTGGCAAAGGCCGTCACCGCCTCCTCGTAGCTCATCAGCGCCCCCGTCAGGCCCATCAGCGCGAGCACGAGGCCGGCGCTGAGGCCGAGCGCCCAGTGCAGACGAAACAGCAGGGTGCGGAGTGAGGGGAGGGCTGGCGTCATGAAGCTCCAAGCGCTGCTTGACTGCGGTCGCGGCGGGATCTTTCTCCTCAATACCGCGCCGTCAAGCTGGCGAGGACCGTCAGGGGCGCACCGGGCAGGTTGTTGAACGTGTTGAACGGCTGCTCGATGTAGCGTCGGTCGGTGAGATTGCGGCCGTTCACGGCGAAGCGCCAGGTCGGATCGATCTCGTAGAACACGGTCGCGTCGAGACGGGCATAGGCGCCGACCTTGTAGCTGTTGGAGACGTCGCCGAAGCGTTCGCCGACATAGGTGACGCCGCCGCCGAAACCCCAGCCGCGGAGCGGACCGGCCTGGAATTGATAGGTCGACCACAGGCTGGTGCTGAAGACCGGCGCTGCGGGCAGGCGGTTGCCGACGGTGATGAAGCGGTCCTTCGTCACCTCGGCATCGAGATAGCCGATCCCGCCGATGATCTTCCAGCCGGGCAGGATCTCGCCGGCGATGTCGCCCTCGAGCCCCTGCGAGCGCTGCTCGCCGGTGATGATCGCGTAGCGATTGTCGTTCGGATCGGTGACGGCAACGTTCTGCCTCACGATTCGGAAGGCGGCGGCGCTCACCGTCAGGCGGTCGGGAATCAGATCGACGCGGGCGCCGACCTCGACCTGCTCGCCGGTTTCCGGCGGAGGGCTGACCCCGTTGAGGAAGTTGGCGGTCTGCGGCGTGAAGGAGGTCGTGTAGCTGCCGTAGAGCGTGACCGGCTCCAGCGGGCGCCAGACGAGGCCGACCCGAGGCGAGACACCGGTGAGGTTCTGCTCCGGCGGTTTGTTCGGATTGGTGGGGGTGCGCTGGAAGTAGAGCTGGTTGGCCGTATCGAACCGCACGCCGAGCACGAGCTGCAGGCCGGGGAAGAACTCGATCTGGTCCTGCACATACAGGCCGAACAGCTGGAGCTTCTGGCGCAGGTCGCTCTGCAGGGTCAGCGTCCCGACCTGCGGCACCGAGCCCCGGATCGGGTTGAGGAAGGAGACCGTCGTGGCGCTTCCTTGCGTCGAGTAGGGGTGCCGGTAGCCGTCCACCACCTCGATTCCGGCCAGCATCGTGTGGCGGAAGGCGAAGGGATCGTTGAAGTGCAGGAGCGCCTCGGTTCGGCTGTCGATCGAGTTGTAGAGCGAATCGACCACCGAGAGGCGCCGTGCCACCGTCGTTCCGACGGGATTGATCGCGCGGGTCGCGAAGACATCGAACGAACCCCACTGGCCGTTGATGGCCTGCCGCAGGGTCAGATTCTCGTTCACGTCGTGCTCGGCGAGCAGTGCGATCGTGTTCGATTCACCATAATAGCGCGACCACGGCTCGCCGTAGAAGCGGCGGATGTTGTCGAGGGGCACCCGTCCATTACGGGCGATCAGGCCCTCATCGTACTGGCTGTGCTGGCGGCTGAACTCGGCGTTCAGATAGACACGGGTCGAGGGATCGGGATTCCAGAAGAAGGCCGGTGCGAAGAAGTGGCGGGAGTTTTCCGGGCCGCCGAAGTTCCGGAAGGTGGCCTCGTCCTGCGTGCCGAAGCTGAAGCGGGCGGCCAGCCCCTCCACGCTCGGGATCGCCCCGGACACCGAGCCCTGCACGCGCCGGAAGCCGAACGAGCCGCCTTGGGCGGTGATGTCGGCCGTGGGGGTGAAGGTCGGTTGGCGCGTCACGATGTTGATCAGGCCGCCGGGATCGCCCTGGCCGTAGAGGACGGAGGCTGGGCCTTTCAGCACCTCCACCCGCTCGACATTGGCGAGATCGCGCTGGGTCGTCTGGAACGTGTTGACAGGGCTCTGGACCAGGCCGTCGATGGCGTAGGTCTGGGTACGGAACCCGCGCAGGATGTAGGTGTCGGAGCGGCCCTGGATCGTGCCGGCCGGCTGGACATTGCTGACATTGGTCAGCGCATCGGTCAGGCGCACGTCCTGCTGATCGACCAGAACCTCGCGGGGAACCACTTGGACCGATTGCGGCGTGTCCCTCAGGGCCGTGTCGGTCCGCGTCGCGGTGGCCGAGCGGCCGGCGCGGTAGCCGATCACCGGGCCCCCGGCCCGCTCGCCGCTGCCGGTGACCGACAGTTCCGAGAGCACGGTCTCGCCGCCTTCCGCCGGAACGGTCTGTGCCGCCGCACCGAGCGGCCAGGACATCGTAAGACTACAGAGGAGAGCTGGGAGGCCGGACCCGGCGAGAAGGGCGCCCGCCCCGTATTTGCCGGGACGCGTCTTCGCCCGCACTGCCTTGCCCATCGCCGTTCCGTTCAGAGAGCCGGCTCCCAGGGCCGATGGGATCGCTTACAAAAGTTGCTTTTCGCACCGCAAGCGTGGGCCTGAATATTTTGTTGGGTGCGATTGAGCGATGCGAGAGTCGTTGCGAAGACACAACATTTTATTCCAAGTCTAAAGTAGCTCCCGAGCTCCTCGGACTGTCGATACCTGAGATATGATTCGCGCTGGAAGCAGAGATGGAGGCAACATCATCACCGAGGCTGTGCCGCCCGCTTGCCGCGTGACGATGCGCCGAACTTTCTGATGACGTGATCGCGACGGGGGCGCACCGAGCATGCGACGCCTTCTCAAATTCCTCCACACGATGGGGGCGGTGGGATTGATGGGGGCGATGGCTTGCCTGCTCGTTCTGCTGAGCCTGACCCCGCCGAGGGAATCGCTCGCCGGCTACGCCCTGATGCGCGGCGCGATGGGGGCGGTCGCCACATGGATTTTCCTGCCCTCCCTCGCCCTCACGCTGGTGGCCGGGCTGCTGGCCGTGGCCCTGCACCGGGGCTTCCTCGAAGCGGGCTGGGCCTGGGTGAAGCTCGCGACCGGCGTGCTGGTGTTCGAGGGCGGTTTCGTCGGCATTCAGGGGCCGATGCAGGAAGAAGCAAGGCGCAGCGCCGCCGCCCTCGCGGGACAGATCGACCCCGCCACCCTCACGGGGGCGCTTGCCGCCGAGCGCAACACCCTCTGGGTGCTGCTCGCGATCGCGATCCTCAACGTGGTGCTCGGGATCTGGCGGCCGCGCATTCTGCGGCTTCCGCGAGCGGAGCCGTCGCGTCCGGCCTGACGGCTCGTGCGAGGGAAGCGGATCCGAGGCGACACGCCGGGCCTGCGGTTCCGCTTCGCCTTTTCAAGCTGGCTGGGAAGTCCTCTCCCGGGACGCTGCGCCCGTGGGAACGCTTTCGCATCGGGCCTCGTTGCGGCGCTCGGAGACCGTACCAGATAAGGACGGAAAGCCGGCATCTGCTCGCCGGATTCGATGGCGGAGGAGTGCATGGCGACGCGAGGCTTTTCGGGGCGGCCCCCCGCTGCGGCGATCCGCGATCGGCTGCCCCCGGGCCAGTATCTCACCGACGATTTCCCCGTGCTTCAACTCGGCCCGACCCCGCGCGTCGCGACCGAGGGCTGGCGCTTCACCCTGCGTCAGGGCTCCCGGCCGCTGGCGAGCTGGAGCTGGGACGAGTTCGCCGCCCTGCCGCGCACCCGCTGGACCGGGGATATCCACTGCGTGACCAAGTGGTCGAAATTCGACACCGAATGGGAGGGCGTGAGCGTCGACGATATCCTGACGGCGGCCGGCATCGAGGCGCCGACGGGCTTCGTGCTGGCGGAGGGGCACGACGACTACACCACCAACGTGCCGGTGGCCGACCTCATCGGCGGCAAGGCGATGGTGGCCACCCATTATGACGGGCAGCCGATCCCGCCCGATCACGGCGGCCCGGCGCGGCTGCTGGTGCCGCACCTGTATTTCTGGAAGAGCGCCAAATGGGTGAAGGGGTTGCGTTTCACCGAGCGGGACGAGGCCGGATTCTGGGAGCTACGCGGCTACCACATGTACGGTGATCCGTGGCGCGAGCAGCGCTTCACGGGCGATTGAGGGCCCATGACGTGACGGCGCCCTTCCGCTGGCGGGCCGCGACCATCCAGGCGATCACGCCTGTGACGCCGCGGGTGAAAAGCTTCCGTTTCGCGCCCCGGCCCAGCCCGTTCGAGCGGCTGCACCGGGCCGGCCAGCACGTCGATGTGCGTCTTACCGCGCCCGACGGCTACCAGGCGCAGCGCAGCTATTCCATCGCTTCCGCGCCCGGTGATCCGGCCGGGATCGAGCTGATGATCGAGGGGCTGGAAGACGGAGAGGTCTCAGGGTTCTTCGATGCCGTGGCCGAGATCGGCGACGCCATCGAATTGCGCGGCCCGCTCGGCGCCTTCACCTGGGAGCCGGAGGAGGGGGGGCCGGTCCTGCTGATCGGCGGCGGCTCCGGCGTCGTGCCGCTGCTGGCCATGGTGCGGGAGCGGGCCCTGCACGCACCGGAGGTGCCGATGCTGCTGATCTACTCGGCGCGCAGCGGCGCGGAGGCCATCGCCCGGGCTGAACTCGCCGCGCGGTCCCGTGACGAGACCGGCTTCGACCTGACCCTGCTTCTTACCCGTGAGGGAGCGACGGCGGGGCGCCGCATCGACCGGGTGATGATCGACACGGCGATCGAGTGCCTGGGCATGCCCCGCCATGTCTTCGTCTGCGGCGGCAACAGCTTCGTCGGCACGGTGGCCGACCTGCTGGTCGAGGCCGGCGTCAGGCCCGGTGCGATCCGGACCGAGCGGTTCGGCGGTTGATACTCCGCAGGCAGCCAGCCTCCGGGAGTCTCGTCGCGGAGTAACTTTCCGCGACGATGCGCTCGGGCGGGAAAAGGGCGCTAGCCCTCTTCGTCGTTGTCCGAATCGTTGTCGATCAAATCGGAGACGTCGTCGTCGCCATCCTCTTCCTCGAGGAAGGTGTCGTCGTCCGCACCCCCACTGGAATCGTCGCCGCCCTCTTCGTCGTCCACGCTGATATCGGCATCGTCCTCGCTGGCCTCAGCCTCGTCGAGGGAGACGATCTCCGGGCCGCTCTTCTCTTCCTCATCCTCATCGTCGTCCGCGGAGCGGCTGGCGATGGGCGGAGCGACGCGGCTCGTCGCGACCTGGTAGATCGTGCCGCATTTCGGGCAGGTCGCCGGATCACGGTCGAGATCGTAGAACTTGGCACCGCAATTCATGCACTGGCGTTTGACGCCGAGTTCCGGTCTTGCCACGGCTGCGAACCTCTGGGGACGAAAGGGGAAAGGGCTCGGGGGAGGGGCCCCGTTAGTCGCAGCCTCCGCCCATGTCAAACGCCAAGTCGGAGAATGGAGCGAATGCCGGGCTCAGGGCCGGGGCAGTCCGCATGCCGCGTGGGGATGCGTTGTTGGAATGGCCCATGGTGCAAGGGCTGAGGTCCTCGCCCAATTCGCCGAAGGCGATGGTCAGGCGTAGCGCAAGGACCACTTGTTCTGGCGGCGTTCGATACTGATGCGGAGGAAGCGGCCGAAGGGCGTGTTGCTCATGTGCCCGCTGCGCATGAACTCATGCAGGATCGCTTCGAGGGCGATGATCCGCTCGCTGGGGCGGTGATAGGCGCTTTCCAGCTCGTTGAGGGCTGCACACAAGTGCTCGACGGCCGTCGGGGCCGCGATAGTGGAGGCGTGATCGACCTTGCGAAGGCATTGGCTGACCGGCGTCATAGGCTCAGCATAAACATATGTTGGGATTTGTCGAGAGAGATCGACGAGCCGAAAGCGATTTCCGCGACGTCCGGTGACGGTCCGAAAAGATTAAATCGGCGGTAACCTATCGGTGACGTGCCGATGTTGGTGCAACCTTGGCGGTTAATGGATCGTGACGGCCGGCCTCGGTGTCGATCCGGCTCGGGGACTTGCGGCTGTCCGGATGACGCGGGACGGTCCGCGTGGTAACCGGCGCCGGTCGCGCCGGGTCCGTCCCGGCGGGCGGCCGTTGGCGCCCTGATGCTTCGCGGCGCAGAGCTTCAGCCCGAGACTCGAGCCCCAAAGACTCTCCGTGTCGCACGATTCCGATCCCCAGCCCGTCACTGCCCGTCCCGGAGGTCCCCTGCGCGGGACCCTGAAGCCGCCGGGTGACAAGTCGATCTCGCATCGGGCGATGATTCTCGGCCTGCTCGCCATCGGCGAAACGCGGGTGGAAGGGCTTCTCGAGGGCGATGACGTGCTGCGCACCGCCGCCGCGGCGCGGGCCCTCGGCGCCGAGGTCATCCGCGAGGGCGAGGGGCGCTGGCGCATCATCGGCGTCGGCATCGGCGGGATGCAGGATCCCGAGGGCGTCCTCGATTTCGGCAATGCCGGGACCGGTTCGCGGCTGATGATGGGCGTGGTCGGCGGCCAGCCCGTCACCGCGACCTTCGACGGCGACGCCTCCCTCCGCAAGCGGCCGATGCGGCGCATCCTCGATCCGATCCTGCAGATGGGTGCGCAAGTCGTCTCCGAGGCCGAGGGCGGTCGCGTGCCGCTGACGCTGAAGGGGCCGCGCGAGGCGATTCCCCTGCGCTACGAGCTGCCGGTCGCCTCGGCGCAGATCAAGTCGGCGGTGCTGTTCGCCGGGCTCAACGCCCCGGGCACCACCACGGTGATCGAGACGGCCGCCTCCCGCGACCACACCGAGCGGATGCTGCGCCTGTTCGGCGCCGAGGTCACCGTGACGCCCTACGGCCCGGGCGGTCATGGCCGCTCCGTCGCGCTCACCGGCCAGCCGGTCCTGCGCGGCACCGAGGTGATCGTGCCGGCCGATCCCTCGTCGGCCGCCTTCCCGCTGGTGGCGGCGCTGATCGTGCCGGGCTCCGAGATCATCCTGCGCGGGGTGATGATGAACCCGCTGCGCACCGGCCTGATCACGACGCTGATCGAGATGGGCGCCGAGATCGAGCGCCTCGACGAGCGCGAGGAGGGCGGCGAGACGGTGGCCGATCTCCGCGTGCGGGCGAGCCGCTTGCACGGCGTCGATGTGCCGGCCGAGCGCGCGCCGTCGATGATCGACGAATACCCGGTCCTCGCCGTCGCCGCTGCCTTCGCCGAGGGCACCACCCGGATGAACGGCCTGCACGAATTGCGGGTCAAGGAATCCGACCGGCTGGCGGCGGTCGCCGCCGGGCTTGCCGCCAACGGCGTCGCGCACGCCATCGAGGGCGACGACCTGATCGTGACGGGAGACGGTGGCCCGCCCGCAGGCGGCGGCACGGTGGCGACCCATCTCGACCACCGCATCGCCATGGCCTTCCTCGTCATGGGGCTGGCCGCGCGGCGGCCCGTCACCGTGGATGACGGCGCGATGATCGCGACGAGCTTCCCGACCTTCCGCCCGACCATGATGGCGCTCGGCGCGCAGATCGAGGACGGGGCCGCCGCATGACCGCCAACCATGACGGCGCCGCGCTGGTCATCGCCATCGATGGCCCGGCGGCCTCTGGCAAGGGCACGCTCGCCAAGCGTCTGGCCCTGCATTACGGGCTGCCGCACCTCGATACCGGCCTGCTCTACCGGGCCGTGGCCCTGACCCTGATCGATGCCGGCGCCGATCTCGACGATGCCGGTGCGGCGGCCCGGGCGGCGGCCGACCTGTCGGCCGAGCGCCTCTCCGATCCGCGCCTGCGCGAGCGGGCGATGGGGGAGGCGGCCTCGCGGGTTTCCTCGGTGCCGGAGGTCCGCGCCGCTCTGCTGTCCTGGCAGCGGCGCTTCGCGGATGGTTCGGAGGGCGCGGTGCTCGACGGGCGCGACATCGGCACCGTCGTCTGTCCGGCCGCGCGGGTGAAGCTGTTCATCGTCGCTGCTCCCGAGGAGCGGGCGCGGCGGCGTCACCGCGAACTGCTCGGCCGCGGCGAGGAGACGACCCTGGCGGCGATTCTCGCCGATATCCGTGCCCGCGACGCCCGCGATTCGAGCCGTGCCGCCGCGCCCCTGAAGGTGGCGGAGGATGCGGTGGTGCTCGACACCACCGAACTCGATGCCGACGCCGCCTTCGCCGAGGCGGTGGCGATCGTCGAGCGGCTCAGGAGCCGCTGAGCCAGGTTTCCACCCGCGCAGCGAGGTCTCCGGCATTGCCGGAGAGGTGGAGCCGCTTGGTCCGGGAGGTCTCGCCGGAAACGAGCACCACCTCCGCCTTCCTGAGCTTGAGACTCTTGGCAACGAAGGCCGTCAGGGCCGCGTTGGCGGCGCCTTCGACCGGCGGCGCCGCCACCCGCAGACAGAGGACCGGGCGCCCATCCGCATCGGTGCGGACGCCATCGAGAGCGGTGCGGCTCGCCCGCGGCGTCAGCCGGACGGCGAGGGTGAGCCCGTCCGCGTCGAGGGTGAAGGGGACCTGCATCAGACCGGCGCGCTCATCGGCTCGCACTTTCCTCTGGTCCCGGCGGCATCTGGGGATTCGGCGTTGCTAAAAGCGACGTCGCATATCGAATGATAGGTAGCGCCGGCCGCTCCTTATGTCGCGGACCGCCTCTTTTCTCCACATCTGGTTCATTTTGTCGCGAAGCGGACAGATCCCCAAGGGAGGGGTTGTATCACGACGGCTGCCGTCAACCTGAGGAGGGGGCTGCGCATGCGTCAGCGCCTCCGGACAGGGCAATTTCCTATCTTCCTTTAGTCGCCCTGCGGCGCAAATTTAACTTTTGTCGATTTTTCTCGTCCGCGTGAGCGCTGCCGGACCTGACAATGCCCAATCTCCCCGACGACGCCGATGCTCTTTACCGCTTCCTTGTCGAGGGAATGACTGATTATGCGATCTACATGCTGTCTGCCGACGGCATCGTGGTGAGCTGGAACGCGGGGGCGCAACGGGCGCAGGGTTACACGACCGATGAGATCGTGGGACGCCATTTCTCCTGCTTCTACACCTTGCCGGATCGCATTGCCGGGTTGCCGGAGCAGAGCCTCGAAATTGCCCGGGAGAGGGGCCGGTTCGAGGCCGAGGGCTGGCGCCTGCGCAAGGATGGATCCCGCTTCTGGACCCATGTGGTCGTCGATGCGATCCGTGACAGCGCCGGCCACCCCATCGGCTTCGCCAAGATCACCCGCGACTGCAGCGAGCGCCGTGCCACGGCCCTGAAGCTCGAAAACGCGCTCACCAATCTCGACCTTGCCCTATCCAACATGACGCAGGGCCTGTGTCTCATCGACGGCGAAGGGCGCGTGGTGCTCGTCAACGCGGCGATGCGCGATCTCCTGAGCGCATCCAGTTGCGAGGCCCTGGCCGGTGCCGCGATCGGAACCCTTCTGAGCGACAGCTTCAGCGAGGAGGCTTCGGCCCTCTTCGTCCGGAATCACCTCGGCCTCGACCCCGACAGATCCGGGCCTGCCACATCTGAGATCGAGCACCGGGATCGCGTCCTGTCGGTCACGACCCGGCGGCTCACCGGCGGCGGCTGCGTCTCGACCTTCATCGATATCACTGAGCAGCGGCGGTTCGAGGACCAGATCCAGTATCTGGCCCTGCACGACGCCCTGACCGGCCTCGCCAACCGCGCGGCGCTCCAGCAATTCCTGGCCGGAACCCTGGCGGCGCAGACGGGGACATCCTGCGCCGTCCTCTGCATCGATCTCGACCGGTTCAAGACCATCAACGACACCTTCGGCCATTCCGTCGGCGATCAGCTTCTTCGGGAGGTCGCACACCGCCTGCGCAGCGCATTGCGGCCGCCTGGCCTGATCGCACGGCTCGGCGGAGACGAGTTCGCGATCATCCTCCGTTCCGACGCGTTCGGCCGGCTCGAAAGCGTGGCCCGGACGATCCTCGATTGCCTCAGCCAGCCCTATTCCGTCGAGAGGCTGTCGATCCGCGTCGGTGCCAGCATCGGCATCGCCATCGCTCCGACGGCCGGCGGCGACCCGGACGCCCTGCTGCGCAATGCCTGTCTTGCCCTCCACGCTGCCAAGACGGGCGGCGGGGACCGCTACGCCCTCTACGAGCCGGTGATGGGCGATCGTGTCGCCGAGCGCGCAAGCCTGGAGGCCGACTTGCGGCGCGCCTTGGAAGAGCGCGCATTCGTTCTGCATTACCAGCCGATCGTGCGGGCCCGGACCGGGGCGATCATCGGTTACGAGGCGCTGCTGCGCTGGCCGCGGGCAGGGGGCGAGGCGATCTCGCCCGCGACCTTCGTGCCGGTGGCCGAAGAGGCGGGCCTGATGCCCGAAATCGGCGCCTGGGTTCTGGCCGAAGCCTGCCGCGAAGCGGCGGGCTGGCCCGATCACCTCACCGTGGCGGTCAACGTCTCGGCGACGCAATTGCGCGGCGGAGTGTGTCTCCAGGCCGTGGAGCGGGCCCTGGCCGGAAGCGGCCTGGCGCCGCACAGGCTGGAAATCGAGATCACCGAGACGGCCCTGCTGGAGAACCGCGAACTGGCCCTCGGCCTGCTCCGCCGCCTCCGCGCCCTCGGCGTGATGATCGCGCTCGATGATTTCGGCACCGGCTACTCCTCTCTCAGCTTCGTCCACACGTTCCCGCTGACCCGCATCAAGATCGACCGCAGCTTCGTGCGGGGCCTGGGCCGCGACGCACAGTCGATGGCGATCGTGCGGGCCATCATCGGCCTGTCGCGCAGTCTCGGCCTGGCGGTGACGGCGGAGGGGGTGGAAACGGAGGAGCAGCACAGGCTGCTCGCGAGAAAACGCGGACTGGACCTGCAGGGCTTCCTGTTCGGCCGTCCCGAAGCTCCGGCGCGCCTCGAGACCGCCGCCCCCTCCGACAGGCGAGGCGCGTTCGAGGGCGAGGATCGCGCGGTGGACGGCAGACCTCGGGCGGTCGCCTGACCGCATCGCCGGGGAAGCCCTGAGGCCATCGCCGCTGCACAGCACGATCATGCGTGAAGCTATGATGGAATCGCTCGATCGGGTTTGAGCCGCTCAACCGGCGATGGACCGGCACGAATGCTTGAACTCGGCCGCTCAGCCGAAGATCAGTTGTGCGCAGCACCCGGCTGGCACAGATCAAAACCGACAACATCACCGCGGGCGCGCTTGCGCCGCCCGGATCGGACTGCTAGCGGGTTGGCATTGCCGGTTTAGCTCAGTTGGTAGAGCAACCGCCTTGTAAGCGGTAGGTCGCGAGTTCGAGTCCCGCAACCGGCACCATTTCGATCCCGGCCGTGACGGGGATCGTTCGGCGCCGGAATGAGCGATGCGCCGATGGTCGTCCCTCCGGCATCCCTTCCTCGCCGCTGCCGATCTTGGCCCTCGATCCGGTTCTGCGGGGCCCCGCCTGCGCGTTCCGGTCAAGGAGACGCGAGGGGCGTGAAACCCGGTATCGCCGCCTCAAAAAAAACGATGGTCCATGTCCTCCTCCGCGCCGAGGACTTGGGACTGTCATATGATCGGTGTTAGGCCACGCCCGGATCAGCCTCAACCGCAGCGATCAAACCAGAGACCGTGATGGACGCGCGCAGCCCTTCGGAAATCGGGTCCTCCGGAGGCGTTTCCGGCACACACGGACGCCGTCGCTCCTCCAAGGCGCCGGTCATTCTCCTTCTGCTCGTGATCGCTGGTCTGGCCGTGGCCGCCGTCGCCTTCCAGGAGCCGGTGCGGCGCGCCGCCGAGGATGTCGCCGGATTGGTCGGGCGCCTGAGCGGACAGGTCCCCACGGAGCTGCCTCCCGTCGCCGAGAAGCCCGCGGCCCCGTCGCGCGTGTTCCAGCCGAGCAAGGAGCAGCGCGCCACCTTCGCGATCAGCCCGGTGCAGACGGTGATGTTCCGGCCGGAGAGCTCTGCGGAGGGACGCATCGCCCTCAATGACGACGACAACGTGCCGGTGGCCTCACCGTATTCGGGCCGCGTGACGAAGGTGCTCGTTCGCGCCGGGGACGTCGTGAAGGCGGGCGATCTGCTTCTGACCCTGGAGGCCACCGACATGGTCCAGGCGCAGAACGATTATCAGGCGGCCCTCAACACCCTGCAGAAGCAGCAGGCGCTGCTGAAGCTCGACCAGACCATCGCCTCGCGGCAACAGGAGCTGTTCGCAGCCCGCGCTGTGGCGCTGAAGGATTACCAATCCGCTCAAAACGACGTGATCGCCGCCCAGAGCGACCTGAAGACCGCGGAGGCGACCCTCGACGCGGTGAAGAACCGCCTGCGGCTCCTCGGCAAGTCGGATGCCGAGATCGCCGCCTTCGAGAAGAGCGGTCGCCTCGGCTCGCATGTGGAGATCCGCGCCCCGATCGCCGGCACCATCGTGCAGCGTAAGGTCGGCGTCGGCCAGTTCGTCTCCTCGTCGAGCGACCCGGCCTTCATCATCGGCGATCTCTCGACGGTCTGGCTGATCGCCAATATCCGTGAGAGCGAGGTTCCGAAGGTGCATATCGGCCAGACCGTCGAGGCGCGGGTGGCCGGCTTCGGTGACCGGGTGTTCCAGGCCAAGATCGACTACATGGCCGCGAGCCTCGAAGCGGCCACGCGCCGGCTCGCCGTGCGCAGCGAGATCGAGAACCCGGATCGGGTTCTCAGGCCGGAGATGTTCGCCACCTTCACCATTCTCACCGGCCCGCCGCAGCCCTCGCCCGCCGTGCCCCTCGCGGCCATCGTCTACGAGGGCGCCGAGGCCCATGTCTGGGTCGCTCGCAGCGACGGTGCCATCGCGGCCCGGCGGGTCAGGATCGGTCTGGTGAACGGCGAGACGGCGCAGGTTCTCGACGGCCTGCAGGCCGGCGAGGAGGTCGTGACCCGGGGGGCCCTGTTCATCGACCGCGCCGCGTCCGGCGATAAGGCGTCCTGAGGGCTCGATCGATGAACAGCCTGATCGTCTTCGCCCTGCGCCAGCGCGTGCTGGTGTTCCTGGGCTTCGTGATGATGCTCGCCCTCGGCTATGCGAGCTACCTGCAGCTCAACATCGAGGCCTATCCCGACCCGGTGCCGCCGCTGGTCGATGTCATCACGCAGAATCCCGGCCAGTCGGCGGAGGAGATCGAGCGCTACATCACGATTCCCATCGAGGTGCAGCTCGCCGGCATCCCGAACGCGACGGTGGTGCGGACCATCTCGCTGTTCGGGCTCTCCGACGTGAAGGTCCAGTTCAACTACGAATACACCTACGAGGAGGCGCTGCAGCGCGTCCTCAACCGCCTCTCGCAGCTGCCGCCGCTTCCGAACGGCGCCCAGCCGCAGATCTCGCCGACGAGCCCTGTCGGTGAGATCATGCGCTACAAGCTCGTCGGGCCGCCGGGCTTCTCCTCGACGGACATGAAGACGCTGCAGGATTGGGTGCTGCAGCGTCGCTTCAAGGCGATCCCCGGCGTGGTCGATGTCACCGCCTTCGGCGGCAAGGCCAAGGAATACGAGATCGCCGTCGATCTGAACCGGTTGCAGGGGCTCGGCATGACCCTGGTCCAGCTCGTCACCGCGCTCAACAACGCCTCGATCAATGTCGGCGGCCAGACGCTCAATGTCGGCGAGCAATCGGCGGTGGTGCGCGGCATCGGCCTGATCCGCGACATGGACGACATCCGCGACACCATGCTGACGCAGGTGAACGGCGTGCCGGTGCTGGTCCGCGACGTGGCGGAGGTGCGCGTCTCCCACGCGCCGCGGCTCGGCATCGTCGGCCATGACGACGAGCCCGACGTGGTCGAGGGCATCGTGCTGATGAGCCGCGGCGGCCAGAGCCTGCCGACGCTTCAGCGCGTGGAGGCCGAGATCGAGAAGATCAACAGCTCGACCATCCTGCCGCCGGGAGTGAAGATCGAGCGCATCTACGACCGTTCGGAGCTGATCCACACCACGACGCACACGGTGATGCACAACCTCGTCTTCGGCGTGGTGCTGGTCTTCGCGGTGCAGTGGCTGTTTCTCGGCTCGCTGCGCAGCGCCATCATCGTGGCGGCCACGATCCCCTTCGCCCTCGGCTTCGCCATCCTGATCCTGGTGCTGCGGGGCGATTCGGCCAACCTCCTGTCCCTCGGCGCGATCGATTTCGGCCTCATCGTCGATGCCACCGTCATCATGGTCGAGAACATCTTCCGCCATCTCGCCGAGCCCGAGCACACAGAGGGGCAGCTCGCGCCCGGCGGCCTGACCGGCCGGCTCGGGACCATCGCCATCGCCGGCGCCGAGGTGAACCGGGCGATCTTCTTCTCGGCCACCATCATCATTGTCGGCTTCCTGCCGCTCTTCACCATGACCGGCGTCGAGGGCCACATCTTCGGCCCGATGGCCAAGACCTATGCCTACGCGCTGGTCGGCGGCCTGCTGGCGACCTTCACGGTCTCTCCCGCGCTCTCGGCGATCATCCTGCCCAAGCGCGTCGAGGAGCGCGACACGCTGATCGTGCGCCTGCTGCGGTTCGGCCACGAGATCATTCTCACATTCGGCCTGCGCAACCGCATCCTCGCCCTCGCCGTGATGCTGGCGATCCTGGTCGTGTCGGGATTGGCCGCCCGCGGCCTCGGCCTCGAATTCCTGCCGCGGCTGGAGGAGGGCAATCTCTACGTGCGCGGCACCATGCCGGCCTCGATCTCGCTGGAGACCGGCAACGCCTACGTCCAGCGCCTGCGCAAGATCTTCCAAGAGGTGCCTGAGGTCGTCACCGTGATCTCGCACCAGGGCCGGCCCAATGACGGCACCGATGCCACCGGCTTCTTCAACGTCGAGATCCTGGCGCCCTTGAAGCCCATCGACCAGTGGCGCAAGGGGCTCGACAAGGAGACGCTGATCCACACCCTGTCCCAGCGTCTCGACGAGGAATTCCCCGGGATCGAGTTCAACTTCTCGCAATATATCGAGGACAACGTCCAGGAGGCGGCCTCGGGCGTGAAGGGCGAGAACTCCGTCAAGATCTACGGCAACGACCTCGCCGAGATCACGAAGACGGCCAATGCCGTGAAGGCGGCGCTGGCGAGCGTGCCCGGCATCACCGATCTGGCCGTGTTCGAATCCCTCGGCCAGCCGACGGTCCAGATCGATGTCGACCGCCGCAAGGCCGCCCGCTTCGGCCTCTCGATCAGCGACGTGAACACCACGGTGGCGGCCGCCATCGGCGGTCAGACCGCGGGCGATCTCTACGAATACGGCGCCGACCGGCATTTCCCGATGCGGGTGCGGCTCGCGCCCCAGTACCGCTCCTCCCTGGAGACGATCCGCAGCATCACCGTGGGCGCGCCGAACCCGAATGGCGGTGTGGTGCAGGTGCCGCTCTCCGAAATCGCGACGGTCGACCTCGTCTCGGGCGCGGCCTTCATCTACCGCGAGGGTCAGGAGCGCTACATCCCGGTGAAGTTCTCCGTGCGCGGGCGCGATCTCGGTGGGGCGGTGCTGGAGGCGCAGGCCCGCGTCGCCGAGACGGTGACGCTGCCCCCCGGCTACCATCTCGAATGGGTCGGTCAGTTCACCAACCTGAAGGAGGCGGTCGCCCGCCTGAGCCTCGTCGTCCCGATCACGCTGCTGCTGATCGCCCTGCTCCTGTTCGTCAATTTCTCCTCCGTCACCGACATGCTGCTCACCCTGTCGGTGATCCCGATGGCGATGATCGGCGGCATCTTCGCGCTGTTCTTCACGCAGACGCCGTTCTCGATCTCGGCGGCGATCGGCTTCATCGCGCTGTTCGGAATCTCGACGATGGAGGGCGTGATCCTGCTGGCCTATTACAACCAGCTCATGGATGAGGGGTGGCAGCGGGCCGAGGCTTTGCGCCATGCCTCGATCGTGCGGATGCGGCCCGTGATGATGACCTGCGTCGCGGCCTGCGTCGGCCTCCTGCCGGCGGCGATCTCCACCGGAATCGGCTCGCAGGTGCAGAAGCCCCTGGCCCTGGTGGTGGTCGGCGGCATCCTGCTGGCCCCGAACCTGATCCTGGTGGTGCTGCCGGTCCTGATTTCGCTGTTTTCCCGGCGCCGGCCGAATCTTTCGGCCACCTCCGCCGCAAGCAAGGCTGCCGCGTGATGTCGATTCGGGAGCGGGGAATGCGGCGGAGGCCGCAGGGCGTGTGGACCGCGCGGCTCGCCGCCGGCCTGTGTGCGGGTCAGCTCGCCGGCTGCATGGTCGGGCCGGATTACCGCCCGCCGGCGGATCCCCCGGTCACCCGTTACACCAAGGAGCCGCTCAAGAACCCGAGCGCGGCCGACCTGATCCGGACGCAACAGGGCGGCTCCGCCGACCAGAGCTTCGTCGCGGGCGCCGACATTCCGGGCGCGTGGTGGAGGCTGTTCCGGTCCAAGGCGATGAATCGCCTCGTCGAGGAGGCGCTCGCCCATAATCCGACCCTGGAGGCGGCGCAGGCCTCCCTGCGCATCGCCCAGCAGAACGTGCTGGCCCAGCGGGGCACGCTCTACCCGACGTTGACAGCCAACCCGCAGGCGCTCGGGGCGCAGGCGCCGGGGCTCGATCTGCAATCGCCGCTGCAGGATCAGAACCGCTACCTTTACAGCCTGTACACCCCGCAGGTGATCGTCGCCTTCAACCCGGACGTGTTCGGCGGCAACCGCCGCCAGATCGAGGCCCTGGAGGGCGAGGCCGAGAACCAGCGCTTCCAGCTCGAGGCGGCCTATCTCAGCCTCACCGCCAATGTCGTCACCGCCGCGATCCAGGAGGCGGCTCTGCGCGCCCAGATCGAGGCGACGAAGCGGGTGATCCAGGCGCAGACCGAGGTGCTGGAACTCTATAACAAGCAGCTCAAGCTCGGGCAGATCGCCGGCGCCGACGTCGTGCAGCAGCAGGCGGCCCTCTCGCTATCGCAGCAGCAATTACCGCCGCTGGAGAAGCAGCTCGCCCAGCAGCGCAACCTGCTGACCGCCCTGACGGGACGGCTGCCGAGCGACGAGGTGTCCGAGACCTTCAGCTTGAATGCCCTGCATTTGCCGACGCGGCTGCCCGTCAGCCTGCCCTCGCATCTCGTGCAGCAGCGGCCCGACGTGAAGGCGGCCGAATCCCAGGTGCGAACGGCGAGCGCCAATGTCGGCGTCGCGGTCGCCAACCGGCTGCCGCAGTTCAGCATCACCGCGACGGCGGGCGCCAGCGCAGTGCGGCTCGCCCAACTCGCCAATCCCGGGGCGGCCTTCTTCACCATCATCGGCCAGGCCACGCAGCCGATCTTCGATGCCGGCACCCTCTACCGGCGCCAGCGCGCCTCCGAGGAGACGCTGAACCAAGCCCAGGCGCAGTACCGTGCCACGGTGATTGCCGCCTTCCAGAATGTGGCCGACAGCCTGCGGGCGCTTCAGGCCGATGCCAAGGCGGTGGCGGCGGCCTCCGCCGCCGAGAAGGCGACGGGTGAGAGCCTCAGTCTCGTTCGCAAGCAATACTCGGCCGGTGCCATCAACGCGACGCAGGTGCTGATCGCCCAGCAGAGCTACCTCTCGGCCCTGGTGACCTCGGCCGGCGCCCGCGCGACCCAGTATGCCGACACGGCCGCCCTGTTCCAGGCTCTCGGTGGCGGCTGGTGGAACCGGACCGACGTCGCCCCGCCACCCCCGGAGACCGATCCGGCGAAATTTCTGTGAGGCGGTGACAGCCTGATCGTGACATCTCTCGGGAAGCGCCTGCGGCGCTGGCTCTATCTCGGCCATCGCTGGCTCGGCATCCTCACCTGCCTGTTCTTCGCCGTGTGGTTCGTCTCCGGCGGCGTGATGATGTATGTCGGCTTCCCGCGCCTGACCGAGGCGGAGCGCCGAGCCGCCCTTCCCGCCCTGGCCTGGGATCGGGTGGCGCTCAGCCCGGAGGCGGCGCTCGTCCGGGCCGGTCTCCGCCCCGGAGAGGTGCAGCGGCTCAGCCTGTCCATGCTCGCCGACCTGCCGGTCTACCGCGTCGTTCCCTGGGACGGGGCGACCCGGACCGTCGCCGCCACGGATGGCCGCGTGATCGCCGGGCTCGACGCGGCGCAAGCCCTCGCGGTTGCCGCCCCTCATCCCGCAGCCCTGGCGCCGGTCGCCCTCGGCCTGATCGAGCGCGACCAGTGGACCGTCCATCAGCGCTTCGATCCCGCGCGGCCCTTCCACCGCATTGCCCTCGGTGACGCGGCGGGCACCGAACTCTACGTCGCCCGGGCGACCGGCGAAATCGTCCTCGACACCACGCGGCACGAGCGATTCTGGAACTGGTTCGGCGCGATCCCACACTGGATCTACTTCACTCCCCTGAGAGCCCAGCGCGATCTCTGGCGGGACGTGGTGCTGTGGCTGTCCGGGGTCGCGATCGCGGGGGCGGTAACCGGTCTGACGGTCGGCCTGATCCGGGTGCGGCTGCGGCGGCGCTACGCGCGGGGGGCCGTCACGCCCTATCGCGGCTGGATGCGATGGCACCATCTCGGCGGCCTGGTCGCCGGCACGGCTTTGCTCACCTTCATCGTCAGCGGCTGGCTGTCGATGAACCCGAACCGCTGGTTCTCGGCCCAGGGGCCGGACCGCGCGGCGCAGGAACGCTATGCCGGGCCGGCGGATCGCCCCTTCGGCCTCGACCGCGCGGCCGCCGCCCGATCATGTTCGGATGTCAGGGAAGTCCGTTTCACCCGCCTCGATGGACGGCCCGGCCTCATCCTCGCCTGTGCCGATGGCCGGTCGCAGATCTGCTGCACGGAGGGAGCGCGTCCCTCCGTCGCCGCGATCACGGCAGCGGCGCGGCGCCTCATGCCCGAGGCACCACCCCCGGAGGTGAGCCTGATCGAGCGGGAGGATGCCTATTGGTACGCGCATCATAGCGAGCGCAGCCTGCCCGTCCTCAGACTCGTCTTCGCCGATCCGGCCGCGACATGGTTCCACATCGATCCGGCGACGGGCGAGATCCTGGGACGCCTGGATCGCTCCGACCGCCTGTCCCGCTGGCTGTTCAACGGCCTGCACAGCCTGGATTTCGGCATCCTGATCCGCCACCGGCCGGCCTGGGACGCCGTCGTTCTGCTGCTTTTGCTCGGTGGCCTGCTCGTTTCGGTCTCTGGACTCGTCATCGGCTGGCGCCGGTTGGTTCGAGGCTGAGCGGCACCTTTTTCACAAGGGCGTGTGCCCGCGCAGGCCATGGAAACAAGGGCGTGCGGCGAAGTATTACGAGTCACAAATTCCGGAAGAATAACGTTTGATAGTGCGTCTGAAATAGTATCGATGTTCTCCCTCCCCGGCGCCGATGCGTATGGTCGCCGCGGAGGAGCCATATTCGGATGAGGCGCACGGTTCGACACGACCGCTGCCATGCCTAACGCGTTGAGCTTCACGCCGCCTCGTCTTCAGGAGGCGCGGTGCGAAACGGTCCGGCGCCGGCACGTCTTCTATATCCCTGGCTACGATCCGGAGGCGCGGAGCCGCTACCGCCTGCTGTTCGTGCGGGAATGGTCCCGCTATGCCAAGCGCTTCCCGGTGGGAAAGCGGGAGATCTCCCGGGCCGAACTGAGCGAGGACGGGCTGGTTCAGAGCTGGACCGTGAGCGCGCCGGACCGGGGTGAGGGCGCCGAGACCCGTTACGACGTCCTCCTCTGGGACGACCTCGTCGCCGTCGATTTCGCACGGTCCCGCTTCGTCAGCGTGGCATTCCTCGTGGTCGGCACGCTTCAGACCATCTTGAGCGGCCTGCTGTTCCGCTTCTACCGGCTGAGCTGGAAATACGGGAACGTCATCCTCTACCCCTTCGTGATGGTGATCCTTCTCACCCTGCTCTCCGTCGCCGTCGGGGCCCTCGTCCACGCTCATCTGGGGGATGGGTTCGGCCACAGCCTCGGCCTGCCGATCTGGGTCTCCCTGCCGCTCGGCGTCGTCGCCGGCTTCGCCTGGATCAAGGCCATCGAGGCGATCCTGAACCGCATCTTCTTCTGGCAGCTGCTGAACGACTGGGTCTTCAATTGGCAGCACGGCCGCGGGGCGCGGCTCGATTATGAACGGCGCCTCGATGCCTTCGCCGACCACATCCTCTCCGCCCTCGCCGCCAGGAACGCGGCGGGAGACGTCGTCGACGAGGTCATGATCGTCGGCCATTCCTCGGGCGGCCTGACGGCCGCCGAGGTCACGGCCCGCCTGCTCGCCAAGGATGCGGAGATCGGGCGATCCGGTCCGGTCCTATCCCTGGTGACACTCGGATCGGGCTTGCCGCTCGTGGCGATTCAACCCTCGGCCACCCGCCTGCGGGCGGAGATCGCCCGCTTGGTCACGGACCGGCGCGTCGTCTGGTGCGATTTCCATGCGCCGCAGGACTGGATGAATTTTCCGGGCTTCAACCCGTCCGACGAGCTCGATCTCGACCTGAACGGGCAGCCCGTCGCCAATCCCCTGGTGCGGTCGGCGCGGTTTCGCGACCTGCTCAGCCCGGACACGTACCGGCGGGTGCGGTTCCGCCCGTTCCGCATGCACTTCCAGTTCCTCCTCGCGAACGAGCGACCCGGTGCCTACGACTTCTTCGCGATGATCCTGGGGCCGCAGCCCCTGCGGCAGCGGGTGCTCGCCCCCGCCGCCGATCTCGAGCCTGCCCTTCCGCTCTGATCCGGTGCCGCCGGATGCCTGCCCCGTCACGCGCACGACGAGCGCAAGCCGACACAGGGATCGATGCGATTTTTCATCGTCGCCATCGGCAGCCACGGCGATGTTCTGCCGCTCCTCGCGACGGCGAATGAGCTGCGGCAGCGGGGGCATACGGTCACGCTCGCGGCTCCCGCGCCGTTCGCCGCGATGGCGGCCAGGGCCGATCTGCCCTTCTTCGCCCTCGGCACGGAGGAGGAATACCGCCGGGCGACCGCCGAGCCCGCGCTATGGCGCCCATGGCGCGGGGCCGGGGCGATGTTCCGCCACGTCTCCCTGTTGACCGAGCCGACCTATCGCTGGCTCGCCGAGAATGCCCGGCCCGGCGAGAGCGTCGTGCTCGCCTCGACCCTGGCGCTCGGCGCGCGGGTGGCACAGGACAAGCTCGGCCTGTCCCTGGCCACGGCGCATCTGATGCCGCTTCTGGTCGAGAGCCGCATCGATCCGCCGAGGCTGCCGGGCCTGCCGCTGCCCGACATCGTTCCGGCTCGCCTCCGCCACTGGCTCGGGCGCGGGGCGGATCGCCTGGTGATCGACCCGGCCGCGCTGCCCGCCCTGAACCGCTTTCGCGACACGCTGGGCCTGCCGCCGGTGCGCCGGCTGCGCCACTGGTGGAGCAGCCCGCAGCGCGTGCTCCTCGCCTTTCCCGAATGGTATGCCGCTCCGCAGGCCGATTGGCCGGGCCATGCCATCTTGACCGGATTCCCGCTAGCGGACCGCTTCGGCGACACCACCGAGCTCGACCCCGCCATCGCCGATTTCCTCAAGGCGGGTCCGCCGCCGCTCGCCTTCACCTACGGTTCGGCGATGACCCGGTCTCAGACCTTCTTCCGGGCCGCCCTGCGCCTCTGCCGGCATCTTGGCCGGCGCGGCATCTTCCTGGCGCCTCCGCACGGGCAGGTGCCGGCCGATCTGCCGGCAGGAATACTGCACGCGCCCTATGCCCCGTTCAGCCGCCTGCTGCCGCATTGCGCGGCCCTGATCCATCATGGCGGAGTCGGTACCGTGGCGCAGGCCCTCGCGGCCGGAATTCCGCAACTGGTGGTGCCCGTCGCCTTCGATCATTTCGACGAGGCGCGGCGGCTTCGGCGGATGGGGGCCGGATCGACGCTGAGCCGCCGCCGCTTCACGCCCTCCCAGGCCGGCGCCGTACTCCAGCGCCTGCTGACGGATCCAGGAGTTGCCCGGGCCTGCTCCGCCGCGAAGGCGCGGATGGCCGGGGAGGACGGGGTGAGCGCCGCCTGCGACGCCGTCGAGGCCCTGGGTCGGGCGGCCGCTTAGGGCATCATCCAGGACGTGATCTGCGCCTCCTGGCAGATGGCGAGGCCTGGGCCTGCCTCTTTCGATGCCGGAATCGCTACAGGGCGAAGCGGTCGATCTCGCCGAGCAGCGTCACGAAAGCCCGTGCCCCATGGTCGAGCGCGGCCTCGCCCGCTTCCGCCGTGCCGAGGCGGGCGTCGCCCAGGGCACCGGAGGGATGCAGGTCCTGCGTCTTCCAGGCGAAGGCGGCCGGGCGTCCGGCCCGCAGAAGGGTGAACGTGCGCTCCATCTCCTCGGTGCGGGAGGCGAAGCGGTCGATGGCGTCCCGGCGCACGAGGTCCGGCCGCAGGGCCAGCATCAGCGCGGTCTCGATGCCGCCGGCATGGATGCCGTGGCGGATCTCCTCCGGCGGGAACAATCCCTCCGGCAGGCCGAGCCGGCTCCACGAGGTCGTCACCGCGATCATGCCGAAGCGCCCGCGCAGCTCGCCCGCCACGAGGTCGATGAGGGCGCTGTTGCCCCCGTGGGAGGAGACGATCACCAGCTTGGTGCAGCCCGCCCGGTGCAGGCCCGCGCCGATCTCGGTCCAGGCGGCGAGGGCCGTCTGCGTCGTCAGGCTCAGGGTTCCGGGGAAGGCGTCGTGCTCGTCGGACTTACCGACCGCCTGAACCGGGAGGAATACGACGTCGAGCGCCTCCGGCACCAACGGCGCCACCCGCTGCAGATAGCCTTCGGCGATGTAGGTATCGGTGCCGAGGGGCAGGTGCGGCCCGTGCTGTTCCACCGCCGCCACCGGAAGCACGGCGATGGTCCGCGTCATGTCCCGGGCGCGGATCTCCTCCGTCGTCAGGTCGAGCCAGGATCGTGCCGGCATGTTCTCGTCCTCCATCCGCGCAGGGGAGGACGCTTCCCGTTTCGACCGCTCCTCCGTCAAGAGGCCTCGGAGCGGCCCCGGCATCGCATCACGCGCGACATTGCTCGCGACGAGTTCCACCGTTCGCCTCAGCCAAACGTGGGAGCCGGGATCGCCGCAAAGGATGCCGGGCCCGCGAGGTCAGCGGCGGCTGACGAGCCAGCCGAGGCCGAAGGCGGCGACGGCGACCAGCGCCAGCGTGGTGCCGCGATTCTCGTCGGCCCGGATGGCGAGGTCCCGGCCGCGCCGGTTCGCCTCGTCGCGCAGGTACCGTCCCCGGCTGCGGGCCTCGCGATGCAGGTGGCGGCCATGCTCCACCGCTTCGTCGCGGAAATGCCGGCCGCGGGTGGCGGCCTCATCGGCGAAGCGGTAGCCGTCCTCGTAGAGTTCCTCCGCGCGCTCGCGGGTGCGGCCGTAGGCGGATTGGGCGACGCCAGCGATCTGCTCGTAGGCGCCTTCGGCCTGGGGGCGAGCCCGTCCCGTCACGGCGCCGAGGGCCGTCCGCCCGCGACCCTTGAGGTTGCGGATGCCACCCTCGATCTGATCCCTGTTCATGCTGAAATCCTTTCCCGGAAACTGGTCAGGACGCGTCCGACCACCTTTAGCCATCCGCCGGCCGGATCCGGCTCGGTCCGGCTCGAGGGCGGGGCTGCAGACCTTCTGAAAAAGCGGAAGCCGCACCCGGTCGGGTGCGGCTCCGGCCTCACATCAGTGGCGCTGAGGCCGTCCGTCAGGCTCAGAGCTTGCTCTTGACCGCATCGGCAGCGTTTTTGACGCCGTCTTTCGCTTCACCGACGGTGCGCTGGGTCTTGCCTTCCAGTTCCTGGGCTTTGCCCTCGGCCTGAAGCTTCTCGTTGCCGGTCACTTTACCGACGGATTGCTTGATCGAGCCGGTCGCCTCGTTGGCAACACCCTTGATCTTGTCGGTCGTGCTGCTCATGGCCTGTCTCCATTGATCTGTTTGCACCGGATGACGGTGCGCTCGACAAGCCGAACGGTGGGCCCCGCCGCTTGGTTCCACTCCTATGATAAGGCGGATGGCCGCGCCTCCGGGCGAGCCCGAGGGCATTAAGGGGGTTGGGCTGCGGGCTCATGAAAGAGGTCGGCTACTTCGCGCGCCGTTCCCAGCGCCGCCAAGGCGGCTAATCCGCCCCGCATAATGAATTCATTTCCGATAGCCGTTCAAAAAATATCTGCTCTACGGCCAAATATTTTCCTGTCAGCGCTTGGCGCGAGAGCGGTTACGTATGCGGTATCCAAAATTCCAATATGGCTGAGCCGGGCTTAAACTCCGGTTCGTCAAGAAGATGAGTGTGTGAGGGAGCGCTCCATGGCCGTTCAAGCCGCCGATCCATTGCCCGGATCAGACGCCTATTCGGCGTCTCGGGCCGACACGCCCGTGGGCGGACGCTGGGGTCAGCTCATCCTCGGCGTGCTGTGCATGTCGATGATCGCCAACCTGCAGTATGGCTGGACGCTCTTCGTTAATCCGATCAACGACAAGTTCCAGTGGGGCAAGCCGGCGATCCAAGTCGCCTTCACGATCTTCGTCCTCACTGAGACGTGGCTAGTTCCGATCGAAGGCTGGTTCGTCGATCGCTACGGCCCGAAGGTGGTGACGCTGTTCGGCGGAGCCCTCTGCGGCATCGGCTGGGCCATGAACTCGGTCGCCGATTCGCTGTGGTTCCTCTACCTCGCCGCTGCCATCAGCGGCATCGGCGCGGGCGCGGTCTACGGCACCTGTGTCGGCAACGCCCTCAAGTGGTTCCCGGATCGCCGCGGCCTCGCCGCCGGCCTCACCGCCGCCGGCTTCGGCGCTGGCTCGGCCCTCACCGTGATCCCGATCGCCGCGATGATCCGCGACAGCGGCTACCAGCAGACCTTCCTCGTGTTCGGCCTCGGCCAGGGCATCGTGGTGATGATCGCCGCCCTGCTTCTCTCGGCGCCCAGTGCCGCCTACAAGGACCGGATGCTCGCCGGCCGCGTCTCCCCCAACGCGACGACGCGCCGCCAGTACAGCTCGGCCGAGATGGTGCGCACGCCGATCTTCTGGCTGATGTACGCGATGTTCGTGATGATGGCCGCCGGTGGCCTGATGGCGACCGCCTCGCTTGCCCCCATCGCCAAGGATTTCCACGTCGATACGGTCCCGATCTCGCTCATGGGCATCACCCTGCCGGCGCTGACCTTCGCGCTGACCATCGACCGGGTGCTCAACGGTGTGACCCGACCGGTCTTCGGCTGGATCTCCGACCGGATCGGGCGTGAGAACACCATGTTCATGGCCTTCATGATCGAGGGCGCCGGCATCCTGGCGCTCGGCATGTTCGCCCATTCGCCGATGGCCTTCGTGCTGCTCACCGGCCTCGTCTTCTTCGCCTGGGGCGAGATCTACTCGCTGTTCCCCTCGACCTGCGCCGACACCTACGGCGACAAGAACGCCACCGCCAATGCCGGTCTGCTCTACACCGCCAAGGGCACGGCCTCGCTGATGCTGCCCGCCTTCCTGGCGATCCAGACCGCGACCGGCTCCTGGCAGAACGTGTTCTATCTCGCCTCCGGCATGGCCTTCGTCGCGGGCTTCCTGGCGCTGTTCGTGCTGAAGCCGATGCGCGCCCGCTTCGTCGCCCGTAACCAGTGATGGAGGGAGCCGTGACGCACTGGATCGGTTTCCTTCACGACGGGCAGCGCGGCTTCGGTTGGCTCGACGGCGAGCGGATCGAGGTCTGCGAGGGCGACCTGTTCGGCGAGACCACGCCGACGGGAGCGGTGCTGCCGCTCTCCGAGGTGAGCGTGGACCTGCCCTGCCACCCCTCCAAGATGATCGCCCTGTGGAACAATTTCGGGGCGCTGATGGAGAAGCAGGAGCTGTCCCGCCCCGAGGCGCCGCTATTCCTGATCAAGCCTGCCAACACCTACCGGCCCTCCGGCGCTGTGGTGGCGGTGCCGGAGGCGGCGGGCCGGGCGTTCTACGAGGGTGAGCTCGGCATCGTCATCGGCAGGGTTCCGGGCAAACCCGCCCGGGACCTCACCGAGGAGGAGGCCGCGGACCACATCTTCGGCTTCACCTGCGTGAACGACGTCACCTCCGCCGCGATCCTCAAGGCGGATGCGAGCTTCGCGCAGTGGACGCGGTCCAAGGGGCTCGACGGCTTCGGGCCGTTCGGCCCGGTGATCGCCACCGGCCTCGCCCCGGAGACGCTCACCGTCCGCACCCTGGTCAACGGGCGCGAGCGGCAGAACTTCCCGATCTCCGACATGCTGCTTCCGGCGCCACGGCTCGTTGCCCTGCTGTCCCAGGGCATGACGCTGGAGCCGGGCGACGTGATCGCCTGCGGCACCTCGGTCGGCTCGGGCCCGACGCCGAAGGGGGCCACGGTCGAGGTGGTGATCGAGGGGATCGGCACGCTCACGAACCGGTTCGAATAAGCAAAAACTCAAGCGAAAGTGGTCTCCGCGGTCGCACGAAAGCGGCCGGAACGGCGTTGAGAACTTGGCCGGCGGAGCGGAATTGGCAGCACGGGTGTAGAGACATGAGCATCGCGATCGTCGGCGCCGGCGCCATCGGCGGTTATCTCGGGGTCAGGCTGGCGGAGGCCGGCGAGAACGTCACCTTCATCGCCCGCTCGAACGCGGCGGCGATCCAGGCCGACGGCATGCGCCTGATCGAGGAGGACGGGACCGAGATCCATTCGAAGTCGGTGAAGGCCACCCGCTCCATGCAGGAGGCTGGTGTCCACGAGGTCGTGCTGCTGACGGTGAAGGCGCATCAGGTCGGCCCGATCGCCGCCGACCTCAAGCACCTGATCGGCCCCGACACGGTCGTGGTCACGATGCAGAACGGGATTCCGTGGTGGTACTTCCTCGGCGGCCATGGCGGCGATCATGCCGGCACGCGCCTGGAAAGCGCCGATCCCGGCGGGCTGATCGCCGACAACCTCGACCCGAAGCATGTGATCGGCTCGGTGGTCTATCCGGCCACCGTTCTCACCGATCCGGGCACCGTCAAGGTGATCGAGGGCAACCGTTTCGGTCTCGGCGAGCTCGACGGCTCGAAGTCCGAGCGGGTGCTCGCCCTGTCGCAGCGCCTCGCCAAGGCCGGCTTCCGCGCTCCCGTCACCAGCGACATCCGGGCCGAGATCTGGCTCAAGCTGTGGGGCAACCTGAGCTTCAACCCGATCTCCGCGCTCACCCATGCCACGCTGGAAGACATCTGCCGCTTCCCCGATACACGGGCGATCGCCGCCGAGATGATGCGCGAGGCCGAGACCATCGCCAACAAGCTCGGCGTCACCTTCCGTCTGGGCATCGACAAGCGCATCGCCGGTGCCGAGAAGGTCGGCCCGCACAAGACCTCGATGCTGCAGGACGTCGAGGCCGGCCGGCCGATCGAGCTGGAAGCGCTGGTGGGCTCGGTGATCGAGCTCGGCCGCCTCACCGGCACGCCGACTCCGCATATCGACACCGTCTTCGCCCTGATGCGGCTCCTGGCCCAGAGCCTGGAGCGAGCCAATGGGCGCCTCGCCATCCAGGGAGCGTGACGCGATGCTTCTTCCCGAATCTTCCGCCCCTTCCCTCATCGACTCCAAGGAGGCCAGCGTGGCCGCGACGACTCTCCACGAGCTGATCCAGACCGGCGCCGATGCGGCTCCCGCTCTGTCGAGCCCCGGCGGCGTGCCGCTGACCTTCCAGGCCCTGCGGGCCCTGGCCGATCGGACCATCGCCGACCTCAACGGCCGCGGCATCGGCCGGGGCGACCGGGTGGCGATCGTGCTGCCGAATGGTCCGGAAATGGCGGCTGCCTTCATCGCTGTCGCCGCCGGCACCACCTCGGCGCCGCTCAACCCGAGCTACAAGGCCGATGAGTTCGAATTCTACATGAGCGATCTCGGGGCCAAGCTTCTGCTGGTCGCGGACGGCTCCGAATCCCCCGCCGTCGCCGTCGCTGAAAAGCTCGGCGTGCCGGTGGCCCGCCTGCGGCCGACCCCCGAGGAAGGCGCCGGCAGCTTCACGCTGCATTTCGCCGATGACGCCACGAGCGAGCCTGCCCGCGGCGGCCGGGCCGAGACGAACGACATCGCCCTGGTGCTGCACACCTCCGGCACCACCTCGCGGCCCAAGATCGTGCCGCTGACCCAGGGCAATGTCTGCGCTTCCGCGCGCAACATCCGCACCGCGCTCGCCTTCACGGCGGAGGATCGCGGCCTCAACATCATGCCGCTGTTCCACATCCACGGCCTGATCGCCGGCATCCTCGCCCCGCTTTCGGTCGGCGGCCAGGTTTCCTGCACGCCGGGCTTCAACGCCCTGAAGTTCTTCTCCTGGATGGAGGAGGTGAACCCGACTTGGTACACCGGCGTGCCGACCATGCATCAGGCAATCCTGGGCCGCGCGGCGCGGAACAAGGAGATCATCGCCAAGAACCCGCTGCGGTTCATCCGCTCCTCGTCCTCGTCCCTGCCGCCGCAGGTGATGAAGGAGCTGGAGGAGACCTTCGGCGCCCCGGTGATCGAGGCCTACGGCATGACCGAGGCCGCCCACCAGATGGCCTCGAACCCGCTGCCGCCGAAGCCCCACTATGCGGGCTCGGTCGGCCTTGCCGCCGGCCCCGAGATCGCGGTGGTCGATCACGACGGCGAGCCGCTGCCGGCGGGCGAGACCGGTGAGATCGTCATCCGCGGCGACAACGTGATGAAGGGCTACGAGAACAACGAGAAGGCCAATGCCGAGGCCTTCACCAAGCAGGGCTGGTTCCGCACCGGCGACCAGGGCGTGCTCTCGCCGGAGGGCTATCTCTCGATCACCGGTCGCCTGAAGGAGATCATCAACCGCGGCGGCGAGAAGATCTCCCCCCGCGAAGTGGACGAGATCCTGATGGACCACCCGGCGGTGTCGCAATGCGTCACCTTCGCGGTGCCCCACGACAAGCTGGGTGAGGATGTCGCCGCCGCGATCGTCCTGCGCGAGGATGTCGAGGCGGTCGAGAAGGATATCCGCGCTTTCGCCTCCGAGCGTCTGGCCGCCTTCAAGGTGCCGGCCAAGATCCTGATCCTCGACGAGATCCCGAAGGGCGCCACTGGCAAGCTCCAGCGGATCGGCCTCGCGCAGAAGCTCGGCCTCGCCTGAAGCGGGAACCGTATCAGTAAGCCCAGATCCGTTATCCCGAAGGGATCAAACGGATCTGGTTTGAGGAATTCGTCGCGCGATCCGGGTGCCGTCGCGGCCTCCGGATCGCTTCACGGCGCGACGACGCTGCGGGCCTTCCCTCTGTCAGCGCGACGTTGCGAAGTCAGGCGCGCGTATTCGGTTTCATGCGCAGAACGAGAAAGGGCCGGCGGATGCACCGCCGGCCCTTTTGCTTTGAACCGATCGGAAACGCTCAGTTTCGCGCGGCCATCATATCGTGGGAGAGGACCGTGAGCTTGCCGATCAGGCTCGCCACGTCGCCGTGGGCGCAGGACCATTGCGTGCCGATGGCGCTGCCGTCGTTCGAGACCGAGACCACGGCCACCGAACGCAGCTTGCCTTCGCGGGCGAGCTTGAGCTGATCCTGAAGCACTTCGATGATCGAGGCCACGTTCTCGTCGGCGACGGCATCGGTCGCGGCGGCGGGGAAGGGAACCACGGTGGCGTCGCTGAGGGCGCGATCGAATTTGGACATTCAGGCAACTCGACGATGCTTGAGGGAGGTGCGGCCGAGAGGTCCGGCCTGGAGACGATCCACGAGGGAGGCAAGGCGATCGGGCAGGGCGGCGTCCTTCTCGACGGACAGGCGCTTTCCGAGGGCGAAGGCGACCCCCTTGGTCACCCGTCCCACGGACAATCCCTCGTCGCGGGAAACGGCCTGCTTTCGGTCCGTTCGATCAGGGTCGGCGCTCGGATCAGCCATTGCTTCCTCGCTCTCGGACGATTGCACGAGGCTGATCCTGCGCGCCGCATCGCGTCATGAAAATGGCACCGGACCGGTCACGCTTGCGCATTTCTCCGGCTGTGACGCGAAAGCGACAGTTTCGCCGGCCGACTTAGCGGGGATCCTGCCAGCCGGAGCGGGCCGGGGCGGGCGTGCCGGTGCCGCCGTTCCGCACGGGGCGGACCATGTCGGATCGAGGGGAGGCCGGCTCGGCCATGGCCGCACGGCGCGGCGCGGGGCTGCGCGCGTGGCGGCGCAGGGCGGCGCGGCGCTTGCGGGCCGAGCGGGGACGCGCGTTGCTGTTCGAACCGATGACCCCGCCGGCCACGGCACCGACCACGGCGCCGACCGGCCCCGCCACGAGCGCGCCGGCAACGGCGCCCGCGCCGACGCCCATCGCGGTCCGGTTCTCGGCCCGCGCGGGCGCGGAGAAGCCGGTGAGCAAGGCGAGGCTCACGCAGGCTCCGAGGCAGGTCTTTCGCATCCGGTTCATTCCCCTGAAAACGCTATTCAGGGTGCCCTTGGCCTTCGATCATGACGAAAGGTTGACCTCTCACGACACGGTGACTTGGCCGTTTCAACCATTTTTTCCAGTAAAGCTGTGCTTGTTCTTGCGGCCTTGCTTAGGCCTGCGCCGTCGCGCCGAGCGGCCGGCGCAACCCGAGCACGAGGGGCACGATGACAAGCGCCGTGGCCGCGACGGCGAGGAGGCCGACCGTCGGGCCGGCCCTGTCGCCGAGGGCGCCGTAGGCGATGGGGGCGAGGCCGCCGGCGCCGATCACCGCGGTGTAGAACCGAGCGAAGGCCCGGCCGACATCGCCCCGTGGAGCGAGATCCGGCACCGTCCCGTAGAGCACCGAGGAGGTGCCGTTGAGGGCGAGGCCGACGAGGGGCAGCAGGGCCAGGGTTCCCCCAAGGGGCAGGACGAGGATCGCGGCGACCAGCAGGGCGGTGGCGGTCTCCGTGGCGATGACGCTGCGCACGACCCCGATCCGTTCGCCGAGCCAACCGCACACTGCTTTGCCGAAGGCGCCGCCGGAGAACACCAACGCCAGGGCGAGGCCCGTCGTCGTGCCCGTTCCCCCCTTCGCTTCGAGCAGGAAGGGCAGGAACAGCAGGGCGCCCATCCGCGTGGCGGTATCGAGGGCGCCGATCGTCATCAGGAGGGGAAAGCCCGCGCCCTCCGTGCCGGCCCGACCGGTCCGGGGCGGTGCAGCGGCCAGCGATCCGCGCGGCAGGACGAAGAGGAGCGCCAGAGCAACGGCGAGTCCGGTCGCCGCCATCAGGCCGGAGACCGGCCGCCACGCCATCCAGCCGAGCAGCAGCGCGACCACGACAGGGAACAGGGCTTTCCCGAGATCACCGGCGAAATTGTAGATCCCGAGCGGCCCCCGCGCGGCGGCGCCGAAGGCCTGAGACACCAGCAATGAGGCCCGCGGATGTTGGATGCTGGACCCGATTCCGGCCAGCACCAGCCCGGCGCAGAGCCCGGCCAATCCCTGGCTCAGGGCCATGACCACGAAGCCGCTGGCCGCGATCAGGGTCGAGAGCGCCAGTGCGGCCCGGACCGGAAGCCGCGCCGCCAGCCGGTCGGCCGGGATCTGCAGCCCGCCCATGGTGGCGTAGTAGAGGCTCCGCATCACGGCGAGGCCGGCATAGCCGAGGCCGAACTCCGTCTGCCAGACCGGCAGCAGCACGTAGAGCAGATCGGTGTAGCCGTCGTGCAGCGCGTGGGCGAGACAGGCTCCGCCGAGGCTGCGCCGTCGGTGAGTCTCGGCCGGTGCCGTCGCTCCGTCCCATCGATCCAGCGAAACGGCGCGGTTCATCGAAAGACATCTCCGGTGGCGGTTGCGTCGGCAGCTTAGATCCGTGAGCTTTTGGTGATGAGAGCCGGATCGCTCACGGGTTGCGTGCGATTTTCTCACGGTTCCAACTGAGGACAGGGATGCGCCGTCTGCCGCCGCTTCACGCGTTACAGGTGTTCGAGGTCGCCGCCCGCGCCGGCAGCTACGCCCAGGCCGGGCTCGAACTCGGGCTGACCCATGGCGCCGTCAGTCGCCAGATCGGGGCCTTGGAAGGATGGCTCGGCCAGCGGCTGTTCGTCCGGGTCGGCCGCAGGATGGTGGCGACGCCGGCGGCCCGTGCCTTCGCCGAGGAGATCAGCCTCTCCTTCGATCGCCTCACGGCGGCGGCGGAGGCCTGCGGCCGTCCCCAGGCGCCGCGTGTGCTCAAGGTCAGCGCACCCTCGACCTTCGCCATGCGCTGGCTGATCCCACGCCTCGACCGGTTCCACCGGGCACGGCCCGGAACCGAAGTCGCGGTCGCCACGACCACGACCTTGCAGGACGCCCTGCGCGGCGGGTTCGATCTGGCGATCCGGCGCGGCCCCGAACCCTGGCCGCACTTTCGCGCGGTGCCGTTTCTGGCGGAAGCCGACACGTTGGTGGCGAGTCCGGCGCTGCTGCGGGACAAGCCGCTCGCCGCGATGGGCGATCTCGCCGACCATGTCCTGCTGGCCACCGAGACGCGCCCGGGCGATTGGAGCGACTGGCTCGCCCATGCCGAGGTGACGCTGCCCGGCGGCACCCGCCGCCGGGTCTTCGACCATTTCTTCGTCACCCTCCAGGCCCTGGAGGATGGCTGCGGCCTCGGCATCGGGCCCTTCCCGGTGCTCGACCGCGCGGTCGAGGCGGGCCGGCTCGTGGCCCCGTTCCCGGAGATCCGGGTGAGCCGGCCCGGCTACTTCGTCCTGACGCCGTTCGATGCCGACAAATCCCCCGCCCTGACGGCCTTCGTCGAGTGGCTGGTGGCGGAGGGAAGCCGGCCGGGGCTCACAATTCCCCGGTGAGGAACTGCGCCCGGCCGTGACCGAAGGACCAATCCTCGTCGGTGTTCTCCACCGTCGAGACCATCACGTCGGCCGGAGCGATGCCGCAGGCCGCCTGAAGCTTCTCGGTCAGCAGGCGGTAGAACAGCTCCTTCTTCTCGCGCCCGCGGGGCCGGGTGATCATCTGCACCACGACCACGTCCCAGGTGCGCGGGATGTCGAGACCGGTATCTTCGACGATCATCCGCGAGGGCTTGTGCTCGGTCACGATCTGATAACGGTCGCCGGGCGGCACTTGGAAGGCCTCCAGCATCGCCTCGTGCGCCGCATCGAGCAGAGCCTTCAGCTCGGCGTCGCTGCGGCCTTCGATCAGGTCGAAGCGCATCAGGGGCATCGAAAACTCTCCGGGACAAGGGGCTGAGACGGCGCCTACTGGCGGTGGCCGGGCACAGGCGGTTAAGTAGCTCCGCTTCCGGCCGCTTCCAACCGACTCGGATCGTCCGTATTATGCATTCAAATCGAGGGCGAGATGGGCGAGCGGCGTCCTCACTCGCCCCTTCTCGGAGGAGATGAGAGATGTCCGATTTGCGGTTGCGCCGCAGCGTTCTGTACATGCCGGGTTCGAATCCGCGCGCCCTCGAAAAGGCGAAGACGCTGCCCGCCGACTCCCTGATCCTCGATTTGGAGGATGCCGTCTCCATGGAGGAGAAGGAGTTGGCCCGCGAACAGGTCTGCGCCGCGGTGAAGAGCGGCGGCTACGGGCATCGCGAACTCGTGATCCGAGTGAACGCGCCGCAGACACCCTGGGGCGATGCCGACCTGCGTGCGGCGATCCAGGCCAAGCCCGATGCAATCCTGATGCCGAAGGTGTCGTCGCCTGCGGTGCTGGAAAGCGTCGCCGACGCCCTGGAGGCGCTCGACGCACCCGATTCCATCGCCGTCTGGGCGATGATCGAGACGCCCGCGGCGATCCTCAATATCCATGAGATCGCCAAGGCGCGGCGCGACCGGCGCAACCGGCTCACCGGTTTCGTGCTCGGCACCAACGATCTGGCCAAGGACACCTGGGCGCAGCTCGTGCGCGGGCGCGTGCCGATGCTGCCGTGGATGATGCTCACCCTGGCCGCCGCCCGGGCCGAAGGACTGATTATCCTCGACGGTGTCTGGAACGATATCGCCGACCCGGAGGGCTGCCGCGAGGAGTGCCGGCAGGCGCGCGACCTCGGCTTCGACGGCAAGACGCTGATCCATCCGAATCAGATCGAGCCGGCCAACACCTCCTTCGCCCCGACGGAGGAGGAGGTCCGCCGCGCCCGCCTCGTGATCGAGGCCTTCAACCTGCCGGAGAACGCCAAGCGCGCGGCGATCAAGGTCGAGGGCCGGATGTACGAGCGCCAGCATATCGGCATGGCCCGCCGCGCCGTGGTGTGGTCCGAGACCATCGCCGCCCGCGACGCCGCCGCCTAAACGCGAAACGGCCGCGCCTGGAGGGGCGCGGCCGTCCCGTCATGCCGGGGCGTGACGGGGAAGAGTCTTACCAGCCGTAGCCGTAATCGTAGGCCGGGCCGCCCCAGGAATAACCGCCATAGGCGCGGCGCGGGGCATAGTAGCCGCCATCGTAGTAGCCGACGCTGCGATAGCCGTAGGCGGGACGGGCGTAGCCGTAACCATAGCCGGCGACCGGACGGGCATAGCCGTAATCGTAGCCGTAGCCACCACCGTAACCATAGCCGCCGTAGCCGTAGCTGTTCGACGCGGCCGCGCCGAGGAGCGCACCGGCCGCGAGACCGCCGACCACGCCGGCTGCCACGGCTCCGCCGCCACGGCCGCGCCAGCGCGCCTCGGCATCCGTCGAGGACAGGGCACCGACGCCGAGGACGGCCACGGCGGAGAGGATGGCAAGCTTCTTCATCAATGATCTCCGTAAGCGGTGGATCAGCGATCCATTGGCTCCCCAACGAGTGTGACTTGGAAACGGTTCACTCGCGATTTGCTGAAGCTGACGCTACGTCCTGTCGCATGAACGAACCTGCAAGCGCCCGTTCATCCAGTTGTCAGGTTTGCCCTGCTGCCGGCTTCGGCCGGTTTAATCTTGACCGTATTTCAGGGGGCCGTGCTCAGCGCCGGCCGCCGACTTCGTCGAGGTGATCCAGCAGCATGGCCGGGTCGTCGTAGACCCGTACGGCGCCGGATCGCTCCAGCTCCTCCGTGCCGTATCCGCCCGAGAGCAGGCCGACGCCGAGGCCCCGGCAGCGGCGGGCCGCCAGCATGTCCCAAATCGAATCGCCGACGATGACCGCGTGCTCGATCGGCGCGTCGAGCCGCGCGGCGGCGGCGAGGAACAGGTCGGGATCGGGCTTGGCGTATTTGACGAGGTCGCGGGTCACCACCGGAACCTGAGCGGGATCGACGCCGAGGGCGACGAGGTTGTGCCCCGCCGTCTCCATCCGCCCGCTGGTGGCGATGGCCCAGGGGATGCGGTTCTCGGTCAGGGTCGTGAGGAGTTCCTTGGCTCCGGGCAGCGGCACGACGCCCTTCGAGAGCCGGCTATAGGCCTCGGCGTGCAGGCGGCGCAGGCGGTCGATCCGCTCCGGGGCGATCGCGAGCCCGGTCTCCCGCAGGAGCTGGTTGGTGAACAGGCCCCCGCTCATGCCGATCTTGCGGTGGATGCGCCAAACCGAGAGCGGGATGCCCTCTTCGTCGAGGGCTTCCTTCCAGGCGAGGACGTGCTGGTAGACGCTGTCGACCAGGGTGCCGTCGAGGTCGAACAGGAAGACGGTGTCGATGCGCATGAGCGGGCTCCGCTGGGATCCGGGGCGGCTTTCGCGGCCCTTCGTCTCGGACAACGGGTGCCGGGGCGAGGCGATGCATCTGTCGGCCTGAGAGCAGGGGAGGCGGGATGAGCATGGCGCTCAGCCGGTACGGGCATTGACCGGCGGCGGCCGAGCGGGTTGGGTCGCCGCCGTCCCGCCATGCTGTTCACCCATCTCGCCGACGACCTGTTCCGCCCGCTCGCCTCGCCGAGCCGGGCCTTCAATGCGGCCCTGCTGCTGCACTTGCACGCGCGCGTGTTCGGCGATGCCGCCGAGCCCCTGCGCAAGAGCGAGCTCCTGGCGGCCATCGGCGATTTCTCCGCCGGTTGGAGCCAGGCCGAGATTGCTGATGACGAGGCGACGCCGGTCGATCCCATCGAGCGCCGTTCGGTGGTCTATCGGCGGCTGATCGATGCCGGCTGGCTGGTGGAGCGGCGCGAGCGCTACGTGCCGGTGGTCGATTTCGATCCCGATGCCCGGCTGCTGATCGAGGAGCTCGCGCGGATCGAGCGCGGCGAGACCCGCTCCTATGGTGGCGCCGTCCTGGAGGTGCTGGGGGCCCTGGAGAGCGCCATCGCCAGCCCGGCCGACCGCTCGGAGGCCCTGCGCAACGCGGCCAAGGCTTCGCGGGTCTTCCTCGGCCATCTCCGGGGTCTGGCCGGTGCCATGCGCAAGCTCGAGGAGCGGATCCTGCGCGAGCCGGATCTCAGCGCGGCCTTCCGGCTCTATTTCGAGGAATTCGTCGAGCGCCACCTCGTCTCCGATTACCGGACGCTGCACACGCGCTTCAATCCGTTCCGCTTCCGCTCCGGCATCGTGCGGGAGGCCGGCCGGGCCCTGCGCGATCCGCTGACGCTGCGGGCGCTCGCCGAGGGTAACCTGCGCGAGGGCCGGGCCGCCGACAAGGCGGCGGCCGAGCGGATGGTGCGCACCGACCTCGTCGAGATCCTGTCGATCTTCGAGGGGCTCGACCCGCATCTCGACGCGGTGGCCGAGGTGGTGGCCCGGCTGGAGCGGCGGATTTCGGCGGCCCTGCGCTACCGCGACCCGCGCGATTCGGCCCGGATCGAGCGGGCCGCCGCGGCCCTGCGCGCGGTTGGCGCCGCCGGGGACGATGTCGCCGGTCTGCCCTTGCCGCAGGTCTCTCTCCTGCGTCCGCCGATCGGGCCGCCGCAGCTCACCAATCCGCGCATGCCGCGCCGGGTCATCGATTACGAGCCGCTGCCAGAAATCGATGTCGATCCGGCGATCGAAGCCTTCATCGCCGCCAAGGACGAGTTTCGCCGCCGCGTCACCGTTACGCCGGAGCGGATCGTCGCCTATCTCGATGCCCGGCTCGGGCAGGTGAAATCCCTGCGCGGCTCCGAGATCGTCCTCGACGATGTCGATGCCTTCGTGGTGTTCCAGCGCCTGCGCGAGATCGACGTGTTGTTCGACGGGATGCTGCGCGACCGCTATCGCGTCGCCCGGACCGAGGGCCGGGTCTCCAATGGCTGGCTCGATTGCCCGGATTTCACGATCGAGCGCGTCCCGGCCGCCGCCGCGCGGCGCCGGGCCGGCAAAGCAGGTTGAGAACGCCCGATGCTCGAACCCTTCCGCGCCATTCTCGACGGGGAGGAGCCGCCGCCCCCCGGCCGCTCGGCCCCGAGCGAGGAGGAGTTGATCCGCGCGCTCCAAGTGATGCTGAAGAGTCAGTGCATCTACGCGGCGACCACCGGCATCGGCCGCTCCTACGAGCTGGCACGCCACTATGCGCCGTTCTTTCGCGATTACTTCGCCTGCCTCGGCTACCGTTTCGAGGTGGCCCATCGCGACCAGATGGTCTTCCTCGCCCTGCCGCCGGACGGCGTGCGGCACGACGCCCAGGGCGAGCGGCTGCGTAAGGACGAGACCCTGGTGCTGCTCGCCCTGCGGCTGGCCTATGAGGAGGGTCTGCGCGACCACCGGGTCTCCACCGACGGCACGGTGGAATGCACCACCGACGACATCGCCGACGCGATCCGCTCCGCCGCCCGCGCCGAGCCGCCGGACGAGGCCCGCCTGATCGAGATCCTGCGCCTGTTCTCCCGCAAGGGCGCGCTCCGGCTCGGCGAGCGCGACCGCGCCGAGCGGGTGACGCCGCTGATGCTGATGCCCGGCATCACCGTGCTCTCCCCCGATGCCTGGATGGATCAGGTGAGGGCCTGGGCCTCGGCGGGGGAGGGCAGGGGCGCCTGAGGGGCGGTCTCCGCCTGCGCCCAGGGCGCGGCGGAGAAGGCCCGTTCGAGGAAGGCGATCAGGGCCGAGACCCGCGCCGGCCGCGGCAGGCCCGGCGGCATCACGAGGTTGAGGGCGATCGGCGGCGGCTGCCAGTCCGGCATCACCCGCTCCAGGCGCCCGCTCTTCAGATCCTCCCAGATCGTGAAGTCCGGCTGCACCGCCAGCCCGAGCCCGGCCCGCAGGGCGGGGGCCAAGGCGTCGGCGTTGTTGGCCCGCAGCGGACCGTCGGGAACGACCGTGACGCTCTCCCCGGCCGCGTTCGAGAATAGCCAGCGGTCGGGCGTCGGCAGATAGGCGTAGCCGAGGCAGGCATGGGCCTTGAGATCGTCCGGGTGCTGCGGGTGGCCCTGCCGCGCGAGATAGGCCGGCGTTGCCACCAGAGAGCGGCCGACGCCGCAGAGCCGCCGCACCCGCAGCGAGGAATCGGGCAGCGCCGAGATGCGGAGGCCGAGATCGAACCCGCCGCCGACGAGATCGACCACCGCATCCGACAGGTGCAGGTCAACGGAGACCTGGCGATGGGCCGCCAGGAAATCCGGCAGCACCGGCGCGACATGGGCGATCCCGAAGGACATCGGCGCGGCGAGGCGGACCCGGCCGCGGGGCGTCCCATTGGCGTCGAGGGCGCGCGCCTCCGCCGCCTCGCCGGCCGCGAGCAGAGCGGCCGCATCCTCCCGCGCGGCGCGGCCCGCTTCCGTGAGGGCGAGGCGCCGGGAGGTCCGGTGAAACAGCCGCGCGCCGAGCCGTGCCTCCAGCCGCGCCACCGCCTTCGAGACCGTGGCCTTGGACAGGCTTAACTCCTCCGCCGCCCGGGCGAAGGAGAGGCTGTCGGCCACCATCGCGAAGACGGCCCAGGCCTCGAAATCGGGCAGACGGCTCATCGGCATTCCGCTCACAGCTATCCCGCATTTCGACGGACATTTTCAGAAACGATGCGTTTCAATCGTTTCTATTTTCGTGTGGCTTGGCAAGGGCCAGATTGGGCTCACACCGATCGCGGCAGCCCTCCCGGCTCTCCGGCGATCCAGCGACGGAGCCCCATCATGACCGAGCACGGCCTTCACCACGTCACGGCCTTCGCCAGCGACCCGGCCCGCACCATCGATTTCTACACCCGCGTGCTGGGCCTGCGGCTCGTCAAGAAGACCGTCAATTTCGACGATCCCGGCACCTATCACCTGTATTTCGGTGATGAGGCGGGGGCGCCCGGCACGATCCTGACCTTCTTTCCGATCCCGAATGCCGCTGCCGGCCGGGTCGGCATCGGCCAGGTCTCGGAGACGGGCTTCCGCGTATCGCGGGCCGCGATCGGCGCCTGGACGCACCGGTTCGTCGCCCTCGGCATCCCTCATGAGGCGCCGGTGACCGCCTTCGGTGAGACGGTCCTGCGCTTCCGCGATCCCGACGGGATGCCGCTGGCCCTCGTCGGAATCGACGGGGCGAAGGGTGAGCCGGCCTGGGGCGCGGAGGGAATCGCCACCGAGGAGGCGATCCGCGGCCTGCACGGCGTCACCCTGCTCCTGCGCGAGGCGGAGGCGACCGCCGCGATCCTCACCGACGTCCTCGGCTTTGCCGAGACCGGCCGCGAGGGAAGCCAGATCCGGCTCACGACCGGTGCCAGACTCGGCGGCGCCGTGACCCTGCGGGCGGTGGGCGACTTCCTCCCGGGGCGGCAGGGAGCCGGCTCGGTCCACCATATCGCCTTCCGCGCCGCCGATGACGCGGCGCAGGAGGCGATGACGGACCGGCTGCGCGGGACGCACAGCCTGGCCGTGACCGAGCAGCGCGACCGTCAGTACTTCCGCTCGGTCTATTTCCGTGAGCCCGGCGGGGTGCTGTTCGAGATCGCCACCGATGCGCCGGGCTTCGCCATCGACGAACCCGCCGCCGAACTCGGCAGCGTGCTGAAGCTGCCGCCCTTCCTCGAACCCCATCGCGGGCGGATCGAGGCGGTGCTGCCGAAGGTCGCCTGAACTCAGCCGATGGCCGCCCGGAGAACCCTCCGGGCGGCTCCTTCGCTCTACCATTGAGGAGAGTGCCATGACCCACCCTGTTCCCACCGGCTTCGTCCACCGCTTCGAGCCCGGCACGGCGGAGACTGCGCCGCCGCTGCTGTTGCTGCACGGAACGGGCGGCGACGAGAACGACCTGATCCCCCTGGGCCGGGCCCTCTCGCCGGGCTCCCCCTTGCTCTCGCTCCGTGGCCCGGTGCTGGAGAACGGCATGCCGCGCTTCTTCCGGCGCCTGTCGGAGGGGGTGTTCGACGAGGCGGATGTCCGCCGCCGGGCGGGCGAACTCGCCGATTTCATCGCGCGGGCCCGCGCCGCCTATGGCTTGGCGGCGCCGGTCGCGGTCGGGTTTTCCAACGGCGCCAACATCGCCGCCGCGACCCTGCTCCTGCATCCCGAGGTGCTCGCGGGCGCGGTGCTGCTCAGGGCGATGGTGCCCCTGGCCGAGAGCCCGGAGGCGGACCTCGCGGGGCGGCCGGTGCTGCTGCTCTCCGGCGCTCTCGACCCGATCGTTCCCGCCGAGAATGCCGAGCGGCTCGCCGGGATGCTCGAGAGGGCGGGCGCGGCGGTGACCCATACGGTTCAGCCGGCCGGGCACGGCCTGTCCCAGGCCGACCTCGCGGCGGCGGGAGCGTGGCTCGGTCGCAAGTCCGGGCTGCGGGCGAGCGCGGCCTGAGTCCGGGCTCGCCGGATCACTGGTCCCGGCTCGGCTCCCCCGCTGGAGCCCGCAGCTCCAGGATCCACGTCTCGCCTTCGACGGGTTCACCGAAGGCATGGTGAAGGGCGATCTCGGTGCGTTCGAAGCCCTGGCGGGCATAGAGGCGCCGAGCCGCGTCCAGCACGGTGTGGGTCCACAGCGTCAACCGGTGATAACCCGCCTCGCGGGCGAAGCGGATGCAAGCCTCGACCAGCGTATCGCCGATCCCGCGCCGTCGCGCGAAGGGCTCGACATAGAGGAGCCGCAGCCGGCCGAGTCCGTCCCCCTCGTCGGTGAGGAGGACGGAGCCGGCCATCACGCCGTCGATCTCGGCAATCCAGCATTGCTCGCGCGCCGGATCGAAGTCGCGCAGGAACGTTGTGGTGGTCTCGCCCTCGACGATCTCCAGGCCGCGCCCCCAGCCGTGGCTCTGCGCGTAGAGCATCGACTGGCGGGCGGCGATCAGACCCAGGTCGCCGGTGCGGAACGGCCGGATGACGAATCCGGGCACCGACTCCGGCTTCAGCAGGAGCCGCACCCGGGCGAGGGCTTGCGCCAGATCGGCCTGCCGGAGCGGATCGAGGCCGGCGACGAGTTCGGCGACCGCCCTGCGTTGCCGTTCGTCCAGGGCGGTGAAGGTCGCCCGCCCCGCCTCCGTCAGATGGATCGGCCGGGCGCGGGCATCCGTCCCCCGTGCGCGGGTGATCCAGCCCCGGCGTTCGAAGCGGGCGACGATGCGGCTGACATAGCCCGCATCCATGCCCAGGGCCGCCTGGATCGCACGGGCGGTGGCCGGTTCTTTCGTCGCGATCTCGAACAGGAGGCGGGCTTCGGGCAGGGTCACGTCGCAACCGAGGAACTGATCGTCGAGCGCGCCGATCACCTCCGTATAGAAGCGGTTGAAGCGGCGGACGGCGGTGATCGTGTGTTCCATGTTTGACCGTCGCCGCAAAAGTTGACGGAGTCAACTAAGCGGACGGCATTGTCCGCGGAGGTTGACGCGACCCGCTGGAAAGCTGTCCCGGTGGAAGCATATGAAATCGGTAATGGAAGGATCGTTCTGATGCCCGCCCCTGCACCGGCCATGAGCAGCGCGGCTTCGATAGGCTGTCAGAACCTGCGGCGCTGCGCTCTCGACCGGGCGGCAGCGGTCGCATCGTTAACGATATCTTTCAATTAAGAGGAACCCATAAAGTCAGCCTAGTTTTACCTCGTGTAGGGCTTTGCGCACGAATCCGTGAAGCGGTAACCTAAGGAAAAGTTTCACGCACAAGCGATCATTCGCCGAAACGGCAAAGCAGGATCATGGCCCAGTGTTAGCGATCTTATTTCTCATTGTAGCCGGAGCGTTGATTGGGCTCTTCTGTCACTGGGGAATGTTGGCCGTTGCGAGCTTTGTCGTCGTGGTCGTGCGTGTTGTCTATCACTTCTATGATGGGCAAATGATTCTGGTCGACATATTGATGCTCGCCGCATCCCTGTGCGCTCTGCAGGGAGGTTTTATTGTAGGCGGCTTTATAGCTTATAAGCGCGATATCTAATATCGAGATCAAATCCAAATAATAGAGCCGGACAGCCAGGATGCTGCGCCCCAAAGCAGGACGGAAAGAACGATAAAGACGATCCCGGTCGTCAGGCGAGGCCGGCGGGTCGGCATAATCTTAGGCGATGTCACGGTGGAAGCAGGGAAAGTCTCACCATGTGACACGGATCGCGTTGATTTTGTGTCAAAATCGACTGAGTTTGTGCGCTTCAAAATACGTATGCCTTTGCCGGAAATGACAAATGTTTAAGCTCTACAAACTTGTCGTTGAATGAGCTAGGAAGTAGTTGTTAAAAGACAGAATGTGAGCCGATGAAGTTGCTATGTGGTTCTTGAATTGTCGTCGGCTGGTCAATTCACGCTTGTGTGAAGGTAGCACTTCTGCGGTCCTTCTATTTCGCTAAAGTCGTGCTCTCGCTCGAATGAGTCCTTGGGTTGCGCGCGGCGGCCTTATCGGATCAAACGCCCGGACGATCCTGGCCTTGCGCCCGCGCGGCGCAGCGTTCATTGCGCTGAATCTCGTTCACCCCTGAGGACAAGCGGCCGGGCCGGTGTACCGCCTCACCGACATCGCGATCTCGAACTGGTACCTCATCCGGCGCGAGCAGATCCGGATCCGGGGCGCGGCGGCGCTCGTCGGTCCTACGGGGGCGGGCAAGTCCACGATCTTCGACGCGGTCGGCACCGTGCTCGCCGGCAACAATGCGAGCCGGCTCGCCCTCAACGCTTCGGCATCCGGCCGCAGCGCGCGCACCGTGCGCGATTACTGCCTCGGCTGGATCAGCGACCCGGCGGAGGGCGGGCGTCCGACCCGCGAGGCCTGCGAGACCGTGATCGCTCTCGTGTTCGAGAATGCATCGAGCGGCCGGGTGGTCACCGTCGGCCTCGCTCTCGCTGCCCGCTCCGACGAGGCGAAGGAAGAGACGCTCTCGCGCTTCGTCGCCATCGGCCACCGCTTCGAGATCGCCGATTACGTCCGCGAGACCAGCGAAGGCAGCTTCGTCGCCCCCTGGACCGAGATCGCCGCCGATCTGCGCCACCGCGCCGATAGCTTCGAGGAATTCCGCACCTCCGGCGAGCGCTTCACCGCTGCCGTCCTGGCGACGCTCCGCGAGGGCGCGGCGGTGCCCGATCCACGCCAGTTCCTGCGCACCTTCTCCAACGCGGTGGCGTTCAAGCCGATCTTCGACACCAGCGCCTTCGTGCGGAGCTTCGTGCTGGAGGCCGAGCCGCTCGATGTCGCGCGCATCCGCCAGTCGATCGAGACGTGGCGGCGGCTGCTGGAGACGATCGAGGAGCTTGAAAAGCGCCTCGCCCACCTGTCCCGTATCTGCGAGCGCTACGAATCCTGGGCCCGCGCCAGCCTCACCGCCGCCCTCGACGAGATGCGCGCCGCCGGTGCCGATCTGCGCCGGCGCATCCTCGACCATGCTGGCGCCCGGGAAGCCTTGGTCGAGACATCCGAACGCCTGCGCATCGCCCGCGAGAGCGTGGCCACCAGCCAGGGCTTCGTGCGTGAGATCGATGCCGAGATCGCCGGCCGCAAGGCGCTGATCGTGGGGAGCGCCGCGGAGGCGCGGCTCGCGGCCTCCCATGCCGGCCTCGCCGTGGTCGCCCGCGACCGGCGCGACCTGACCAACCGACTCTCTGGCATCGTCGGCCTCGTGCAGGATGCCGGCCGCCTCAGCGCCGTCATCGGCCCCTTGCGCCGGATCGACGGACAGGCCGCGCGCATCGTCGAGGCCTGCGCCCGCGCCGGTCTGCGACGGGAAGCGCCGCCGGAGGAGACGCTGCGGGCCGACGGGCCGCTCAAGGCCCTGCTCGACGGCCTGCGCCAGATGCCCGACGTCGCCGCCGCTCTGGAAGAGGAGGCGGAGGATCTCGGCATCAAGGCCAGGGAGCGGGAGACCGAGGTGCGCAGCCTCGATGGACAGGTGAATGCCGGCCGCTCCAGTGCCGCCCGCCTGTCCTCGGACACGGAGGCGTTCCGCGAGGAGCTGGGCCGGCTCGGCATCCCGGCGGCGCCGGTCTGCGAGCTGGCCGAGATCGTCGATCCGAAATGGGGGCCGGCCCTCGAAGGTCTGCTCGGCCGCGCCCGCGAGGCGCTGGTGGTGGATCCCGACCAGCTCGACAAGGCGTTCTCCGTCCTCGAATCGCGCAAGAATCAGTTCTTCCGCTGCCTACTGGTGAAGACGACCGACACCGCCCGCCGCACCGCCCGCCGCTTCGACGACGGGCCGATGGGGCTGATCGAGACCGAGAGCGAACATGCGGAGGCCTTCCTCGCCGCTCGGCTCGGCGGCTACGACCTCGCCCCGAACGACGCGGCGCTGAAGCAGATGAGCCGGGCGGTGGCACCGAGCGGGCGCTCGACCTCGGGCATGGCCTATTCCGTGGTCCGCCCGGTGCCGCTGATGATGACCCGCGGCCAGCGCGGGCCGACCGCCGAGACCCGCCGCCGCCTCGACGAGGCGCGCGAGGAGGCGCGGATGCTGCGGGCCGAGGCGACGGTGATGCGCGAAGCTGCCCGCATCGCGGTGCTGCTGCGCAGCCGGCTCGCCGAGGCGCCGGTGGATGTCGAAGCCCTGCGCGCCGAGGCCGACGCCATCGAGGGGCGCCGCCGCAGTCTCGCCACCGAGCAGGAGAGCGTCGCCCGGGCCGATGCGGGGGCGATCGAGGCGGAATTGAAGGAGCTGCAGAAGGAGCGCTCCGCCTATCTCACCGAACTCGTGCAGGTGCTGGAGCCGAAGCGCGATGCCCTGCTCGCCGAGGAGGCGGGGTTGAGGGCCCGGGTGGCGCAGGGGCGTGAGGCGGCCCGCTCCGCGCTCCAGGCCTACCGCGCCGCCGCCAAGCGCTGGACCTCCGGCGACACGGTGCGCATCCGCCTCGCCGGATCGGCGCCCGCCGACATGCCGGGGGCGATCGAGGGCATCGCCCAGGCCCGCGCCGACCGGGCCGATCTCGACGCCAAGGCGCTGGCCTCCCTCGCCACGCAGGCCCGTGCCTCCGCCCGCGAGGCGGCGGACAGCGTGCGCAACCAGGGGCGCGCCGCCGAGCGGGACCTCGCCGAGTACTGCGCCGCGTGGCGGGTCGAGAATCCCCTGGGAACGGGCGAGGCGCCGGCCTCCTTCGGCTATGCCTGGGCGATGCGCGAGCGCGACGAGGTGGCGGGCCACGAGCTGCGTCGCTACCGCGACCAATCCCTGAGGGCGGAGGCCGAGATGCGCCGCCTGATGACCGAGGATCTGCTGACCCGCCTCGCCGACAAGTTCGAGCGGATGCGGTCCCGGCTCGATGCGCTCAACGAGCGGCTGTCATCGCAGACCTTCACCGGGCAGACCTATGCCTTCGAGGCGGAGGTCGACCGCCGCTACGCCGCCGTCCACGCCCTGGCCACCGAGGTCGCCCGCTCGCCCGACGCGGCCCAGGCGATTCTGCCCGGCTCCGAGGATGGCCCGCTGGCGGCGGCGCTCGCCGAGATCACCGCGCTGATCGAGGGCGAGGAGAGCGCGGCGCGACTGGCCGATTACCGCAATTACTTCGTTTACGAGATCGGGATGCGGGACCGGGCGGGCAACCGCACCACCCTCTCCAGTCGGGCCCTGCGCGGCTCCGGCGGCGAGGCGCAGGCGCCGTTCTACGTCGCGATCGCCGCCTCGATGGCCTCCGCCTACTATCCCGGTGACCGGCCCGGCGACGAGACGCCGGGGCTCGGCCTCTGCCTGCTCGACGAGGCCTTCTCCAAGCTCGACATCCGCAACAGCCAGTCGTTGATCGACCTGTTCCGTGGCTGGGGTCTGCAGCTGCTGATCGCCGCCCCCGAGGATAAGCGCACCACGCTGACCGAAGTGATGGACACGGTGGTCACCGTCTACAAAAGCCCCGACCTCGCCTCGGTCCGAATCGAGGCCGAGCATCCGCTCGAAACAGCCAAGCGCGCGCTCGCCGCAATCAACCCGGAACGGCGCGGACTCGAGGCTTTTCGTCTGTCGGATGCCGCCGAGTAGGCCAAAAGCCGAGTCCGGCGAGCGTAGCCGCAGATCATCGGCCCGTTCACCGAACTTTATCCCCTCCGGGCATTGACGAGGGGAACCCTCACGCGTAGAAGCGCGCCACTCCGGTGGATCGAGAGTCGCTTTCGGGTCGAAGCCAGGGGCTTCGGCGACCGTCGTCAGACCGATACCGGCATCACACCCTGACGTGCTCGTCAGATCAGCGGGTAAGACCGCGTCGTCATAAGCGGCGTGATCCTCTGCCTCACCATCGCCAAAGGCCCTGATCGGCCTCTGGCGCTATTCGTTTTGCCGCGGGTTCGCTCGCGGACCGACCGCTCCGCAAGGGGCTTCGACAGGTTCAGACGGTGGCCGCTTGCGGCCGGATGAAGAGGGCACAGGATGCCGACGATCAACCAGCTGATCGCCCAGCCGCGCAGGGCACAGAAGGCGCGCAACAAGGTGCCGGCGCTCAACGCCTGCCCGCAGAAGCGCGGCGTCTGCACCCGCGTTTATACCACGACCCCGAAGAAGCCGAACTCGGCGCTGCGTAAGGTCGCCAAGGTCCGTCTCACCAACGGCTTCGAGGTGATCGGCTACATCCCGGGCGAGGGTCACAACCTTCAGGAGCACTCCGTGGTCATGATCCGCGGCGGCCGCGTGAAGGATCTTCCGGGCGTGCGCTACCACATCCTGCGCGGTGTGCTCGACACGCAGGGTGTCAAGAACCGCAAGCAGCGTCGTTCGAAGTACGGTGCGAAGCGTCCGAAGTAATTTCTTCGGAACGGCCGGTTTCCACGGCCTCGCAAGGATGTCGCCGGCCCTCGGGCTCAAGGCGGCCTGCGCGGGGCGCTTAAGTCAAATTTTTCGAGAGTTACAAGATGTCCCGTCGTCACTCTGCCGAGAAGCGCGAGATCATCCCGGACGCCAAGTACGGCGACGTCGTGCTGACGAAGTTCATGAACTCGATCATGTACGAGGGCAAGAAGTCGACCGCTGAGCGGATCGTCTACGGTGCCTTCGACATCGTCGAGAGCCGCGCCCACGCGAACCCGATCGAGGTGTTCCGCGCCGCGCTGGACAACGTCGCCCCGGCGATCGAGGTCCGCTCCCGCCGCGTCGGCGGCGCGACCTACCAGGTCCCCGTCGAGGTGCGCACCGAGCGCCGTCAGGCTCTCGCCATCCGCTGGCTGATCCAGGCCGCCCGCTCCCGCAACGACCGGACCATGATCGAGCGTCTCTCCGCCGAGCTGCTCGACGCCGCCAACAACCGCGGCAACGCTGTGAAGAAGCGCGAGGACACGCACCGGATGGCGGAAGCCAACCGCGCCTTCTCGCACTACCGCTGGTAATTCGCCTGTCGAGCGCCGCCCCTCGGTGGCGCTCCTAGCCTGACTTCTTCGGAGAGACCCCGATGCCCCGCACGCACGCGATCGAGGACTACCGCAACTTCGGCATCATGGCTCACATTGATGCCGGCAAGACCACGACGACCGAGCGGATCCTGTACTACACCGGAAAGTCCCATAAGATCGGCGAAGTCCACGAGGGCGCCGCCACCATGGACTGGATGGAGCAGGAGCAGGAGCGCGGCATCACCATCACGTCCGCCGCGACGACGTGCTTCTGGCGCGACAAGCGTCTGAACATCATCGACACCCCCGGCCACGTCGACTTCACCATCGAGGTGGAGCGCTCGCTCCGCGTGCTCGACGGCGCCGTGTGCGTGCTCGACGGCAACCAGGGCGTCGAGCCGCAGACCGAGACCGTGTGGCGTCAGGCCGACAAGTACGACGTGCCGCGCGTCGTGTTCGTCAACAAGATGGACAAGATCGGCGCCGACTTCTTCAAATGCGTCGCCGACATCATCGGCCGCGTCGCCGGCAAGCCGGTTTGCCTCCAGCTGCCGATCGGCGCCGAGTCGAGCTTCAAGGGCGTGATCGACCTCATCAAGATGAAGGCGATCGTTTGGTCGGGCGAGGCGCTCGGCGCGAACTTCAACGAGGAAGAGATCCCGGCCGATCTCAAGGATCAGGCTGTCGAGTATCGCACCAAGCTGGTCGAGGCCTGCGTCGAGCTCGATGACGACGCCATGACCGCCTATCTCGACGGCGTCGAGCCGGACGAGGACGGTCTGCGCCGCCTCGTGCGTCGCGCCGTGCAGCTGCGCGCCTTCCACCCGGTGCTGTGCGGCTCGGCCTTCAAGAACAAGGGCGTGCAGCCGCTCCTCGACGCCGTCGTGGATTACCTGCCGTCCCCGGTCGATCGCGGCGCCGTCGACGGTCTCGACTTCAAGACGGAAGAGCCGGTCAAGCGCGAGCCGACCGACGAAGATCCCTTCTCCATGCTCGCCTTCAAGATCATGGACGATCCCCACGTCGGCACGATCACCTTCTGCCGTGTCTATTCGGGCAAGGTCGAGTCGGGCACCAGCGTCCTGAACTCCTCGCGCGACAAGAAGGAGCGCGTCGGCCGCATGCTGCTGATGCACGCCAACAACCGCGAGGACATCAAGGAGGCTTATGCCGGTGACATCGTGGCGCTCGCGGGCCTGAAGGACACCCGCACCGGCGACACGCTGTGCGACGCCAACAAGGCCGTGATCCTCGAGAAGATGGAGTTCCCCGAGCCCGTCATCGAGATCGCCGTCGAGCCGAAGTCGAAGGCCGACCAGGAGAAGCTCGGCATCGCGCTCTCGAAGCTCGCCGCCGAGGATCCGTCCTTCCGCGTCTCAACCGATCAGGAATCCGGCCAGACCATCCTCAAGGGGATGGGCGAGCTCCACCTCGACATTAAGGTCGATATCCTGCGCCGCACCTATAAGGTCGACGCGAATATCGGTCAGCCGCAGGTGGCCTATCGCGAGAAGCTGACCCGCCGTCAGGAGATCGACTACACCCATAAGAAGCAGACCGGTGGTACCGGCCAGTTCGCCCGGGTGAAGTTCATCGTCGAGCCGAACGAGCCGGGCGCTGGCTTCTCGTTCGAGTCGAAGATCGTCGGCGGCGCGGTGCCGAAGGAATACATCCCCGGCGTCGAAAAGGGCCTCAACTCGGTTCTCGGCGCAGGCGTCCTTGCCGGCTTCCCGGTGGTCGACGTGAAGGTGGAGCTGATCGACGGCGCCTACCACGACGTCGACTCCTCGGCTCTGGCCTTCGAGATCGCCTCCCGCGCCGCCTTCCGCGAGGCGCTGCAGAAGGGCGGCTCGGTGCTGCTGGAGCCGGTGATGAAGGTCGAGGTGGTGTCTCCCGAGGAGTATACCGGCTCGGTCATCGGCGATCTCAACTCCCGCCGCGGCCAGATCCAGGGCCAGGACATGCGGGGCAATGCCAACGTCATCAACGCGATGGTGCCGCTGGCCAACATGTTCGGCTACGTGAACCAGCTGCGTTCCTTCTCCCAGGGGCGCGCCAACTTCACGATGCAGTTCGATCACTACGAAGAGGTGCCGCGCGGCGAGGCCGAGAAGGTCATCGCGAAGTACGCGTAAGCCACCGCTTCTTTCACAAGTCATTTGAACTTTAGGAGGCTCTGATGGGCAAGGAAAAGTTTTCCCGCACTAAGCCGCACTGCAACATCGGCACGATCGGGCACGTCGATCACGGCAAGACGTCGCTGACGGCGGCGATCACGAAGGTTCTGGCCGAGTCCGGCGGCGCCACCTTCACGGCCTACGACCAGATCGACAAGGC
>DYYG01000021.1 GCA_020741775.1 Methylorubrum populi
GGGAACAGACCTGGATCTCGTAAGAGCGCCGGACGCCCAAGCCGTATCAAATCACGGCCAGCCTTCAGGTACAGGATCCCGTATCAGTGAGCGCCGCGAACCGCCCGGAATCGGGCATAGCGTTTCAGCAGATCGTCGATGAGTCGGTCGCGGCTATAGCCCGTCACGTCATGCGGCCGATCTCCCTCCGAGGTCTGGACCAGAGCCCGGTAATGACGCTCGTCGGAGGATTTGGCCGGGTTCTCCACCCAGGCAAAGCTGGGCATCCGGAAGCCGCGCACGCGGATGCCGTAGCGGAACGCGGCGCGGTCGCTGTGCGGGATCACGAGATCGACGCGCTCCTGCGCGCGCACCACCTCGGGCGCTAATCCGCTCTCTCGCATCTGCGCCGCCACGGCCTCGAGGGCGGGCGCGGCGGTCTCATCGAGGAAGGCGGTCAGCTCCTCCTTGCGATAGGATTGGGTGATCGCCGCCAACCGCTCCTGCCAGGGCACTCCCGCCGACGCCCGGTCGGAGGCGGTGGACAGGTCGAGTCCGCCGCTGCGCCCCTCCGATTGGAGCGCCCGCAACAGGCCGTAGCAGATGAAGATCATCACCACGGAGAAGGGCAGGGCGCTGGCGATGGCGGCGGTCTGAAGCGCCTCAAGGCCACCGGCCACCAGCAGCACGGCGGCGATGGCTCCCCCGGTCACCGCCCAGAACACCCGCTGCCAGACCGGCGGATCCTCCGCCGCGCCGGAGGTGATCATGTCGATCACCAGGGCACCGGAATCGGCGGAGGTGACGAAGAAGAAGATGACGAGGAGTGTCGCCAGCCCCGAGGCGATCGTGCCGAAGGGCAGGTGCCCGAGCATCTCGAACAGGGCGACGGGCATGTTGTCTTTGACGATGTCCGAGAGCGCCAGGGCGCCGCTGCGGTCCATCTCGATGGCGGTGTTGCCGAACACCGTCATCCAGAAGAAGGTGAACAGCACCGGCACCAGCAGCACGCCGGTCACGAATTCGCGGATGGTGCGCCCGCGTGAGATCCGCGCGATGAACATGCCGACGAAGGGCGACCACGCGATCCACCAGCCCCAGTAGAACAGGGTCCAGCTGCCGAGCCAGGGATTGGGCCGGTAGGCGTAGGTCTGCAGCGTCCGCTGGACCACCGAGCCGAGATAGGCGCCGAGATTCTGGACGAAGGCCTGGAGCAGGAACACCGTCGAGCCGGTGACCAGCACGAAGAGCAGCAGCAGCACGGCCAGAAGGATGTTGAGCTCGGACAGGATCTTGATGCCCTTGTCGAGCCCGGAGACGACCGAGAGCGTGGCGCAGCCCGTGATGGCGACGATGAGGGCGATCTGGACCGGAGTGTTGAGCGGCAGGCCGAACAGGTGGTTGAAACCGGCATTCACCTGCAACACACCGAGGCCGAGGGAGGTGGCGACGCCGAAGATCGTGCCGAGCACGGCGAAGATGTCGATCGCGTGGCCGATGGGTCCGTTGATCCGGTCGCCGATCAGCGGGTGCAGGGCCGAGCGCACGGTCAGCGGCAGCCCGCGGCGGAACGCGAAATAGGCGAGCGCCAGCCCCACGACGATATAGATCGCCCAGGCGTGCAGGCCCCAATGGAAGAAGGTCAGGACCATCGCCCGCTGGGCGGCCTCGATGGTGCGGCCCTCCCCCACGGGCGGCGCGGCGTAGTGCTGGATCGGCTCGGCCACGCCGAAGAAGATCAGGCCGATGCCCATGCCGGCGCTGAACAGCATCGCGAACCACGACAGGTAGCTATAATCGGGCTCGCTGTCGTCCGGCCCCAGGCGCACGTCGCCGTAGCGGCTGAGCATCAGGAACAGCGCGAAGCCCAGGAAGCCGGCCACCGCCGCGATGTAGAACCAGCCGAACTCGTGCACGATGCCGGCCTGCAGCGCATCGAACAGCGCCTTGGCCCGCACTGGAAACAGCGCCGCCCCCACGGCGAAGGCAAGTGCCAGACCGGCCGAGGTGAAGAAGACCGGCGGGTTGACCTGCATCCGCAACCCCCGCCGGCCCTTGCGCGTCCGCTCGGCTGTCTCGTCCATTCCGCTCAGGTTTCCCGATCTCGTCGAGGGCAGCTCTGCCACGCGCGGCAGCCGCCCAGCACGGCGCCGGGGGCCGGCCGAGCCCCCTGTCACACATGTTAAAGGCCGCGCTTTCGTTCCCTGGCTCTGTGTCCCGCCGCGCCTTTCAGGCCTCCAGCGCGGCGTAGGTCAGCACCCGCAATTCGCGCCGCAGGGGCAGGGCGGAGGAGGGGACGAGCTGGGTCATCAGCACCACCGCCATGTCCTCGTCCGGGTCGATCCAGAAGGAGGTGCTCGCCACCCCGCCCCACGAGACCTCGCCCGGCGTGCCGACGATCTGGGCACGCGCCGGATCGAGCATCACCGAGACGCCGAGCCCGAAGCCGATGCCGGCATAGGAGGACTCGGCGAAGCGCGGCTGGCCCATGGCGGCGAGATCGCCCGGCAGGTGGTTCATCAGCATGAGCTCCACGGTCTTGCGGCCGAGAAGGCGCACGCCGTCGAGTTCGCCGAGATTCAGGATCAGCCGGCAGAAGCGCAGGTAGTCGCCGGCCGTCGAGACCAGGCCGCCTCCGCCCGAGGCGAGAGGAGGGGGCGTCAGGAAGCGGCTGCCGACACTGTCGTCGTAGAGGCGAAGCTTGCCTTCGCGGTCGAAGACGTAATTGGCGGCGAAGCGCCCCTGCTTCTCCTCCGGGACGAAGAAATCGGTGTCGTGCATCCGCAGCGGGCGCAGGACGCGCTCGCGCATGAAATCTCCGAAATCCTGGCCGGAGATCACCGCCACGAGATGGCCGAGCACATCGGTGGCGACCGAGTAGTTCCACTCGGTTCCGGGCTGCGCCAGCAGCGGCTGGCGGGCCAGCCTTGCCACCAGCTCACCGAGGGGCAGGGAAGAGGTCTGGAAGTCGATCTCGTCCCGGCGATAGAGCGCATCGACGAGGGTCGCCTCCATGAAGCCGTAGGTCAGGCCGCTGGTATGGGTGAGCAGGTCGCGGATGGTGATGGCGCGCAGCGCCGGCTCCGTCTCCAGCTTGGCCCGGTTGCCGCCGGTCATCACCCGCATCTCGGCGAATTCGGGCAGGAAGCGGCTGACCGGGTCGTCGAGCTGGAAACGGCCCTCCTCGTACAGCATCAGCACCGCCAGCGAGGTCAGCGGCTTGGTCATCGAGTAGATGCGGAGGATCGTGTCGGCGGTGAACGGCCTGCTCCGGGCGAGGTCGGCTTGGCCGTGGGCGCGGAAGAAGGCGGTCTTGCCGCCGCGCATCACGGCAACCGACAAGCCGGCAAGGCGCCCGGTCTCGACGTATCGCCGCATCCAGGCATCGACCCGTTCCAGCCGGTCGGGACACAGCCCAACCTCCTTGGGATCCGTTTCGATCTCGATCGGCATGCTCGGCCCTCCCGCGCGTCTCCGGCTCCCCTGTAGCGAGAGGGAGCGGAGGGCCACAACCCGGCCCGTCGCCGGCCCGCCGCCGGCGCGGCACGGCACCGGCCGGGGATGGGCCGCAGGGGCCCCGGCGTTGTTTCTGGTGTCGCCGGTTTGTCGCGCCGGCCGCCCATGCTAGAGCAGCGCCCCGGAAGCCGATCGCCGGCCAGCCGAAAAGCCGGTGCGAAAACAAGGACCTAGCTCCAAACGCCGTCCAGGGACGGCCGGATGAGCGGGGTCCGCGAGTCATTCGGAAGGAGGACGCCGTGAGCGACGCCGCTGGCCCTGGATCGGGTTATGCCCTGTTCCTCGATTTCGATGGGACCTTGGTCGAGATCGCCCCCCGCCCCGACGCGGTGCAGGTCGATCCCGCCCTCGTGCCCGCGCTGGAGCGTCTGCGCGACCGGCTCGGTGGGGCGCTCGCCATCGTCACCGGCCGGCCGGTGACGGTCATCGACGACTTCCTGAAGCCCGCCCGCTTCGACGTGGCGGGCCTGCACGGGGTCGAGCGGCGGGTGGATGGCGAGCTGACCGGCGGGCGGGCGGAGGATCATCCCGATCTCCGGGCCGGCGTCGAGCGGCTGCACGCGGAGACCGCCCGCTACGAAGCCGTGCTGATAGAGGACAAGGGGGCTTCGGTCGCCGTGCATTGGCGGCTCGCGGCACCGGGGGATGCGCAGGCGGCGGAGGCGATCGTCAAGGCCGTGGCGCACGATCTCGGCTCCGCCTATCGGCTCCAGCTCGGCAAGGCGGTGGGCGAGATCGTCCCCGCCAGTGCCACCAAGGGCCACGCCATCCGTGCCTTTTCCGAGGCGCCCCCCTATGCCGGGCGCCGGGCGATTTTTCTGGGCGACGACCGCACCGACGAAATCGCCTTCGCCTCCGTCAACGAGGATGGCGGCATCAGCGTGCGCATCGGCGAGGGCGAGACGGTGGCGCGCCGCCGCCTCGCCTCTCCGGCGGAGGTGCGGGCCCTGATCGCCGCCTGGGCGGAAGGGGCTCCGATCGATCCCGAGACGCTGCCCCCCGCCTGACGGGATCGGGGCCGCGAGCGACCGATACCGAGCGACTCCGCTTCGGCGGCGCTTGCCGCGCGGCGGGCGGACCCTTTTTGGGAGCATGGCCCGAGAGGGTTTCGCCGGCTTCCGGAACAGCGCGGTACAAAACTTCCCGGATCATTTCCCGGATCACGGCAGAGACGACGAGAGCGAGGGACGGATGTTCGAATTCCCGGTGCTGATCGGCGATATCGGCGGCACGAATGCCCGCTTCGGCCTGATCGAGACGAAGGGCGGTGAGCCACGCCTCCTCTCCCGCGAATCGACCGCCGGGCATCCTCACCCGAGCGCGGCGATCCGGGCCTCCCTGGCGGCAAGCGGTGCCCCCGCGCCGCGTTCGGCGATCCTGGCGATTGCCGGCCGGGTCGATGCGCCGGCGGTGCAGCTCACCAATGCCGATTGGCTCGTGGACGCCGCCGCGATCGGACGGGATTTCGGGCTCTCCCGCGTCGCCCTCGTCAACGATTACGTGCCCGTGGCGGCAGGCGCTGCCGGCATCGCCCCCGACGAACTCACCCCCATCGGGCCGGAGCGGGGAGACGCCGACGGGCCCCGCCTCGTGCTCGGGCCGGGCACCGGCTTCGGCGCCGCGGCGCTGATGCCCTACGAGGACCGTCTCGCCGTCGTCTCGACCGAGGCCGGCCATACCGATCTCGGCCCGACCGATGCGGAGGAGGCCGAGATCTGGCCGGCTCTCGAACGGGTGGAGGGGCGGGTGACCGTGGAAACGGTTCTCTCTGGCTCCGGCCTCGCGCGGCTTCACGCCGCTCTGCGTGCGGTGAACGCCGGAGGCGACGGCTCGCTTCACGATCCCGCCGAGATCACCCGGTCCGGCCTCTCGGGCGAGGACCCGCAGGCGCGGGCCGCGCTCGCCCTGTTCGGCAAGCTCCTGGGCCGTGTCTGCGGGGATCTGGCCCTGACCTTCCTGGCCACCGGTGGGGTCTATATCGGTGGCGGCATCGCCCCCCGGATCGTCACGGTGCTGCGGGAGGGCCGCTTCCGCGAAGCCTTCGAGCGCAAGGCGCCGTTCGCGGGACAGATGCGGGTCATCCCCACCAGCGTCATCACGGTCAAGGATCCCGCCTTCAGCGGTCTCGCGGCTCTGGCCAGCGAAGGTGTCCGCTTCGTCTATCATGGGCAGGCTTGGACGCCGGAGACCTGATTGGGCGGGTCGCGCTCGCCGGCCCTGGCACGCACCGAACCGTCTGTTAACCATGGAGCGCGATAAGCTCGCTCATCTGGAACGACTCGCTCCGAGCCGTGCCGGAGCGTGGAGCCCAGAGTCTCGATCATGCGCGCATCTTCCTTCCGCCGCGCCCATATCCTCCTCCTCGCAGGGGCGCTCGCCGTCTCGGCCGGCGCGCAGGCCGCGCCGCGCTCGCACAAGGCCAGATCGGCGAAGGCTGCGCCGACAGGGGTTTCGGTCGATTACAGCGTCAATCTGGCGGGTATCCCGATCGGCAACGCCCAGCTGACCGGAGCCTTCGAAGGCGCGCGCTACCGGATGGATGTCTCGGCGGTACTGACCGGCCTCGTTGGCGCGGTGACCGGCGGCCAGGGCTCGGCCCGCTCCTCGGGCGGCATCTCGGGCGGCAACGCCGCGCCGCTCCCCAACAGCTTCGCCATCGCCACCCGCACCAGCAATTCCGGCATCGCCGTGCGGATGGCGCTGGCCAACGGCAACGTCACCCAGGCCGAGATCACCCCGCCGCTGCTCGATACCGGCGACCGGGTGCCGGTCACGGCCGCCGCCAAGCGCGGCGTGATCGATCCGGCGAGCGCCCTGATGATGCCGGCCCGCGCCCGGGCCGAGCTGACCGATCCGGAAAACTGCAATCGCACGCTCCCGGTCTTCGACGGAGCGACCCGCTTCAACGTGGTCCTGAGCTACGGCGAGACCCGGCAGGTGGAGAAGCCCGGCTATAGCGGCCCGGTCCTCGTCTGCAACGCCCGCTACGTCGCCATCGCCGGCCACCGGCCCGACCGGCCGGGGGTGAAGTTCATGGAAGAGAACCGCGACATGTCGGTCTGGCTCGCCCCCGTCGAGGGTACGCGGGTGCTGGTGCCGATGCGGATCTCGGTCCGCACCACCCTCGGCACCAACATCATCGAGGCGACCCGCTGGACTCAGACCGGGGGACCGACGGGAACGGCGAAGGGCAGCGAGGCGCAGCCGACCGCCACGGTCGCCGATGCGAGCCTGACGCAGCCTTAGCGTCGTCCGACCGAAGACCGGCGCGGCGCGCTCCTTCCACCCTCGCCCTCATCCCGAGGTGCCGACGCGGAGCGGCGGCCTCGACGGATCTTCCAGGGCGAGCGCGGGATCGAGCGCCTTCGAACCGGCTCCGACAATGGCCGCGAGGCTTGCCATGCTTCAGCTTAAGATGGCCACACCCAGCAGGAACACGCTGCGGATCGCCTGCCTTGCCCTGCCGCTCCTCTCCTCGGGCGCGACACGGGCCGGGGAGCCCCTCAGGGCGGGCCCCGATTGCGGCGGCGATGCCTTCTCCTCCGCCCAGGTGATCGAGCACCGTCCGCCCCGCCGGGGACCGCTGACGGCGATGCCCGACACCCTCTGCACCGACCTGACGCCGCAACAGCCGCAGCCCAGGATCGACATCTACGCGTATCCCGGCCTCGATGCCCCCGCTGGCGCGCCCGGCCCCGGCATCCCATATGAGGGGAGGCCGCCGCTCGCGCCTCCGCGCCGGTAGCGGTTCCTCCCCGATGCGGGGCCTGCGTGCCCGGCTTCCCTCTCTTTCTCCGACGGCCCTCGCGCCGTAGGGACCGCCGCCCTTGAGGCACCTTCCTGATGCGAAAGCTCAGGATCGAGCCTGAAGCCATTGTCGACGCACCGGCTTTTCACACAGGCCGGTGATCACCTTTCGGGCCGACGCTCAAGCATGACGCTTCGCACCCTTCACCGCGAGGCCCGCGCGCACGGGGTCACCGCGGTGCTCGGCCCGACCAATACGGGCAAGACCCACCTGGCGATCGAGCGGATGCTCCAGCATCCGACCGGTATGATCGGCCTGCCCCTGCGGTTGCTCGCCCGCGAGGTGTATCTGCGTGTCGTCGCCAAGGTCGGCGCCGAGAACGTCGCCCTCGTCACCGGCGAGGAGAAGATCAAGCCGGACCGGCCCCGCTACTGGATCTGCACCATCGAGGCGATGCCGCGCGACCTTGAGGTCGCGTTCGTGGCGATCGACGAGATCCAGCTCGCCGCCGACATGGATCGCGGCCACGTCTTCACCGACCGCCTGCTCTACCGGCGCGGACGCGAGGAGACGCTGCTGATCGGCTCCTCGACCATGCTGCCCCTGGTGCAGTCGCTGATTCCCGGCGTGCAGACGACGACCCGCCCGCGCCTGTCGCAACTCACCTTCGCGGGCGAGAAGAAGATCTCGCGGCTGCCGCACCGCACGGCCATCGTCGCCTTCTCGGCGGAGGAGGTCTACGCCATCGCCGAGCTGATCCGGCGCCAGCGGGGCGGGGCGGCGGTGGTGTTGGGCGCTCTCTCGCCCCGCACCCGCAACGCCCAGGTCGAACTCTACCAATCCGGCGACGTGGACTACCTCGTCGCCACCGACGCGGTCGGCATGGGGCTCAACCTCGATGTCGATCACGTCGCCTTCGCCGCCAACTGGAAATACGACGGCAGCCGCTTCCGCAAGCTGACCCCGGCGGAGATGGGCCAGATCGCCGGCCGCGCCGGCCGCCACACCTCCGACGGCACCTTCGGCTCCACCGGCCGCTGCCCGCCCTTCGAGCCGGAGATGGTGGAGGCGCTGGAAACCCACGATTTCGAGCCGCTGCGCATCCTGCAATGGCGCAATCCTGACCTCGACTTCGCCTCGCTGGAGCGCCTGCAGGCGAGCCTCGACGAGCATCCGCACGAGGCGGGTCTGACCCGCGCGCCGATGGGCGAGGACCAGCAGGCGCTGGAAATCCTGATGCGCGAGGAGGATATCCGCGATCTCGCCAAGGGCCCGGCGGCGGTGCGCCGGCTATGGGACACCTGCGGCGTGCCGGATTACCGCAAGGTCCATCCGCAGACCCATGCCGACCTCGTGGCGCAGCTCTACCGCTTCCTGATGCGCGGCATGGCCGGCCGCATCCCCAACGACTGGTTCGCCCGCCACGTGGCGATGATCGACCGCACCGACGGCGACATCGACGCCCTGTCCCAGCGCATCGCGCAAGGCAGGACCTGGACCTTCGTGGCGAACAGGCCCGACTGGTTGCTCGATCCTCTGCATTGGCAGGGCGAGACGCGTCGGGTAGAGGACAGACTATCCGACGCCCTGCACGAGCGCCTCGCGAGCCGCTTCGTCGACAGGCGCACCAGCGTCCTGATGCGGCGCTTGAGAGAGAAGACGATGCTGGAAGCCGAGATCACCCCCGGCGGTGACGTCACCGTCGAGGGTCAACATGTGGGCCGTCTTCACGGTTTCCAATTCGTGCCCGACCCGCAAGCCGAGGGGCAGGAAGCCAAGACCCTGCGCTCCGCCGCCGAGAAGGCGCTGTCGGGCGAGATCGAGGGGCGGGCCGAGCGATTCGCCTCGGCCGCCGACGCCTCGCTGGTCCTGTCGCATGACGGCGTGATCCGCTGGACCGGCGATCCGGTCGCCAAGCTGGTGCCGGGAGACAAGCTGTTCGAGCCGGGGCTTCGCCTCGTCGCCGACGACAGCCTCGCCGGCGCCTCCCGCGAGAAGGTCGAAACCCGGCTGACCGCGTGGCTGCGCGCCCATGTGGTGCGCCTGCTCGGCCCGCTGATGGAGATCGAAACCGCCGCCGACCTCACCGGGCTCGCCCGCGGCATCGGCTATCAGGTGGTCGAGGCCCTCGGCGTGCTGGAGCGGGCCAAGGTCGCCCACGAGATGCGCACCCTCGATCAGGACGGGCGCGCCAATCTCCGCCGCCACGGCGTGCGCTTCGGCGCCTACCACATCTTCCTGCCGGCGCTGCTGAAGCCGGCGCCGCGGACGCTGGCCGCCCAACTCTGGGCGCTCAAGAACGGCGGCCTCGACCAGCCGGGCCTCGATGAGATCGCCCATCTGGCGGGCTCCGGCCGGACGTCGATCAAGGTCGATCCCTCCATCGCCAAGGGTCTTTACCGGGCCGCCGGCTTCCGCGTCTGCGGTGAGCGGGCGGTGCGCGTCGATATCCTGGAGCGGCTCGCCGACCTGATCCGTCCGGCCATCGCCTACCGGCCCGGCACCACGCCGGGTGAACCTCCGGCCGGCAGCGCCGACGGCGACGGCTTCGTGGCGACGGTGAACATGACCTCGCTGGTCGGCTGCTCGGGCGAGGATTTCGCCTCGATCCTGAAGTCGCTCGGCTACGTCGCGCAGACCCGCCCCGGCCCGGCCATCACCGTGCCGCTGCTCCCCGCCGCTCCGACCGTGCCCGCCGCGCGGCCCGCCGAGGCTGCACCGGAGGCCGCGACCGCCGAGGCTCCGGCCGATGAAGCGGCAGAGTCCGAGACTGCTCCCGAGTCCGTGACCGAGGCCGAGAACTCGGCCGAAACCCCGGCCGAGGCCGCGCAGGCCGACGACCAGCCGTCCGCGCCGGAAGCGAGCGAGGCAGCCGCCGAGGAGCCCCCGACGGAAGCTCCGGCCAGCGCCGAAGCTCCCGAGGCCGCGGCGCCGATGCCGGTCGAGACGGCGGAAGCCGCCGAGGCCGCCGCCGCGACCGGCGAGGTCGAGGCCGTGGACGCCGCTGATTCGGCGGTTCCTGCCGACGAACCCGCCACCGAGGCAGCGGCGGGGGAGGAATCCACCGAAGCCGCCGAGCCGGCGGCCCCCGAGACGGTCGAGGTGTGGCACCTGCACCGCCCGCAGCGTCACTCCGGCCCGCGGCCGGGACGTGGCCAGGGCCGGCAGGATGGCAGGCAAGATGGCCGACAGGAGGGGCGCCAGGGCGAGCGGCGGGGCGATGGCCCGCGCCGTCCCCGCGAGGACCGTCCGGAGGGCGGCCGTCCGCCCCGCGCCGAGGCAAGAGGCGAGGCGAGGGGGGAAGGACGCGGCGAGGCCCGGGGAGATGGCGGTCCGCGCCGCGACCACCAGGGCGGCCGCAACCGGCCCGACCGCCGCGACGAGAACCGTCGCCCCAATGCCGAGCAGCGCCCGCCGCGCCGCGAGCGCCAGCCCGATCCGGATTCGCCCTTCGCCGCCCTGGCCGCGCTGAAGGCGAAGCTCGAATCGGACGGGGGCAAGCGCTGAGGGCCTGCGACCCCGGCAGTCCGGCCTGGACACACGATCCGGGCCGGGATGCCTGCCGGCCGGTATCGTCCCGTCTTCCGGGGCGATGCGTCCACGCAGGCGCACCGTGACCGCGGGGCGCCAGCGCCTCGACAAATGGCTGTGGTTCGCGCGCTTCGCCCGAACCCGCTCCATGGCGGCCCGGCTCGTCACCGACGGCCATGTCCGCGTGAACGGGACCCGCGCCGAGGCACCGGCCAAGGCGGTCCATTGCGGCGATGTCCTCACCGTCGCTGCCCCGCACGGCACGATGCTGGTCCGGGTGCTCGATCTCGGCGAGCGCCGCGGCGGCGCCCCGGAAGCCCAATTGCTCTACGAGACGGTCGGCGACGACGCGCCCTGAGAGCCTGCCATGGGTGTCCCGGCCACCGATCTCGCTTCCCGGAATGATGGCGCGGGGTCCGTTTTGCCAGGGAGATCACAGTTCCCGGTGCGGCAATCTCTGTTCTCGGCAAACCAGACGCTTGATCATCGCCGCGCAAGCCTCTAAGCGGTCCGCGCCTTTACGCCCGGCTGCGGCCGGTCCCGCGGTAGGATTGCACGATGGCCAAGGAAAAGTTCACCCGTTCGAAGCCGCACTGCAACATCGGCACGATCGGGCACGTCGATCACGGCAAGACGTCGCTGACGGCGGCGATCACGAAGGTTCTGGCCGAGTCCGGCGGCGCCACCTTCACGGCCTACGACCAGATCGACAAGGC
>DYYG01000022.1 GCA_020741775.1 Methylorubrum populi
GTATCCACGGCGCTAGCGCCGGACTGGACGACGAGGATGCCGCCGCTCGACACCTGCGTGCCCGAAGCCGTCGCGCCGGCCGACAGATATTCGATACCGCCGCTCGCCACCTGGGTGCCGCTCGCCCTGCCGTAGCCGGACACGACCTGCAAGCCGCCGCTCGACACCACGGTGCCGTTGGCGGTGCCGCTGTAATTGACCTGCTGCAGGCCGCCGCCGGAGATCACGGTGCCGCTGGCCGTGCCGAGATAATTGACCTGCTGCAGGCCGCCGCCGGAGATCACGGTGCCGCTCGCCGTGCCGAGATAGTCGACCTGCTGCACGCCGCCGCTCGACACCACCGTTCCCGTGGCCGTGCCGCCCACGGATTCGTAGCCGCCGCTCGACACCACGGTGCCGCTCGCCGTGCCGCCGCTCAAGACGGACTGCCTGCCCCCGTCCACCACCACGGTGCCGTCGGCCGTGCCACCGGACAACACGGTGGCGCCTGACTTGCCACCGCTGAGGATGCCGGCGCCGCTGCCGATCGTGGCGCCGGAGAGGGTGCCGGAGGCCAGCACGTCCACGAAGCTGTTGGCGCCGCTGACCACGATGCCGGAGGCCACAATCGGCGCATAACCCGCCCCGGTCGGGGTCGAGTAGATCACGCCCGTCGAGGTCACCGTGCCGGGCCCGGTGGTATCCACGGCGGAAGCGCCGGACTGGACGACGAGGGTGCCGCCGCTCGCCACCTGCGTGCCGCTCGCCGTGCCGCCCGCCACATACGCGATACCGCCGCTCGCCACCTGCGTGCCGCTCGCTGTGCCGCCGTTGAGCACATTCTGCAAGCCGCCGCTCGACACCTCGGTGCCGTTGGCGTTGCCGGAGTAGGTGATCTGCTGCTGGCCACCGCCGGAGATCACGGAGCCGCTGGCAGTGCCCCCATAGGAGACTTGCTCGGCGCCGCCGCCGGCCACCTGCGTCCCGCTGGCCGTGCCTCCATAACCGACCTGCTGCACGCCGCCGCTCAGCACCTGGGTCGATTGCGCCACGCCACCGCCACTGACGACATCGGACTGGCCGCTCGACACCACCAAGCCCGAGGAGGTTTGGCCGGGGCCCACCGTATAGGTCGCACTGCTGTAGGAGGGGCCCCCGACGAAGGCGGGCTTGGCGCCCGTGCTCCCTCCCGTGACCCAGGCCTGCGTGTCGAAGCCCAGCAGCGGACGCCCGGCCAGGGACGCGCGCAAGTCCTCGAGCGCCGAGCGTGTCATGCTCGTGGTCACCGCATCGTCGCGCATTCTGAGACAGCCCCGGATCGTATCAATTTTGCAGCGCGAGCGGACCGCTTATGCGGATATCTCGCTGATTTACGCCGCGATTTTTCAGTTTATGAAAATCCTGGATCAGGCTTATCCAGTCAATGCGGGGCCGTTGAACCAGCGTCCCAAATTGCCGCCAATGGGCTGCTCCGGCCTTGTATGAGAGGCGGGCGCGTTGTTTGTCTCGCGCTGTCGCGGATGGAATATCGCCCGGACCGATGACTGACTTTCGTTTCGAGCCTGTGTCCGAGCGTGCCGTGCGGATCGACGGCGCCATCCGCCACAGCCTGGCCGATAGCTGCGCCGCCGTGCTCGGCGAGGCTGCCCGCGCCCGCGTGCCGATCTCCGGAGATCGGCACGCGTGGCGGGCGCAGGTTCTGGCCGGGCCGGTGCCGGCCCGGCTCTGGGCGCTCTATCACGCCCTGGTCCAAGCCGTACTGGCCCTCGACGGGCCCGCTGTTTCGGCAGCCGCTTCTGCCCTGCTCGGCGCCCTGCCAGCGCCCCCGCCCGCACCGGGACGGGTGGTCGGGCTCGGACCCGACCGGCTGGGCACCGACGTCACGCTCTACCGCGCGGTGATCGACAGCGACCCGACCCGCCCGCTCGACCTGCAATCGCCCCCGGCGGAGGAGGTCGACCGCCTCACGCGGCTCGTCGCGGAGGCGCGCGGGCTGATGCAGGCAGCCAGCCCGGCCTTGGCCGACGAATGCGACCGGCTCGGCCACGAGATCGTGCTGGCCACCAATGCCCGCGGCAGCTTCGGCGGGGCGGCGACGGTGTTTCTGTGGGGAGCGGTGATGCTCAACCCCAGCCGCATCCCGGACAGGATCACGATGGTGGAGGCGCTGGCGCACGAATGCGCCCACGCCCTGCTGTTCGGCCTGACGCTCGGCGCCGATCTGACCACCAACGGGCCGGAGGCCCGCTTCGCCTCGCCGCTGCGGGCGGATCCGCGCCCGATCGAGGGCATCGTCCACGCCACCTACGTGCTGGCCCGGATGAATTACGCCCTCGAGCAACTGCTCGCGACTCCCCTTCTGACGCGGGAGGAGCGACGGCTGGCCACCGAGAAACTGGCGCGCAACCGGAGCAACTACGCGGCCGGCCTCGGCGTCGTGGATGCGCATGCGCGGTTCACTCCGGAGGGCGCCGCGATCTTCTCCGCGTGCCGTGCGGCGATGGCGCTCCCGAGCTTGGCCGCGCTGGGATGAGCGGCCCCTGCCGTCCTTTCGCTTGTCCTGCCCCTCGTTCCGGCCGAGGCGGCGCGCGGCGTCCCAAGGGGCGGCCTGTGAGGTCATGCCCTGTTTCGTCGCCGTCGATCCGGCGGAACTCGTGGGCACGGTCCGCGTGCCGCGCCCCTGGACCGACACGGCCCTGGCCTGACGACGAGGCATGACGGCGTGTCCGACCGCTTCAGGACAGACGAGCGCAACGAGAGCGGACCCACACCCCTCGGCGACGGTCTCCTTGGCGCACAGCGCCTCGACGCGCCGCCGGGTCGGCGCGCGGTGTTCCTGGACCGCGACGGGGTCCTCAACGAGGATCTGGGCTATGTCGGCACGCTCGACCGCTTCCGCTGGATGCCGGACGCCATCGCGGCCGTGGCCCTCCTCAAGGCGAGCGGCTTCCTCGTCTTCGTCGTCACCAATCAGTCCGGCATCGCCCGCGGGCTGTTCGACGAGGACGCGGTGCAGGCCCTGCATCGGCACATGCAGGAGGATCTGCGCCGGCACGGGGCCGAGATCGATGCCTTCCGCTACTGCCCGCACCATCCGGAGGCCGTCATCGAGGCCTATCGCGCCACCTGCGGGTGCCGCAAACCGGCGCCGGGCCTGATCGAGGATCTGGTAACCGCCTACACCGTCGATCGCGCCGGGAGCTTCCTGATCGGCGATTCGGCCCGCGACTTGGCGGCGGCGGCCGCCGCCGGCATCCCCGGCCATCTTTATCGCGGCGGCTCGCTGCTCGCCTTCGTCCACCCCCTCATCCGGTCCGCTCCGCGGCTCCCCGCTGAGGCCGAGCGATGAGGCCCGATCTCGTCGCCTGGCTGCGGGAGAGCGCCCTTCCGCTCTGGGCGGGGAGCGGCTTCGATCGGCGCACGGGCCTGTTCCATGAGGCGCTCGACCGCGACGCCCGGCCGATCGACGGCGCAGCGCGGCGGCTGATGGTCCAGGCCCGGCAGATCCACGTCTTCGCGCTCGCGGAGATCCGGGGCTGGTATCCTGGCGGCGAATGCGCGGAGCGGGCGGCCCAGGAGATGCTCGCCTGCTTCATGGATCAGGGCGGTGGGGGCGGATTCGCCTTCTCCGTCGATGCGGACGGGGCCGTTCGCGACAGCGGGCGCGACCTGTACGCCCAGGCTTTCGCCTTGTTCGCCCTCGCCTGGATGGCGCGCCTGACCGGACGCTCGTTCTATCTCGACATCGCCGACGCGACGCTGAACTTCCTCGATACGCGGATGGCGTTGCCCGAGACGGGCGGATACCGGGAGAGCCTGCCGGAGGGCGGCGGGGGCCGCCGCCAGAATCCGCACATGCATCTGGTCGAGGCGCTGCTCGCCCTGCATGAGGCCTGCCCCGACCGCGGCTATGCCGGACGGGCCGGGCAGCTCATCGGGCTGATGGAACGGCGCTTCCTGCAAGGAGCCGGCCGCGTCCTCGTGGAGTTCTACGACGAGCGCCTCGTGCCGCTCCAGACCCCGCCCTATGCGTTCGAGCCGGGGCACCATTTCGAGTGGGCGTGGCTCCTCACGGAACACGCCCGGCTGACCGCGCGACCCGTCCCCACCCTTGCTCGGCACCTCTACCAGGTCGCGGAAGCGACGGTGGCCCTCGACGGATCGATTCCCGACCTCACCGATGAGGAGGGAAATGTCCGCGCCGGCACGACCCGGTTGTGGCCGCATACCGAGGCCCTCCGCGCCGCGATGCTTGCTTGGACGCCGCGTTGCGCCACCGGCCGAGCTCACTGGCGAGAGAATGTGATCGCGCTGCTGTTCGCACGATTTCTCGGCCCAGCGCATCAGGGCTGTTGGATCGACCGCACCGACGAGGAGGGGCATCCGCTCTCACTGACGGTTCCGGCGAGCAGCCTCTACCATCTTGTTGGAGCAGCTTGTCGGCTGGCACAGTTCGACAGGGTCGGCAGAGACCAAGGAGATGCGGCACGCGCTTCTCAGAGCAGATGGCTTCGTCCCGAATCCTTGCTCCCTGGCCTCCGTCTCGATGGCGGACCGGCATGACGGAAGCGGTGGGGCCCTGGCCGGAGTTCTGACGTGGACGGGTCGCGAGGGGCCTGATACGACGCTCGGTGCCGGCCCCGTAGCTCAGCTGGATAGAGCAGCCGCCTTCTAAGCGGCAGGTCGCAGGTTCGAGCCCTGCCGGGGTCGCCAGCCCATCTCTTTCGGCTCTTCTGCCATGGCGGCAGCCGCGGGCTCGCGGCTGCACGGAATTCCGCCCTGGACGGGTTGAGCTTTCAGGCGCGGGTCAGCTTGGCCACCACGGCCAGAAGCTGCTCCGGCTTGAACGGCTTGGTGATCCAACCGGTCGCTCCGGCCTGCTTGGCCTGCTGCTTGATGTTTTCGTCCGACTCCGTGCTCAGGAACAGGATCGGCACGCCGGTGCAGGAGGGAAGTCCCCTCAGCTTCGTGATCATCTCCAGACCATTCATCACCGGCATGTTGAGATCGGTGATCACGAGATTGACGGCGCTGCTGCCGGCCTTGGCGAGGCCCTCGGCCCCGTCGCCGGCTTCGATCACCGTGTGACCGGCGGGGCTGAGGACGACCTTGATCATCTGGCGGATGCTCGGAGAGTCATCGACAGCGAGAATGGTAGCCATACCGAATACGGGTCCTTCGAGAAGAGGAAGAGGTTAGGCCGAGGCAAGCCTCGACGGATGACAGAGGAAGACGCTTCCGGACCGCTCACGCCGTGGAGCGACTGGCGATGACGGCGGCGAGCGGCCTGGCGGAGCGAGGGAAATGCCAGAGCCGCGAACAGGCTCGGAAAACGGACAGAGCGGTCCCACCACCGGCGCGCCGGCCTGGCGAGGCCGCCGGGAGCGACGGTTCAGGAGAGGGTGAGGAGCGGGACGGCGACGCCCGCGCGTTGGAAGGCTGCCGCCACCGGAGCGGGCATATTGCTGAGGCCGATGCGCTTGCCGCTCCGTTCGGCCGTGCCGGACGCCGCCAGGACGAGCTGAACGAAGGCGATGTCGGCCCGCTCGACCCGCGCGCAATCGAGCACGACGACCTCCCCCCCGGCGAGGGCCGTAATCAGGTCGGCCTGCAGCGGCTTGACAGTCCGAAGACTGCAATCGGGCGCAAGCGGAAGGGTGATGGGGTCGGACATGATCGTCTATTCTTGCGGTCCGGACCCGGAAGAGGCGCGGCACAGACAAGGTGCGGGCCCGCTCCTTAAAATGTCGGTAAATCCACGCCTCGAATGCGCCGGACGACAACATTCCCCAACTTTCACGGACCCACGCCGGAATCGTCCGCGCCCCGGAGCCTTGCCCATCAAGCGCGGCGCCGGGCCGCGGAAGGCAGCCTCGTGTCACCGGCGGATCGCGACGGAAGGTGCCGACATTGCAACGAGGGGCCCAGGCGGCGTCCCGCCGGGTGCGGCACCGGCAACCACTTCCTCGGAAAATGCTCTAGCGGGCGGCCGACATTGCCGGCGCGCATCGGTGCATAACCTTTCCTTCAAGCTGAAGAATTATCAAAAAAGTTAAGTGATCCGGTGCTTCATCGGCCGGATCGGTCCGGTCTTTTCACGCTCGGATCGAAACCGGCCGGTCCTCGCGGGTCACCGGATTCGGATTTAGGCGGAGATCCGGCGCGCCCGGCGCTGGATCTCCGCCGATCACCACACGGAGTGAGGGCCGACCGGTTTCGCTTCCCGCCCATCGGAGCCGGCCACCCTGGAAGACTTGAGGAAGCCGGACGATGTCCTTTCAGGCGGCCCATGAAGCCCTGCGACCGGCCCCCGAACAGTGGCGGTCGCAGGGAGGCCTGTCATCCGCCGCCCAACCCGGCGCGGCCGACCTTCTTCAAGCCTGGCTCGGCCTGTCGGCGCAGCAGCGGGCGACCCTCGACGCGCTGATCGGCGAAATCGGCATCGTCTCGGGGGATGTCGAGACCAGCGTCCACGGCCTGTCCGAGCGCTTCCAGCGGATCGCCGCCACGACCCGTGACCAATCCGAGATTGTCGGCGGCCTGGTTTCCTCGGTCCAGGCGGTGCAGATCGACGGCCAGACCCTCCACCTCGCCGACGTCGCCGCAGGCCTCGGCGAGACGCTGCGCGCCCTGATCGACAAGATCACGACGATGTCGTCGGCCGGCGGCACGATGGTGCGCACCCTCGATGGCGTCCTGACCACGCTGACTTCCGTCGAGGGCAGCGTCGCCGAGGTGGAAAAGATCAACCGCCAGACGAACCTGCTGGCGCTCAATGCCAAAATCGAAGCCGCCCGCGCCGGCGATGCCGGCCGCGCCTTCGCGGTGGTGGCCGACGAGGTGCGCGCGCTCGCCGCCTCGATCAATACGCTTTCCGGCGTGATCCGGGGGCAGATCGGCTCGATCGCCAGCGGCCTGCGCACGAGCCATGCCCTCGTCCACGATATCGCCGCCATCGATATGTCGGAGGAGAGCCGCAACGCCGAGGCCCGCGTCGGCATGGCGATGCAGGCTCTCGTCGAGCAGAGCTCCCGCTTCGCCGGGGTGCTGCAACGAACCGCCGAAACCACGCAGGCCGTCACCGACGACGTCTCGGCGGCGATCGTCGCGATGCAGTTCCAGGATCTCGCCAAGCAGCGCCTGCAGAATCTGCAGATCGCTCTGGGCGCCGCCGGAACAGAATTGCGGCGGCTCGAGGAAGGCACGGCCACCGAAACCGGCTCGATCGGCACAAGAGCCCCCGATTCCGCCTGGATCGAGGCGATGATCGCCCGCTGTACCCTGAGCGAGGTGCGGGAACGCCTCAGCTCCGCCCTGTTAGGCCACAGCCCGGCGAAGACGTCGGCGCAGGATAAGGATGATCCACTGGCCGGAATCGACCTGTTCTAGAGCATCGCCCGCGGAAGTGGTTGCCGGTTCCGCGAGAGAGAATGCGGCATGATCGAGTAGCGGCAGCATTCTTCGTGATCCAAGGATCTTGGAAAATGCCCTGGAACGCGCACCGCCGGAGCGGAGACCGGCCCGGCGAAAGAGAGCGCGTTGAAATAAAAGCTTAAATAGCCGCCGAACATTTCGGGCGCCGGCGGCCTGCGCTTGTCACGAGGGTGAGCCGCGACGGCCGGGGCCGGTGTGAGGAGCAAAGCCGGCGCGAGCGTTTCATCGACCCCGGCGCCGCAGGAGGGGAGCCCCCTGCCGCCCGCGCCGAGCCGGTCGGATGAGTTGCGCAAGGGGCGTTCTGTTGAGGGCAGGCAGCCAGAACCGAGGCAGCCCTCCCAGCGATCTCGCGGAAGCGTCAGCTCATCGCTGCGCGCCTGGAGCACATGCGCCCGCTTCGACGGCCTCGGCTCGGCCCGTCGCAGGCGCCAGCGAGTTGGGCGAGCGCTCCCTCGACAGGTCCGCAGAACCATGAAGCCCGGCCAGACCATCCGCGTCATGGCCCCTCCGGCCCACACATGGTGCGCCGTGATCACAGGATCGAAGGAGCACCGGACACCCGGCTCAAAGCATCCGCCGAAACCAGTATAAAATCGTCCTTTGACGAGCATGAACCGACAAACTGCATTATGTTAATCCGAGCCCGCAGCATTAATGCAAAATTAGCCCGAGACTAACTAATGTTGTCCGTCGGCCGAACGTTACGGTTCTGCCATCGGGCTTCGGACCGAGCCGTCGATTCTGCGGCGAGTTCTGTCTTGTCCGGAGGTGCACCGCCCTGATCGGAAGACGCGCTCCGCATGTTCGGACCCGATATTGCCCATGACCGCTCTCAATCCCACGGATGTATTCCGTGCCGAAGCTGCCGAACTTCTGGCATGTCTGGAAACAACCCTGCTCGACCTCGGCGACAGGCCGGATGACAGGGGGTTGATCGACACGGCCTTCCGGGCGCTCCACACCATCAAGGGGTCCGGGGCGATGTTCGGCTTCGAGGAGGTGGCTGGCTTCACCCACGATTTCGAGACCGCCTTCGACCGGGTCCGCCGCGGCGAGGTGCGGGTGAGCGTGGATCTCATCAATGTCTCGCTCTCGGCCAAGGACCATATCCGGACGCTGATCGAGGATCCGGAGGCGACGGCGCCCGTCATCGGCGAGGCGATCCTGGCCGAGTTGGAGCGGCTGGTGGGCGACACCGCAGGCCCGGCGGCGGCTCTCCCCCCCATCGAGGCGTTGCCGGCTCCGGCGGCGCCCGCAGGCTGGCAAATCGGCTTCACCTTCGATCCCGAAATCCTGCGCAACGGCACCAACCCCCTCGCTCTCCTCGATGAGCTGCGCGATCTCGGCCCCTGCACCGTGGTGCCGCGCCTCGGCGCCCTGCCGGACCTCGAAGCACTCGACCCGGAAACCCTGACGATCGGCTGGGATGTGGTCCTTCGCAGCGCCGTGAGCCGCGAGGCCATCGAGGACGTGTTCCTTTTCGTCCGGGACGAGATGACCCTGAGCCTGACCTCGCTCGATGCGGCGACGGCGCAAGCGCCTGCCGCGGAGGCGATCCCCGCGCCCGCACCGGGCCAAGCTCCCTCACCCAATCCGGCACCCGCCGCGGCACCGGCGGCACCGGCCGCCGACGCGCCGCGGACCGCCCCGAGGCGCATGGAGGAGCGGGCAGCCACCACGGTCCGGGTCGAGGCCCAGCGCCTCGACGCGCTGATGGACCGGGTCGGCGAACTCGTCATCGCGCAGGCGCGTCTCAGCCAGCTCGCCGGCCTGCAGGAAGACCCCGCCATCAAGGCGATCTCGGAGGAGATCGAGCGCCTGTCGGCACGGCTGCGTGACACCACCATCGGCATTCGCATGGTGCCGATCGGGAGCCTGTTCGGCCGCTTCCGCCGTCTCGTCCACGATCTCTCGCGCGATCTCGGAAAGCCCGTCGAGTTCGTCACCGAGGGCGAGGAGACCGAGCTCGACAAGACCATGATCGAGCGCCTCGCCGACCCGCTCGTCCATCTGATCCGCAACGCGATCGATCACGGCATCGAGGATCCGTCCCGCCGCACCGCGACCTCCAAGAACAGGACCGGCCGCATGGCCCTGACCGCCGAACATGCCGGCGCCCAGGTTCTGGTGAGCGTCCGCGACGACGGCGCCGGCCTCGATGCGGCCAGGATCCGCGCCAAGGCGGAAGAGAAAGGCCTCGTCGCGCCCGGCACGGTCCTCAGCGATCAGCAGATCTATCAGTTCCTGTTCGCACCGGGCTTCTCGACGGCGCAGCAGATCTCGGCCCTGTCGGGGCGCGGGGTCGGCATGGACGTCGTCAAGAAGACGATCGAGTCCCTGCGCGGGTCGATCGACATCACGACCGAGCCGGGCAACGGCACCACGGTGACGCTGCGCCTGCCGCTGACCCTCGCGATCATCGAAGGGCTGCTGATCCGGATCGGGGAAGGCCGTTACGTCGTGCCGCTCTCGGCGGTCGAGGAATGCGTGGAGCTGCCCGAGAACGAGCGCATCGAGCGCGGACGCGACTTCCTCAACATCCGCGGTGAGATCGTGCCGTTCCTGCGCCTGCGCCAGGTCTTCGAGGCGACCGGCGCGCCTGATCCGTATCAGAAGGTGATCGTCGTCTCCGTCGGCGAGGCTCGGGTCGGACTCGTGGTCGACCAGATCATCGGCAACCACCAGACGGTGATCAAGTCGCTGTCGAAGCTGCATGCGGACGTCACGACCTTCTCGGGCGCAACGATCCTGGGCGACGGCACCGCCGCTCTCATCATCGATGTCGGCCAGCTCGTGACGGGCGGCCGGGCGGATCCGGTCCGCGAGTTTCAAGAGGTCGCCTGATGTCCGACGCATCCGAAACCGTCCAGCCGGACGGCACCCTCCAGGTCGTGATGCTGCGCATCGGCTCCGAGACCTTCGCTCTCGATGCCGGCATGGTGCGCGAGATCATCGATCCGATTCCGGCGACCCGGGTCGCGGGCGCGCGCGCCCATCTCGACCGCATCGTCAACGTGCGCGGCAACGTGGTGCCGCTTGCCGATATCCGTGAGCGCTTCGGGATGAAGCCGGCGGCGACCACGCCGGATACCCGCTTCGTCGTGATCGAAGTCGTGATTGAGGGCGACCCCGTCGTCGTCGCCCTCGTGGCCGACAAGGTCTTCGAAGTCGCCGAAATCCGCCTCGACCAGCAACAATCGGTTCCGAAGATTGGCGCTTCTTGGCGGCCGGAATACATCCACTCCATTGCGAAGTGCAATGATGAGTTTGTTATTCTTCCGGATATCGCACAAATCCTGAACTGAGAACGATTCATTTTTTGAAAGAAAAGACCATGCGCTTCTCTATCAAAGCCAAACTTGCAGGCGGTTTCGGTGCCGTCCTCGTTCTCACCGCGGCTGCCGGCGGCGTTGGCTACCAGAGGCTGATCTCAGCGGATGAGGCTCTGCAATACACCATCAGCCGCTCCGAAGTGCAGAACATCGTCTTGGACGCGAAAGCCCAGGCCCTTCGGGCCGTCAGCAATGTGCGGGCGGCGGTGATCAGCACCGATGACGCTCAAATGGCCGAATTCAGCAAGCGCGCCGCCGACAACCGCAATGATGCCCTGGCGGGTCTGGCCAAGGCGAAGGGCTACATCGTCGTCGAGGAAGGTAAGCGGCTGCTGGAGGATCTGACGGACAAGTTCGATCGGCAGCGTGCCTTGGCCGGGAAGGTCATGGAACTGACCCAGAAGAACTCCACCGTCAGGACCTGGGCCGAGATCAACACGACGGGACGGCCGGCCACGGCCGCGCTGCGCACAGAACTCGACGTTCTGACCAAGAGCCGTGCGGGCGAGCCGTCAGGCGAGGAATTGGCCAAGTCCGCCGCCGCCTTCCAGATTCGCATGGAGCGCGCCTGGGGACAGCTCCAATCTGCGACGGGGGCGACGACACTCGAGGTTCTGGAGCAGCGGGTCAGCGCGGCCAAGCAGATGCGGGAGGAGATCGGCCGTGCCATGGAGGATCTGCTGCGCGTGAGCGCCGCCCACGGCATCTCGACCGACGCTGTCCGCCAAAAATACGCGACGTGGTCGACGTCGTTTCAGAAGGCGTTGTCGATCATCGAGACGGGGGATGCCGTGAGGGCCGCCGACCTCGCCTCCAGCGAGTATTCGGCCGTGAGCACGGCCGCGACCCAGGCGTTCGACGCGCTGGCCGAATTCCAGAAGCGCCGCATGGCCGAGGCGGCCGCCAAAGCCAAGGCCGATGGCCACGAAGGGCAGACCATCCTGCTTGCCACCGTCGCGGCGGCGCTGCTCCTCGGTCTCGGTATCGCCACCTGGCTCGCCCTCTCGATCTCTCGCGGGCTGAGCCGTGCCGTGAGCCTCGCCGACGCGGTCGCGATCGGTGACCTGAGCCAGACGGCGAAAGTCACCTCCAACGACGAGTTGGGCGATCTGGTCGGCGCCCTGGGTCGCATGACCGAGAACCTCAACACCACCGCTGCCCTGGCCAACGCGATCGCCCAAGGCGACCTGACGGTTCAGGCCAAGCCGCTCTCGGACAAGGACACGATGGGCCTCGCCTTGCAGACCATGCTGGAGCGGCTCCGTGCGGTCGTGGCGGAGGCGAGCGCGGCTGCGGGCAACGTGTCGTCGGGTTCGCAGGAACTGTCGGCCTCGGCCGAGCAGCTGTCGCAGGGCTCGACCGAGCAGGCCTCGTCCACCGAGGAAGCCTCCGCTTCCATGGAGCAGATGGCCGCCAACGTGAAGCAGAACGCCGACAATGCCGGCCAGACCGAGGCCATCGCCCGCCAATCCGCCCTCGATGCCGAGGCCAGCGGCGCC
>DYYG01000023.1 GCA_020741775.1 Methylorubrum populi
AGGGCTTCGACGATGGCGCTGTCGACGTCGATGATCTCGTAGCGGGCGAACAGCCCCTCGGCGGTGGCCACATCCGCCCCCGACTCGATCGCGGAGGTCGTCGGTCCCGCGGCCGGCAGGATCGAGCAGCCGGAAACGGCCATCGCGGCGCCGACGATCGCGAGCGCAGCGGCACGTCTCACGGGCTTCTCCCTCAGGGTCACGGCGGATCGTCCCATCACGTCCGCCCCGTCCTCGATAGCCGCGCGATCACTGCGATCCATTTAACGCTTGCCCATGCCAGACCCGTCGGACGACGCGCAGATTGCGCCGAAAGCCTGAGACCGCTCACGCAGCAATGCGTCACCACCGTGGCACAGCCACGCTTATCCCCGTCATCCCTCGGCTTTGCCCGAGAGGGCGTCCTGGAGGACACAGCCGAGCCGGGCCGCGGTGAGATCGACCCGGACCGGTGCCCGCACCGTGTCCCGCCCGAAGTGGAACAGGGCGTAATCGGTCGCGAGCGGTCCTTCCGCCGGGGCGCGCAGGCCCGGCAGCGACGGGGCATGGTCGCCGAACACGCAGAGCGTCGCCCGCCGATGGGCCAGCCCGTCGATCAACAATTCGACAGCCCGGCCGGTATTGGCGACGTGATGGACATATTGCGCCATCGGCGCATCGATCCCGGCAAGCCGCCCGGCCTTCCAGGGACCGTGATTCTCCATGGTGACGCTGAACAGGAAGCTGCGACCGCTCCCCTCCGCCACCTCCGCCAGGATGCGCTCCGCCACGGCGACATCGCCGACATAGGGGCCGACCCGGGGGCTCTGCGCAAAATCCTCTTCCATCACCAGGCGATCGAAGCCGAGCCGGGCGAAGACCCGCGCCCGATCGAAGAAATCGCGGTCGAAGGGATGCACGAAGATCGTTCTGAACCCGGCGGCGCGGGCGAGCCGGGCGAGGCTCGTCGGCTCGTCACCCTTGCGGGCGAGGTAGGGGTCGAACCGGCCGAAGCCGAGCGTTTCCGGTTCGCAGCCGGTCAGCACGGCGTGTTCCGAGCGCATGGTGTAGGCGCCGTGGGCCGGCACCGCGAGGCGGCCATACTGCGCCGCCTGTGTCCGGATGCGCGCCATCAGCGGCAGATCCGGTCCGCCGATCCGGGCGGGGTCGAGGAAGGACTCGAGCTGGACGACGACCACCACCTCGTCGGCGGGGCTGGCCGCCGCCCAAACCGGCGGCGTGGGAGCGACGGGCTTCGTCCGGCTCTCGCCGAGGCGGCGCAGGGCATAGCCCATCATGGTCGCCACGAGCCCGTATCGCGCCACGTCCTGCGCGAGAGCCGGGCGCGGGAAGAGATGGCGCAGCCATGGTTCGGCAGGTGGGGTGAGGGCCGCGAAGACGAGGCCCGCCAGCGCCGCCGGAAGGCCGAGGATCGCCAGGAGGCGCTGAGCCGGCGCTTCCGGCAGGGCCGCCGGCTCCAGAACGTACCACGCCACGATCGCCGAGAGGCTGAGGAGCAGCGGGCCGGCGATCCGCAGATCGGTGAGGGGCAGGGTGTAGTAGAGCTGCGGATGGCGCGGCACCTGCGCCAGCAGGGCGAGGTCACTGAAGACCACCGGCTCGCCGATCACCTTCCGCTTCAGCCGGTCCACCACGGCGAGCACCGCCAGCGTCAGCAGGCAGGAGGTGGCCGCGAGCCAGGGGCGCCAGGAGAACTGAAACCAGAACAGGGTGATCAGCGTGTAGCCCGCGGCCCGGATCGCGAGATCGCCGGGGCGAAGGCTCGGGCGGTGGGAAGCCGCCGCCGCCTCGATGGCGAGGGAGCCGGCGAGCGCCACGCCCAAGGGAACCAGATAAGTGGCCGGGCTCATGCCGCCTCAGCGCCCCGAGCCGCCGCGCACGCCGCGGCGGGCGCGCAGCCGCCGCAGGATCGGGTTGATGAGGGCGTAGCGCAGCCGCATGGTGGCGTGGCGGGCGGCGCCCAGGGCGAGCCGCGAGGGCGGCGCGGCGGCGCGGGCTTCGCTCAGCCGGTCGAGCAATTGCTCGGGCTCGCACGGCTTCATCGCCACCGGATCGAGATAGAGCGGGTAGAGGATCAGCGCGCCCGCGACCAACTCGTCGAGGCTGAGGCTCCGGCCCCGGTCGGCGCCGGGAGCGAGATCCTCGGTCAGGCCCCAGCCGGCATAGAAGGGGCGGCCGTGAACGGCGACGGTCAGGCCCCGGATCAGGGCCTCGAAGCCGGCGAGCGAGGTCATGGTCTCGACGTGATGGCAGCGGTCGAGCAGGTCGACGATGGCGAAGCCGCCAACCACCCGGTCGGCCAGGGCCTTGACCTCATCCTCTGGGATCGCGCCGGGCCGGAAGCCGGCCTCCACGTCCGGATGCGGCTTGTAGAGCAAGAAGGCCTCCGGGTTGCGCGCCCGGGCGGCCCGCAGCAGCGCGAGATTGCCCCGCACCTGCGGCGAGCCGGTGAGGACCGAGGCGTCATCCTCGACCTGGCCCGGCACCAGCACGATCCGCCGGTCCGTCGGCCAATCCGCGCCGGCTCCGGCGAGGCCGACATTGTACTTGCTGAGGCGGCGCGCCACGACCGACTCGCGCAGGGCGGCGGCGCGGGCGGTCAGCCCCGCCGGGAAGTCGGTCTCGCGCAGGATGCGGGCGAGGCGGCTCTCGACCCGCGGGTCGTAATAGATGCCAAGGTCGTCCACGACGATGGAGGCCCCCGGCTCCAGGCTGGCGCCCAACCCCACCGAGCGCAGGAAGCCGTCCTCGATGCGCGCGAAGGAGAGCCCGGCCTCGGCGCACAGGCGCGGAAGCTGCTCCGGGCAGCGCGTCGCCCAGGCCTGGACCCGGCCGTCATGGCGGCGGGCGAGGGTCACCGCCTCTTCCGCCGTCATGGCATGGAGCGGCGGTCCCTCCGGTCCGGTGGCGAAGACATCGAGCGCCGCCCGTTTCCAGCCGGATATGCCGACGAGGACGATGCGGGTCTCATGGCGGAGGAAGCGGTCGCGCAGCCACGCCACCCGCTCGGCTGCCTCCGCCAAGGGGATCGGCCTGCGGGTCCAAGGGTCGAAGCCGTGAACGCCCGCGCCGTAGCGCCTGGCGAGGAACGCTTCCAGATCAACCGGCCGCGGCCCGGCGGCCGGGTCCGGGCAATGGGTCTCGAAGCCGGCCAGTTCCGCCTCGCAGCCGGCCTCCCAGCGGGCCACGCAGACGCGCGAGGCCAGCGGAAACAGCGGCCACGGATCGGTCGGCGTCGTGATCACGGTGAGGCGCGGATCGGCTGGGACCGCCTCCTTCGGGCAGCCATCCGGCCCGGCGGCGACGAAGCGCCCTGCGGGATCCTCCGCCAGGAGGCGCGTCAGGAAGGTGCGCATCGCACCGGCAGAGGCCCGGAGTTGCGGGTCGATCAGGGCCAGCGCCGGCCGTGGATCCCCGGCGAAGGCCCCCTCGTGGGGCGAGCGGTCCGGCCGGGAAAAGCGGTTGAAGCCCGACAGGCGGCGGGCGCGCAGCAGATCGGCGAGATCCGACGACGCCGGCTCGCCGCCGACCGGCCGGCCGGCATAGGTGAGGCGCAGGCTCGATAGCCCGGTCTCGGGCGCATCGTAGGGGCTCAGAAACGGTCCCGGCGCCACCCGCAGGGCCGGCCCGCTGCCCTCCACCGAGGCGGGCGACCACAGCGCCGGCGGGCCGATCGTCCGGAAAGTCAGCGCCGCGCCGGAAGCCGCCTCGATTTCGGAACGCAGATGCCGCACCGTCCCGCCGATCGGCAGGAAGGAACGGGGCAATCCGGGATGCCCCGGCGGCTCGATGTGGCGCAGGTCGATCATGGTGAGGACCGCTCCATAGCCCATGCCTCGGCCGCGGCACAGCGTGGCACGAACATGAGCCCTCACTTCATCGACGGCGGTGTGACGTGTTCGGGCAGGAAACCGATTTTTCGTGCCAATTTTCGTGGATGACGAAAACCGCCGACATATCGGAGCCGCAATCCGGCGCGAGACCTGCTTCGACCCATCGTCGCAGGCAGCGGTTCCGGCAAGGAAACCGTGGCGGATCGGCAACGGCTTCGACGGATCTCTCGAACGGCTTCGCGCAGTGGTTGTCCGCTGTACCGTGCCGTGAGACCCTTGGGCCGAGTGTCATGACCCGGACCGCTTCGTGAGCAGGGATTGAGCACCTGGGAATGTCGCAGCCTCGTGTCGATGCCATAGGCAGCCGCGCCGCCACATTCCTGTTCCTGCAGGGGATCGCCTCCCCGTTTTTCTCGGTTCTCGGTGCGGCCCTGCGCGAACGCGGCCACGGTGTTCGCCGTATCAACTTCTCGGCGGGTGACTGGCTGTTCTGGCGCCTGCCCGCCGATCATTATCGCGGCAGCCGCGACGGCTGGGACGCCTATCTCGAAGCCTATATCCGCGAGAACGCCGTCACCGACATCGTGCTGTTCGGCGATTGCCGTCCCTATCATCAGGCCGCGATCCTCGTCGCGAAGCCGATGGGTGTGCGCATCCACGTCTTCGAGGAGGGCTATGTCCGACCCTACTGGATCACCTGCGAAGCCGGCGGCGTGAATGGCAACTCGACCCTGCCGAAGCGCGCGGAGGAGATCCGGGCCCTGGCGCGCAAGCTGCCGCAACCGGGTCGCGCGATGCCGCTGACCGGGGACATGGCTCGGCGCAGCCTGTGGGATATCAGCTTCAACATCGCCAATATCGGCTTCCCCTATCTCTATCCCGGCTTCCGCAGTCACCGGCCGAACCACATCGCGGCGGAATATGGCGGCTGGATCAAGAAGTTCCTGCGCCGCAGCCGCACCCGCCGCGAGGCGGCCCGGGTCAACGAGATCTACGAGGCGATCAACGCCGATTATTTCCTGCTGCCGCTTCAGCTCGACAGCGATTACCAGATCCGCGTCCACTCGCCCTTCCTCGGCGTCGAGGGCTTCATGGATCGGGTCATCGCTTCCTTCGCGAAGCACTCGAAAGCGCCGACGCGGCTTCTCGTGAAGCTGCATCCCCTCGACAGCGGCATCATGAACTGGCGCAAGCGGGCCCGCCAATCGGCCAAGCGGCACGGCTGCAACGACCGTCTCGACTTCATCGATGGCGGTGATCTGCCGAAGCTCATCGACGGCAGCCGCGGCGTCGTGCTAGTGAATTCCACCGTCGGCATGCTCGCCCTGGAGCGCGGCCGGCCGACCCTCGCCTTCGGCTCGGCGGTCTACAACATGCCCGGCCTGACCCATCAGGGCGGTATCGACACGTTCTGGAACGACCCACAGCCGCCGGACATGGCGCTGATGGGCGATTTCAGCCGGGTCGTCATGCACCGCACCCAGATCAATGGCGGCTACTTTTCCCGCCCGGCCATCGAGCGTGCGGTGGCGGGAGCGGTGTCGCGCCTCGAAGCGACGCTGCCGCCGGCCGCCCTTGCCTCCGCCCGCGACGCGCTGGAACAGGGCGGGCGCGACGGGCGGCTCTCCCCCGCCTATTGATCACGCGCCGTCGCTGCCCGTTCGGGCGCTTCCGGCGGTGAGCCCCTCTCGAAAGTTCTCACATCCTTGTCCGTCATCCTGATCACCGGCGCCTCCAGCGGCATCGGCGCGGCCCTCGCGCGGCACTACGCGACACAGGGCACGCGCCTCGTTCTCACCGGCCGCGACCGGGAGCGACTGGAGGCGGTGGCGCAGAACTGCCGGGAGCGGGGCGCGGAGGTGCGCACGCGCAGCATCGATGTCCGGGCGCGCGAGGCCATCGGCGCCTGGATCCGCGAGATCGACGGACAGACGCCCCTCGATCTGGTGATCGTCAACGCGGCGGTGAACGGTGGCCATCCCTCCGGCGGATTGGAGACGGAGGCGACCGCCTTCGAGACGGCGGACATCAACCTGACCGGCGCGCTCAATGTCATGCTGCCCTGCGTGACCCTGATGAGCAGCCGGGGCCGGGGCCAGATCGCGTTGATCTCCTCCCTCGCGGCCTATGCCCCATTGCCCGACGCACCCGCCTATAGCGGGGCCAAGGCGGCGCTCCTCGCCCACGGCCTCGCCCTGCGCCAGAAGCTCAAGCCCATAGGGGTTCGGCTCAGCGTGGTGACGCCGGGCTACGTCAAAACGCCGATGGGTGGCGTCATCAAGGGCTGGCGGCCGCTGGAGATCAGCGCAGAGGAGGCCGCTGCCCGGATCGCCCGCGGCCTGGAGCGGGACCGCGACGTGATCGCCTTCCCGGCGATCCTCGCGGCGATCGCCCGCGGCGCGCTGCTGGTGCCCGAATGGATCCGCAGCGCCGGCCTGCACGGTTTCCGCTTCCGCAACCGGCCGCGCCGCTGATGCCCGCGCCCCGTCTCGCTCTGTTCGTGCTGGAAGCCCTGCCGAACGCCCGTGCGGTGCGCCGCTTCGTGGCCGATCACGCGAAGCAGATCGCTTTCGTCGGCCTCTCCAATGCCGAGCGTCCGGGGACCGGCGGGCTGACCGGCCAAGTCCGGCGTCATCTCGCCCGCTCGGGCGCGGGCTTCCTGCCCTACCTAGCGGTCAATTTCGGCCTACCCGACCTTTTGCGGCCCCTGGCTCCCCTCGGCCAGCGCCTCGCCGGGAGCCGCGATCTCCCGGAAGCGACGCCTCTCGCGACCCTCTGCCGGCGGCTCGGGATTCCCGCGCTGCGCATCGACGACGTCAACGGCGCCGAGGTCGCGCAGGCCTTCGCCGACCATGCGCCCGACCTGATCATCGCCTTCCATTTCGACCAGATCTTCTCCGAGACGACCCTGGCGCGGGCGCCGCTCGGCGGGATCAACGTCCATCCGAGCCTGCTGCCGCTGCATCGCGGGCCGGTGCCGACGATCCACGCTCTGGCGGAGGCGAAGGGCGCCTTCGGCGTCACGATCCACCGTCTCGCCGCCGCGATCGATACCGGAGCGATCCTGGCCCAGGAGGCGGTCGCCCTGCCTGCGGAGGTCACGGCGACCCGTGCCGCCGTGCGCCTGCACGACCAGGGCCGGGTCCTGATGGACCGGCTGCTCGGGCAGATCGAGGCCGAGGGCACGGTGCCGCCGGGCCGCACCGTGCCGGTGCAGCCCTATTGCGGTTTTCCAGATCGGGCTCTGCTGGCCCGGATGCGCCGCGACGGGCTGCGGCTCACCGATGCCCGGGACCTGCAGGATGCGATGACGCTGTCCCGCGGGGATTGAGGAGATTACGCCTTCAGGGCCGCATCGAGATCGTCGATCAGATCCTGCGGATCCTCGATCCCGATGGAGAGCCGCACCACCTCCGGCCCGGCTCCGGCCGCGCGCTTTTGCTCGTCGGTGAGCTGGCGGTGGGTGGTGGAGGCGGGGTGGATCACCAGCGAGCGGGTATCGCCGATATTGGCGAGGTGGCTGAACAGCTGCAGGCTCGAGACGAGGGTGACGCCGGCCTCGTAGCCGCCCTTGAGGCCGAAGGTGAAGACGGCGCCGGCCCCCTTCGGCGTGTAGCGCTGCGCCAGCGCGTGGTAGCGGTCGCTCTCCAGGCCCGGATAGCTCACCCAGGCGACCTCCGGGTGGTCCTTGAGGAAGCGGGCCACCTTCAGCGCGTTGTCGGAATGGCGCTGCATCCGCAGCGGCAGGGTCTCGATGCCGTTGAGAATCAGGAAGGCGTTGAAGGGCGAGAGCGCCGGCCCGAGGTCGCGCAGGCTCAGGACGCGGACGGCGATGGCGAAGCCGAAATTACCGAAAGTTTCCGCCAGGACCATGCCGGCATATTCCGGACGCGGCTGCGAGAGCATCGGGTAGCGCTCATCGCCCTGCCACTGGAAGGTGCCGCCGTCGACGATCAGGCCGCCGATGGAATTGCCGTGGCCGCCCAGGAACTTGGTGGCCGAATGCACGACGATGTCGGCACCGTGCTCGAAGGGGCGGATCAGGTATGGGGTCGCCATCGTGTTGTCGACGATGAGCGGAATGTTGTGGCGTCTGGCGATGGCGCTCAGGGCGGCGATGTCGGTGATCACGCCCCCTGGATTGGCGATGGATTCACAGAAAATCGCCTTGGTGCGCGGCGTGATCGCGCGCTCGAAGGAATCCGGATCATCGGTATCGGCCCAGACGACCTGCCAGCCGAAATTCTTGTAGGAATGATTGAACTGGTTGATCGAGCCGCCATAGAGCTTGTTGGCCGCGATGAACTCGTCGCCCGGCTGCATCAGGGCGTGCAGGGTCAGGAATTCCGCCGCATGGCCGGAGGCGACGGCGAGCGCCGCAGTGCCGCCTTCGAGCGCGGCGATGCGCTCCTCCAGCACCGCATTGGTCGGGTTGGTGATGCGGGAATAGATGTTGCCGAAGGCCTGGAGCCCGAACAGCGAGGCGGCGTGGTCCACGTCGTCGAAGACGAAGCTCGTCGTCTGGTAGATCGGCGTCGCCCGCGCACCCGTGGCCGGGTCGGGGGTCGCGCCCGCGTGGATCGCGAGGGTGTTGAAGCCGGGCTGGCGGTCGGTCATCGCGTAAACTCCTCAGGGACTGCCGTTTACGCCCGCGGTCTTCGGCGGCGCAAGCGCGGCGCGGAGCGCGGTGCCGAGGCTCTCGCGGCAACCCTCATCGGGGTAACGATCCGCCGGGATCGTTTCGGTGCCGTCTCATGCGCAAGCGGGGCAGTCTAGACAGGTTCGCATCTGGCATGCCAGAGAACCGCCCGGGAGACGACGGTAATCCGGTGACCCACGGTCGCATTGATTGCCGCGGCGCGATGGTGTCTGCACCTCGTGCCAGAAATTGAATTTGAAGGCCTCCAAGGTCCGCACGAGCCCGAAGGCTCGGCGATGCCCGGAGAGGCTCAGCATAGTCTGACGACGGGAGGGTTGCACCTTGGCGGACGCAGGACCTCAGGGCACCAAGCGCGATTTCCTGTTCCTCGCAACGGGCGCGGGACTGGCTGTCGGAGCTGGCGCCGTTGCGTGGCCCTTCGTGGCCTCCATGGCACCCGATGCCGCGACCGTGGCCGCCGGAGCGCCGCTCGACGTCGATCTCACCCCGATTCAGGACGGCCAGATCGTCAACGTGTTCTGGCGCGGCAAGCTGATCTTCGTGCGCAAGCTCACGGAGAAGGAAGTCACGGATATGAAAGCCGTGCCCCTCTCCGAGATGATCGATCCGGCCGCCTTCGATACCCGCGTCAAGGCCGGCCACGACCAGTGGCTCATCGCCTACGGCAACTGCACCCATCTCGGCTGCGTGCCGATCGGCCATTCCGGCAATTACGAGGGCTGGGCCTGCCCCTGCCACGGCTCGCAATTCGATGCCGTCGGCCGCGTGCGGCGGGGCCCGGCGCCGACCAACCTGCCGATCCCGCCCTATGCCTTCGAGACCGATACCAAGCTGAAGATCGGTGAAGAGGGCGGCAAGGCCGTCGCCTAAAGCAGGACACGAGAAGCCGGAGCGGGCAACCCGATGAGCAGCGCACACGCGACCTCGACCTATGTACCCAAGAGCCGCCTCGCGAAGTGGTTCGAGTCACGGCTTCCGCTGGTCGGGCTGGTGCACTCGTCCTTCATCGCCTTCCCGGTTCCGCGTAACCTCAACTATTTCTGGACCTTCGGCGCAATCCTGATCGCGTTCCTCGGTATCCAGATCATCACCGGCGTCTGGCTGGCGATGCATTACGATCCGAGCGCGGGCAACGCGTTCGAGAGCGTCGAGCACATCATGCGCGACGTGAATTACGGCTGGTTGCTGCGCTACGCGCACGCCAACGGCGCGTCGATGTTCTTCGTGGCGGTCTATGTCCACATTTTCCGCAACCTCTATTACGGGTCCTACAAGGCTCCGCGCGAGGTCCTCTACCTGCTCGGTGTCATCATCTACCTGCTGATGATGGCCACCGCCTTCCTCGGCTACACCCTGCCGTGGGGCCAGATGAGCTTCTGGGGCGCCACCGTCATCACCAACATCCTGGCGGCGATCCCGGTCGTCGGCGACACGATCCAGAGCCTGCTCTGGGGCGGGTACTCGGTCGGTAACCCGACCATCAACCGCTTCTTCTCGCTGCACTTCCTGCTGCCGTGGATGATCGCCGGCGTCGTCGTCCTCCACGTCTGGGCCCTGCACGTGACCGGTCAGAACAACCCGGCCGGCATCCCGATCAAGTCGAGCAAGGACGCCGTGCCCTTCACCCCCTACGCGACCATCAAGGACGTGTTCGCGGTGGTGGTGTTCTTCATCCTGTTCGCGTGGTTCATCTTCTATCAGCCGAACTATCTCGGCCATGCCGACAACTACGTCCCGGCCAACCCGTCGGTGACGCCCGCGCATATCGTGCCGGAATGGTACTTCCTGCCCTTCTACGCGATCCTGCGTGCGGTGCCGGACAAGCTCGGCGGCGTGGTCCTGATGTTCGGCGCCGTGCTGATCCTGGCCTTCGCGCCCTGGCTCGACACCTCGCGGGTGCGCTCCTGCAACTATCGTCCCGTCTATCGGGTGTTCTTCTGGGTGTTCCTGGTCAACGCCATCCTGCTCGGCTGGCTCGGCGCCAAGCCCCCGGAGGGCGGCTATGTCCTCGCCTCGCGGCTGTGCACGATCTACTACTTCGCCCACTTCCTCATCATCATGCCGCTGGTCGGCCTGTTCGAGACACCGGACCGCCTGCCGGGCTCGATCCTCGAGACGGTCACCGGTCCGGGCAAGCAGGTGAGCGGATCGGGCATGCCCGCCGGCGCGGCGGCCGAACCGGCCAAGCGCGGCTAAGGGGTCGGGGAGAGAACAACGATGCGCATCGCACGCCTCGCCGCCGCCGCTCTCGTCGCGGCCTCCCTCGGTGCCGGCTCGGCCCTGGCCGAAGACGGACACGGCATCAACCCGCCGCGCGAAAAGTGGAGCTTCGCCGGCATGTTCGGCCGCTTCGACCAAGCGCAGCTCCAGCGCGGCTTCCAGGTCTACAAGGAAGTCTGCGCCAACTGCCACTCGATGCGGCTGGTCGCCTTCCGCAACCTCGCGGAAGAGGGCGGTCCGGGCTTCACGGCGGGTCAGGTCAAGGCGCTCGCCGAAACCTATTCCGTGAAGGAGCTCGACGATTCGGGAGCCGAGAAGGAGCGTCCGGCGCGTCCGGCCGACCGCTTCCCGTCCCCCTTCCCGAACGATAAGGCCGCCGCCGCCGCCAATGGCGGCAAGGCGCCGCCTGATTTCTCGGTGCTGGCCAAGGCCCGCACCTATGAGCGCGGCTTCCCCTGGTTCGTGCTCGATGCGCTGCCGGTCACCGGCTATTCCGAGCAGGGCGTCGATTACATCCACGCCCTCCTCACCGGCTACGAGGATGCCCCGAAGGGCTCCGAGATGCCGGGCAGCGGATATTACAACAAGTACTATCCCGGCCACGTGATCGCCATGCCGCCGCCCCTCAGCGACGGGCAGATCACCTACCCGAAGAACGAGGCCGGCCAGCCGGTGGTGCCGGAGACGATCGAGCAGTACTCGCACGACGTGTCGGCCTTCATGGCCTGGGCGGCCGAGCCGCACATGATGGCTCGCAAGGCGCTCGGCCTGCGCGTGATCCTGTTCCTCATCCTGCTCGCAGGCCTGCTCTATTACGTGAAGAAGCAGGTCTGGAAGAAGGTCGGTGGCGAGGTTCACGGCCTCCAGCCGGAGCTGCACAAGACCTACTGACCGATCTCAGAAGATCGAACGGACGAACGGGCCCCCAGCGGGCCCGTTTGCGTGTCGGGCCAAGCCTGCGATAAGGGCTATCGTCGCCGGATGGCTGATCCGGGCGAATCCAAAAACGTCATGGCCGATCTCGGCCCCGCCCGTGCGGCGTGACCCAAGGGGAATCACGCGGCGCGGCTTCAAGGCCGAAGGGCCGCTCCCGGACGGCGCTTGCCGGCTTTCGGGATGAGACGGTGCAAGAACAATCGTCTGGTCCATCGTCCCGGAGCCGAATCCAGGGAGGAGGTGCCGGGCACACACATCAAGGGATGCTCGCATGACGGCAGCGGTACTCGGCGTGATCGGTGGCTCGGGCGTTTATGATCTGCCCGGCCTGGAAGATGTCCGCGAGGAGGCGATCACGTCTCCCTGGGGTGAGCCTTCCGACGCGCTGCGCATCGGCCGCATCGGCGCGACGAAGGTGGTGTTCCTGGCCCGCCATGGGCGCGGCCATAAGCTGTCGCCTACCGGCATCAACTATCGCGCCAATATCGACGTCCTCAAGCGGGCGGGCGTCACCGACATCCTCTCGCTCTCGGCCTGCGGCTCCTTCCGCAACGAGCTGCATCCCGGCCTGTTCGTGCTCGTCGATCAGTTCGTGGATCGCACCTATGGCCGCGCGACCTCCTTCTTCGGCAATGGCTGCGTCGCCCACGTGCCGTTCTCGCATCCGGTTGGACCGCTGCTTCAAAGGCGAATCGCCGCCGCGGCGGAGGCCGAAGGCATCGCGGTGCATCGGGGCGGCACCTATGTCTGCATGGAGGGGCCGCAATTCTCCACCCTTGCCGAATCGAAGCACTACAAGGCCTCGAATTTCGACGTGATCGGCATGACCAATATGCCCGAGGCCAAGCTCGCCCGCGAAGCCGAGATCACCTACGCGACGATCGCGATGGTGACGGATTACGATTGCTGGCATCCGAGCCATGACAGCGTGGACGTGGCTTCGGTGATCGCCGTGGCTCGGGCCAATGCCGACCGGGCGGCTCAGCTGGTCGCCCGCGTCGCCCGCGATTTCCCGGCCGAGCGTGAGAATTGTCCGGCCGGCTCGCACCGCGCCCTCGACGGCGCGATCATGACCGCCCCGGCCCATCGCGACCCGGCGCTTCTCGCTAAGCTCGATGCGGTCGCGGGACGGGTGCTCGGCGAGAGCTAGGCGCGGAATCCCGGCGCGGGCGCTGGTGAGGCCAGTCTCGCGCCGGTCCTGGCCGGGTCTCTCGCTGGTTGGTGCCGGGAAGGCGCACTGGAAAAAATCAGCGGGCGCAGCCGTTGGCGCGCTCCTGGCGCTGGATGTCGGCGATGTCGGCGCGCTGACGGGCGGAGAGCGGCACGTCGGCGAGATCGTCGTATTTGCAGCCGGCATTCCCGAAGGCGCGGATCGCGCGCTCGGTGCGGAAGCAATAGCCGGCATCCTTGTAGATGGCGTTGCGCTCGCCCCACAGCTCGTCGCAGGGGAATCCCGCCAGGGCGGGCGTGGCCGCGACCATCACCAGAAGCAAAACGGCAAGACGGCACATGAGGCGAGCTCCGATCCGCCGGAGTCAGGTCGTCTCAGGCGGTCTTGAGGATGAGGGAACGGCTCGGCTCACGGCCGTAGCCGCGGATCTCCATACGGTCGCCCGCGATCTCCACGACGGCAAAGGCCGAGCTGTCCGGTGTGTCTACCATGCCGTGAAGGTTGACGTAGTGGATTCCATCGCGCTCGGCGTAGTTGCCCGCGTGGTTGTGCCCGTTGAAATACGCGATCACGTGCGGCTGGCGCCCGAGGAGGGCGCTGATCCGCGTCGCGTCCCAGAGATTGTGGGGGTTCTCCGGCGCGACCGGATAGTGATTGAACACGACGACCCGCTCACCGGCCGTCCGCGCCGCCGCAAGCCGCTGTTCGAGCCAGGCGACCTGCGGATCGCCGAGTGAGCCGTTCCACCGCTGGGCATTGGGCAGGTCGGCCGCCTTCGCCGCCGCGAGACGGTCTTCGGCGAGCGCCCGGCGCGGGTCGCCCGGCGGCGGCGCGAACAGGGAGACGTCGTTTCCGTCGAGGACGATGAAGCGAAGGCCGCCGAGGGCGAAGTCGTCGGTGCGGGCCTCCATCCCGAGCAAGGACGGCACCCGCCCGAGATGCTCCGGCGCCACCGCGAAATCATGGTTGCCGAGGACGAAGCGCGTCTCGTGGCGCAGCGTGCGGTAGATCGGCAGGATGCGCTCGAAGCTGGCCACATCGCGATCGATGATGTCGCCGAGGGTGACGACGAAGCCAAGATCCTCCCCGTTCAGGGTGGCGACGGCGGCGCGCAACTTGTCGAGGCTGTTGGCGTAGTAGCGCCCGAGCGTCAGGTTCGGCGGCGCCTCGGCATATTGTGGGTCGGCGATGACACCGAAGCGGACCGGGCCCGCCGCAGCCTGGCCACCGCCCGCGAGGAGAGCGGCGCTGCCGGCAAGGACGGTACGGCGGGACAGCATGGCGGAGCCTCGGAAGGTCGTCGGAAGCGGTCACGGTGGCGCCCGCGCATGACCGGCGGATGACGCGGACTCGTCCCCGGCCGGACCGGATCGATGGGTTGCTCCGTCAAAACCCTTCCCCCGCCGGGCAAAACCACACTACAAGGCAGGCCCGGCCGGCCTCTCGAGGGCCGCCGACTGTTCAGGGTCACCGCGAGCCTCACACCGCGATGCGTAGCGCCAGCATCAGCCGCCGTACGGCGGAGACCGACGTTTCCGTTTCGATCGATCTCGACGGTACGGGCAAGGCCGAGATCTCGACCGGAATCGGCTTCCTCGACCATATGCTGGAGCTGTTCGCCCGGCACGGATTGTTCGATGTCACGATCAAGGTCGTGGGCGATCTGCACGTCGATCAGCACCACACCACCGAGGATACCGGCATCGCCCTGGGGCAGGCCGTGGCCAAGGCTTTGGGCGACAAGCGCGGCATCGCCCGCTACGCCGATATCCATCTGCCGATGGACGAGACGCTGAGCCGTGTCGCGATCGACATTTCCGGCCGGCCGTTCCTGGTGTTCCGCACGAGCTTCCGCGTCGAGAAGATCGGTCAGTTCGACACCGAGCTGGTGCGCGAGTTCTTCCAGGCCTTCGCGATGAATTCCGGGCTCACCCTGCATGTCGAGACGCTTTACGGTGAGAACGCGCATCACATCGCCGAAAGCCTGTTCAAGGGAGTGGCCCGGAGCTTGCGCAAGGCCGTCGCCATCGACCCACGGGAGGAAGGCCGCGTGCCTTCCACCAAAGGCTCGCTCTGAGGCTGTCGAGGAGGGGTGATGCGGACCTATACGCTGCACGTTCCCGAAGGCACCGCCCGCGGCGATGTCCGCGCCCTGGAACAGGCGGAGCTGGTGCGGGACGGTTTCTCCTGGGGCGCTTTCGCCTTCACGGTGCTGTGGTTCCTGCGCCACCGGCTCTGGATCGCGTCCTTGCTGGTGCTCGCGGGCCTCGTCGCCCTGGCCCTGGCCGGGCGCGCCCTCGGCCTCTCGTCGCTGGCGGCTTTCATCGTCACGGTGCTGGCGAGTCTGCTGATCGGGATGGAGGCATCGAGCCTGCGCCGCTGGACCTATGGCCGTCAGGGCAGGCCCGCCCGCGACGCCGTGATCGCGGGCTCGCAGGAGGAGGCCGAGATGAAGGCCGCCGCCCGCTGGCTCGATGGGGAGGCGGCGCCCCGTCCCGCCCAACCCGCGCGCCCGGTCCATCGCCGCGACGAGGATGCGGTGATCGGTATCTTTCCCGCAAGTGAGGGTGGACGGTGAGCGAGCAGACCGTCGCGATCATCGATTACGGATCGGGCAACCTCCACTCGGCGGCGAAGGCGTTCGAGCGCGCCGCCCGCGAGGCCGGGCTCGATGGCACCCGCATCGTCGTCACCGACCGGCCCGAGGCCGTGACCGGCGCGGATCGCGTGGTCCTGCCCGGCGTGGGTGCCTATGCCGATTGCCGCCGCGGCCTCGATGCCGTGCCGGGCATGGTCGAGGCCATGACCGAGGCGGTGAAGGGCAGAGGTAAGCCGTTCCTCGGCATCTGCGTCGGCATGCAGCTCATGGCGAGCCGTGGCCTCGAATACGAGGAGACGGCGGGCCTCGGCTGGATTCCCGGCGACGTCGCCCCGATCGAGCCCGCCGACCCGGCGCTCAAGATCCCGCATATGGGCTGGAACACCCTGCATCTCGACCGTGAGCACGCCTTGCTCGAAGGGATCGAGGCCGGTGAGGGCGGTCTGCATGCCTATTTCGTCCACAGCTTCGCGCTGAAGGCCGCCGAGCCTGCGGATGTGGTGGCCCATGCCGAATATGGCGGCCGGGTCACGGCCATGGTCGCCCGGGACAACATGGCGGGAACGCAATTCCACCCCGAGAAGAGCCAGCGCCTCGGCCTGGCTCTCCTCGGTAACTTCCTGCGCTGGCGTCCCTGAGGGCCCGGCGCATCTCCACACCCCGATTTCGGCGAGTTGACGCGTGATCCTGTATCCGGCCATCGACCTCAAGGAAGGACGCTGCGTCCGCCTCGTTCAGGGCGACATGGCCCAGGCCAAGGTCTTCAACGACGACCCCGCCGCGCAGGCGGCCGCGTTCGAGTCGCAGGGCTTCCCCTGGCTGCACGTGGTCGATCTCGACGGCGCCTTCGCCGGTGCCCCCCGCAACGCCGCTGCCGTCGATGCGATCCTGGCGCGGGTGACGATGCCGGTGCAGCTCGGCGGCGGCGTGCGAGAGATGCGCACCCTCGAGGGCTGGCTGGAGAAGGGCGTCAGCCGCGTCATCATCGGCACCGCCGCGGTGCGCGATCCCGCCTTCGTGCGGGAAGCCGCCCGCCGCCATCCGGGAAAGATCGCCGTCGGCATCGATGCCAAGGACGGCCGCGTTGCGGTGGAGGGCTGGGCCCAGACCTCCAGCATGACGGCGGAGGAACTCGGGCGCCGCTTCGAGGATGCCGGTGTCGCCGCGATCATCTACACCGACATCGCCCGCGACGGCATCCTGAAGGGGCTCAATATCGAGATGACCCTGGCCCTGGCCTCCGCCGTCAGCATCCCTGTGATCGCGTCCGGCGGCCTTGCCTCGATCGCCGATGTCGAGCGCCTGCTGGAGCCGGATTGCGCGATGCTGGCCGGTGCCATCACCGGCCGTGCCCTTTACGACGGACGGATCGACCCGAAGGAGGCCCTGGCGGCCATCGCTCGGGCCAAGGGGGCGGAGAAAGGAGCGGCGCAGTGAGCGCCGCACCTCGATCCATGCCCGCCATGACAGCCTGAAGGCGCCCCGCGTGCTCAAGACCCGCATCATCCCCTGCCTCGACGTGAAGGACGGGCGCGTCGTGAAGGGCGTGCAGTTCCTCGAACTGCGCGATGCCGGCGATCCGGTCGAATCCGCCAAGGCCTATGACGCCGCCGGTGCCGACGAACTCTGCTTCCTCGACATCACCGCCAGCCACGAGGATCGCGGCACCCTGCTCGATGTGGTGAGCCGCACCGCGGAAGCCTGCTTCATGCCGCTGACCGTCGGCGGCGGCGTGCGCACCGTCTCCGATGTGCGCACGCTCCTCCTGGCGGGCGCCGACAAGGTCGGGATCAACACGGCGGCGGTGAAGAACCCGGATTTCGTCGCCGAGGCGGCGGAGAAGTTCGGTGACCAGTGCATCGTCGTCGCCATCGACGCCAAGCGCGTCTCCGGCCCCGGCGAAACCGCGCGCTGGGAGATCTTCACCCATGGCGGCCGCAATCCCACCGGCATCGACGCGGTCGCATTCGCCCGCCAGGTGTCCGAGCGTGGGGCGGGCGAACTCCTCGTCACCTCCATGGACAAGGATGGCACCCGCTCCGGCTACGACCTCGCGCTGACCCGCGCCATCGCCGACGCGGTGAAGGTGCCGGTGATCGCGTCCGGAGGCGTCGGCGGGCTCGACGACCTCGTGGCCGGCGTCCGCGACGGCGGCGCGAGCGCCGTGCTCGCCGCCTCGATCTTCCATTTCGGCGAGGCCACCATCGGCGAGGCCAAGGCACATATGGCCGCCGCCGGACTTGCGATGCGGCTCGATCCGTAACGCGTAACGGTTGCGCCGAGGCGCGCACCCCTTGACCGGGGCGCCTGCCCTGCGCAGGGTCCGCGCAGCCGGTATCCGCTCATGCGATGCCGCATGATACGGGTTCCGTTTGCACGCTCTATGACGAAGTTCAGCCTCGACGACCTCGCCGCCCTCGTGGACAGCCGGGCCGGCACTCCTCCCGAATCTTCCTACACCGCCAAGCTCCTGGCCGAGGGGCCGGCCAAGGCGGCCAAGAAGCTTGGCGAAGAGGCCGTCGAGGCCGCCATCGCCGCCGTACAGGGTGACCGCAAGGCCCTCACCTCGGAAGCCGCCGACGTGCTCTATCACCTCGTCGTCACGCTCAAGGCGGTCGGCGTGCCGCTCGACGACGTGATGGCTGAACTCGGCCGGCGCACCGCTCAGAGCGGCCTCGCCGAGAAGGCGGCGCGGAGGCATACATGATCGGCGCCCCGATCCCGCCGGCCGGGATCGAACCGGAAGAGCGCCAGAACCCGGTGACCGGCCAGGGGCCGGGACGCCTCTCGCCCTACCGGATCTTCTCCCGCGAGGAATGGGCGCAACTGCGCGCCGACACGCCGCTGACGCTGACGGCCGAGGATATCGGCCGCCTGCAATCCCTCAACGATCCGATCTCCATCGAGGAGGTCGTGGCGATCTACCTGCCGCTGTCGCGGCTGCTCTCGCTCTACGTTGCGGCCACGCAGGGATTGTTCAAGGCAACCCAGCGCTTCCTGCTCGCCGAGCACGATGCCAAGGTGCCCTACATCATCGGGCTCGCCGGCTCAGTGGCGGTCGGCAAATCGACCACGGCGCGGGTGCTGAAGGCCCTGCTCGCCCGCTGGCCCAATACCCCGAAGGTCGATCTGATCACGACCGACGGCTTTCTCCACCCCAATGCCGAACTCCAGCGCATGGACGCGATGGAGCGGAAGGGGTTTCCGGAGAGCTATGACAGCGCCGCCCTGCTGCGCTTCCTCGCCGACATCAAGGCCGGCCACAAGCGCGTGTCGGCGCCGGTCTATTCCCACCTCGTCTACGATGTGGTGCCCGGCGAGGAGCAGGTGATCGAATCGCCCGACATCCTGATCGTCGAGGGCCTCAACGTGCTCCAGCCGGCCCGCCTGCCGCGAGACGGCACGGCAATCCCCTTCGTTTCCGACTTCTTCGACTTCTCGATCTATCTCGACGGGCACGAGGACGACCTGCACCGCTGGTACGTCAACCGCTTCCTCCGCCTGCGCCAGACCGCCTTCCGCGATCCGCTTTCCTATTTCCGGAAATACGCCGAGGTCGGCGAGACCGAGGCCCTCGAGATCGCCGACCGGCTCTGGACGACGATCAACCTGCCAAACCTGCGCGACAACATCCTGCCCACCCGCCAGCGGGCGAGCCTGATTCTGGCCAAGGGCGCGAGCCACCGGATCGAGAGCGTCGCGTTGCGGCGCTTGTGACGGAACGGTCCGGCGTCCGCGCATTCGGCGCGACCGTCCCGAATGGGATCGTCTGATCCGGTGAGGCCTCCGCGTGACGGCGTCCGCCATCCCCGCGCCGCCGGGGGCTGGCGCTGACAACGGCCGGCGCACACTCGCCGCTGACCCGAACCCGACAACCTCAAGAACGAGCCCGCCGAATCCGGCACTGAGCGCAAAGGGGCGTCTCCTGACGGAGCGACATCGCGCGGCCAGGGCCGACGAACCGGCTCGTCTCAATGTCTTGTGTATCGTGGTCCCAGTGGAAAACACCGGGGATAACCTGCGAAACAGCTCAGCTTGCCCGCAAATTGCCCCGCACTGCCCTGGGGATGCCACAACCTCGGCCGTGTTTGCGCCACATCCGGCAGCGTAACTGTTGCCCATACGCCGCTGGCGCCATCACGAAGAGTGAGCGACGACAACGATGCAGGGCCGTCCGATCGGATCGCAACGGACCACCACGATTTCTTCCCGCGCCCCTCACAAGAGCGGGCGCCCCACCCCGTCCTCCGACGTCATCACCCTGTCCGCCCGCACGGGCCGCGAGCATGGCAGCCGGACGGCCCTTCTCCGCTCCGTGCTGTCGATGACCCTGCTCGCCGGAGGCTTGAGCGCGGTCCTCCTCAACGCCGGCACCGATTTCGGCCGGGCCGAGGCTTCGACCAAGGTCGCCACCGATCTGTCGATGCCGCGGCCCCGCGTGCAGTCCCTGGCGCCTGAGGCGCCGGTCCCGTCGGTGCTGGCGGCGTCGTCGAGCTTCCACGCCGTGGACGGCCTCGATACCGAACTCGGCACCAACAGCGTGGACCGGGTGTCCTACGACTTCCTGCTGTCGCAGACCTCGACCGGCGATCCGAACGACATCCTCGAATTCGGGCCGATGAAGATCCGCCGCCACCTCGTGCAGACCATCGTCAAAGCGGCCCAGGTGGTCGAGACCGATCCCGTCCTGTTGATGGCGGTGGCCGACAAGGAATCGAGCTTCATCACGGCCGTGCAGGCCAAGACTTCGTCGGCGACCGGCCTGTTCCAGTTCATCGAGCGGACCTGGCTCGGCGTGATCCGCGATTTCGGGCCCAAATACGGGTACGACAAGGAAGCTGCCCTCGTCGTGCCGGACGCCAACGACCGGCCGAGCATCCAGGATCAGGCGGAGCGCACCCGGATCCTCGATCTGCGCCGCGATCCCTACCTGTCCGCCGTGATGGCCGGCGAGATGCTCAAGCGGGATGCGGGCCGCATCGCCCTCAAGATCGGCCGCGAACTGAGCCTCGGTGAGGTCTATCTCGCCCACTTCCTCGGGCCGGACGATGCCGAGAATTTCCTGTCCCAGGTCGTGGATAAGCCGAGTTCGGCCGCCGCCACCCTGTTGCCGGGACCGGCCCGGGCCAACCGTTCGATCTTCTTCGCCGGCACCACCGGCCGCGGCCGTCACCGCAAGCCGGCCAGCCTGTCGGTCGCCCAAGTACACCAGAAGTTCGAGGCGATGATGAGTGCCCGCGGCGATCGCTACCGCGACGTGCGCAGCGTCGCCGGCCTCGTCGCCCTGGCCGATGCCGAGGCGGCGCAGTAGTTTTTTCTCCCGCGCCGCGCGGCAGGCGCCGCGACGGCGAAAATCTCTCTTTGACGCAACTGGGCGGCGTCCTTGCGCTTTGTTGTCCTGTGCGGTCTCGCGGGCGTAAGCGCCCGTGCGGCCCTCATCCGGTCGAACGCGCGAGAGAGGAACGCTTCGCTTTGAACGGCTCGTTTCGAGATCGACCGAATCGTGGTCATGCCGGTGATCCCCTGATGCCGGGCATGCAACTCGACCAAATCGGGCAGGCGCTCGCCTCCTGCTACGATAACCTCGTGGCAGAGGGCATTCCCGATCACCTCGCTGCCCTCGTCCGGCGGGTCGACCGTTCGGAGACCGCAACCTCCGTTACCGGCGAACCCCCCAAGACGCGCATCGCCCTCGTCGTCGAGGATGAGCCCGATACCCGCGAATTGGCGGAGGGCGTGCTGGAGGAGACGGAACTGCGCGTGATCGGCTGCGATAGCGCCGAGCAGGCTCTTAGTATCCTTCAGCGGAGCGGTGGCGATGTCGCCCTGGTCTTCGCCGATATCCGCTTGGCCGGTGCCATGGATGGATTGCAGCTTGCCCACGCCATCTCGACCCTGTGGCCGCGCACGCGGCTCGTCGTGACCTCGGGCCTCGAACCGGAGCCGAACGTCACCTTGCCGGAAGGCGCGGTGTTCATCCCGAAGCCCTGGCGAGCCTTCGACGTGCTGGTGGAAGCCGAGCGGGCGGCCTGCGATCCCTCGCCCGCCATCACCTGAGGCTCGCGATCGGTCGCCCCCGAAGCGCCGGCCGATATGCGGTGCGCATGTCCACCACTCACCCGAGGCGAGGACGGGCGAGCGTGGCTCCGGCCTGCCAGTACATCCGAGATCCGCGATGCCGGGGCCGGTCATTCAGCAAGGCGCTGAGCGACGACGGTCGCTCTCCCGGCTTCAATCGTGACGTCCCGGCCGGTGACGGCGGCGGTCGATTCGGGAGTAGGCCGAGCGATACGGCCAAGCTGTCGCCGAGGGCTCATCGGCCGATCCGTGCAAAATCCGTAAACAGCAGGGAACCTGTCAAGCACAGTCACGCTTGTAATGGCAAAGATTACTGCACAGGTAGGCACCTGCGATGAAGACTCTGGCATCTGTTCTCGCCGGCGTTGTCGGCGTCTGTATTCTCGCGACCAGCCCCCTTAAGGCGGCGCCTTACGATCCCTTCGGCTCGGACGGTGACGACGCCTATGAGGAGCCCGCATCGCGGGGGGGCTGGCCGGTCTACGACCCTTATGCGTCCCAGCGCGGCACCCGCGCCCAAGGTTACGGCCAAGGTTACGGCCAGGGCTATGGCGACGCCGAGGCGGCCCAGGCTCAGGTCGCGCGCATCCCCCGTGAGATCGTCGACTATAACAGCCGCTACGCCCCGGGCACGATCGTGGTCTCCACCGCTGAGCGTCGCCTCTACTACGTCCTGCCGGGTGGGCAGGCGGTGCGCTACGGCGTCGGCGTCGGCCGCCCCGGCTTCACCTGGAGCGGCGTGAACAAGATTACCGCCAAGCGCGAATGGCCGAGCTGGACGCCTCCGGCCGCGATGCTCGCCCGACGCCCCGACCTGCCGCGTTACATGGCCGGCGGCATCGAAAACCCTCTGGGTGCGCGGGCCATGTATATCGGCCGGTCCGAGTACAGAATTCACGGCTCCAACGAGCCGGATACGATCGGGCAGGCCGTGTCCTCGGGCTGCATCCGCATGACCAACGAAGATGTGACCGATCTCTATTCCCGCGTGAAGGTCGGCGCGACGGTCGTCGTCAACTGACGCAAGCCGGTTCGCTCCATCGAGATGGGGCTTTATCGAGAGATGGGAGCCGTGCCGAAGTTCTTCGGCACGGCTCTTTTGCTGTTCAGGGGGCGACGCGGCCGACAGCCGTGCTCGGTCCATTCAAGAACGAGACGGGCATGTCGCAGAAGCAGCGGGCGCCCAACGGGCGCGGGCCCGGCAGCGGACAGGAAAAGGGCTGAAGACCGCTGATGCCCGATTGCACGGCATCGCAATTGAAGCCGACTTCCCGGCGCGGGGGCGGGCCGCGATAGACGCGGGCGCGGGGCGGAGGGGCGTCATACCCGTCGTCGTAATACTGGGCCTGGGCCGGTGCGAGGCTCCCGGCCGCGAAGGCGGCCAGGGCCGCGATGCCGAGGAAACGGACGGCACGCATGTGTCGGAAACTCCGCGCTCGCGCGCTCTCCCGCCGAGAGGGAGGCCGGCCCGGCCGGGAGGAGCGCGTCACATCAAAGGGGCGAGCGATCCCACCCAAACCCAGTCGATCGGGCGGCATCCTCAGGCCGCCCGTCAAGGGCCGGCCGGCGCGGAACCTTGCTGTCGCTGGCGGCGGAAAAGAGGCGGGGCCGGCTCGATATGAAAATGGCCCGCTCCGTCAGGAGCGGGCCATCGATGTTGCAGAGGCCTCAAGCGTCCCGAGATCAAAACTTAGGAGCCGGCCTTCTGGCTGTCGTTGACGTTCTCGCGGGCCGTCTCGATGCCCTGCTCGTAGGCGCTGCGAGCTTCGGCGGCACCCTGTTGCATCGCGCTCTTGGCGTTCTCGGCGCTCTGCTGGAACGCGCTCTGGGCGAGGCCACCGAATTCCTTGGCCTGGGCCTGGATGGCGGCGAACTGCGCCCGCACGAATTCCGCCTGGTGCTGCATCGCCTCTTGAACGTCGCGGGAGCGGACCAGCTTCTGCGCGAGATCGAACGCGGCATTGACGTTCTGCTCAGCATATTCGAAGCCACGGCTGGAAATGTTCGTGGCATTGGCCCGGGCGAGATCGGTCGAACCCTGCACCGTATCGGCGGTGCGGCGGGCCGCGCCGATGAAGGAGTCGAACGCCTTGCGAGCCTGCTCGACGCTCTTCTCGGCGAAGTCGCGCATCTCGGTGGGAACCTCGTAGTTGGGGGTGCTGCTCATTCCCGTCTCCTCTGGTTGTCGCGTCAGGCGCTCGTTGTGCGGCGCACAATGTGCAATGCACAATAGCGCAGGGTCAGCATTTCCGCCAGCCCCGTGGTGCCGATTACGGTTACCAGTTGATAAACGTGTGTCGGCGCGCTTCAGTGTCCACGTCTGATAGCGGTTAAGTTAAACAGGGCGGCGAGCGCCCGTGCCCAGAGGGACCACACAGGGCTGTGAAGGGCTTATGACCAGTTCACCCATGTCGGGCATGTCGGGACGCGCAGTGCCAGTCTTTCCGCCCGAGAGCGATTCGATGGTCTGCGCAGCCCTGGCACGGTGGCGGGATGATGCGTCGATCGCCCCTCTCGTGCGGGAAGGCGGATCTTTCCTCGTTCTCGACGGCACGGCGGACTGCGTTCTTTACGCGGCCGGTGCGGCGACGACCCTCCGTGCCGGCATCTCCCAAGCCGATGGCAAGGTTCTGCCAAGACTTCGTCTCGCGGAGCAAATCGGCCGTGCCGGCACCTTGGAGGGGCGGCCCCGCCTGATCCGCCTGCGTCTCGATCCCCGGGGTGTGGCACTTCCCGTGGTGGGGCTCGCCGTGCGGGCGGAACTGGAGGACGGCCTCCCGGCGCTGGTATTCGCGCCGGTCGGCGCCTTTCCGGTGCTCCGGCCGGCCGAAGCCTCGCCAGCGAAGGCCGCGCATCCGCGGGAGACCGCGCCGGCCGTCGATGCCGCTGTCGAGTCCGGGCCGGCGCCCGAGGCACAACCGGCGGCCATGCCGGTCAATCCAGTGGCCATGCTCGTTGATGACGCGGATGCGTCGGTCGAGGTGCCGTCCCGCTTCGTGTGGCGCAGCGACGCCGAGGGTGTGCTGACGCATATCTCGCGCGCCCATCCCGACCTCGCTGCGGTTCTGGAAGGCCGATCCTGGGCCATGCTCGCGGCGGACGGCGTGGTGGTCGGCGAGGCTTTTTTCGAGGCGCTCTCGGCCCGGCGGACCTTCCGGACTCTGCCGCTGACGGTGCTCGGACGCTCTTTCGAACACCGGCTCGAAATCTCGGGCGCTCCCTCCGGCCATGCCCGGGCGGCGTTCCCCGGTTTCAGCGGCTTCGCGATCCTGGGCGAGCGCTCTCCTCGCAGGCTGGCGGCCGAGTCCGTCGCCGCCGGGGAGGGATCGGACGAGGCCGCCGAGGCGGAGCCCGGCCTGACGGTGAACGAGCACGCGGCCTTCCGTGAGGTTGCCCGCCTCCTCGGCCTGCGTTTCGCCGCCGACGAGCCGTCCGAGGACATGGCGCCGCCTGCGCCGCGGGGCGAGTCCGCGTCGAGCGGCGCGATCATGCCATTCCCGACGCCGCCGGGCCGGCTCGCGGAAGCCGAGGGTCGCGCCCGCGCGGCGCTGACCGAGTTGCTCGAAAGCCTGCCGCTCGGCGTTCTGATCGCCCGCGAGGACGAGCTTCTGTTCGCGAGCCGCACTCTTCTGGATCTGACCGGCTATGCCGACCCGGCGGCCCTGCGGCGGGTGGGGCTTCCGCAGCTGTTTCGTGGCCTTGCTCCGGCGGGAAAAGCGACGGGGCAGGGATTCGCTGCCCATGCCGGGGGTGGGACGGTGTCCCTGCTCGTGGATCGCGCCAGCCTTCTCTGGGACGGAGCGCCGGCCGAAATCTACCTCGCCCGTCCTGTGCCCGTAGGGACAGCCGGGGAAGGGGAGACGTCGCAGCCGAACCATGCGTGGTTGCGGGCGCAGACGGTGCTGGACAGCCTGGAAGAGGGAGTCGTCACCCTCGACGCGGAAGGGCGCGTGATCGGCTTGAATCCGAGTGCGGCCGAGCTCGTCCATGCCCATCCCGCGGAGGTCGTCGGCGGACGCTTCGCGGACCTGTTCTCGCCCGCCAGCCGGTCCGTGCTGGAGGCGGCGGTGACGGATTCCCGGCGCTCCGGCACCTGCGAGTTGCAGGGCGTCACCGCGCGCTCGGGCGCCGCCGCCCTGCGCCTGCGCATTGCCCGGCTGCTCGGTGAAGAGGCCCCGGGTTACTGCGCCAGCCTGCGCGAGATCCGCGACGCCGCTCCCCTCGATCCGGCTCGGGCGATGGGCGAAGCCCGCCAGCGGGACGAGGCGGAGGCGATCTGGAAGGCCAACGCGCTCGCGCGGGTGAGCCGCGAGATCCGGCCCTCGCTGAACGCGATCCTCAGTCTCACCGACATGATGCTGTCCGACCGCTTCGACAGGGCCGATGCGGAGCGGCTGGAAGCCTATCTCCGTGACGTTCGCCTGTCCGGCGGCCGGATCGCCAGCCTCATCGACGATCTGCGCGATCTCGCCGAGATTCAGGCGGGCCGCAGCAAGCTGACCTTCACCGAGCTTGCCCTCAACGACTTGGTTTCGTCCTGCATCGCCGCGCGGCAGGCCCAGGCGGCCCGCCATCGCATCGTTCTGCGCACCAGCCTTGCCCCGGACCTGCCGCGCCTGAAGGCGGATGAGCGGTCGATCCGCCAGGCGGCGCTTACCGTGCTGGGCAAGGCGATTCACGTCACGGAGGCCGGTGGCCAGGTGATCGTCTCGACCACCCTGGCCGAACGCGGCGAGGTTGCCCTGCGTGTGCGCGACACCGGCACAGGCATGACGGAGGACGAGTTGCTGAGCGCCCTCGAGCCGTTTCGAGTCGCCGCGGCATCGGCAGCGCCGTCCTCTTCGGAGGGCGAGGGACGGGGGTTCGGCCTGACCTTGACCAAGGCCCTCGTCGAAGCGAACCGCGGTCGCTTTCGGATCACCAGCCGAAAGGACGAGGGCACCCTGGTCGAGATGCTGTTCCCTGCCGCCTGAGCGGCGCCCGTTGCCGGTTCTGAGGGGCCGGAGCGGGCGGTGGGACGCGGGCCGTAAGGGTCCGCATCGCCTGACATCGCTGCTCTTTCCGACGCGCCGCACCCGTCGTGCGGCGGCACTCAATCGCGCGCATCAATCTTTTAGACAATTGAGTTGCGCAAAATTTCGAACCTCGACTTTTTGGTGCTTGCCGGGTCTGTTCAACTGCGCTTAAGAGTTTCTAGGAAGCCCCGGCTGCGCGGACCTTCGCGATACGATCGGGCACCGTCAGGGAAGAAACTAAATGAGCGAGAAGGTCATCGACGTCCAAGACGGGTGGCGCGAGCGGGCTCTTATCGACGATGCCAAGTACAAGGAGATGTACGCGGCCTCGGTTTCCGATCCGGACGCTTTCTGGGCCGAGCACGGCAAGCGCATCGACTGGTCGACCCCTTTCAGCAAAGTCAAAAACACCAGCTTTGCGCCGGGAAATATCTCGATCAAATGGTTCGAGGACGGCAAGACCAACGTCGCTCTGAATTGCATTGATCGCCACCTGAAGACGCGCGGCGATCAGACCGCGATCATCTGGGAAGGCGATGATCCGAACGAATCGAAGCACATCACCTACAAGCAGCTGCACGCGGAAGTGGGCCGGATGGCCAACGTTCTGCGCAATCGCGGCGTCGGCAAGGGTGACCGCGTCACGCTCTACCTGCCGATGATCCCCGAGGCCGCCTACGCGATGCTGGCCTGCGCGCGGCTGGGCGCCATCCACGCCATCGTCTTCGGCGGCTTCTCTCCGGATTCCCTGGCGAGCCGCATCAAGGGCTGCGGCTCGAAGCTCGTCATCACCGCCGACGAGGGCCTGCGTGGCGGCCGCAAGGTGCCGCTGAAGGCCAATGTCGACGAGGCGATCAAGCGTCTCGACACAGACCTCGTCGACCACGTCATCGTGGTGAAGCGCACCGGCGGCAGCGTGGCGATGGAGCCGGGCCGCGATGTCTATTACCACGAGGCCGCCGAGCAGGTGACCGATGAGTGCCCGGCGGAGCCGGTCGAGGCCGAGCACCCGCTGTTCATCCTCTACACTTCGGGCTCGACGGGCCAGCCGAAGGGCGTGGTGCACACCACCGGCGGCTATCTCGTCTACGCCTCGATGACCCACCAATACGTCTTCGATTACCATGACGGCGATGTCTATTGGTGCACGGCGGATGTGGGCTGGGTGACCGGCCACAGTTACATCGTCTACGGACCGCTCGCCAACGGCGCGACCACGCTGATGTTCGAGGGCATCCCGACCTACCCGTCGAATTCCCGGTTCTGGGAAGTCATCGACAAGCACAAGGTCAACATCTTCTACACCGCGCCGACCGCGATCCGCTCGCTCATGGGCGGCGGCGAGGGACCGGTGAAGAAGACCTCGCGCCAATCCCTGCGGGTGCTGGGCTCGGTCGGCGAGCCGATCAACCCGGAGGCTTGGGAGTGGTACTACCGCGTGGTCGGCGATTCCCGCTGCTCCATCGTCGATACGTGGTGGCAGACCGAGACCGGCGGCATCCTCATCACCCCGCTGCCCGGCGCGACCAAGCTCAAGCCCGGCTCGGCGACCCGGCCCTTCTTCGGCGTCCAGCCGGTGATGGTCGATGCCGAGGGCAACGAGCTCGACGGGGCCTGCGAGGGCAACCTGTGCATCAAGGACAGCTGGCCGGGCCAGATGCGCACCGTCTACGGTGACCACGAGCGGTTCGAGCAGACCTATTTCTCGACCTACAAGAACCTCTACTTCACCGGCGACGGAGCCCGCCGCGACGCGGACGGCTATTACTGGATCACCGGCCGCGTGGACGACGTCATCAACGTCTCCGGTCACCGCATGGGCACGGCCGAGGTCGAGTCGTCGCTGGTGGCGCATCCGAAGGTCTCGGAGGCCGCGGTGGTCGGCTATCCGCACAACCTCAAGGGCCAGGGCATCTACGCCTACGTCACCCTCAACGAGGGCGAGGAAGGATCGGACGCCCTGCGCAAGGAACTGGTCGCCTGGGTCCGAAAGGATATCGGCCCGATCGCGTCGCCGGATCTTATCCAGTTCGCGCCGGGCCTACCCAAGACCCGCTCGGGCAAGATCATGCGCCGCATCCTGCGCAAGATCGCCGAGGACGATTTCGGATCGCTCGGCGATACCTCGACACTCGCGGAGCCGGCGGTGGTCGACGATCTGATCGAGAATCGTCAGAACCGCCCCGCCTGATCGTCGAAGGGCTCCGCCGGTAAATCCTGGCGGAGCCCTTTTCGCATCGCCCCCTCCCGAATGGCGGCCCGCTCCCGCCGAGTGAGCCGGCGGCAGGCGAAGAGATCATGGTATAACAGGAACTTAGGGCTGCAGCCGATTGCAACGTGCGTGCGAGCGGTTCTAAGGTAGACTCGATGGTGGCGGATATTCTGTATCCACTACCGCGAAGAACGGCCGGTGGCCCTTCAGGCAACCGGAACAAACCAGCGATGAAGCGGCACATAAGCCCCGCGTCGCATCTGCCATAAGACAAGCCGGCCGACGGGTCCGCTCCTGGCGGGAATCGAGCCGGCGGGAGGAAATTGATGAGCGCCACACAGTCGGTGGGCCGATCCGCGACGTCGGATGCCCGCACGCTTCATGGGGCTGGGGCCCAGGACATGCCCGAGCCCGATCACCGTCTCGATCGCATCGCCGAACACCCGACCTTCAAGACCCTGGTTCACGAGCGCACCCGCTTCGGCTGGATCCTCACCGGTCTGATGCTCGTGGTCTATTTCGGCTTCATCGGCCTCATCGCCTTCGACAAGGCGCTGCTCGCCACCAAGGTCGGCGGCACCGCCTCCCTCGGCTTCTACATGGGCATGTTCGTGATCGTGTTCGCCTTCGTGCTGACCGGCATCTACGTCGCCCGCGCCAATACCCGTTTCGACCGGCTCTCGGCCGACCTCGTCCGGAGCCTCGCCAAATGATCCGCCTCGTCTCTCTTCTCGGCGCGGGCCTAGGCCTCGGCGCGACCTCGGCGCTCGCCGCCGGGCCGGATCTCGGCCAAGTGCAGCAGCAGGCCACGAACTGGCCCGCCGTGGCCATGTTCTTCTTCTTCGTGATCTTCACCCTCGGCATTACCTACCGGGCGGCCAAGGGCTCGAAATCGGCGGCGGACTTCTACGCGGCCGGCGGCGGCATCTCTGCGCGCACCAACGCGCTCGCCATTGCCGGCGACTACATGTCGGCGGCCTCCTTCCTCGGCATTTCGGGCCTCGTCTATTCCTCGGGCTTCGACGGCCTGATCTACTCGACGGGCTTTCTCGTCGGCTGGCCGATCGTGCTGTTCCTGATCGCGGAGCGGCTGCGCAACCTCGGCAAGTTCACCTTCGCTGACGTGGCGAGCTTCCGCCTCGACCAGACCTCGATCCGCATCATCTCGGCGACCGGCACCCTCGTGGTGGTGGCATTCTACCTGATCGCCCAGATGGTCGGCGCCGGTAAGCTGATCCAGCTCCTGTTCGGCCTGCCCTACCTCTACGCGGTGGTGATCGTCGGCGCGCTGATGATCATCTACGTCGCCTTCGGCGGCATGAAGGCGACGACCTGGGTGCAGGTCATCAAGGCCTGCCTGCTGCTGGGCGGTGCAAGCTTCATGGCCGGCGCGGTGCTCTACCATTACGGCTTCAGCCCCGAGAAGCTGTTCTCGGCTGCCGTACAGACGCATCCGAAGGGCGATGCCATCATGGCGCCGGGCGGCCTCGTCTCGAACCCGATCGACTCGATCTCGCTCGGCGTCGGCCTGATGTTCGGCACTGCCGGCTTGCCGCACATCCTGATGCGCTTCTTCACGGTGTCGGACGCCCAGGCCGCGCGGAAGTCGGTGTTCTACGCCACCGGCCTGATCGGCTACTTCTACATCCTCACCTTCATCATCGGCTTCGGCGGCATCGCCCTGCTGATGTCCGATCCGAGCTACTTCAAGCTCGGCGCGGACGGCACCACCTACGACAAGATCAAGGACATGATCGGCGGCACCAACATGGTGGCCGTGAACCTCGCCAACGCCGTCGGCGGGCCGTACTTCCTCGGCTTCATCTCGGCGGTGGCCTTCGCGACCATCCTCGCGGTCGTGGCGGGCCTGACGCTGGCCGGCGCTTCGGCGATCAGTCACGATCTCTATGCCCAGGTCTTCGCCCGTGGCCGCACCACGGAGAAGGCGGAGGTGAATCTCTCCAAGGCCTCCGCCGTCGGCATCGGCATCGTGGCGATCTATCTCGGCTACGTCTTCGAGAACCAGAACGTCGCCTTCATGGTCGGCCTCGCCTTCTCGGTGGCGGCGAGCTGCAACTTCCCTGTGCTCGCCATGTCGATCCTTTGGCGCGGCACCACGACCTGGGGGGCGCTTATCGGCGGCCTCGTCGGCCTGGTCGCTGCGGTGGTGATGGTGGTCCTGTCGGACGCGGTCTGGGTGAAGACCTTCGGCCATCCGGCGGCATTGTTCCCCTATGCCAACCCGGCCTTGTTCTCGATGCCGCTGGCCTTCGTGACGATCTGGGGCGTCTCGCTGCTCGATCGCACCCGCCGGGGCAATCGCGAGCGTGCCGCTTTCGACGCCCAGTATGTGCGGTCCGAGACCGGTATCGGCGCCTCGACCGCGCACGCGCACTGACGCGCTGCCTCACGCAAACAAGAGAAAGGCCCCGCCGCGAGGCGGGGCCTTTTTCGTTCCGGCTCGAAGGCGGCCGAGGCGATTGTTCCGAAATCTGCCCGGCTTCTCCGATCTCATACCAGATCCGTTTGCCAGATCCGTTTGATCCCTTCGGGATGGCGGATCTGGGCTTCGCTCAGGCGCCGCGCAGGCTGGCCGATACAGTTCCCGCTCCGATCAAGCGGACACCGTATCAGTGCCGGAAGTGGCGCGTGCCGGTGAACACCATCGCCAGCCCGGCCGCGTCGGCGGCCTTGATCACCTCATCGTCGCGCATCGAGCCGCCGGGCTGGATCACGGCGGTGGCGCCGGCCTCGGCCGCCGCGAGTAGACCGTCGGCGAAGGGGAAGAAGGCGTCGGAGGCCACCGCCGAACCTTTGGCGAGGCTCTCCGTCAGGCCGAGGCGCTGCGCCGCCTCCGCCGCCTTGCGCGCGGCGGTGATCGAGGAATCGACCCGAGACATCTGCCCGGCGCCGATGCCGACGGTGGCGCCGCCCTTGGCATAGACGATGGCGTTCGACTTCACGTGCTTGGCGACCCGGTAGGCGAACCGCATGTCGGCGAGTTCCGCCTCGCTCGGAGCGCGCTTCGTCACGACGTTCAGCGTCATCTCGTCCACGCTGGCGGCGTCGCGGCCCTGGACGAGGAAGCCCCCGGCCACGGTGCGGATCACCTCGCCCTTCGCCCGCGGATCGGGCAGGCCGCCGGCGAGCAGGAGGCGCAGGTTCTTCTTGGCGGCGATGATCGCCTTGGCCTCATCGGAGGCATCGGGGGCGATGATGACCTCGGTGAAGATCTCGACGATCTTCCGCGCGGCCTCCGCGTCGAGGGTGCGGTTGAGCGCGACGATGCCGCCGAAAGCCGAAGTCGGGTCGCAGGCCAAAGCCCGCTCATAGGCATCGAGCAGGCTCGATCCTTCCGCCACGCCGCAGGGGTTGGCGTGCTTGATGATCGCCACCGCCGCCGTGCGCGCGGGATCGAACTCGCCGACGCATTCAAAGGCCGCGTCGGTGTCGTTGAGGTTGTTGTAGGACAGTTCCTTGCCCTGCACCTGCCGGGCGGTGGCGATGCCGGGGCGCAGGGTGCCGGGCAGGCGGTAGAAGGCTGCCGCTTGGTGCGGGTTCTCGCCGTAACGCAGGCTCTGGGCCAGCGTGCCTCCGAGCGCCCGGAAGGTCGGCGCCGCCTCGCTTCCCTCGACCTCGGCAAGCCAGTTGGCGATGGCGGCGTCGTAGGAGGCGGTGCGGGAGAACGCCTTTTGCGCCAGCCGCCGCCGGGTGGCAGCGGTGAGGCTGCCCGCCTGGGCGGAGAGCTCGGCGAGGATCGCGGCATAATCCGTCACATCGACCACCACCGCCACATCGGCGTGGTTCTTGGCGGCGGCGCGGATCATGGCCGGCCCGCCGACATCGATGTTCTCGACGCAGTCGTCGTAGCCCTTGCCGGCCTTCAGCGTCTCCTCGAAGGGGTAGAGATTGACCACGAGAAGGTCGATGGCGCCGATGCCGTGGGCGGCGAGCGCCGCCTGATGCTCGGGATTGTCGCGCACCGCGAGCAGACCGCCATGGACCGCCGGATGCAGCGTCTTGACCCGGCCGTCCATCATTTCGGGGAAGCGGGTCAACTCGGACACTTCCCTGACCGCCAGCCCGGCCTCGGTGAGCGCGCGATGGGTCCCGCCGGTGGAGACCAGTTCCACCCCCTGTTCGATCAGCGCTGCGGCGAAATCCGTGAGCCCGGTCTTGTCCGAAACCGAAAGCAGGGCGCGGGTCACTCGGATCTGGTCGCGCGGCATCGTGGTGGCCCTTGTCGTCATAGGAGGGATTTGCGCGCGCGGTAGCACGGAACCAGCGTCGGCAGCCAGTTCGACAAGGGGACGATGGGCTTCAGGAAATGGCTGTTTCAGTCCAGATCCCGCCGATTCCTTCGGCAGGACGGATCTGGACTTCGCTCAGCCGGGCGACGGGGGAGTTCGTCAGACCTGCTCGATCCGCCAGCGCACGAGGGTATCCTCCCCGGCCACCGTCAGGTGCAGCACGAGCTGTGCCGTGCGGCGGGCGCCCACCACTCCGGCGAAGTACACGCTTTCCTCGATCGCCACCGTCGCGCCTTCGGCCGAGAAGCGCCACGTCTCGCCGGTCGGTAGCCCAAGGGTGACACTGCCGTCTTCCCGCGCCTGCGCGGCGACGGCGGTGTGAAGGTGGAACCGCACCGCCACCGGATGCGGCCGGGGGCGCGGGTGTTTGTCGTCGCGGCGGAAGGCGTCCTCTCCCTCGAGACGGACCGGGCCGTCGGCGAGGCGCCAGCGGCGCTCGTGGATGAGGCCGAATTCCTGGACATAGCCGTCATGGCGGGCGGCGAGCACCGCCGCGCCGTTTTCGGTGCGGCGCTCCACCGCCACGGGGCCGGGTCCCCGCAGCACCACCGGGCCGCGCCGCGCCAGCAGCCAGCGGGCGGCGAGCCGGCCGATCCACCAATCCTCCGGCTCGTCGAGAAAGCGGCAGGACGAGGTGTCGGCCACCGTCGCGGTCGAGTGAGCGGCGGTGCTGCGCGCCGCCCGGCGCAGTTCGCCACCGCTGGCGGGGCTGCCGCAATTGACGACGATGCGTTGCGCCCCGCTGGTCAGCTCGAAGGAGAGGCAGCCGGCGGCGGCCTCGCGCGACTGATCCATCGGCGGCGGTGCGCCGACATCGCAAACGAGCACGACCCGGCCCAGTTCCAGCCGGGCATAGCCGGAATGGGAAGCGTACATCAGCGGCTCGGTGCCGGCCCCGTCATAGACCAGCAGCGTGGCGAGATGGTCTGCGGCGGTGACCCCCATGCCGTTGAAATGGCTGAGCGAGGCATCGCCGTGGCGCAGCAGGCGCAGGGCCGGCAGCATCCGGTCGACGGCGCGCAGGAGCGCTTCCGGGGGATCGACACTGCGGCTGAGGAAGCTCTGGCGCAGCGGCAGCAGGTCGAGCAGCAGCTCCATGGAGAAGCGCGGATCCCGCGAGCGGTGGCCGCCATCGGGCAGGATCTGCTGTTCGAGTTCGCGCACGAGGATCCGCGTCGCCCGGCGCAGGATCGGCTCGATGCCTTCGCAGCACAGGCCGGCATAGGTGAGGGCCACCGCCGCCAGCAGGCGCGATTGCGGCGGTGCCGAGCGGCGGAGCGACCGCTCCAGCTCCCGCGCGCCCTTGCCGATGGTCTTCAGGAAGGCTTGGTAGAAGGCGTGATCGGCTCCCTCCAGCACCAGCGGCGACTGGCACAGGAACGAGATCAGCCGCCGGGATGCCACCGGCACCGGACTCGCGCGGGCGGCCTCGCCGCGCCCGCTCATGAAGTCCGAGACGAAGGCCCGGGCATTGGCGCGGGCGAGCGCGGTGTCGGCGGCGCGCAGATGGCGCAGCCAGCCGAATCCGTACAGGGCATCCGCCCATTCGGGGGAGGGCGGATCGTAGTCGAAGGGCGAGCGGCCGCTGACCACCAGCGAGCGGCCGGCGAACACGAACAGGCCGGAATAGATGTCGTCCGAGAGCGAGGCGTCGCTGGTGCGCAGATCGTGCGGGGCGATGACGAGGCCGGTCACCCGGGCGCGGGTGAGGATCTCCGGCCGCGCCGTGAACCGCGGTGTCCGCTCACGGACCGCGCGGACCACCTCGTGGCCGAGCAGGCGGTAGAGCTGCCAGCGTTCGGGGCCCCTGCCCAAGCCGTGTCCTCCGAACCTTCGCGATGCGCGCCCTGTCGCCCGCGCGCCCGGTCTCGATCAGGCTCGGGTGAAGCGGGAGCCGGCCTGCCGGTCGCGGCCAAGCCTAGGGCGATCCTCTTAGCTGTCCGTTAACGCTGTGTCGTCCTCTTCCCGGCGGCCTTCCCCGGAATGCACCGCCGCCGGGGCCGAGAACGATTCAGCTGAGACCGATCAGGCCGGGCCCGTCTCGACGGGCCGGTCCGGGTCCGATCCCCATTCCGACCACGAGCCGTCATAGAGGGCCCGCGGCTGCCGCCCCAGGGTCTCCAGGGCGAGCGAGACGATGGCCGCGGTCACGCCCGAGCCGCAGGTGGTGATAACCGGGCGGTCGAGATCGACCCCGGCCTCGGCGATCGCCGCGCGCAGGGAGGCCTCGTCCCGCAGGCGACCGTTGGCCTGGAGCGCGGCGTAATGGAGATTCTTCGCGCCGGGCATGTGGCCGGGACGCACGCCGGGGCGGGGCTCCGCCTCCTCGCCGCGAAAGCGCGGTCCGGAGCGGGCATCGACCACCTGAGCCGAGCCGTTGGCGAGGGCGCGGGCGATGTCGTTGCCTTCGGCGATTGCGCCGTTGTCGAGCCGGGCGGTGAAGTGGCGCCGGTCGCGCGGGCGAGGTTCGCCATCCTCCGTCGGGTAGCCGGCGGCGATCCAGGCGGGCAGGCCGCCTTCGAGGATCTTCACGTCCCGCATGCCGTAGGTCTGCAGCATCCAGCGCACCCGCGGCGCCGAGAACAGGCCCATCCCGTCATAGACGACCACCTGCGCCCCGTCGCCGACGCCGAGGGCCCGCATCCGCGAGGAGAACACCTCGGGCGGCGGCAGCATGTGGGGCAGGGGCGAATCCGTATCGCTCATCGCGTCGAGGTCGAAACGGATCGCGCCTGGAACGTGGGCGGCGCGGTACTCGGCCTCGGCATCGCGCCCCTGCGCCGGCAGGTACCACGAGGCGTCGAGCACGATAATATCCGGCGCGCTCAGGCGCTGGTGCAGCCAATCCGGCGTGACGAAGGGCGATGTCGGCATGGGTGTCCTCGCCTGCGCGCGTGACCCTCGAGAAAGACACCACATCCGGCATCGGCGGGGTTTCGGCAAGGCCGTCCGAGCGAAACCCGTGCGGTTGCGGGGTGCGACCGTGCGGCTCGCCTGTCCGGGGCCTGCAACCGGCGCGGGGTTCGGGTAAGTCCGGAGCGAAAGTCAGGAGACGAGACCGACGTGCGAGAGACCTATCACATCGAAGTGCTCGGTCCCGAGGAGCCGGACGCGCCGGGCGGCGTCCAGCAGCGCGTGTCCGTGCGGACGTCGAGCGCGGAGGGTGCGGCGGAGCGGGCGAGGCGGCTGTTCGCCCGGGCCAGGGTGCCGCAGCGTTCCGGTACCGCGGCCGAGGCGGTCCGCGTGATCGACGGGGCGGGCACCGAGGTGTTTCGGATGAGCCGTTTCGACGAGGGCTGAGACCCGAGGACGAGCCGCCATCCCGGCAGGGGCCGGAGCGGACAGGCTGAAGGACCCTGCAAGGAGAGCCTTGCAGGGCCTGGTCCGATCGGAATGCATCGAGCCGGCGGTTCTCAGTCCGGATCCGGCGCGGTCAGGCGAAAGCGCCGTCGTTGTAGGTCGCGCGCCCCTCGACCGCACCGTTTTCGAGGTAGTGCAGAAGCGGGTTGACCCCGGCCGCCGCCACGTCGCCGTTGACCGCCAGATATTGCTTGGTGTCGAACTGGGCCGAGGGATCCCGTCCCTCTTTCCAGCCATAGGTCAGATAGTGCTCCAGCGGGTTGACCCCCGCCGCCGCCACATCGGTATAGACCGCCAGATAGCCTTCGGTATCGAAGAAGGCGTTCGGATCCCGGCCTTCCTTCCAGCCATAGGTGTTGTAGTGCGCTTCGGCGTCGATGCCGTTCCTGTAAACGTCATCGTACCGGCTGAAGTAGAACAGGTCGTCGACGGTCTGATTGCCGTCACCCTGGACGATCGAGCGGTCCGAGAATTCGAAGATTTCCGTGTTCTTCACCGTATCGGTCGAGTTCTGCCCGGCGATGACCGAGAGGGTGCCGGCGGAGGTGACACCGGCTTGAGCGAAGGCGAAGTCGAACACCGCCGTATCGACGCCGAGGGCGCCGTCGAGAGTATTGACGCCGCTTCCTCCCGACATCCGATCATCGCCGTAATCACCGAAGACGGTGTCGTTGCCCGCATCGCCGAAGAGCGTGTCATTGCCGAGGTCGCCATCGACGAGGTCGTCGCCGTCGCCGCCATGGACGATGTCGTCATCCTCACCGCCGGCGACGAAATCGTTGCCCGCGTCACCATAGACGAGGTCGAATCCCTGCTCGCCGACGAAGAAGTCGTCGCCCGGTCCGCCAAAGAGCGTGTCGTTGCCGGGATTGCCGGCGGCGTAGTCGTTGCCCTCCTGGCCATAGATGACGTCGTCGCCGGCCTCGCCGATGAGCTGGTCGAAGCCGTCCCCGCCATAGATCGTATCGTTTCCGGGGCCGCCGGCGATGTAATCCAGGCCGCTGCCACCGGTAATCTGATCGTCGCCATCCTGGCCATCGATCCGATTGAACCCGCCGGGATCCGTAATGACGTCGTTTCCGAGAAGGCCGAGAATGATGTCGTCGTCCGTCGTGCCGGTCAGAATGTTGTTTCCGTTCGTTCCTGAAATGACGGCCATGGCGCAACTCCTGCCCTGATCGCTGCCTCGCAGCCCATCTGGCATCCATGACTGACAGGAGGATGTTCCAATATCCGAAAGTAATTTTTTGGCATATACAATGTTATGCTCTTAAAAGCTTCGCCGCTGCATTCGATTTCAGGCTTGCCAGCAATTCAAAATGTTTGACGAATTCGATGTTTTCTAGAAAAATCTATTTTGATTTTTATTGAATGATGGATGCTGCCTCTCGCCAAAACGTCCCGATTCTGACTTTTCGGTCCGGACAAAAATGCGCCGACGGCTCGCAGGCAGGTCCGAGGGGAGCCTGCGGCGGGCGCATTGACTTCGCAGATGCAAAGCCGCATATCGCACCTGCAGCGTCAGCGGCCGAACGGGGTCGCTTGAGGGGGCTGCGTGACGGTTCGCGTCCCATTGGGATCGCGCCCCGGCCCCTCTCTTCAACGTGCATGCACCCCAGGCTGCCCCATCACGCGGGCCGCCTCCCGGACCGTCGGACCCATCATGCTCCCGTGCGAGTCGCCTCGCCGGCCCTCGGGTTCCGCTGCCTCGAAAGTAACGACTTGACCCAATTCACCGATTTCGGCCTCGCCGAGCCCATCCTCCGCGCGCTTGGCGAGGCTGGCTACGTGACGCCGACGCCGATCCAGACGCAGGCCCTGCCGCCGGCGATGGAGGGGCGTGACCTCTGCGGCATCGCTCAGACCGGCACCGGCAAGACCGCCGCCTTCGCTCTGCCGATCCTGCATCGCCTCTCGCTCGAGAACCGCCGGGCGCCGCGCCGCGGCTGCCGCGTGCTCGTGCTCTCGCCCACCCGCGAGCTGGCGAGCCAGATCGCCGAGAGCTTCTCGGATTACGGCCGGCATCTGCCCTACACCAGCACCGTCGTATTCGGCGGCGTGAACATCAGCCGACAGGAGCGCGCGATCGCGCCGGGCGTCGACATCCTCGTTGCCACCCCCGGCCGGCTGATCGACCTCGTCGACCGCCGGGCGTTGACGCTGGAAGGTGTCGAGATCCTCGTCCTGGACGAGGCCGACCAGATGCTCGACCTCGGCTTCATCCACGCGTTGAAGCGCATCGTGAAGATGCTGCCGGCCCGCCGCCAGAGCCTGTTCTTCTCGGCCACCATGCCGAAGAACATCGCCGGCCTCGCTGACCAGTATCTCTCCAGCCCGGTGCAGGTCGCGGTCACGCCGGTGGCGACCACCGCCGAGCGCGTCGATCAGCAGGTCATCTTCTGCCATACCGGCGCCAAGCAGGCGCTGCTCAATCACGTTCTGCGCGACCCGAAGATCGCGCGCGTGCTCATCTTCACCCGCACCAAGCATGGGGCGGATCGCGTCGTGCGCGGCCTCGACAAGGTCAACATCGTCAGCGCGGCGATCCATGGCAACAAGAGCCAGCCGCAGCGTGAGCGGGCGCTGGCCGCCTTCCGCGACGGCTCCTGCCGCGTGCTGGTGGCGACCGATATCGCGGCGCGCGGCATCGATGTCGATGGTGTCACCCATGTGGTGAACTATGACCTGCCGAACGTGCCGGAATCCTACGTTCACCGCATCGGCCGCACGGCCCGTGCCGGCGCGGAGGGGCAGGCGATCTCGTTCTGCAACGACGAGGAGCGCGCCTACCTGCGCGACATCGAGCGGACCACGCGCCAGAAGGTGCCGGTGGTCGGCTTCCCCGAGGGCTTCCAGCCGCCGAGCCGCCAGGAGGCGCAGGAGACCGCCGCTGAGGAGGCGCGCCGTCCGCCGCGTCAGCCGCAGGGTCGTCCCGGCCAGCGCCAGGGGCGTCCGGGCGGTCGTGGCCAGGATGGTCGCGGCGAGGGACGCGGCGAGCACCGGGCCCACGAGGCGCGGGGCGGTCGTCCCGGCGGCCAGCCGGGCCATCGCCAGGATCAGCGTCAGGACAGCCGCGGGCCGCGTCCCGATGGTCAGCGCACCGATCAGCGCCGCCCTGAGCGGGCCGGCGAGGGGCGGCCGCAGGGGGCGCGTCCGCAGGGCGGACGTCCGAATGATGGCCGTCGCGGTGACGGGCGGCCTGCCCGTTCCGGCGCCGAGGGCGGCCGGGCGATCGGCTGGCTCGACCGCTCCCCGCGTTCCTGATCGACGGAAGCGATCCTTTCGGCGCGGGATGCGTTGTATCCCGCGCCGCGCAATTTCAAAGCGCGGCCGGCAGGAGACAGGTCGAATGCGCTTCGAACTCTATCGTGATGCGGGCGGCGAGTGGCGCTGGCGCTTCCGGGTGCAGAACGGCAACGTCATCGCCGATTCCGGCGAAGGTTACGTCCGCCGCGAGGATTGCGAGCACGCTATCGCGCTGGTGAAGCGCAGCGGCGAAGCCACTCTCGTCGATATGACGACGAAGATCGCCTGAATTCCCACGGCGACGCCTCAACGTTTTTCGCGCAACCCTCCCGCGCGTCCGTGCGTTTCCGCCCGCGAGACGCACCAGCAGCCGTGCGTCCGTTCGCGAATGCTGCGGAGGAAACGTTCCCTTGCTCAAAAAACTCCTGATTGCCGCGCTGATGGCCCTCGGCCTCGCTGCGGTCGCCCCGCAGGGCGCATCGGCTGCGCCGGTCGGCCCCTCAGCCGCGCTCATGACCGAAACCGCGCCGGCGACCGTCGAGAAGGCGCAGTACTATTACCGTCGCGGCTGGGGCCCGCGCCGTTACTACGGCCGCCGCTTCTATGGTCCGCGCCCGTTCTACCGTCGTCCGTTCTACCGCCGCCCCTATTACGGTCCGCGCCGGTTCTATGGCCCGCGCCGTTTCTACTACTAAGGCGGTCAATTCATTCCAGTGATATCGAGCCCGGAGCTAATCGCTCCGGGCTTTATTATTGGAACGTATCCACCTCAACGCTTGGGCGGTCGATGCTTTGCACCAATCTCCGCCGGATGTAGGGTGGAAGGCAGTGAGCCGGCTCGCGACAGACGAGGCGCTCCGGAGGAAGCCCGATGATCGAGCTCGTGATGCGTCGGTGGCGCACGCTGGCGCCTCCCCGTTTGCCGTCCTGGGAGGATATCCCTCTGGAGCTGTTCGTCTGCGCCGCAGCGATCTTCCTTGCCGCTGCCCTCGAGCTTTTGGGCTTCATGCCCTGACACGTCGACACACCCCTAGCGCGCATTGAGAGCCCGTGCTTGGCTGTGATCCGCTGGCGCGGGCGACTCGCGGAGTTGGGTCGAGGCGCGGGGGAGGGGGCTATGGCGCAAGCGATCGATTTGGGCGACGAACATCCCACCGGCGATCTGACGGTGCGCACCATCGCCATGCCGGCGGACACCAACGCCAATGGCGATATCTTCGGCGGCTGGGTGCTCTCGCAGATGGATCAGGCCGGGGGCATCGCCGGGGTCGAGCGGGCACAGGGCCGGGTGGTGACCGTGGCCGTCGATGCGATGACCTTCATCCGCCCGGTGCGGGTCGGGGACGTGCTCTGCGTCTATACCCGGATCGGCAAGGTCGGGCGCACTTCGATGAAGATCCATCTCGAAGCCTGGGCCCGCCGCTTCCAGACGCAGTTCCGCGAAAAGGTGACGGAGGCGACCTTCACCTTCGTCGCCATCGACGAGGCCGGCCGGCCGCGTCCGATCCCGGTTGAGGGCTGAGCCGGGCTTATCCTCTACGAGCGGCGCCGAATTGGCGCTTCCCGGCGCGGCGGGCTAGAACCGGGCCAGTCCCGTTTCATCCCGCGAGTCCGCATGCCCGCCACGCCCCGCGCCGCGATTATCCCGGTCACCCCGTTCCAGCAGAACTGCACCCTGATCTGGGACGACGCCACCAAGGTCGGCGCCGTGGTCGATCCCGGCGGAGATCTCGACCGGATCGAGGCGGCGATCCGCTCCCAGGGGGTGACGGTCGAGAAGATCCTGCTCACCCACGGCCATATCGATCATGCCGGCGGCGCCGCCGAGCTGAAGGAGCGCCTCGGCGTTCCTGTCGAGGGCCCACACGAGGCGGACAGGTTCCTGCTCGATTCCCTGCCGGAGACCGGCGCGAATTATGGCCTCGACGGCGCCCGGGTCGTGACCCCGGACCGCTGGCTGAACGAGGGCGAGACGGTCAGCGTCGGCGGCCTGACCTTCGACATTCTGCACGCTCCCGGCCATTCGCCCGGCAGCGTCGTGTTCATGAGCCGCGATGCCCGCTTCGCCCTGGTCGGCGACGTGGTGTTCCAGGGCTCGATCGGCCGCACTGACCTGCCCGGCGGCAACCATGAGCAGCTGATCCGCGCGATCAAGGACAAGGTGCTGCCGCTGGGCGACGACGTGGCCTTCATCCCGGGCCACGGACCGACCGGGACCCTGGGCCAGGAGCGGCTGACCAACCCGTTTCTCCAAGGCTAGGGCACGGTTCGAGCCGGCCTTCGCGGCCAGGCCGGCCGACCTGCCCGTGCGCCTAACGGAGGTTTAACGGAACCGCGTCAGAAATCAGATGGCCGCTTCGCTCTTCCATCGCGAAAAGCGATGCGAAATCAGGGGCGAACGCCTATATGAGATCGAGACGGAGATAGCAGGCATGCCGGGCATGGCCCGGGGTTGAAAAAAGGCTCCTGAGCCGCCTGCCCGAGGAATTTCATGGCTGACTCCCCGAACACAGAACACGCCGAAAGCTACGGCGCGGAATCGATCCGCGTGCTGAAGGGTCTCGACGCCGTACGCAAGCGGCCGGGCATGTATATCGGTGACACCGATGACGGCTCCGGCCTCCATCACATGATCTACGAGGTGGTGGACAACGCCATCGACGAGGCGCTCGCGGGACACGCGGACCTCGTGACCGTGACGCTCAACCCGGACGGTTCCTGCACGGTCTCCGACAACGGCCGCGGCATTCCCACCGACATCCACAAGGAGGAGGGGGTCTCGGCGGCCGAGGTCATCATGACCCAGCTCCATGCCGGCGGTAAGTTCGACCAGAACTCCTACAAGGTCTCCGGCGGCCTGCACGGCGTCGGCGTCTCGGTCGTCAACGCGCTCTCCACCAGCCTCAAGCTGCGGATCTGGCGCGCGGGCAAGGAGCACCGCATGGAGTTCCACCACGGTGACGCGGTGGCGCCCCTGGAGGTGGTCGGCCCGGCGGGCGACCGGCGCGGCACCGAGGTGACCTTCCTGCCTTCGCCCGAAACCTTCACGATGACGGAGTTCGACTACGCGACGCTCGAAAAGCGCCTGCGCGAACTCGCCTTCCTGAATTCCGGCGTCCGCATCGTCCTGACCGACGCGCGCCATGCCGAGCACCGGCGCGAGGAACTCTGCTACGAGGGCGGTGTCGAAGCCTTCGTGCGCTATCTCGACCGCTCCCGCAAACCCGTGGAGGGCATGGCCAAGCCCGTCACGGTGCTTGGCGAGCGCGACGGCATCCGCGTCGAGGTGGCGTTCTGGTGGAACGACTCGTTCAACGAGACCGTGCTGCCCTTCACCAACAACATCCCGCAGCGGGACGGCGGCACGCATATGGCCGGCTTCCGCGCCGCGCTCACGCGCCAGCTGACCGGCTACGCCGAATCCTCCGGTATCGCCAAGAAGGAGAAGGTGTCGCTCACCGGCGACGATTGCCGCGAGGGGCTGACCGCCGTCATCTCCGTGCAGGTGCCCGACCCGAAATTCTCCTCGCAGACCAAGGACAAGCTGGTCTCCTCCGAAGTTCGCCCGGCGGTCGAGAACATTCTCAACGAGGGTCTCTCGACCTGGCTTGAGGAGAATCCGGCTCAGGCCAAGTCCGTGATGGGTAAGGTTGTGCTGGCGGCGGCCGCCCGCGAGGCGGCCCGCAAGGCCCGCGAGACCATCACCCGCAAGGGCGCCCTCGACATCGCCTCGCTCCCCGGCAAACTCGCGGATTGCCAGGAGCGCGACCCGACGAAGTGCGAATTGCTGCTGGTGGAGGGTGATTCCGCCGGCGGCTCGGCCAAGCAGGGGCGCGACCGCACCTTCCAGGCCGTGCTTCCCCTGCGCGGAAAAATCCTGAACGTCGAGCGCGTGCGCGCCGACCGGATGCTGTCCTCCGCCGAGATCGGCACGCTGATCACGGCGCTCGGGGCCGGCATCGGCCGGTCGAGCACCGACCGGGAGGGCTTCAACCCGGACAAGCTCCGCTACCACCGCATCATCATCATGACCGATGCGGATGTGGACGGCTCGCATATCCGCACGCTGCTGCTGACCTTCTTCTTCCGGCAGATGCCGGAGATCATCGAGCGCGGGCATCTCTACATCGCCCAACCGCCGCTCTACAAAGCCGAGCGCGGCCGCCGCGCCATCTACCTCAAGGATGAGCGGGCGCTGGAGGATTACCTGATCGACCAAGGTGTCGAGGGCGCCGTGCTGCGGCTCGCCTCCGGCACCGAGTTTGGCGGGGCGCAGCTCAAGACCCTGGTCGAGGAGGCCCGAGGCTTCCGCAGCATCCTGCAGGGCCTCCACACCCGCTACGACCGCTCGGTGGTCGAGCAGGCCGTGCTGGCCGGCGCTTTCGCCAAGGATGCGGCGGAAAATCCGGGTGAGGCGGAGGTGCTGGCCGACCGCACCGCCAAGCGGCTCGACCGGATCGCCGATGAGATCGAGAAGGGCTGGACCGGCGCGGCGCAGGAAGGCGGCTACGTCTTCAACCGCACCCTGCGCAGCGTTCGCCAAGTGGCCAGTCTCGACGCGTCGCTGCTCTCCTCGCAGGAGGCGCGCCGGCTCGCCGATCGGGCGGAGACGCTGCGCGAGATCTACGAGGAGCCAGTGACCCTGGCCCGCAAGGGGGACGAGACCGAACTCTACGGCCCGGTCGGGCTGTTCGAGGCGGTGATGGCCTTCGGACGCAAGGGGCTCCAACTCCAGCGCTACAAGGGCCTTGGCGAGATGACCGCCCAGCAGCTCTGGGAGACGACCCTCGACCGGGACGTGCGCTCATTGCTCCAAGTGAAGGTCAAGGACACGACCGACGCGGACGACCTCTTCGTCAAGCTGATGGGCGACGTGGTGGAGCCGCGCCGCGAGTTCATTCAGGAGAATGCGCTGAGCGTGGCCAATCTCGACGTCTGAGGTGCTTTCCGACCCGGTGACGGCTTCGTCGAATGACGGCCGTCATCCGGGATCGGGGCAATGACGCGATCCCGCTCTCGGGCCATAGGCAGGCTGCTCGTGGCGCCGCACGCTCCCGTATCAAGTGAGCGTCACGCCGACCTTCCTCGCGTTCGAGGTGCCCCACAGCTCGCCATCGGTCGTGGCAGCGAGCATGGCCGGAAGGCGTTTCATCGCGAAGTCGATGAAGCTGCGCGTCTTCGCCGGAAGCAGGCGGGAGCTCGTGACGATGTAGACAGGGGTTGACGGGAGGTCCCATTCAGACAGCACCTGTTCCAGCCGGCCTTGCATCAGATCTCGTTCGACGCTCAAGCGGTGGCTGCTGATGATCCCCTGCTCCGCCAGAGCGAGGCGGCGCGCGAGACTCGGTGAGTTGCAGGAAATCGGTCCGCCGACCGTCACTGAGATGGACTCGCCGTCGCGGCTGAGAGACCAGGTCGTCTCCGTGCCTGCGGTGGCAACGATGGTGCGATGGGTTGCGAGATCGCCGGGAGCCTTGGGCCACCCATAGGCATCGAGATAGCCCGGCGCCGCGAACAGGCCGTTCGCGACTTCCGCCACCTTGCGCATGATGAGCGAGGTCTCGCGCGGTTCTTCAATGGTCACCGCAAGATCGTGATGGCCGCCGACCACGTCGATAGTGCTTGGCTTCAGGTCGACATGAACCCGGATATGTTCGTGCTGCGCGGAGAAGTCCGTGACGATTTGGGACAGGTGGCGCAGGACCCAGAAATCCGGAGGGGCGGCGATCTTCAGTAGGCCGCTCGGTCCCTTCGTCTCCGCCACGAGGTCGTCGAAAGCCTTCTGCGCCTCCTCCACGAGGCGCGTCGCCTGAGAATAATAGGCCTCCCCATACGAGGTGAGGACGAGCCGGCGCGTGGTGCGATCGAGCAATCGCAGGCCAACCAGCTGTTCGAACAGCGATATCCGCCGCGACAGCGACGAGATCGGCATTCCCAGGGCTGCTGCCGCCTGACTGAAGCTTTTCCTTTTAGCCACCTCGACGAACAGGGCCATGTCACGCAGCATCTGAGAGTTTTGCATACTTCCGAAGCGTGCTCCTGATGGACGGCTTGACGCGTGCTCGGCCACGAAGGCCCGTCCCGCACCGCGAGAGGTTTGGCTCTTTCCTTATGAGCAGCCGGCGCATGTCTCGTGACATGGTTCGTCACGGGGATGCCCGCGTCGTGAGATGCCACCGAATAGCTGCAATCCAACACCTAAGGGAATTTTGAGTTCGTGCAATGATGTTTTATTTATAGTGCAAAGTTAAAAACTGTTTTCCACTCGCGGTGGAGAAGTAGTTTCAAATTTGCACAAAATTTATCCAAATAAAGATGCTTCAAGCATTCAAATAATGTATGTTAATATTTCTAGGTTTCGATTTCCGGCGCAAAATGCCGTCATGACGCCCGAGCCATGGCCTTCTGGAACGAGAATGCGGGACGGGATCGGGTTCGGAAATGCCTGCATTGGGCGTGGTGTGCGGCTTGGCACTGGACAAGCCTCGGCCTTTCGGTGATGGCCAAGTCCTGAAAGGTTGCGCGCAATTTTAAGGCGCGCGCGACACAAACTTCCACTTCTGCGAAAGGCGTATTGAGCCAGATGTACATGTCCGGGCCCGAACTGCTCTTCGTCGCCGCCGATGCGACGTGGCGATACGAGGCTGCCAAAGTCCTCAACCGAGAGCCGGGTGACTTCGGACTCATCCTGCTGCCGGAGGCGCGGGGGGAGCCGGGCACCTTGCTTCGCACGGCTTTTGAGGTGCGGGAGCGTGCCTATGCTTCCTGGTGCCAAGAGCCTGAAGCGGCTCCGACTAATGAGGCTTTGCCGGCGGATCCCTCTCCGGTGGAACGCGCTTGAGCGCCTGACCCACGGTATGGAGGGCGTGGTCGATCGCTGCGGCGACCTCGCCGCCATAGCCCACGGTAATGGCCCGCGCGGCGATCAGATAGTCGGCGGCGATGTCGAGCTTAGACAGGGAGGCGAACTCCACCGTGGCGCGGCCGGGCTTGAATGTGCCGATCTCGACG
>DYYG01000024.1 GCA_020741775.1 Methylorubrum populi
CGAGCGATCCTTGAGCTGGATGTAGCCGTCGGGATGCTTCACCCCGAGATCGCCGGAGCGAAACCAGCCGCCCTTGAAGGCGGCCTGGGTCGAGGCCGGATTCTTCAGGTAGCCGCGCATCACCACGTTGCCGCGGAACATCACCTCGCCGAGGCTGGTGCCGTCGGCGGGCAGGGATTCCATGGTCTCGGGGTCGCGCACGTCGAGCCCTTCGAGCACCGGGTAGCGCACGCCCTGCCGGGCTTTCTTCCTGGCGCGCTCATCGGTGGGCAACGCGTCCCACTCCTCGTGCCACGCATTCACCACCGCCGGGCCGTAGGTCTCGGTCAGGCCGTAGAGATGGGTCACGTCGAAACCCGCCTCGCCCATGGCGGCCAGCACCGCCTCGGGCGGTGGCGCGGCGGCGGTGAGGAAGTGGACCCGGCGGGGGAGGGGGCGCTTCTGCTCCTCGGGGGCGTTCAGCAGCGTCGACATCACGATCGGCGCGCCCGAGAGATGGGTGACGCCGTGCTCGGCCAGGGCCGCGTACATCGCGGGCGCCCGCACCTGTCGCAGGCAGACATGGGTGCCGGCCACGACCGAGAGCGTCCAGGGGAAGCACCAGCCGTTGCAGTGAAACATCGGCAGGGTCCAGAGATAGACCGCGTGCTGCGGCAGCCCGGCGGTGATGACGTTGCCGAGGGAGAGCAGGGCCGCGCCGCGATGGTGGTAGACCACCCCCTTGGGATCGCCGGTGGTGCCGGAGGTGTAGTTGAGAGAGATCGCGTCCCACTCGTCGGCGGGCAGGGCCCAATCGTGCTCGGGGTCGCCGGAGGCCAGGACAGCTTCGTAATCGGTCTCGCCCAGGGGGGCCCCGTCGCCCGAGAATTCCGGGTCGTCGTAGGCGATGACGAGAGGGGAGACGCCGGCCCGGTCGAGCGCGCCACGGGCGAGGGCGGCGAATTCGCGGTCGACGATGAAGACCTTCGCCTCGCCATGGTCGAGACAGAAAGCGAGGGCGGCGGCGTCGAGGCGGGTGTTGAGGGTGTTGAGCACCGCCCCGGTCATCGGCACGCCGTAGTGGCACTCGATCATCGCCGGGGTGTTGGCGAGCAGCACCGCCACGGTGTCGCCGCGTCCGATCCCCCGGGCCGCCAGGGCCGAGGCGAGGCGCCGGCACCGGGCGTAGAGATCGGCGTAAGAGCGGCGCAACGGTCCGTGGATCACCGCGATCCGGTCCGGAAAGGTGCGGGCGGCGCGGTCGAGATAGGTCAGCGGCGTCAGCGGCTGGAAGTTGGCCGGATTCCGGTCGAGGTCCCGGTCATAGATTGTTTGAGCGGCCATCGGCCTCGCCTCCCGTGATCGGGAGAGCTTATCCGAGCCAGATGGGTGATCCAACTTGGGGGATCCAACTTGGGCGACCCAACTTGGGCGAACAACGAAGAAAGGCTCCACGGGCCTGTGCCCGGGAGCCTTTCGCGGCGGTTCGAGGAGGTTAAGAGCGAAGCGGACCGAAGAGTCCGATCAACGCTCCCGGCCGCTGAGGAGCTTCTCCAGAGCGGCGAGCCCGCTGCGCTCAGCAGCCTCTTCCGTGGTCTGCACGCGGTCGGCGCGCTGGAAAAGCTTGCCGTTCCGACGGATCGCCCAGGTGAAGTGCCCAGCCGGGCGCTCGCAGGCTTCGATTTCGAGGGTGTAGGGATTTGCGCTGTTGCTTGCCATGGTCGGGATATAGGATCGCCTTCCCGATCCGGCTACCCGCCAGGCGCATGGTTGTGTTGCTTTTCACGGGAAGGCCGGCGGGCGACCACGCTGATTTCGTCCCGGCCTCACGCGCCGGCGGCCGCCTCCGCGGCCTTGGCTGTCACTCCGCGCGGCGACATTTGACAATCCCGGCGGGATCATCGACACGGCGCCCGGCCGGGGCGCGGGCCGTCCGCCGGCCCTATCAGATCCGCGCCCGAGCCGCCGATGTCCGTTCCTTCCCGCCAGAGCCGGACCGCGCTGAACGCGGGCGCTCCCCGTCCATGATCGATCTCAGTGCCGGCCCGGCCGCGCCGGAACGGGCGGATGGCTCCGGCGCGCTCGCCGGCCTGCTGCGCCTGACCGACGCCGTGCTGGCCTTCGGCGCGGCGAGCCACGCCCGCGCCTGCGCGCTCCTCCTGCTGATCGGGCTCGCCTGCTTCCTGCCGGGTTTCGCCTCGCTCCAGCCGATGGATCGGGACGAGCCGCGCTTCGCCCAGGCCTCCAAGCAGATGCTGGAGACGGGCGATTTCGTCGATATCCGCTTCCAGGCGGAAGCCCGTCACAAGAAACCGGTCGGCATCTACTGGGCGCAGGCCGCCGCCGTCGCGGCGGGCGAGGCGCTCGGCGTGCCGCGGGCCCGCACGCAGATCGGGCTTTACCGGATCCCCTCCCTCCTCGGCGCCCTGGCCGCGATCCTGCTGACCTATTGGGCGGCGCTCGCCTTCCTCGGCCGGCGCGGCGCCCTGCTTGCCGCCGCCCTGTTCGGCGCCTGCATCATGCTCTCGGCCGAGGCCCGGCTCGCCAAGACCGACGCGCTGTTGACCGCCTGCTCGGTCGCTGCATTCGGCGCCCTCGCCCGCGCCTGGCTCGGGCGAGCGCGGCTGGAGCGGCACCGGGGGCCGGCCTCCTTGAGCACCGCGCTGATCTTCTGGATCGGCCTCGCCCTCGGAATCCTCGTGAAGGGGCCGATGGTGCCGCTGTTCGCCGGCCTTGCCGCCCTCGTCCTCGCGATCCGCGAGGGCTCGGCCCGCTGGCTGCTCGACCTGCGCCCGCGCCTCGGGCTTGTCCTGACGCTGCTCGTCGTCCTGCCCTGGTTCCTGGCGATCGCCTGGAAGAGCGGCGGCGCCTTCTTCGGTGAGGCGGTCGGGCACGACATGCTCGGCAAGGTCGGCACCGGGGCCGAGAAGCATTGGGGGCCGCCCGGCGCCTACGCGGTCGCCTTCTTCGCCACCTTCTGGCCGGGAGCGGCCTTCGCGGTTCTGGCCCTTCCCTTCGCTTGGGCGCGGCGGCGGGAGGATGCGGTGGCCCTGCTCATCGCCTGGATCCTGCCGATGTGGCTGATCTTCGAGGCGGTGCCGACCAAGCTGCCGCATTACGTCCTGCCCTTGATGCCAGCGGTGGCGATCCTGACCGTGCTGGCGCTGACGCGCGGCGCCCTCGATCCGCGCCGCACTGGCGCGCGCTGGGTGGCGGGCCTCGTCGTGCTGATCCCGGCCGGCCTGACCATCGGCCTGAGCCTCGCCGCGTGGCGGCTCGACCACGTCTTGCCGCTCGCCGCCCTGCCGCTTCTGCTGGCCTCCTGCGCCCTCGCTGCCTTCTCCTGGTCCGCCTTCACATGCCGGGCGGGGGAGGGGGCGCTGGCGCTCGGGGTCGCCGCTTCGGTTCTGCTCTCGGGCGCGGTGTTCGGCCTGACCCAGCCGGTGCTGGCCAGCCTCAAGGTCTCGCCGCGCTTGGCCGCGATCCGCGATGGCCTGCCCTGCGGGAGTCCGCAGGTCGCGAGCCTGGGCTATCGCGAGCCGAGCCTCGTCTTCACCATCGGCACCGATCTCGTCATGCTGAACTCGGGCGAGGAGGCGGCGGCCTTCCTGCGCGAGGGCGGCTGCCGCCTCGTGCTGGTCGAGGACCGGTTCGCGGCGGCCTTCGCGGCGGCGCAGGGCGGACGGACCCTCGCCCCCGCCGGCCGGGTGGACGGCTTCAACATCAATGGCGGCAAGCCGGTCGGGGTCTCGGCCTACGCCGCGCTGCCGGGCAGCACACCATGAGCACGACGACGGATCCCGCCGCCCCGCCACCGCGCCTCAGCGTGGTGGTGCCGGTGAAGAACGAGGCCGGCAACATCGAGACCCTGGTCGCCGAGATCGGGAAGGCCTGCGACAAGCTTAAGCCCTTCGAGGTCATCTACGTCGATGACGGCTCGACGGACACCACCCTCCCGACGCTGCGGGCGCTGCAAGCGAAGACCCCCTGGCTCCGGGTGGTGCATCACGACCGCAGCGGCGGCCAGAGCGGTGCGGTGCGCAGCGGCGTCCTGCGCGCCCGCGCCCCCGTCATCGCCACCCTCGACGGGGACGGCCAGAACGACCCGTCCTTCATCCCGATCCTCTACGCCGCCCTCGACCAGGGCGGCCCGGGCGTCGGCCTCGCGCAGGGCCAGCGGATCGGCCGAAAAGGGGCCTGGAAGCAGCTCCAGTCGCGGATCGCCAACGGCGTGCGCGGCAGGATCCTCAAGGACGCCACCCGCGACACCGGCTGCGGGCTGAAGCTGTTCCGCCGCGAGGTCTATCTCGCGCTGCCCTATTTCGATGCCCTGCACCGCTTCATGCCCGCCCTCGTCACCCGCGAGGGATTCGGTGTGGTCCACCGCGACGTGGTGGACCGGCCGCGCTTCACCGGCCGCTCGAATTACGGGATGTTCGACCGCCTCTGGGTCGGCATCCTCGATCTTGCCGGAGTCTGGTGGCTGATCCGGCGGCGGCGGCCGGCCCCGACGGCCGAGGAAGTGCCGCATAGCCCGAAGAGCCCGTGACCCGATGCTGATCCAGCTTGCCGAGGACCTGCCGGCCTATTTCTACGACGTGTTCGTCACCCGCTTCGATTTCTGGCTGGTGTTCGGCATCGGTGCGCAGCTCGTGTTCGGCTCGCGCTTCATCCTGCAATGGATTGCGAGCGAGCGAGCGGGCAGGAGCGTGATGCCGCTCTCGTTCTGGTTCCTGTCGATCCTGGGCGGGCTGATGACCCTGGTCTACGGCTTCGTGCGCCGGGAGCCCGTGATCATCATCGGCCAGGGGCTCTCGACCGTGATCTACCTGCGCAACCTCGCCCTGATCTTCCGCGAGCGGCGGCGGGGCGCTCGGATGTCGGGCAAAGCCTGAGGCGATCCCGCGGCATGTTCACGACCGTGACGGCCCCAGGCGATCCTGACAGCATCGCCCACATCATCCAGGTCGCCCTCGCCCCCGCCTTCCTGCTCTCGGCGCTGGCGACCCTGCTCAACGTGTTTTCGACCCGGCTCGGCCGCGTCGCCGACAAGGTCGACGCCCTCTCCGCCACCCTGCCGGGAGCGAACGGCGAGGCACGGGCGACGCTCGACCGGCGCTTGGCTTATCTGCGCCGCCGCTCGCTTCTGCTCGACCTCGCCGTGGTGCTGGCGAGCCTCGGCGGGGTGATGACCGGGGCGGCAGCGCTGACCCTGTTCGTGGGGGCGCTGCGGGACGCCTCGGCGGCCTCCGTGCTGTTCGCCTGCTTCGGCCTCGCCCTCGCCTGCACCATCCTGGCGATCCTCGCCTTTCTCGCCGAGATTCTCCTCGCCGGCCGGGGCGTGCGGCTGGAGGTGGAACGCAAGCAGGACAGGGCCGGATGATCGCGGTCCCGGAAGGGTACGCCCGTTCGCGGGTCTGGGGCTGAGCCCTGGTCGAGGCAGGTGCCCCCGCTCTCAAGTCTTAAGCCGGAAACCGCCTTTCAGGGCGATGCTCTCACCGCCGGGCCCGACGAGGTCGTAATCCTGGGGATCCAACCGGCGGGTGCCGCGAACGTAATCGCCCACCGTTCCGGGCCACAGGGTGCGGTTGCGGCCCGCCCGGTCGAGATACCAGCTGCCGCAGCCGCCCCGCATCCAGATGCTGTCCTTCATCCGCGCCTCGACCTCGGCGCGAAAGCGTGCCTGGGCTTGCGTGCGCACCTCCAGCGCCGCGCCGGGCTGCGCGCGCAGGCGGCGCAGGGCATCGAGCACATGGGCGACCTGCGCCTCGACCATCAGCAGCACCGAGTTGTGGCCGAGCCCGGTATTGGGCCCGAGCAGCAGGAAGAAGTTCGGGAAGCCCGCGACCGACAGGCCGCGGAAGGCATCCGCCCCATCCCTCCACGCCTGCAACAGGCTGACGCCGCCGCGCCCGAACACCTCCGTTCGCAGCAGGCTGCCGCCGGGGGAGAAGCCGGTGGCGAAGATCAGCACGTCGAGGGGATGCTCGGCGCCGTCCTCGGTGACGATGCCGTGGGGCAGAACCTCGCGGATCGGTGCGGTGACGAGGCTGACATCGGGACGGGCCAGGGCCGGATAGTAATCGTCGGAGAGGAGTACCCGCTTGCAGCCGAGCCGGTAATCGGGCGTGAGCCTCCGGCGCAGGTCCGGGTCGGCGACCGCCACGGCGAGGTGCCGCCGCGCCGCCATCTCCGCCAGCGCGGTGACCTTGGAGACACGGGTGAAGCCGAGGAGCGCCGCGACTTCCCGACGCCAGAACAGGGAGGCTCGATAGAGCCGGCGCAGGAGCGGGGTCCGCAGGAGCAGGCGTTGTATCCCCCCGGTCGGGCGGTCGCCGCGGGGCAGGATCCAGGGGGCCGAGCGTTGGAACTGGGTCAGGTGGGCGACGGTGCCGACGATCTCCGGCACGAATTGCACGGCGCTCGCCCCCGTGCCGATCACGCCGACGCGCTTGCCCCTGAGGTCGCAGGCATGGTCCCAGCGCGCGGAATGGAAAGCGGGGCCCGCGAAGCGCTCCAGCCCCGGCAGGCGGGGCAGGGACGGGTGATGCAGGGCGCCCATCGCGCCGACCAGGACGCGGGCGGCGAAGGGGCCGCGGTCGGTCTCGACCCGCCACAGACCCGCCGCTTCGTCGAAACTGGCCCGGTGCACCTGCGTCTCGAGGCGCAGATGCGGAGCCAGCCCGTGCTCAACGGCCAGCCCCTTCAAATAGGCCTCGATCTCCGGCTGCCGGGCGAAGAGGTGCGACCAGTCGGGCTTCTGGGCGAAGGACAGGGAGTAGAGAAACGAGGGCACGTCGCTGCCCGCCCCCGGATAGGTGTTCTCCCGCCAGGTGCCGCCGATGCCGGCGCTCTTCTCCAGCACGAGGAAGCGGTCGAAGCCGGCTTGCCGGGCGCGGATCGCCATGGCGAGGCCGGAAAAGCCGGCGCCGACGATGAGGAGGTCGAGGGGCGGATTCATGCCACCGCCTCCGTCACCGGGCCGGCCGGCGCCGCCTCGACGGCGCGGCGCAGGAAGATCGCCGCCCCGTCGAGGGAGCGGCGCGCCTCCGGCAGGATGCTTTCGGCGAGCTGCCATGCATGTGGCACCACGGGAAAGACCGTGAGATCGACCGGCACGCCGGCGGCCCTGGCCTTCTCGACGAGCCGGACGGAATCGTCCCGCAGGATCTCGCGGGCGCCGACATGGACGAGGAGCGGCGGGAACCCGGACAAATCGGCCTCGATCGGCGAGACGCGGGGATCGGCGGGGTCGGCCCCCGCGAGATAGGGCGGGACGAGCCGCATCAGCGCCTCGGGGCGGAACATGGCATCGCGCCGTCCATTCGTGCGCAGGGACGGACTGCGGCCGATCAGGTCGGTGGCCGGCGAGAACAGGGCGGCCGCCCGCGGCAGGGGGAGGCCGAGGCGGCGGGCCTCGATCACCGTGGCCAGGGCGAGGTTGCCGCCGGCTGAATCCCCGGCCAGGACGGCCGGCCCCTGCTGCGCCAGAGCGGTCCAGGCGGCCGTGCAATCCTCGACGGCCGCAGGAAAGGGATGTTCGGGGGCGAGCCGATAATCCGGTGCGAAGACCCGGAAGCCCGCCCGGGCGAAGCGGCCGGTGATGGGGCGGTAGATCCGGGCCGAGCAGGCGATGAAGCCACCGCCATGGAGATAGAGCAGGGCAGGGGATCGGCCCGGAGCGGTGCGGCCGCCGTCGGGTGAGCCGGTGCCGGCCCAGGCCCATTCTCCGGGCACGCCGCCGAGCGTTCCCGGCGTGAAGGTGACGCCGGCCGGAGAGGGGAAGGCGGCGCGGTCGAAGGCGCGGCGGATCGCCTCGACATCGACGCTGCCGCCGAGGCGCGCCTTCACCGCGAGCCGGATGGTCAGATCGTAGAGGTGGGCGCGCAGGCTCGCCATGGTGGTCATCGGTCCCGGACGGAGCGTCGGATCAGCGACCAGTAGCGCACCGGCATCAGCCGCTGGATCAGCAGGGCGCGGCGGGCATCGGCACCGATCACCACCCGGGGCGCCCGGGCCTCGATCCCGCGCAGGATCGCCTCGGCGGCGATCTCCGGGCGCATGGTCAGGAGGCGCTCGAAGGCGGCCAGCCCCTGCGCCGCCTGCGCCGCGTCCAGCCCCCGGGGGGCGCGGGCATTGCGGGCGATGGCGGTCGCCACCCCACCGGGATGCACCAGCGTCACGCCAAGCCCGGTGCCCTCGTATTCGTGGCGCAGAGCCTCGGTGAAACCGCGCACGGCGAACTTGCTCGCGGCATAGGCCGCCTGTCCCGCCGGGGCGATGATGCCGAACACGCTCGACAGGTTGACGATCTGCGCCTGGGGGCCGGCCCGCAGCAGGGGCAGGCAGGCATGGGTCAGCCGCATCACCGCATGCAGGTTGATCTCCATCAGCCAGTCGATGTCGGCGAGGTCCGTCTCCTCGAACCGGCCGCCCAGCGCCACCCCGGCATTGTTGACCAGCAGGTGCAGGCCGCCATGGTGGGCCTGCACCGCCGCCGGCAGTGCGAGGACCGCCTCTCGGTCGGTGAGGTCGAGGACGTGCTCGCTGACCGCGACGCCAGCGGCCCGTGCGGCTCCGGCGGTAGCGGCGAGTCCCTGCGCGTCCCGGTCGGCCAGGGCGAGGGCGCAGCCGCGATGCGCCAGCGCGAGGCTGAGGGCGGCGCCGATCCCGCTCGCCGCCCCCGTGACGAGGGCGGTCCGCCCCCGCAGAACGAAGCGTGGTGCCATGCGCGTCTCAGGCCTCCGGGGGGAGGGGGGCGGTGCCGTAGGCCTCGGCCATGGCGTCGATCTCGGCGAGCTTGGCCGAGAAGGCCGACCAATCGTCGGCCGCCGCGATCGGCGCCCAGAGCGCCTCGACCTCATCGATCAGCATGGTGCAGGGTTCGGTCCGGGCGAAATAGGGATGGTCGAGATGGGCCTGCGGTGCCGGCCGCATCGCCTGAAGCGCGGCGTGGACGGGCCGGAACGCCTCGTCCGCGTAATGCTCACCGGCCGGGCTCCGTGCGGCGCGGGTTTCGCTGGCGAGGCCGCCGCGCCAGTCGAAGAAGACCTGCTCGAACGGCGCGCGGCTCTTCTCCAGGAAGGCCCAGAACGCGCCGACCAGCCGGTGGACCGCCGCCTCGCCCTCCCCTTCGGCGGGTTCGATCCCGAGGCGGAACAGGAGGGCGTCCGCGAAGGCATCCTGAAGCGCAGGGCCGAAGCACTTAAGCCCCGCCTCCAGCCGCTCCTTCGGCGCGAGCGGCAGCAGGCATTCGGCCAGCCGGCTCAGGTTCCAGAACAGGGCCTCCGGCTGGCGGCCGAAGCTGTAGAGGCCCCATTCGTCGAAATAGGCGGCGGTGAAGGCGGGGTCGTGCACCGGAGCGAAGCGCCAGGGCCCGTAATCGAAGCTCTCGCCGGTGACGTTGATGTTGTCGGTGTTGAGCACGCCGTGCACGAAGCCCGCAGCCATCCACTGCGCCCCCATCCGCGCGACCCGCGCCGTCATCGTCGCGAAGAACTGGGCCGTGCGCTCCGACCGGTCGGGCTCGCGGATCTCGGGATAGTAGGTCTCGACCACGACATCCACGAGCCGGGCGAGGGCCTCGGGCTGTTCCAGGAACAGCAGGCGCTGGAAGGTGCCGATGCGCAGATGCGAATGAGAGAGCCGCACCAGCACCGCCGAGCGGGTGGGGGAGGGCTCGTCGCCCCGCTCCAGGGCCTCGCCGGTCTCGATCAGGCTGAAGGATTTGGATGTGTTGACGCCGAGCGCCTCCAGCATGGCGGTGGCGAGCACCTCGCGCACGCCGCCCTTCAGGGTCAGACGCCCATCGGCCCCGCGGGACCAGGGCGTCTGCCCGCTGCCCTTGGTGCCGAGATCGAGCAGCCGCCCGTCCCGCAGGTCGTGCAGTTGCGCGAACAGGAAGCCGCGTCCGTCGCCGAGTTCGGGATTGTAGGAGCGGAACTGATGGCCGTGATAGCGCAGGGCCAGGGGCTGCTCGAACGAGCCGGGCAGGGGGGAAAAGCGCGCGAAATGCGCGATCCACTCCTCGTCCGTCAGGCCGTCGAGCCCGACGCGCCGGGCCCAGGCCCGGTTGCGGTAGCGCAGGATCGCCGCCGGAAAATCGGCCGGGGTCACGACGTCGTAGAAGTCGGGCCCGAGATCGGCGTGGCGGCGCGAGGCCTTGAGAAGGGCTGAGACAGCGGGCAGGGTTCGGCTCCGAGATGGAGGAGGTGAGGTCGGCCGGGCGAGGCGGAACGTCAAGCCGGCCCGAGGGACGAACCCGGCAGCGGGGCAGGCCGATCCACTCAAAACCAAGGCTCGAAGCCGGGCCCGGCCCTGGCCTGTGACCGATCCCGCATGGCATCTGACCAGACCCAAGCCCGCCAGAGGGACCATCGCGCGTGACATCCGGCACCAGCGGCTCCCGCGCCTCCGCGGCGGCCTATCCGATCCTGACCCTGACCACCCTGCTCTGGGCGGGCAATGCGGTCGCCGGCAAATGGGCGGTCGGCGCGGTCTCGCCGCAGGTCCTGACCACCCTGCGCTGGGCCTTCGCCTTCGCGGTCCTGCTCGTGGTGGCGCGGCGGCAGGTGACGGCGGATTGGCCCCGGCTCGCGCCGCGCTGGCCCTATCTGCTGCTGATGGGCGCCTGCGGCTTCACGATCTTCGCGAGCCTGTTCTACGCCGCCGGCATCTACACCACAGCCGTCAACGTCGCGCTGATTCAGGGGGCGATTCCCGTTCTCGTGATGCTGCTGAATTTCGTCATCCGCGGCGCGCCCGTGCGGGGAGGGCAGGTCGTCGGGGCCGGCATCACCCTGGCGGGGGTCGCGGTGGCGGCGACGCATGGCGATCTGGGCGCCCTGTTCAGCCTCACCTTCAATCTCGGCGACGGGCTGATGCTCGCCGCCAGCCTCGTCTATGCCGGCTACACGGTGGCGCTCGCGGCGCGGCCCGCCGTCTCCGGGCTCGCCTTCTTCGCGGCCCTGGCGCTCGCCGCCTTCGTCACCTCCCTGCCGCCGCTGGCCGCCGAATGGAGCCTCGGTCGGTCGATCTGGCCTAGCACCGCAGCGGCCTGGGCCATCGTCGCCTTCGTGGCCCTGGGGCCCTCGCTGCTGGCGCAGCTCTCCTTCATCCGCGGAGTCGAGCTGATCGGTCCGAACCGGGCCGGGCTGTTCGTGAACCTCGTGCCGGTCTTCGGGGCGGGACTTGCCGTGCTGCTGGCCGGAGAGCCCTTCGGCGGTTCCGAGGCCCTGGCGCTCCTCCTCGTGCTCGGCGGCATCCTGATCGCCGAGACGGCCGGACGATCCGGGGCTCGGTGAGGCGAGGGGCCTGAACAACGCTCTGGACAATTGGTGCAGCGCGACAGAGGAGACACAGATCCGGGCGCAAAACACGCTAAAGTTTATCGAACCACCCGCTGGGATTGCTCGCGCCACGATGTTCACGTCCCTCGCCTCCGCCCGACGGCTGCCGGTGCCGTGGTGGCTGGGCGAACTCGTCGCGCTCGGCGCGACGGGGCTCGCCGTCGCCCTGCGCTACGCTCTCGATGACGTGCTGCCGCCGGGTTTTCCGTTCCTCACCTTCTTTCCGGCCGTGATCCTGACAACCTTCTTCTTCGGCCTGCGGCCGGGGGTCATCTGCGCCGCGCTGTCGGGGCTCTCCGCCTGGTACTTCTTTATCGAGCCGCCCAGCGCCTTTCTCGTCAGTCTGCAGACGGGGCTGGCACTGGGCTTCTACGCCGTCATCGTCGCGGTCGACATCGCCCTGATCCACGGGATGCGCGTGGCGGGCGAGCGCCTGAGCGCGGAGCGGGCGGTGACGGCCGATCTGTACGAACAGCAGCGGACGATGTTTCAGGAATTGCAGCACCGGGTCGCGAACAACATGCAGTTCGTGGCGGCCCTGCTCGCCCTGCAGAAGCGCAAGGTCGGCGAAGATCCCCAGGCGGCCCTCGACGCTTTCGACGAGGCACAGGGCAGGCTGGAGACCATCGCCCGCATCCACCGCCGCCTCTACGACCCGGCCCGGGCCGACCAGCCAGTCGGACACTATCTTCAGGAACTCTGCTCCGATCTGCTCGACGCCACCGGCGCCCGCAACATCGTCTGCCTCGTCGATGTCCCCCCGGTGCGCCTCGATCTCGGTCGGCTGACCACTCTGTCTCTGCTCGTGGTCGAGGTGGTGACGAACGCCCTCAAACATGCCTTCCGGGACGCCGAACGCGGCAGCATCGCCATCCGGCTCGAATGCCTCGACACGGGCCAGGTGGTGCTCAGCATCGCCGATGACGGTCCCGGCATCCCGGACGGTTACGACCCCGCCGAGAGCCACAGCCTCGGCTTCCGGATCGTGCAGGGCCTCGCCGCCCAGCTCGACGGCACCGTGACCTATGCCAATGAGGGCGGCACCGTCGTGCGCCTCGTCTTCGCCACGGGCCGCAGGATCGCGCTGGCCTGATCAGCGAGGAGCAAGTCACCACGACCCGGAGGGGCTCGCTCGGGCAGGAGAGGGCGAATGCTCAACGGAAAAGAAGGCAGGAGGAGACACCCGCCGGGGCCCGAAGCCTTCTCCAAGTGCCTGCACCAACCATTCGCATAAGATATATTATGGAATGTACCGGTGCGTGCGGCCCAGGTCCCAAGCCTCATTAACCATGCACATTAACCATATTCTTCAGCCCCCAGCGGCCCGATGCGTGCGGGACGGTGTCAGCGAAACGGAATTGTGCACAAAGTATTCACTCGGCCTCTCGCTCTCGTCACAATCCTCGGGCAACAGCCGGGCATCGCTCCGATCGCACCGACATCCGCCATGCTGCTCCGCCCGCTCCCCGGCCTGGTCCTTGCCGCCTCTCTCGCCGGCTCGCTCGGTGCGCCCGCAGCCCGCGCGCAGCCCGATGCGCCGCCGGTCGCCGCTCCTCAGCAACCGGTCTCGGCCGAGCGCCTGCCGATCAAGCTTCGGCGGCTCGCCGCTCTGCTGGCGCAGGACGGCGCGGTGCGGATCGTGGCCTTCGGCTCCTCCTCGACGGAAGGGGCGGGCGCGTCCTCGCCGGCCATGGCCTACCCTGCCCTGCTCGAGCGCGACCTCAAGGAACGGCTCCAGATCGGTGCATCGAGCCTCCGCTCGGTCACGGTGATCAACCGCGGCAAGGGCGGTGACACGTCGGAAGCGATGGCCCGGCGGCTGGAGCGCGACGTGCTCGCGGAGCGCCCCGACCTCGTGGTCTGGCAGACCGGCAGCAACGATCCCCTCGCCGGTGTGCCGCTGGAGCGCTTCGTGGAATTGACCCGGGCCGGGCTGCTGGCGATCCGCGCCACGGGAGCCGACGTGGTGCTGATGGACCAGCAATGGTGCCGCAAGCTCTCCGGGCTGCAAGGCGCCGAGCGCTACGGCGAGGCCCTGCACGCTCTGGCCGCCGAGCTCGGGGTGCCGGTGATCCGCCGCCATGCGCTGATGCAGTCCTGGATCTCCCACGGCCTGATGACGCCGGCCCAGATGATCGGCCCCGATGGCTTGCACATGACCGATGCCGGCTACCGTCAACTCGCCAAGGCCGCCGCTGCCCAGATCCTCGTCGGCGCCGGCCTGATCCAGCCCTCGCTCGCCCGGAACTGACCGGGGCAGGGCCGCCTTGTCCGGGTGACGCCCCCTCCCCGCTCCCTTGCCCCGCCATGCTCCAGGCCGATCTGACCGAAGCGGCCCTGTCCGCCTTCCTCGACGCCTTCTACGCCAAGGTGCGCCGGGATCCCCTGATCGGACCGGTATTCTCCGCCCGCATCGCCGACGAGGCGTGGCCGGACCACCTGAAGCGAGTCGGCGATTTCTGGTCCTCGGTGCTGCTGAAGACCGGCCGCTACAAGGGTAACCCGTTCGGCCGGCATCTCGGCATCGCGGAGATCGCGCCGATGCATTTCGCCCGCTGGCTCGGCCTGTTCGAGGAGACCGCCGCGGAGATGTTTTCACCCGACATCGCCGATGTGATGATCGAGCGCGCCCACCGCATCGGCGACAGCCTCAAGGCCGGGCTGTTTTTTCGACCGGGAGGCTAACGCCTTTCGATGCATTCGCGGAGCAAGGTACGAATATTCAGTATAATTATCAGCAAATATATAATTCAAATCAGTTCATCTTAGACAGAATGCGAAATTCGAAATTTATCCAAGCGGGTTAATACGAGGGCAGCATCCAATAAAATCAGAAGATCAGATTGACTGCCTCGATGCGTAAATCCTAATTTTTGCATCCTCAGGTTGATACACCCGAGGTGCATCGCGATGTCGACGATCGTCACCGTTCATTTCGCAACCAATCGGATGCCGCTCACGGACGAAACCGGGACGACGATCATCGGATTCGGATCCGAACTGGGGCCCGTGGACGGAACCAACATCCGCTTCGGCTCGGCCCAGGCCGAGGTCGAGGGCACCGATGCCGTCTTCGTACCGGGCTCGCTCTCCGTCGCCGACGAGACGCTGTTCGGCCCGGAAATCAGGCGCGGAAGCCGCACGATCTTCGAACAACTGCGCGAGGACATGAAGGTCGGCGGCAGGCCGACCCTGATCGTGATCCACGGCTTCTCGAATTCCTTCGAGAACGCCATTGAGCGAGCGGCCACGATCCTGACCTTCTACGGCCTGGACGCGAATGTCTTCGCCTTCACGTGGCCCTCCGTCGGGAGCAACTTGCCGATCCCGCTCCCGTACCGGGACTACTTCCACGACCGGGGAACGGCGCGCGCCTCCGGAATGGCCCTCGCGCGCACGATGCGCATCCTCTACGATTTCATCGATGGGCTGCCGAAGGATCAGTTCTGCCGCCAACCGCTCCATCTCATCGCCCACAGCATGGGTGTCTTCGCCCTCCGGCACGGGTTGCAGGCGCTGCTCGAGATTCCCGTCGGGGAAGCGCGGGAATTCGCCTCCGCCATCGATGAGCCGCCAGCTGGCGGGCGCCGGACCTTCCCCGCCCTGTTCACCGTGCCGACCGAGGGGCCCGACCCGAACCGCTTGCGCCGGACTTTTGAGCAGATCGTGCTGGCCGCAGGCGACGAGGACGAGGACGCCTTCGAAAATCCGCGCGAGCTACAATATCTGCCGCGTCTGGCCCGGCGTGTGACCGTCTATCATACGCATCGGGACTGGGTCCTCGCGACGCTGAGCGAGAAGACCAAGTTCAACGGGCCGCGTCTCGGCGTCGACGGGCCGGAGAACATGGCGCCGATCAGCGACAAGATCACCGCCGTCGATGTCAGCGATGGCTTCGATCCCAACGACGATTCCCAAAGCCACCAGTATTACCGGCTCTTCGGTGCCGTCCGCGACGACATCGTCGCTGTCCTTCGAGGCGAACGGCAGGACACGATTTCGAACCGGGATACCGCGGGGCCCGGTCGCTATCGGCTGGTCAAGGCTGCCGCCGCGCAGCGTGTCCGGTCCCGCGCCGCCTCCCGCAGGAAGCCCTGATACGGGCTCTGCCTGAACAAAGCGGAGCCCGTATCGGCAAGCCCGCGCGGCGTTCGAGCGAAGCCAAATCCGCCATCCCGAAGGGATCAGCCGGATTGGGTATGAGAGAGCCTCCGGATCGGCAGCCGCCCGCCCTACAGATCGACCGTCGCTGTCAGCCCGTCATAAGCCGGCACCACCCCCGGCGGCAGCTTCCGCGCCAGCGTCGCGTAATCGAGATCGGTGTGGAGATTGGTGAGGATGGCGCGTTTCGGCGCGACCTCCTCGATCAGGGCCAGCGCGTCCGAGACCGAGTAGTGCGACGGGTGAGGGGTCTCGCGCAGGGCATCGATGATGAGCAGGTCGAGGCCGCGCAGCCGCGCCTTGGCGGCCTCCGGCATCAGGCTCACATCCGGAGCGTAGGCCGCCGGCCCGAAGCGGAAGCCGTGGGCCAGCTCGTTGCCGTGCTCCATGCAAAAGGCCTCCGCCTCGACCGGGCCGCCCGCACCGTCGACGATCAGCGGCTCGCCCGCCCGCATCTCGTGCAGATCGAGGATCGGCGGATAGGCGCTGCCCGGCGGTGTCTCGAAAGCGTAGCCGAAGCGCTGGATCAGGAGCGCGCGGGTGAGGGGATCGGCATGGACCGGGATGCGCCGGTGCATGTGGATCACCAGCGGGCGCACGTCGTCGATGCCGTGGGTATGGTCGGCATGGGCGTGGGTGTAGAGCAGGGCGTCGAGGCGAGTGACACCGGCATCGATGAGCTGCTCGCGCAGGTCCGGCGAGGTGTCGATGAGCACGGTGGTCGCGTCGCCCCCCTCACCTCCCTGTCCCTCGCCCCCTCGGCCCTCGCGCCGCTCGACCAGCAGCGAGCAGCGGCGGCGGCGGTTGCGCGGATCGGACGGGTCGCAGGCCCCCCAGCCGTAGCCGACCCGCGGCACGCCGCCGGAGGAGCCGCAGCCCAGGATGCGCAGGGTCAGGCTCGGCATCTGCCCTCCCCGGCTCCGGTCACGGAGCTCATGCGGCGATCCCCTCGATCGCCGCGGCCTTGGAAAACAGCCGGTAGAAATTGGCCGTGGTGAGCGTGCAGAACTCCTCGAAGGGCAGGTCGAGGGTTCTGGCCAGGACGCGGGCGGTGTCGGCCGTGTAGGCCGGCTCGCAGCGCCGGCCGCGATGCGGCTCCGGCGCGAGGAACGGCGCGTCGGTCTCGACGAGGATACGGTCGCGCGGCACGCTCCGGGCAATGTCGCGCAGGGCGTCCGAGCGGCGGAAGGTGACGATCCCGGAGAACGACACGGAAAGGCCGAGTTCGACCCCGACCTCGGCCAGCCGCGCGCCGGAGGAGAAGCAATGCAGCACCGCCTTGAAGGGCTTGCGGCCCATCTCGTCGGTCAGCACCGCCTCCATATGCGCGTCGGCGTCGCGGGAATGGATCACCAGCGGCAGGCCGGAGAGACGGGCGGCCTCGATATGCGCCCGCAGCACCCGCTCCTGCACCGCCTCCGGCGCGGCGTCGTCGTAATGGTAGTCGAGCCCGGCTTCGCCGATGCCGACGCAGCGGGGCGCCTCGGCGAGCGCGGCGATGGTTTCGGCCGGCACGTCCGGCTCCTCGCCCGCGCCGTCCGGATGGGTGCCCACGGTGTACCAGACCGCCTCATGCGCCTCGGCGAGCGCGCGGTAGCGCTCCGCCTTGGCGACCCGCGTCGAGATGGTGAGGAGGCGCGTCACCCCGGCCTCCCGCGCGCGGGCGATCACACCGGGAAGGGTCTCGGCGAAATCCGGAAAGTCGAGATGGCAATGGCTGTCGACCAGCATGGTCTCTTCGGGCTGAAATCGTTCGGGGAGATGGGGGAGGCGGCGGTCAGGCCGTCGCCTCGGGCCGCTCGAAGCGCGGGAAGATCGGCGCCGGAGCGGGAAGCGCCGCGCCCGCCTGCAGGCGATGCTCCTCGCCGGTAAAGGCGAAGCTGCGCCGGTCCACCGGCACGGCGAGCAGATCGAGCAGCGCGGCCCCCGCCGTCGGCACGAAGGGCTGTACCATCAGGCCGACCCGGCGCAGGGTCTCGACCGTGACGTAGAGCACCGTGTTCATGCGCGCCGGATCGGTCTTGCGCAGTTTCCACGGCTCCTCGGAGGCGAAATAGCGGTTGGCCTCGCCGACCACGGCCCAGATCTCGGCCAGGATCGCGTGCAGGGCGAGATCCTGCATCAGCCCCCTCGCCTTCTCAGCCAGGGCGGCCGCGGCGGCGAGCAGGCGCGCGTCGGCCTCCGTGAAGGCACCCGGCTCCGGCACCGCGCCGTCGCAGTTCTTGGCGATCATCGACAGCGAGCGCTGGGCGAGGTTGCCGAGATCGTTGGCGAGATCCGCATTGACGCGGTTGATGATCGCCTCGTGGTCGTAATTGCCGTCGCCGCCGAAGGGCGCCTCGCGCAGCAGGAAGTAGCGCACCGGATCGACGCCGTAGGTGCCGACCAGATCGAGCGGATCGACCACGTTGCCGAGCGATTTCGACATCTTCTCGCCGCGGCTGAGGAAGAAGCCGTGGCCGAAGACGCGCTTCGGCAGCGGCAGCCCGGCCGACATCAGGAAGGCCGGCCAGTAGACCGCG
>DYYG01000025.1 GCA_020741775.1 Methylorubrum populi
GCCCAGGCGCGGACCTGATCCTTCGAGAGCTGGCCGTCATGCAGCAGGCGGTGGAACGGGTGGAGGTTGTGGTAGCGGCGCGCGCCGATGTCGCGCAGGGCCGCTTCCAGCTCCTCGTGGCTCAGGAGGCGTTGCTCGGATTCCGGGGCAGCGTGGCGAAGGGCGGCGATCATGGCGTTTCCCGTCTTCTCATGGGGTGCTGCAGTGAGGCCGAACCAACTGCCGGGGCTTTGATTCAGATCAACGCCGGAGAGCGGGGACACCCTCCAGGAAAACCGCGCCAGGGGAGGGGCCTCGCCCGGCCCCGGTTGAGGCAGATCAACGCCGGGCCGCTGCGCTCGACCTAGTCCTCGCCGGCGAAGGATCGGGCGCCGCCATGCCGCAACACAGGGGACCGGTGCTCGTCGTCGATGACGACGCGGCCGTCCGCCACTCCCTGAAATTCTCCCTCGAACTCGAAGGGCTCGCCGTGCGCCTCTACGAGGATGCGGCGCAGCTCTTGCGGGACGCCGCCCTGCCCCGCGCGGGATGCCTCGTGGTGGATGCCCGGATGCCGGGAATGGACGGGGTTCAGCTGGTCGGGCTGCTGCGCGCGCGCAACATCGACCTGCCGGCGATCCTGATCACCGCCCGATGCTCGCCGGAGCTCAGACGCCGGGCGGCCGAGGCCGGGTTCCGCCGCGTGGTCGAGAAGCCGTTCGAGGATGGTTCCCTCCTCGACGGCATCCACGACGCCCTCGCGGGTGCCGCGCCGGGATGGCCTCTCCGTAAAACCCCTTAAGCGAAGTCCCGGAATTTTGCCGGCCCCCGGCGCGGCGTAGCCATGGAGCCACGTTCCGCTCCCCGGAGGCTTCCATGCAAACGGTCCTCGCCAAAGCCGGCCTCGCCCCCGCTCTCCTCGGCGGGCTGCCGGGCACCACCCTGCCGGTCTGCAGGGCGGAGGCACGGACCGAACCGCGCCGCCGCTACGCGGCCGACGAGGAGATCTTCGCCGAGGGCGACCGGACGGCTTTCTTCTACACCGTCGTCTCCGGCGCGGTGCGGACCTGCAAGCTCCTCTCCGACGGGCGACGGCAGATCGACGCCTTCCACCTGCCCGGCGACATCTTCGGCGTGGAGGCCGGCACGGAGCACCGCTTCAACGCGGAGGCGGTGACCGAGACCCGGCTCGTGATCCATCGGCGTGAGCCGCGTGTCCTGGCCGGTGACGACGGCGCCTTGGCCCGGGCGGTGGTGGCCGCGCTGATGCGCGACCTGGAGCGGGCCCAGGATCACATGATGCTGCTCGGCCGCAAATCCGCCCGGGAGCGAATCGCGAGCTTCATGCTCGCTTTGTCGGAGCGGATGGCGGTTCAGGGCGGCGCGATCGAGCTGCCGATGTCGCGCACCGACATGGCGGACCATCTCGGGCTCACCGTCGAAACCGTTTCCCGGACCGTGACCCAACTGGAGCGCGACGGGCTGATCGAGCTGCCGCCGAACCGCCGCACCGTCATCCTGCGCCACCCGGCGGCGCTGCGCCATCTCGCCGGTTGAGGCCGCGCGCCTCCTCACCCGCCGAGCCACCGTCCCGATGGTTCGCCCGGCGGCGGAGTCGCGGATGCGCGGGCGGCGCACCGCTTCGCCGCAACCCGAGCCTTGGGGCAGCCTGATCGAGCGGCGCTCCTGGATATCCGTTCAGAGGGCGACCAACGCGGCCTTTCGCTTCACCTCCGCGATCGCTCCGAGATTGACATCGATGGCATAGACTTGGCGCCGCTTGAGCTCCTCCGGGTCGAGTCCCGGCTCCGGCTTGCGGAGCGTGATGAAGAACTCGAAATCGCCCGGAGCGGTGTTGTCGAACGCTGCGATTTCATAGCCGAACCTGCCCAGCAGGGCAGCGCCTCGGAGGAGCTTGAGGAAGCTCTCGGGCGTGTAAATCCAGCAATGGCTATCGTAGTAGCGGCCATTGGCCATGATCTCCTTCGCTTGGGCCTCGGCGAGCCACAAAGCGAAATCCCCATTATAGGGCGGTATGGTTGCCGGGTTGACCGGATTCTGCCAGATGGCACCCGGTTCGATTTTGGCAATATTAAGGGTGTGATCGAACATCTGCCGAATGCTAGGAATATTGAAATTGCACAGATCGGCCTCGATCAACTGGCCCAATGTGCTGACTTGGCAGTTGAGATCGAACGTATACCGTTTATCCGGGAGGGCGAGATTGAAATGGGCTCCCGGCTTCAGAACTTCCAAGATGCCTCGGAACCATCCAAGGGTATTCGGGACGTGCTCAATCACGTGGCTCGCGATGGCGAAATCGAAGCGATCCGTGGCACCGACCACTTCTGCGAGGGAGCCGCTTCCTGTCCAGATATGATGAACGTCCGTGATGCCGGCTACCCGATCCGGAAGATGTGCGTGCTACGCCTTCAGGCCGGCTGTGTTCGTGTAATCGACGAACTCAACGATGCCTCTTGCCGGATCGATGATCGGATTGTTCAGCGCCCCAATCTCGATCCCTCTCTGATCGCCACCGGTTACGCCTCGCGTGAGCTTCGCATTGCGGCTGATGGCTTCGTGTTCCAACGAAAACCCCCTGCAATTTTTATCGTCAGACCGGAAGCCACCCGCCACAGGCGCAGCTTGGGTCGCTCCAACGCGACGTGTTACCCTCAAGAACGAATTCTTTGATATTGCTTATGTTAATCGGTAAAGAGTCCTGCGTCTTCATGCTTCCAATCGGACATGACGAGCCGCATGCCCACGGCTGCGATGAGAATGGTCCGGTAAACCACCCTGTAACGGGCTGACCGCAATCCTTATCCGACTTGCTTCTAATGTGATCTCTTGGCACCGGTTGGTGTGTGCTCGGTCTGGATTCAATCTTGTGGTCGATCGGATCAAGAGTCATAAGTGTGAAAACGACCGACAAAGCAAGAAGGCAGGAGCAATGATGGGGCAGGCAGGGCGATCGATCATTGCGGTTGCCTCGCAGCAATTGCGAAAAGCTATCTTTCTGGCAGTGCCGAAGAAGAAATTAGATGAAGAGCCTGCTGTGTCCCGCCAGCAGATCGATGAGAGCTTCTCCTACAGGATCTGCGGGCCGATCGATCGATCCGGCGGCATCATCCAGCTCATTCGCTGTCCGAAGAATTGTCTCAGTGGAGTTTCAATCCAATTCGGTACACATTGTCGCGCCCAAGAAATACCCATCACTGTCGAGATCTTTGCCCTGGATCAAGCTCAAGGTAGTTCCGCAGAGTGGCCGATTTTGCCGCATGATGCTCTGGCGAGCAGTACGGTTTTCCCAGGTGAATTGGTCGACAATGAATATCACCATATCTATTTTCAAAATCTTGGAGACACGGAAGGAGGCCTGTTCGCGCTGAGGCTCACCTCCTCCGAACTCAGCTCCAGAGAAGCTCCCACGGCTTACGTATCACGCGGCTCCGATCGCATTGCAGGGCATTGCGGCCTTCACACCCGTGACGGTGTATTCGTATCTCACGGCCTGAAGGCAAATCTGATCTTCAGTTCGCCGGAGGTAAGTGCGAGTTCTCCTCCGGGAATTTTGTACAGTCCTCTGACGTCGTGCAATATGAATTGCACGCATTGCATCTCGCGGCATTCGCGCAAGCGTGCCGTTCGCATGTCGTCTGCGATCAAGGAAGAAATCAAGGGGCTTGTCGCGGCCGGAAAAATCACTTGGATGTTCACCGATTACAGCGGTGATCTCCTGTTTGCGGATCATAAAAAGCCGGGTGAGCTCGACTATGTGACGGAACTCGGCATTGCGGTGCATATCGATACGAATGGTGCTTACCTCACCGACGCGCGTATCGCCAAAATCATGGCCTCGAAGGTCGATGCCGTCAGTCTCTCGATCGATGCTGCCACCAATGAGACCTACCAGACGATCCGGATCGGGGCGCCCCATCTGGATACGATCTTCGAGGCAGCTGCAAGACTCGTCGAAGCGCGGGCGGCAAGCGGCCGGGAGCATAACCTCGTCTTGAGCGTGGGATTTACGCTCATGCGCTCGAACATTCACGAACTGCCGCTTTTCGTGGAACGAGCGGCGCGGGCGGGGGTGGATTCGATCGGCTGCCGCCACCTCGAAGTCTATCACGCGCCCATGCAAGAGGAATCTCTCGTTCACGAGCCGGAGCGGTTCAACGCCGTGCGCCGTGACGCGCTCGCCTTGGCAGGGGCGCTCGGCGTGCATCTGAACATTGGCGACGCGTTCCAAGAGCGGTTCGGAAGCGGAAGCCTGCAGCCATGTCTCTTGCCGTGGGAATCCGCCACGGTACTCGCGAACGGAGATGTCATGGCATGCTGCGTCCCAGGGGCGAAGATCGGCAATCTGACGGAAGACACCCTGGAAGGAATCTGGACCGGAGAGCGCTATCGCCGCCTGAGGGAGCGCGTCAATTCAAGCAACCCGCCCAAGCTTTGTGGATCTTGCCAGTTCAGAAACGCGGCCAACCGCTATGGCGGTCACAACAGCCTTCATCGCGAGGGTGTCGTGACGCAGAGCTTCGACGACGATCTCTGATCGGGCCTCCTGCGGCATCGCACCGGCGGAAAGAGCGATCGGCGCATGATTGCCGCATAAGCTGCAGAGGGCGGCGTCCGTCACGCTGCCGGCTCCGCGCTGCCCTCGATCAGGCGCAGGCTGCGGCGCAGGCTCTGCGGCGGGTGGCCATAGGCCCGTAGGAAGGCGCGGCGCATCCGGTCGCGATCGGCGAAGCCGGTGTCGCGGGCGACCATGTCGAGGGAGTGGCGGCCCTCTTCGAGCATCGCCTTGGCGGCCTCCAGCCGCAGCCGCTCGACCGCCTTCGCCGGGGATTGCCCGGTCTCCTCGCGGAACAGACGGCTGAACTGGCGCGGGCTCACGCTGGCCGCCTCCGCCAACGCCTCCACGGTCAGGGGGCGACGCAGGTTCTCCTTGGCATAGACGAGGGCGCGGCGGACCCGGTCGGAGCGCGGCTCCAGCTCGAGCAACGCCGAGAATTGCGACTGGCCGCCGGGCCGGCGGTGATAGACCACGAGCTTGCGGGCGATGGCCCGCGACAAGTCCGTGCCGTGGTCGTCCTCGATCAGGGCGAGCGTCAGGTCGATTGCCGCGCTCATCCCGGCCGAGGTCCAGACCGGGCCGTCGGCGATGAAGATGCGGTCGTCATCGACGCGGACCAGGGGAAAACGCTCCTGCATGTCGCGGGCATGCGCCCAGTGCGTCGTCGCCGCCCGACCGTCGAGCAGCCCGGCTTCGGCCAGGGCGAAAGCCCCCGTGCACAGCCCCGCCACGCGCCGCGAGGTGCGGCCGGCTTGGGCGAGGTAGGCGTGCAGGCCCGGCGAGGGCGGGCGCGGCAGCAGCTCGCCCACGACCATCAGCGTGTCGGGCGGCTCAGCCAGCGGCACGGTCTCGATGCCGATGCCGAGCGAGGAGCGCACCCGGCCGCCCCGTTCCGACATCACGGTCAGCCGGTAGGCCTCGTGTTCGAGATGCACGTTCGCGAACTCGAAGGCCGAGAGGGCGGCGAGCCCCATCACCTGGAAGCCGTCTTCGAGGATGAATCCGACCTGCCGCATCCCGCCGCTCCATCGCCTGGCCCCATGTCCTGATTTGACGTTTCTATGTCATTTCGGCCATGCGCGTCCAGATGTAGGGTTCTGACATCGCCGCTCCGGACAGGCCGGACGGCCCCATGACAGGACTCGATGACCATGGCTCAGGGAACCGTTCTCATCACCGGCGCCTCCTCCGGCATCGGCGCCGTCTATGCCGACCGCTTCGCCGCTCGCGGCCACGACCTCATCCTCGTCGCCCGCAACAGGGCCCGGCTCGACGCGGTGGCCGAGGCTCTCACCCGCCGCCACGGCGTCGCGGTGCGCACCGTCGAGGCCGACCTGACGGACCGGGCCGGGCTCGCTGCGGTCGAGGCGATCCTGAAGGACGACGCGTCGATCACGCATCTGATCAACAATGCCGGCTTCGGCTCGGCGGCGCCCCTCGCCGCCGCCCCGGTCGATGAGATGGAGCGGATGATCGCCATCAACGTCACGGCGCCGATGCGCCTGACCTACGCCGCGGTGCCGGCCTTCACGGCGCGCGGCAAGGGCACGATCGTCAACATCGCCTCGATCGTCGCGATCGGCCCGGAGGTGCTGAACGGAGTCTATGGCGGCTCGAAGTCATTCGTCCTCGGCTTCAGCCACAGCTTGCGCAAGGAACTCGACGGCACCGGCGTGACGGTTCAGGTGGTGTTGCCGGGCGCCACCGGCACCGAATTCTGGGACGTGGCCGGCCTGCCCGCGAGCAACCTGCCGAAGGATTGGGTGATGTCGGCCGAGGATCTGGTCGACGCCGCCCTCGCCGGCCTCGACCGGGGCGAGTTCGCCACCGTGCCCTCGCTGCAGGACGCCGCCGAGTGGGAGGCCTGGGAGGCGGCGCGCGCGACGATGCTGCCGCACCTGTCGAGCGCCGTCCCGGCCGCGCGCTACCGCGCCGCCTGAGCGAAGGGAGGACTGTGCGATGAGCGAGCCGTCCACCACATCCGTCACGGTCGAGCACGTCACGATCCGTTCGACCCGCGATTTCGACACCGTCCGGCGGGCCCTGGAGGGGGCGCTGCCGCCCCTCGACCACGGCTATGCCGCCCTCGTCCAGGCGGGCCGGGCGGAGGAGGCCCTCCGCCTGCTCGAGAGCGGCGCGCCGCTCTCGATCTTCGGGGCGCGGGATCACGGCGCCCTGCTGCGCATCGCCGGCCTGGAGCGACGGGCGATCCAGTACGACATCGGCAATCCGCTGACCGCCTCGCGGATGACGCGCCACGCGCTGTCGGCGGCGCTCTACGCGCCGATCCGCGTCCTGCTGCGGGACGGAGAGGACGGCGTCGCCTTCGAGTACGACCGCCCGGCCAGCACCTTCGGCCAGTTCGGGAGCGACGCCGTCGATGCGGTCGCGCGGGAGCTCGATGCCCGCCTGTTCGAAACCCTGACAGCGGCCGCCGGCTAGAGTGCTTTCCGCCGAAGTGGAGACCGGTCGGCGCAAGAAAGCGCGCCACAACAAGGGCCTAGTGCCGTGCCCGACCGTGTTGGGTCGGGTCACATCTGCCGGTTCTTGGTTTGAAGCGCTTTCGATCGTCACGGATGAGACGCCGGCAAGCCTTGCGAAGCACAACCCGGATGCGGTTCGATCGTCGTGGGGAAAAGGAAACGTCCATGGCAGCCGCCCGACGCATCGGCCTTGTGATCTGTCCGGATTTCGACTTCATGGGTCTGGCCGTGACCTCGCCGTTTCAGGTCGCCAACCGCTATGCGGGCGAACAGGTCTACGATGTGCAGCTGTTGTCGGAATTCGGCGGCCCGGTTCCTTCGGCCCTGGGCGCGGAGATCGCGACGCGGCCGCTGCCCGAGCCGGACGCCTTCGACACCCTCCTCGTCGCGGCCGGCATCAACATTCCGGCGCCGAGTCCCGGGCTCGTCGCCTATCTCCGCGCCGCCGCGCAATCCGCGCGCCGGCTGGCCGGCCTGTGCCTCGGCGCCTTCATCCTGGCGGAGGCCGGGCTCCTGAACGGGCGGCGCGCCACGACGCATTGGCACTTCGCGCCGCAGTTCCGCGAGCGCTACCCCGCCTGCCGGCTCGACATCGACAAGATCTACGTCGCCGACGGCACCATCTGGACCTCGGCGGGGATGTCGGCGGGGATCGACCTCGCGGTCGGCATGGTCGAGCGCGACCACGGCCGGGAGCTCGCGCAGCGCGTGGCGCGGGGGCTCGTGATGGAACATCGCCGTGCCGGAGGGCAGGCGCAGCACTCGGCCCTGCTGGCCGTCGATGCGCGCACCGACCGCATCCAGGGGGTGCTGGCCCATGCGCGGCAGAACCTGCGCCGACCGCTGACGACCGAGGATCTGGCGACCTTCGCCTGCCTCAGCCCGCGCCAGTTCACCCGGCTGTTTCGCGCCGAGACCGGCCTCTCGCCGGCCAAGGCCATCGAGACGCTCCGGGTGGAGGCGGCCAAGCTGATGCTGGAGCAGAGCCGGCTGCCGATCGAGGAGATCGCCGCCGAGGTCGGACTCGGCAATCGCGAGCGGATGCGCCGCTCGTTCCTGCGGGTCCACGGCGAGGTGCCGCGGGCCATCCGCCGGGCGGCCGGACCGCTCGCCGTCGTCTGAGGCGGCATCTGAAGCCTCATGGCCGGAAACGTGGCTTTTATGGCGTGGCGTGCATTATGCGTCGCTTTTAATCATCAAATTCGTGTGTTCCGCTCCGCAAAGGATCACGGCGATGGTGAACCTGACGATCAACGGCCAACAGCATACGATCGAAGCCGAGCCGGATACGCCACTTCTCTTCGTCTTGCGCGACACGATCGGCCTCACCGGCACGAAATACGGTTGCGGCATCGGCCAATGCGGCGCCTGTACGGTGCTGATCGACGGGCAGGCGACCCGCTCCTGCCAGCTGCCGGTGGACAGCGTCGGCACGCAGGCGGTGACCACCATCGAGGCGATCGAGGCCGATCCGGTCGGTGCCCGGGTCGTGGCGGCCTGGGTCGGGATCGAGGTGCCGCAATGCGGCTATTGCCAGTCGGGCCAGGTCATGGCTGCGACCGGCCTCCTGAAGGAGACGCCGAAGCCCACCGACGACGACATCGCTGCGGCGATGACCAATCTCTGCCGCTGCGGCACCTACAACGCCATCGCCGCCGCCGTGCGGCAGGCCGCGGCCTGAGGAGGCGGGAATGAACGACCTCACGCCCCTCCACCGCCTGCATCCTTCGGCCCGGCCCGAGCCGGTGCGCAACTTCTCGCGGCGCGGCTTCCTCGGCATTTCGGCAGGCGCGCTGTTGCTCGGCATCGACCTGTCGAAGGAAGCCGCCGCCCAGGCGCGCACGGAGGGCGCCGCGGCGATCGCTCCGAAGCCGGGCACCCGCGTCGGCGCCTTCCTCGAACTCCGCCCGGATGGCGGCGTGCGCCTGCTCAGCCCCTTCGTCGAGGGCGGCCAGGGCATCAATACCGGGCTCGCCCAGACCATCGGCGAGGAACTCGACCTCGACCCCGCTCGCTTTGCCGTCGAATGTGCCCCGCCCGGCCCCGACTACGCCGTGGTCAACGGATTGCGGATGACCGGCGGCAGTTTCTCGACGCGCTCCAGCTTCGAGGCGATGCGCCGCCTCGGTGCCACCGCCCGCGAGATGTTGCTGCGCGCCGCCGCCACCCGCCTCGCCGTGCCGCAGGACAGCCTGACCACCGACGATGGAACGGTGATCCACGCCGCCACCGGCCGCACGCTGGGCTACGGCGAACTGGCGGAGGCCGCCCTGGCGCTGCTGCCGCGCGACAGCGTCGCCCTGAAGGACCCGACACATTTCCGCTGGATCGGCAAGCCGGTCGCCCGGCTCGACATGCGCGACAAGGCGACGGGCCGGGCGACCTACGCCATCGACATCCGTCTGGACGGGATGCTGCACGCGGCCGTGCAGCACGCGCCGCATCTCGGCACCGAGCCGCAGGCCATCGCCAACGAGGCGGAGGTCCGCACGATGCCGGGCGTGCATTCGATCCACCGCCTGCCCGGCGCGGTGGCGGTCGTCGCCGATTCGTGGTGGCGGGCGCGCAAGGGCGCGGAGGCCCTGAAGGTGACCTGGACCGAGCCGGCGGCGGAGGGCATCGCCACGGTCTCGAAGACCTTCTCGTCGGCCACGATGCTGGCGGCGCTGAAGGGCGCGACCGAATCCGGCATCTCCGCCGAGCAGGAGGGCGACCCGGAGGCGGCTTTCAAGGGCGCGGCACAGGTGATCGAGGCGGAGTACGACGCGCCCTATCTCGCTCATGCCCAGCTCGAACCGCCCTCGGCGGTGGCCCGATTCACGTCGGATGGCAGCCTCGACCTGTGGCTGCCGAACCAGATGCCGGAGCTGTTCCAGGGGATCGCGGCGAAGACCGCGGGCGTCAACCCGGAGCAGGTGCGCATCCATTCGCCGATGCTCGGCGGCTTCTTCGGACGCCATTTCTATTACGGTCCGGCCAACCCGTTCCCGCAGGCGATTCTCCTCGCGAAGGCGACCGGACGTCCGGTGCGGGTGCTGTGGTCGCGCGAAGAGGAGTTCGGCATGGACGCGGTGCGTCCCTTGAGCTTCGCCCGGTTCTCGGCCGCGCTCGGGGCGGATGGGATGCCGGTGGCACTCCGGACCACGGCGGTCGGGGAGGGCCCGATCGGGCGGTGGTTCGGCGCCTTGTTCACGTCGCCGATCGACTCGTCCGTGGTCGAGGGGCTCGACAAGAAGCCCTACGCGATTCCCAACCGCCGCCTCGATTACGTGAAGGTGGCCCATCCGGTCACGATCGCCTTCTGGCGCTCGGTCGGTCACTCGATGAACGACTATTTCTACGAAAGCTTCCTGGACGAAGTCGCTGCGGCCGGGGCCAAGGATCCGTTCGCGTTGCGCATGGCGCTGCTCAAGGACAGCCCGCGCCATGCCACCCTGTTGCAGAGGGTGGCGGAACTCGCCGGTGGCTGGCGGCGCGGCCCGTTCACGGCGGAGGACGGCACGCGCCGGGCGCGGGGCGTCTCGATGGCCTCGCCCTTCGGCTCGGAGACCGCAACCATCGCCGAGGTCTCGCTCAAGGACGGCGAGGCGCGGGTGCACGACCTGTGGATCGCCATCGATCCGGGCAGCGTGGTCAACCCGGCCATCGTCAAGCGGCAGGTCGAGAGCGCAGCGGCGCTCGGCCTCTCTTCCACGCTTCTCGAACAGGTGGTCTACGAGGACGGGCAGCGTCAGGCGAAGAACTTCGACGCCTACCCGATCCTCGACCGCGAGCGGATGCCGCGAGTCCATGTCGCCATCGTCGAGAGTGGGGCGCCGATGGGCGGCATCGGCGAGCCGGGCCTGCCCGGCGTGCCGCCCGCGGTGGTCAACGCGGTGGCGGCGCTCACCGGGCAGCGGGTGCGCAGCCTGCCGCTGGCCAAGACGCATCTCTCGGGTGTCTGACGGAGGTGGAATGACGGCTCCTTTGGCAGCTCCTCTGGCAACGACGGAGGCGCCGGCCGTCCCGGCGCCGCGCTTCGATTATCTGCCGGTCGCCCTGTTCGGCTCGGTGATGGGGCTGACGGGCCTGAGCGCCGCGTGGCGCCTGGCGGGCGCGCATTACGGCCTGCCGGCCCTGATCGCCGACGCCATCGGCTGGCTCGCGCTCCTCACCTTCCTGGCACTGGCGCTCGCCTATGGCGTGAAGGCGGTCACGGCCTGGGACGCGGTGGTGGCCGAGTTCCGGCATCCGATCGCCGGCAACCTGTTCGGCACGCCGCTCATCAGCCTGCTGCTCCTGCCCTTCGTGCTCCGCGACCTGAGCCCCGGACTCGCGGCCGTGGCCTGGGGCGTCGGCGCGGTCGGGATGGGGATCCTCGCCATCCTCATCGTCAGCCGCTGGATGGGCAGCCGCCAGCAGCTCGCCCACGCCACGCCGGCCTGGATCGTGCCGGTGGTAGGCCTCCTCGATATCCCGCTGGCCGTTCCCCTGCTCGGCCTGCCCCACACCCAGGCGCCGGCGATGGCCGCGCTCAGCGTCGGGCTGTTCTTCGCCGGCCCCCTCTTCACCCTGGTCTTTGCCCGCCTCGTCTTCGAGGAGCCGCTGCCCGCGGCCCAGCGGCCGACGCTGATGATCCTGGTGGCGCCCTTCGCGGTCGGCTTCTCCAGTTACAGCGCCGTGTTCGGGCGGATCGATGCCTTCGCGGAGGCGCTGTTCCTCGTCGGCCTGTTCGTCTTCGTGGTGCTCGTCGGGCGCCTGCGCGACCTGCCGCGCTGCTGCCCGTTCCGCGTCTCGTGGTGGGCGGTGAGCTTCCCCTGCGCCGCGATGGCGACGGCGGCCCTGCGCTATGCCGACCACGCCCGCGCGCTCCCCGCCGACATCCTGGCGCTGACGCTGCTCGCCCTGGCGACGGGAATCATCGCCGCGCTGGCGGTCCGAACCCTCGTCGGAATCGCGCGCGGCGAGATGCGCCAGATCAGCTGACTCGTCCTTCGGCGCCTTGCATATCCCGATCCGGGCTGGCGCCGCATCCGAGCGGATCGTCGTTTGCGCGTATGCGCGTGTCTGCTCCTGGCGCGAATCCTGGCGCGAAGCCGACATTCAGAGGACGGAGGCTGAATTCCGGCCGGCGGGCCTTTCAAGGGATCTTACCGGAGGACCGCCTTTCGGCGGCCCTCCCTGACGGCACGGGGGCGACGATTTAGAGCGCTTTCCGCCGAAGTGGACACCGGTTCGGCGCTAGAAAGCGCGTCACAACAGGGGCCTAGAGCCGTGCCCGATTGCAGCGCGGTCGGGCACGGCTCTAGGCCGCCGTGCCCCACTCGTCCTTGGCTTGGGCCGCCGTGCGGTTCAGCCGGACCTCACCCCCCTCGACCGTATCGATCGAGTCGATGTGGATGAAGTGGTGAATGCCCTGAGCGTCTGGGTCGGTCCGGGTCAGCTTGATCCTCTGTCCGTCGAGGTGATCGACGGTCCCGACATGGCCGCCATCGGAGCCGACGACAGACATGTGCTCCTGAATTCGGCTGGTATCGACCATGGTCGGACTCCTTACGCGGCCTTGGCCTTGCCCTTCCTCGGGGCGGCCTTCTCCGCCTGATCGTCGTCGGCCTCGGCCCCAGCCTCGGTCTCGGAGCCCTCGGTATTGATGCGCTCGGCAATCTCGGAGAGCAGCTGGTCGGTCTTCTTCTCCTCCTGCAGGGTCTCGTCGAGCAGCTTGGCGGCGTCGCCGTAGCCGAGCTGGGTCGCCCAGGTCTTGAGCGTGCCGTAGCGGGCGATCTCGTAGTGCTCGACGGCCTGGGCGCAGGCGGCCAGGACGGCGTCGGCGGCCGGGCTGTCGCCGAAATCCTCCAGATCCTCTTCCATCTCGGAGGTCAGACCCTGCATCGCCTCGCAGGTCTTGCCGCGCGCCGGCTTGCCGATGATCTCGAACACCTGCTGCAGTCGCTCGACCTGATTGGCGCTTTCCTCGGCATGGGTCTCGAACGCCTGACGCAGCTCGTCGTGCTCGGCGGCCTTGGCCGATTTCTTCAAGGCGCGCACCGACTGACGCTCGGCGTAGTAGACGTCCTTCAGCGTCTCGTAGAAGGCATCCTGCAAGGTCTTCTGCTTGGCGGCCATCGTGTCCGTCTCCTACCCGTTGAACGATTGAGGCTGCGGGAGTGATCTCACCGGCAGCGAGCCTCGTAAGAACGTGGCCTTGGGCGGCGGGGTCCGAAAATTAATCTGGGAGTCCGACCCAAAATCTTGGGAACCACACTTCCAGGTCGGTGCCGCCGGCGCCCTCTTCCGCCTGCGTGTGACGGAGCCGTTCCGAGCCGGCGCTGCGGCGAGGGAGGCATGGAGGATTGCCGCTGGTCCGGGGCCGGGATGGGCCGCCTCGTGGGAGGCGATCTGCGGCGTCGAGGCGTCGGTCTCGAAACTTGCTCCGGCCCCACCGCCTTTATACGCCGACAGTCAGAGTGCCGCACAAAACTCCCGAAGACACACCGCTCCTCTCTGGCCGCGACAGCGCGACGGGCGATTCGTGAGAGACACTCAGTGCGGCCGCAGGCGGCGGAGGTTGATCCATGGCGCGGAAGCGTCTCCATCCCACCAGCGAGAGCCTGATCGAGGCCGTCGCACGGCTCGGCCTTTCCCCGAAATCGGTCGACCTCGAAGCTCTGCGCGCCCATCTCGAACTGCCGGAATTCGGAGCGGCGGTGGAAGACGAGCGGGTTGCGCGCGCGCTGCGGGAGATGCGGGCGGCGCGGGGCTTCGTGGAGACCGGCATCCCGGCTCTCAGGCAGGCCATTCCTGCCCTCAAGGCCACGGTCACCAAAGTCCATGCCGTGACCTGGAGCATCCGGGTCGGCATTCCACTGCTCGAAGCCGGCCGCATGGACCTGCGCGTGGAGGTCGCCCCCGATGCGGTCACCACCGCGATCCTCGACGGAATGGCCGCGCGGAACGATCCGATGCGCCGCCTGGACGAGCTGCGCGCGGCGGTGGCGGAGACGGCGGCCGAGACCACCCGTGCGCTGCGCAAGCCGATCGATCGCCTGAGATCCCAGATTCTCGCCGACCTCCGCGAGGTCGGGGCCGATGCCGCGGCCTATCTCGAGCACATGGATCGCTCTTTGCGCTCCCGGCAGTTCCGCTTCGGTCCGAGGCTGGCCCGCTCTCTCTCCGATGCCCTGACGCCGGTTCGCCAACGGGCCAAGGCCGTGGCGCGGGAGGGCTCCCGTCTGCGGCGCCTGCGGGATCAGGTCGGGTTCGGGGCGTATATCGAGAAATTCTCGGTGGCCCGGCGCCTGAACCGGCGGATCCTCTTTCATATGGGGCCGACGAATTCGGGGAAGACCTACGCCGCCCTGCAGATCCTGACCGCCGCCTCCACCGGCGCCTATCTGGCGCCGCTGCGGCTGCTGGCGCTGGAGAATTACGAGGCCTTGCGCGAGCGCGGCCTGCGCGCCGGCATGGTCACCGGCGAGGAGGTGCTGGGGGAGCCCGATCCGACCCATACGGCCCGGACGATCGAGACCGCCGACCTGACCCGTCCGATCGACGTCGCCGTGATCGACGAGATCCAGATGCTCTCGGATCCGGACCGGGGCTGGGCCTGGACCAATGCCCTGTTCGGCGTTCCGGCCAAGACGGTCATCGTCTGCGGCTCGGACGATGCCCTGTCCTCTGTCCGCCGCGCGGCCGAGGCGGCCAACGAGTCGCTGGAGGTGATCACCTTCGAGCGCAAGTCGCCTCTCGTGCTTCTGGATGAGGCGGTCCCCTTGGAGAAGGTCGAGCCGGGCGACGCGGTCGTCGCCTTCTCCCGTCGCGCGGTGCACGAGAACCGGGAAATCCTCGTGGCCCGGGGGCACCGGGTGGCGACCATCTACGGTGCCCTGTCGCCGGAGGTCCGCCGCGCCGAGGCGGCGCGGTTTCGATCCGGCGAGGCCAATGTCCTGGTGACGACGGATGCCATCGGCATGGGCCTCAACCTCGGCCCCCTGAAGCGGATCGTCTTCTCGGCCGTGCGCAAATGGGACGGAGTCGAGGAGCGCGCACTCACGAATTCCGAGATCCGGCAGATCGCCGGCCGGGCCGGGCGCTACGGACACCATGAGGTCGGCTACGTCGCGGCGACGGAGGAGACCGCCATCGAGCCCATCCGGGTCGCGCTGGCGGGCGCGCCCACGGCGCCGGCCGCCGATACGCGCTTCTACGTGCGCCCGGATCTGACGGCGATCCGCTCCGTGTCGGAGGAGATGCGGACGAACAGCCTGTTCGAGGTGATGACGCATTTCGCGCGCGCCACCTTCTACGCGGGCTCGCCATTCCAGCCCTCGGCTCTGGAGGAGGTTCTGGACATCGCCCGGACCATCGACCGCGCCCGCTTGCCGATCGAGGAGAAGTTCGCCTTCTCGGTCTGCCCGATCAACCGGCGCGACGAGATCGCGATGGGAATGTTGGAGCGCTGGAGTCAGGCCCGGGCGATCGGAGCGACGATTCCCGCCCTGCGGGCCAGCCTTGCCGGCGAACTCGATTACCAGGAGCGCACGGTGAAGCTGGCCAGCGCCTATCTGTGGCTCTCACGGCGCTTCCCGGACACGTTCGACGATGTCGAGGCGATCCGGCACATGCGCCAACGCGCCAACGATGCCATCGAGCATCACCTGCGGGAGACGGCGACGCGCAAGGCCGAACGCCGGACCCGGCGCTCCGCCGGAACCCGATGAGGCGTCCGGCGCCCTGCCGGAAGAGCCGACCTGCTCGCCGGCAAGACCGTCTCGGATCGGGCCGCGTTCGGCGGGCGGGCTGTTCTGAAAAGGGGTGCGCAACGCCTTACCGCTCCAAGCTCTCCAGATAGCCTATGACATCGTTCACCTGGCCGGGATCCAGTTGAAATTCCGGCATGCCCGGATGGCCGGTTCGGATGCCCTCCGCCAGCGATTCCGCGAGTTGCGCCACCGGATAGCGGTGGTGGAGATCGCGGAAGCGGGGCGCCTCCGCGAGCGGGCTTTCGCCGACGCGGCCTGTCGCATGACAGCGAGCGCAATGCGTCTGCACGAAGGCGCGACCGCGCTGGAGATGAGGGGGCTGCGCCGCTTGGGCTGCCGGCATGGACATGCCGAGGCCGACAAGGATTGCTGTGGCGATCAGGAACGAGGCAGGCTTCTGCACGAAGAATCTCTGGTCTCACTGCGGAGGCACCTGCCTGAAGCCTCACGCAGGTGCAGAACTCAGAAAGCCCGGCTGCGCGGTGGTTTCATTGATCTCGATCAGGCGCCCTCGGTGATGACGCGGCCGGGCAAGCGAGGAGGCGCCGGGTCTCAGACCTGTCCAGGCTGACATCCATAGGGCGGCAACGCGCGCGGGAAGCGCTCCTTGATCCGCGCACAGCCCCATTCCCGCAGGGGCTGAGGCAGGTGACGATTCACCTCGATCCCGACCTCGTCGTAGGGTGAGGCCCCGGCCGTGACGTAGTGGTACCAGCGCCAGCCAACCGTACCGGCTGCGGCGAGAACGATGGCGAAGGCGACGGAGGCGACCAGGGCTGTCCGTGACTGCGGACGTGGCACTCTTTCAACCAAGAGAGAATCTCCAGCGAAGGCGGCTCGAACGTCCCGTGCCGCCGAAAGGCCGCTCCAAAAATCGGTCGCGGACGATCGAACCTTAGACCCGAGGCGTGCCGCGCTCATCCCCGTGCGCACAACTCGCTAAATCTCCCGCGACTTCAAGCGAGTGCTGACGGCACCTATCTGAAATCCTTCGGAAAGTGAGCCGCGAACCAGGCAAATGCCTGCCAGCAGCCATAGAGGAGCAAGCAGGCCATCAAGCCAATGACGGCGATCCTGAGCCAGACCGCACCGTCCTGTCGATCAGGGCGCTCGGGCTGCAGCCCTTCCATCACTGCCTCCGCCGCAAGGTTCATCGGCCCGTAGACACGCCCGCGAACGCACGCATCCCCACCCGCCGGCCCACCATCGTGGACGTCGGCCAGCCGCCCCATCCAGACGGCCCGCGCAATCCGCCTCGGCGAGACGCTGTGCTGGGATCGGCCCGGCACCGGTCACCTGACAATCTTCACCCGGGGCAGAGAGCAGGCCGTTCGCTTGCCGCCAGCTTTGTAGCAAAGCCGGCGGCTGGTCTCCGAGGCGGCTCTGGCCGCTCTCACTGCTTCGTTGCCGCAGATCGCGCGGTCAGCTTGTTTCCGTCCGGATCGCGAAGATAAGCGACGAAGGATCCGTTCGGGCGCTCAGCCGGTGGACTTTCGATCGCGGTCCCGCCGTGCCGTGTGCCGGCCTCGTGCCACGCGCGAACATGGTCAGGGCTTGCGGCGGCGAGACCGATCGTCCCGCCATTGGCCGCGGTCGCCGGATTGCCATCGATCGGTTTCGTGATCATCAGCCGACTGCCCTCGTGGGCATAGATCAGCCTGCCCCTGGCATCCATTTCGCCGGGCGGGCCTCCTAACGCGGCAAAGGTGGCGTCGTAGAAGGTCCTGGCCCGCTCGAGATCGTTGCTGCCGATCATGACGTGAGTGAACATGTATCCTCGCGAGGAAGGGGCTGCGCGCTCATCGCAGGCGCCCGGTGAGCCAACCGGCTGATGGCATGGAACGGGCGATGGTCATCCGCGCACGTCCTTGCACAAGCGACCCTCGGCCGGTGTCTCAGGCCTCCGGCGCGCGTAAGCGCATTCTGACAAAGCCGGCATGCGCTAGCATCACCATGACGACGACGAACGGAAGGGCGACGATCAGAGCCGCCAGCGGTTCATTGCCGATGAGCGCAGCGAGTGCATCCCGGAGGGCGATCAAGAACAGGACTAGCGAGGCGAGAACCAGCAGCAGCGCCCCGCCGAACAGCACCACGAGCAAGGTGAGCGCGCGCAGGTTGCCGCGGAATTCCGTTCGAGCCAGACGGAGCAGCTTGCCGAGATGGGCGCTGGCCTCACGGATCGCAGCGAGCATCAGGACGGCGGTGGTGCGGGGATCTCCGTCCGGTCGAGCTTTTGTGATGGTCCGTTCGCTCACAGGTGCTTCCTCGATCGTCCCCACGTCCCTCGTAGGCATGAGGAGCACGTGCACGGCCATCAGGGTGGCCGCGGCCCTACAGCTAGAGCGCTCTCCGCCGAAGTGGATGCCGGTTCGGCGCAAGAGAGCGCGTCGATACAGAGGCTTAGAGCCGATCTCGATGGCACCGCGATCGGGATCGGCTCTCGCGCGAGGCGTCCACGCGGCGACAGACGGGCCTGCCTCGTTCGCAGCGTGACGGTTCGCCAGCGGGGCGCCCCGCTGGCATTCATCAAGCCGCGCGCCCAACAGCGACCGCCATACTTGCCAGCGGAGCCGAGGAGTCGCAGTGTCAGCTTGGCCGTACACTGATCGGGTGTCTGCCGGGGTAGGGCCCCCTCGGGGTGCGGGATATGGGAAGTCCGGAAGCATGGCGATGAATGGTGATCACGCCGATGCCGGCGGTTGGGCCGACACCGCTCTGTCCGGTCGTCGGGCACCGCTTCTGGGCCGCCGCTCGTTTCTGGCCGGCTCGGCCGCCAGCGTCGGCGCGCTCGCGCTCGGCGGCTGCGTGACGTCCGACAGCGCCATGCTGGCAGAGGCGGCGAAGGTCTACGGGCCTCTGCCGGACGAGAAATTCCCGATCCCAGCGGTCGATCTCAGCAAGGTCGATCCGAAATATTACCGCCGGACGGTTCGGTACGAGACCAAGGAAGCGCCCGGAACGATCGTCGTCGATCCGCGCAACTACTACGTCTACCGCATCGAGGACGGCGGCTCCGCGACCCGCTACGGTGCCAATGTCGGACGCGACGGGTTCCTATGGAGCGGCGACGCTTATGTCGGCCGCAAGTCCGAATGGGCAACCTGGACACCGCCCAAGGAGATGATCCGGCGTCAGCCCGAGGCCGCTAAATATGCCCGAGGCATGCCGGGCGGCCTCGACAACCCGCTCGGTGCCCGCACCCTGCATCTCTACCAGAACGGCGCCTACACGCTCTATACGATCTATGCCAGCAGCGAGCCCGAATCGATCGGCAGCGGCATCACGAGCGGCTGTGTCGGCCTGCTCAGTCAGGATATGATCCACCTCTACGCGCGAACCCCGGTCAAGACGAAGGTGGTGGTTTTGCCGGCTTGAAGCCGTGCCCGGCCACGCTGGGTCGGATCCCATCTCCAGTTCTTGTTGTGATGGGCTTTCGACGAACCGGTCTCCATGTCGTCGGAAAGCACTCGAGCGGAAAGCGTCGGCCCTGCAGCACCCGTTTCCGGATGCCGCGCTGAGGGTGGTCGGACGCGCAGCCGAGCCCTCTTGCGTTCCCCCCGTCGGCTTTGCCACCGGCATCGGCGCGCGGTGGCGCCGAGGGCTGGCATCCGTCGGCCTGCCTCGTTCGATCTCATCCTGCACAGCGCTCTGATCGAGGCATGACATCCCAGCCCACTCTCTTCGACGAGGCCTCGGCGCGCCTGCCGCTCTTCGACACGCTGCCCGAGGATGTCATCGAACGGCTCGCCGCCGCCGGCTTTGGGCGCGGGCTCCTGACGGCCGCGATCCGGGCCCGGCTCCGTAAGGCCGGCTTCCTCGACATGGGAATGCTGGCGCGCGCGACGCCAACCGCTCTGATGGCGGTGCGCAAGATCGGCCCGGTGCGTGTCGACGCGATCCGGATTCACGTGCTCGGAGAGCTCGCGCGGCTTGTTCCCGGCGCGAGAGCGATGCACGACAAGGATACGACGGACCGGCGTCGCTTGGATCGGCTCCGCTCCATGCCGGCAGAATGGCTTCCCTTTGGCGCGGCCGTCCTCGAGCGGCTCGGCCCATCCGGGCCGACCTGGGCCGATTTCGCCCTGATGCGGCGCGTGGAGGCCGGGCGGATGCTCGGGATCGTCGCTGCGGATCTCGACGAGATCGTCTCAGCCCTCGCGCGCGTCCTGATGCCGAGCCAGCCGCACATCCGATCCGCGTCTGCCTCGCAGGAGGACGATGCCGCGCAGGATGCGAGAGCGAGGCAGGAGCGCGCCGAAGAACTGCGGGAGCGAGATCGTGAATGGGACGAGGCGGCCCCCGCGAGGGGTGGCCGGTAGAAGCTGGCATCCTGTTGCAACCATGACGACCGACCGAGGGACGCGTTACCGCCTCAACGGTGTTCCAGACGCAGCTCGCCCGTGTCGGGCTGAGGGGGCAGCATGTTTGGAGCAGAGGTTTTTGTGGCGCTCGCGGGCATCGTTGGGGCGATCGCGTTCATGCTGGCGGGGAGTCCGGCTTCGGACCGCTTCCTGCCCTGGTGAGGCGGCGGCACGAGCCGGCAAATCAGCCTTAACGAAGGGCTAACCACATCCGAACAGGGCGCGGAAACCATCGCAGTCATGGGCGTTAGCCGGGCACTGAGATTCAGGCCGGCACACGAGCACCCGCGATGACCATCACCGTCTTCGATCCGATCAGCGGCCAGATGGTCACGATTCGCGTGCCGGCCCCACAGCCGCGCTGATCCTGCCACTCTTGCCCCGCCCGAACCGCGACGATGATTGGTCTTCCTCTCTATCGCCTGCTGATTGCGATCGGCCTCGTGCTGTCGAGCGCGGCGGCCACCACGCGCCTCGGCCACGCCGAACCGAAGACGGCCTGCGGAAGTGAGGCCAATGTGAGCGTCTGCCATGGCCCGAATGCCTCGCGCTGAACGCGGATGCCGAGCGACGTGCGGACGTTCTTCCGGCCGAGGGGGGATGAGCGTGTCCGCGGTCTCGTCGTCCACGGGGAAGGCGGGTCGCATTCCGACCGCGCGCCCCGCGATGTCAGCGGAGATGCGTTGGATGAGCTGATGGAATGGGGAGCCGGGACGCTTCAACGGACGAGGCATGTCGCACGTCGCTGTTGTACAGCGAGGCAATTCCATACCCGTTCAACACTGAAAGCTTATTGCGGATCAGCGCTTTAGGCCGCTGATGGTGCCCAGGAAAGGACTCGAACCTTCACCTCTTGCGAGACTGGTACCTGAAACCAGCGCGTCTACCAATTCCGCCACCTGGGCGCCGGGTCGCTTGCGACCGGCGATGGGGTTCGTTTAGGGGGCGGCGGCGAAGGCGTCAATCGTTGTTTCGCCTGCCGCCCGCCAAAAATATCGAAGCCGGTGCTTGCGGCGCGGGAGCAACACTCTCCGCGCCGCCTCGGAGGCCGTGGCCTCAGTTGTGCCACTCGCGGATGTCGACGAAGCGGCCGGCCACCGCCGCCGCCGCTGCCATGGCGGGGGAGACGAGGTGCGTGCGCCCGCGCGGTCCCTGGCGGCCCTCGAAATTGCGGTTCGAGGTCGAGGCGCAGCGCTCGCCGGGCCGCAGCTTGTCCGGGTTCATGCCGAGGCACATCGAGCAGCCGGGCTCGCGCCAGTCGAAGCCCGCCGCCTTGAGGATGCGGTCGATCCCTTCGGCCTCGGCCTGCGCCTTCACCAGGCCGGAGCCCGGCACCACCATCGCCGAGACGCCGTCATGCACCTTGCGGCCCTCGACCATCTTGGCGACGATGCGCAGATCCTCGATGCGGCCGTTGGTGCAGGAGCCGATGAACACCCGGTCCAGGGTGAGATCGGTCATCTTCGTGCCCGGCGTCAGGCCCATATAGGCCAGGGCCTTCTCCTTGGACTGGCGCTTGTTCTCGTCGGCGATCTGCGCCGGATCGGGCACCGTGCCGAGAATCGAGACGATGTCCTCCGGGCTCGTGCCCCAGGAGACGAGCGGGGGGAGGTTGCCCGCGTCGAGGCGGATCTCCCGGTCGAAATGCGCCCCCTCGTCCGTCGCCAGGCTCTCCCAGTAGCGGCGGGCGGCGTCGAACGCCGCGCCCTTGGGCGCCTTCGGACGGTCCTTGACGTAGGCGTAGGTGGTCTCGTCGGGGGCGACCATGCCGGCGCGGGCACCGCCCTCGATCGACATGTTGCAGATCGTCATCCGCCCCTCCATCGACAGGGAGCGGATCGCCTCGCCGGCATATTCGATGACGTGGCCGGTGCCGCCGGCGGTGCCGATCTCGCCGATGATCGCCAGGATGATGTCCTTGGCGGTCACGCCCGGCGCCAGGCTGCCATCGACGGTGATGCGCATGTTCTTGGCCTTGCGCTGGATCAGCGTCTGGGTGGCGAGCACGTGCTCGACCTCCGAGGTGCCGATGCCGTGGGCCAGTGCCCCGAAGGCGCCATGCGTCGAGGTGTGGCTGTCGCCGCAGACGATGGTCTGGCCCGGCAGGGTGAAGCCCTGCTCCGGCCCGATGATGTGGACGATGCCCTGGCGCCGGTCGAGGGCATCGTAGAACTCGATGCCGAAATCGCGCACGTTCTCGGCGAGCGCCTCCAGCTGGGTGCGGCTCTCAGGATCCTCGATGCCCTTGCTGCGGTCCGAGGTCTGCACGTTGTGATCGACCACGGCGAGCGTCTTGCCCGGCGCGCGCACCTTGCGGCCGGCCACGCGAAGCCCCTCGAAGGCCTGGGGGCTCGTCACCTCATGCACGAGGTGGCGGTCGATGTAGAGGAGGGCGGAGCCGTCCGGCTGAACATCGACGACGTGGTCGTCCCAGATCTTGTCGTAGAGAGTGCGCGGCGCGGTCATGGTGCGGCTATTCTGACGAGTTGAGGGCTCCATCGCGGAAAACGCCCCCGCCGGGCCGCGAAAGCCTGCGGCCGGACCTTGGGGAATATCCGGAAGAGATCCTTGTGTAATGCTCCTCCGGCGATTTCGGAAGGGCGGCAACGCACATGACACTTTTGCCGCGTGCCCGCGCATCGGCTGGACCGGCGCCCGGCGCGGCCTTACTCCGGCTTCGTCGTTCGATCATCGCCGGGAGGGCGTGAGCCGGTGCCGCCAGACGAGACGCCCGAGATCCTGCTGATCCGGCAGACCCGCCCCGACGTGGCCGGGCGGCTGTCCGAGCGGTTCCGCCTCCACCGGTTGGAGGAGGCGCCCGACCGTGATGCTTTCCTCGACGCGGCGGGCCCGCGCATCCGGGGGCTCGCGGTCGGGGCGATGTGCCCGATCGATGCTCGGCTGTTCGACCGGCTGACGCGGCTCGAGATCGTGGCGAGCTTCGGCGTCGGCTACGACACCATCGACGTGGCGGAGGCCCATCGCCGCGGCATCGTCGTCACCAACACACCGGACGTGCTCTCCGACGAGGTCGCCGATCTCGCCCTGGGCCTCCTGCTCGCCACCATCCGTCGTATTCCGCAGGCAGACCGCTACCTGCGAGCCGGGCGCTGGCGGGAGGGCAGCTTCCCGCTCACCACCAGCCTGAGGGAGCGCCGGGTCGGCATCCTCGGCCTCGGGCGGATCGGGCGGGCCATCGCTCAGCGGCTCGAAGGGTTCGGCGTGTCGATCGCCTATCATGGCCGGACGCCGCAGGCGGACGTGGCCTACGCCTATCACGACAGCCTGCTCGGGCTGGCGAAGGCCGTTGACGTGCTGATCGTCGCCTCTCCCGGCGGGCCGGGCACGCGCGGCCTCGTCGATGCGGCGGTGCTGGCGGCGCTCGGGCCGGAAGGCATCGTCGTCAACATCGCCCGCGGCAGCGTGATCGACGAGGCCGCGCTGATCGCCGCCCTGACGGCGGGAACGATCCACGGGGCCGGGCTCGACGTGTTCGAGAACGAGCCGCAGGTGCCGCAGGCGCTGGTCGATCTCGATCAGGTGGTGCTGCTGCCGCATGTCGGCTCGGGCTCGCACCATACCCGGGCGGCGATGGGCCGGGTGCTGACCGACAACCTGTTTTCCTGGTTCGACGGCAAGGGCCCGGTGACGCCGGTGCCGGAGACGCCCTGGACGGGCCGATGACGAGGGGGCGGACGATGAGGATGCGGGTCGTGGCGGCGCTGGCCGTGCTGGCGCTGGCGGGCGGGGCCGCCAAGGCACAGGATCCGGTGCAAGACAAGGCACAGGACAAGGCACAGGACCAAGCGCCCGCCTCGGATCCGGCTCCGGTCCCGCCGGCGCCTTCCGCCCCGGCGGGTGGGCTCGCGACCCTGCCCGATACCCTGGCGGGCGCCGCCGGCACCTGGGATCTCTCCCTGGAGGGCGGGATGCGGCGCTGCGTGCTGACGCTGGCCCTGGATACCAGTCCGAACGGACGGGTGGTGCGCTTTCCCGCCGGCTGCCGCCGGGCGCTGCCGATCCTGGCCGGGATCGGCGGCTGGCTGTTCACCGGTGACGAGGGCATCCGCCTCGTCGACCGGAACGCGCGGCCCCTGCTCGCCTTCGCCAAGAGCCCGGACGGGATGAGTCTCGGCGCCACCGCCGAGAACGGCGAGCGGTACAACCTCGTGCCCCTGCAGATCGCCGCGAGCCGGCCGCCCATCCCCGGCGCGGCCGCTGCCGCGCCGGTCGCGACGGCGGAGCCCGGCGCCCCGGCTCCGGCCGCTCCTGCGGAAGGCCCGGCCCTGGGCCTCTACGCCCTGGACCGTGCCACGCAGAAGGATGTCTGCCGCCTCGAATTCTCCGCTCCGACCGAGGCGGAGAAGGAGGGGGCCGCCGTGCGGGTGCTGCCGGATTGCCGCGACAGCGGGATCACCGTGTTCGATCCCGTGAGCTGGCGCTTCGCCAACGGCCATCTCACCCTCAAATCCCGCCGTGGCCACGCGGTGAATCTCGTGGCGATCGGGGAGGGGCGCTGGCGGCGCGACCCCGAGATCGGCGTCACCCTGGTGCTGCGGAAGGTCGAGCCTTAGCCGTGCCCGATCGCGGTGCAATCGAGCCCGGCTCTCCGCCCGTGTTGTGACGCGCTTTCTTGCGCCGGCCCGGTCTCCACGTCGGCGGGAAGCGCTCAAGGGCCGGAGACCCGAGGGCGCGCTTCAGAACAGCGGCCGCAGGGCGAGGTGGAGCCCGAGAGCCAGCAGGCCGAGGAAGAAGCAGCGGCGGAACACCCGCTCGCTGACCCGGCCCCGGACCCAGCCGCCGAGCACCATGCCGATTCCGGCGGGGACGAGGGCGAGGAGGGAGATGCCGGCCATGTTCAGGGACAGGGCGCCGCCGCCCGCCAGGGCCACGGCCAGCGCCACGGTGGAGACGGTGAAGGACAGGCCGAGCGCCTGGATCAGGTCGTCCTTGGTCAGCCCCAGCGCGCTGAGATAGGGCGCGGAGGGAAAGGACGAGACGGCGGTGGCGGCCGTCACCAGCCCCGTCGCGGCGCCGATGACCGGCCCGAGCCAGCGTTCCATGGTGGGCGGGACGTGGAGCTTGAGGGCGGCGAGGCCGACCGCGGCATAGGCGATCAGGGCGAGCCCGAGGAAGACGGTGGCCTGGACGCCGTAATGGCCGTGCAGGATGGCCGCCGCGACCAGGGTGCCGACCACGCTCGCCGCCAGCATCGGCCAGAGCCGGCGCAGCAGGATGCCGAAGCGCGGGCCGGCGACGAGCTGCCAGACATTGGTGACGAAGGCCGGCACGACGAGCAGGGCCGCCGCCTGGACCGGCGCCATCACGAGGCTCAGGAGCCCCATGGCCACGGGCGGCAGGCCGAGCCCGACCATGCCCTTGACGAAGCCGGCGAGCAGGAAGGCGGAGGCCGCCACGGCGAGGGGCAGGGGTTCAAGGCTGAAGGTCATGCTCGGTCTGATGAATGGGGACGGGAATCAGTCGTGGAGCAGCATGTCGCGGTAGAGGGCCTGCCGCTCGGCCTCAGCCTCGGCCGCTCCGGTGACCGCCGGGGCGACGGCCGGCCGGGTCACGGCCGCCTGCGGTGCCGCCGCCGGATGGTCGGCCTCGTGCCGGAGGATCACGACCAGGGCGGTGAGCCCCGCCAGCAGCAGGGTCGCGGTGTCGAGCAGGGTATCGCTCGCGGCGGAGGTGGTGCGTGCGGGCTGGGCCATGGACGAAGAGTGGCACGCTCCGGGCCTGCGACAATGCGGAAGTGAGGAAGCCACCCTTCGGCTGAGCCGAAGGATCGCATGAGAAAGCTTGCCGGGCGGCGCGTCTGCGCCGACGATCCGGCCATGCGTTTCGACCTGACCGACCTGCGCCTGTTCCTCCACGTCGCGGAAGCCGAGAGCATCACCCGCGGCGCCGAGCGGGCCGGATTGGCCCTGGCCTCGGCGAGCGAGCGCATCCGCGGCATGGAATTGGCGGGCGGCGTGCCGCTTCTGGAGCGCCACCCGCGCGGGGTGCGGCCGACACCGGCCGGGCTGGCCGTGGTCCACCATGCCCGGCTGATGCTGGGGCAGCTCGAACAGATGCGCGGCGAACTCGGCCAATATGCCCGCGGCCTGCGCGGCCATGTCCGGCTCCTGTCGATCACCGCGGCGGCGGCGGCCTCGCTGCCGGAGGCCCTGTCAGGCTTCCTCGCCGCGTATCCCACCATCGACATCGACTTGGAGGAGCGCACCAGCCGCGAGGCCGTCGATGCCCTGGCCGGAGGGCTCGCCGATCTCGGCATCGTCGCCGACACGACCGATCTCGGCGCCCTCGAAACCCTGCCGCTCTATCTCGACCGGATCGTCCTGGTCGTACCGCAGGAGCATGCATTGACCGAGCGGAGCGCGGTCGCCTTCCGAGAAGTGTTGGACGAGCCCCTGGTCGGCCTCAGTCATAGCCGATCGCTGCAGGCCTATCTCGCCACCCATGCCGCCCGGGCCGGCCGGCCGTTCAAGCTCCGGGTGCGCCTGAACGGGCTCGATTCGGTCTGCCGCATGGTGGAGCGTGGGGTCGGCGTGGCGATCGTGCCCGAGGCGGTGGCGCGGCGCGCCGCCGAGACCCTGGCGATTCGGGCGATCCCCATCGACGAGCCCTGGGCCCTGCGCCGCCTGAGGCTCTGCACCCGCAGCTTCGCGGCGCTGACACCCCATGCGCGGCATCTGGCGCAGCATCTGGCCGAGCATCTCGGCGCCGAGCCGTCGTGACAGCTTTCCATCCCAGGGCTTCACCCTGGATCCGCGAAAGGGCTTGCCCTTTCGAAACCCGCTCCCGGCACCGCCGGGAGCGTCACACCGTTCGGTTACGCGAAAGCCCCGCCACCGCCTGCGACGGGGCCTTCCGGCTCAATGCTGCAGCGTCGTGGTGAAGCCGCCGCCGCGGATGCGCTCGGGCAGGGTCTCGGCATAGCGGGCGGTGGCATCCTCGCCGTAGGTCGCGACCAGTTCCTGGAAGGCGGCGAAGAGCGCGGCTTGGGCCATGCAGTCGCCGTCGATTCCGTCGAGGCACCCTTCGGCGAAGGCCTCTGTCACGAGGCCGAGCGCGAGGCGTTTGCTCTCGGCGTCGGATTCGAAGGCGGCGGGGACGGTATCTGGAATCATGGCGGGCGGCTTCGCTTCTCAGCCGGAACCATGCCGGCAAGACATCGCCACGATACGGTGTCCTTAACGGGCCGGGAAGCAGGGAATTGCGAAGAGGTTAATGCGAAGGCGCGATTGCGAAAGATTTTCGCAAGGGCCCAGCAATGTGGCGCCCATGCCACAGAGACCGCATCAGCCTCCGAATCGACCGGCGATGGCGTGCGACAGGCGCTCGCCCTCGGCGATGAAGCGGCGGGCGGCCTCGTCCGCGGCGGGGGTGCAGACCCGGTAGGTCAGGCTGTAGCCGCGGAAGCCGCGGTTATAGGCCCCGGCCAGCCGGTCGCGGCGGCCCTGGGTCACCCCTTCGCTGTCGAGGATCGCCTTCATCCGCGCCGGCCATTCGGCGGCATCCGGTGCGGTGCAGAGGTTGCGCAGGAAGGCCAGCGCCCCGACGATCTCCGACAGGCGCATCAGGTCGCGGTCGTAGGGCGCGGGCGGCGGCTCGGCCGGGGCCGCAGGTTCCTTGTCCTTCTCCTGCGGCTTCGGCGCGGATTTGGCCGGCGCCGCCCGCTGCTGGGCGTTACCCTCGGCCCAGGGGAAGACGACCAGGGGTGCGGCGGCCAGCAGGGTGCCGAGAATCAGGCTCGCGACGCGGGCGCTCATGCCGAACCGTCCGCCGCGCTCACGCGGGAGAACGCCTCGCGCAGGGTGTCGATCAGTCCCGGCGTGGTCTGCAACGCGGCAACCTCTTCGAGCCTCGCCCAGCGCACGGCGAGGGCCTCCGGACCCGGCGCCGGTTCGATGTCGCGCCAGCGGGCGGCATGGGGGTGGATGACGTAGTGGTGGCGGATGCGGCCGCCCGTGTCCCGCAGGATGATCTCGGTCGGCGTCAGGCTCGGCCCGACGACCTCCGCCACGGAGCCGACCTCCTCGCGCAGCTCGCGCAGGGCAGCCTCGGCGAGGGCTTCGCCCGCCTCCACGAGGCCGCCCGGCAGGGTCCAGACGCCCCGCATCGGCTCGTTGGCCCGGGCGGCGAGCAGCACGCGGCCGTCCCGGATCACGGCAACCGAGACGCCGATCAGCGGGCGGCTCGGGAACAGCCGCCCCTCCGCCTGCCCGTCCGCCCGATCCTCTGGCCCGTTCCCCTGCGGCGGCTCGGTCACGGAGCGCCCGCCGGAAGCGCGACGACCCGGCCATCGGCGAGGCCGACGAGGATCGTCCTGGCGGTTCCGCCGGCTTCGAGCGCGGCGACGCCGAAGGCGGCCGGGGCGGGGAGGGCGACCCGCAGCCGCTCGCGGGGCTGGCCGCCCTTCAGGGACAGCAGGACGAGGGCGCCGCGGCCCGAGACGGGCAGGGCGAGATCGGGGGGCTCGCCCCCGCCCCGGAGGACGGGGGTGGCGAGATCGGCCTCCTCGCCGGCCACCGGGCCAGCATAGCCCGGCCATTCACCCGACAGGCTCAGGGTTCCCTCGGCATAGCGCCAGAGCTGGAGCAGGCCCTTGCCCTCAGGCGCGCGGATCGCGGCGATCTGCGGCCGGCCGGTTCCGGCGAAATCGGCAATGCCGGCGAGGGCGAGGGGGGCTCCCTCCGGCCCCTCGCCCGCCTGCGGCGGCGTCTGCGCCGAAAGGGTCCAGGAAGCGGGCTGCCCGGCGGGTTGCTCCGAAGGGGATTTGACCGCGACGGCGAGGCCGGAGCCGGCCGGGCCCTGCGCCGTCACCGCGACGACCGCCGGGCGGCCGTCGAACGATGCGATCCGGGGCGGGCGGCCGGCGAAGACCCGGTCCGGCCCCGGCGCCAGGGTCTGGGTCGCCACCGGCACCGCCTTCGGCTCGGCGGTGACACCGAGCGGCTGGCGCTCGCGCAGGGTGAGAACCGTCCCCTGGCCCGGCGCGCCGCCCAAAGCCCGGGTCGGCCCGGTGAGATAGGCGCTCAAGGGCCCCTCCAGGGCGCGCCGGGAGCCCGGCACGGCCCCGCGCGGCGTCTCGGCGGTGGCGAAGCCCTCGATCGCCTCGGCGCCGACCAGGGTGGTGCGCAGGCTGTCTCCGTCGAGGCTCAGCACGGCTCCGCCGCCCTCGCCCCAGACCACCACGACGGGCGGCTGGGTGGGGCCGGCGCCGGCCTTCGGGTCGGCGCTCGCGCCGGAGCGGGCATGGGCGACCGGCAGCAGCCCCGAGGTTGCCACCGCCAGCGCGACGTCGCTGCCGGGGCCGCGCATCGCCTTGATCCGGAACGGCAGCGCGACCGGCTCCGGCGGGGGCGGTTCCGCCGCGCGAACGGGTAGGGCGGCGAGCGAAAGCAGGGCGGCCACCGCCCGGCCCGCCCGCTTGCGCCGGGCGAGGGACCTGTGCCGCGGCGGACGCTCCGGCGCCGCCCGGCCGTCAGACATGCTGGCCGCCGTTGATGTGGAGTTCGGCGCCGTTCACGTAGGAGGAGGCTTCGGTGCAGAGGAAATAGATCGCCTTGGCCACCTCGTCGGGGGTGCCGAGCCGGCGCTGCGGAATCTGCTGCACGAGCTTGTCGGTGCCGGGCGAGAGGATCGAGGTGTCGATCTCCCCGGGCGAGATCGCGTTGACCCGCACCCCGAGCGGCCCGAAATCGGCGGCCATCTCCCGGGTGAGGCCGGCCAGGGCCGATTTCGAGGTGCCGTAGGCCGCCCCCGCGAAGGGATGGACCCGCGAGCCGGCGATCGAGGTGACGTTGACGATCGAGCCGCGCGCCCGGGTCAACTCGTCGCACAGGCCCCGCGCCAGCAGGATCGGTGCGAAGAAGTTCACTTGGAAGACGCGGGTCCAGTCCGCGTATTCGGTGGTGAGCGCACCGAGCCGTTCGCCTTCCGGGCCCTTGGGCGAGATGCCGGCATTGTTGACCAGGGCGTGCAACAGGCCGCCCTCGGCGGCGAGCCGCTCGGCCACCTCCTTCACGCCGCGAATCGTGTCCTGCGCGTCGGCGAGATCGACCTGGAGGTGGTCCTCCGGTCCCATTTCCCAGGGGCAGTTCTCGGGGAACGGGTGGCGCGAGCAGGTGATGACCCGCCAGCCGGCGGCGGAAAAGCGTTTGACGGTGGCGTGCCCGATGCCCCGGCTTGCGCCGGTGAGCAGCATCACCCGTCGACGGTCGTTGGATGAGGCCAAGGCCGGGATTCCTCGCTGCCCGCAAAGAGCGTCGCAGTGAGCGCGCGGGGCGGGCCTTCGCGCTAGGGATAAGCCGCGCCTTGCCGGAAATCCAGGGTCCGCGCTGCATTGCGAAAGTTGCCGCGCCCCGTCCTCGGCGGCGCGGCGGGATCGCTCCCGTTCGCGCTTGCTCCTGGGGCGGGCTTCGTGCGAGCGGAGGAGGAGGCGACCGGCGGGCGGGGGGATGGAACGCAGGTGAGCGAAGCGGACGCGAGGCCGATGGTGCTCGTCGTGGAGGACGACGCCGTGACCCGCCGCGCCGCGGTCGAGCTGATCGCGGAGCTGGGCTACGCCGTGCGCGAGGCCGCGAACGGCAATGTCGCGATCCGCCTCCTCGACGAGGAGGAGGGGGTGCGCGTGGTCGTGACCGATATCGACATGCCGCTCGGCATCGATGGCATCCGGCTCGCGGCCTGCATCACCCGGCGCTGGCCCCGGATCGGTATCGTCATCACCTCCGGCAAAGTGCATCCGATTCCCGGCGACGTGCCGCCGGATGCCCTCTTCCTCCGCAAGCCCTATACCGAGGAGAGCCTCATCGCGGCGATCCGTTCGCGGATGGGCTGATCCCGCCCGCGGCCCCCGGCTACGGATAGAGCCGGGAGCGGGCCCAGCCCTCGCCCTCGCGGGTGAAGCGCACCCGGTCGTGCAGGCGGTAGGCGCCGTTCTGCCAGAATTCCAGCTGCAGCGGCTCGATGCGGAAGCCGCGCCAATGCTCGGGGCGCGGCACCGGGCCGTCCTCGTATTGGGCGGAGAGGGCGGCGACCTCGGCCATCAGGGTCGGGCGGTCGGTGAGCGGGCGCGATTGCCGGCTCGCGACGGCGCCGATGCGGCTGTCCCGGTGGCGGCTCGCGAAATAGGCGTCCGATTCCTCCGGGGTGACGGGACTCACCGGGCCGCGGGCGCGGATCTGCCGGCCCAGGGACTTCCAGTGCAGCACCGCCGCGGCCTGGGGGTTGGCGCGGAGCTGCTCGCCCTTGGCCGATTCGGCGTTGGTGTAGAAGACGAGCCCCCGAGGATCGAGGCCCTTCAGCAGCACCACCCGCACGTCGGGCAGGCCGTCCGCGTCGGCGGTGGCCAGAGCCATGGCATTGGCGTCCGAGGGCTCCGAGGCCTCGGCCTCCGCCATCCAGGCGGCGAACAGGGCCCAGGGATCCGACGACAATGTGAAGTCCTCGGGGTGGACCGCCGGTCCGCCGGGATCACCCTCTCTTAACCGATCGATGGCCATTTTCTTCCCTGTGGCAGCCGGGTCGGGGGGCACCGACGTCGGGCGGCACACCCTGTCGGACCCCCGTCTGCCTCGAGTTCAGGTGTAATGCGTCTGCGTCTGTGTAAAGCCCTCGCGGGCCTCCCCGCATCCCGGATCGCGCGTCTCCTGACCCTCGGCCTCGCGGCGGCCTCCTGTGCGGGCTGCAGCGGGCCGATCCTGTCCTTCCGCTCGGAAGAGGCGCCGGCCGTGCCGGAGCCCCTGGTCACCGGCAGCATCCCGAAGCGTCCGGCGAGCTTCGGGCGCGACCTCGACGCGGAGGATTGGCGCCGTGCCCATGCGGCGCTCTCCGTCGCCCTCGACCCGCAGGGCAACGGGCGCCCGGTGAAATGGGAGAACCCGGAGACCGCGATGCGCGGCGCGATCAACCCGACCGGCCTGCCCTACGTGGCCGGCGACGAGATCTGCCGCGATTTCCTGGCCACGGTGGTGGGCAACGCGAACAACCGCTTCGTGCGCGGTACCGGCTGCAAGCCCTCCGGTGGCGAGTGGGAGCTGAAGCGGCTGCGCTCGGCGAAGTCCTGATTTCGGCGAGCGGCGGCCGGCGCGGCGCTCCTCGCGCATTCGTGAGCAGAACGATGGGAGAGGTGTTGCAGAACCGCAACGTCTTTCCCACGTTGAAGCGACGCGGCGAAGGCCGTATCCCTCAACGGTTGCGACCCCCTCAAAAGATTCCCGATGCGAAACCCCTACGACGTTCTGGGTGTGCCCAAGGGCGCGGACGAGGCCGAGATCAAGAAGGCCTTCCGTAAGCTCGCCAAGGCCTACCACCCCGACAGCAACAAGGACCCCAAGGCCAAGGAGCGGTTCGCCGAGGCGAACACCGCCTACGAGATCCTGGGCGACAAGGAGAAGCGGGCGCAGTTCGACCGCGGCGAGATCGATGCCGAGGGCAAGCCGCGCGCGACCGGCTTCGAGGGCTTCTCCGGCTTCGGCGGCGGGCGCGGCGGCGGCTTCGACTTCGACGGCTTCGCCCGCGCCCGTGGCGCTGGCGGCGGAGCGGGTCCGGGCGGTGTCGGCGAGGATTTCATCAGCCACATCTTCGGCGAGGCGTTCCGCGCCGGCGGAGCCGGGCCCGGCTTCAGCCGCGGCGGTCCGGCGCGCGGCGAGGACGTGGCGGCCGAACTCAGCGTCTCGCTGGAACAGGTCGCGGGTGAGGAGAAGATGCGCATCGGCCTGCCCGGTGGGCGCGATGTCGACGTGATGATCCCCAAGGGCGTGGTCGATGGCCAGACCATCCGCCTGCGCGGCCTCGGGGGCTCCGCCGGTCCCCGGGGCGAGCCGGGCGACGCGCTGCTCACCATCCGCATCCAGCCCCATCCCCTGTTCAAGGTCGAGGGGGCGGACCTGCGCACCACCGTGGACCTGCCGCTGGAGGATGCCGTGCTGGGCGGCACCCTGCGCGTGCCGACCCTGACCGGCGCGGTCGAGATGAAGGTGCCGGCGATGACCGGATCCGGCCGCACCTTCCGCCTGCGCGGCAAGGGCCTGCCTAAGAAGGACGGCAGCCGGGGCGACCTCTTCGCCACGACGGCGGTGGCCCTGCCGGCCGGCGACGATCCGGCCCTGACCGAATATGCCCGCCGCCGCCGCGAGGCGAAGGCCGGGACGGCGTGAGCCGATCGTCCGTGACGGCGCCTCGGCCCGGCAGGGCCTCGGGTGCCCGTCTTCGCCTTCAGGCTTCCCCCCCTGGCGGGCCTCCGCTAAGGAAGCCCCCAGTCTAGGGGCGCCCCTCGAGAGGCGCCGACGCGGCCGAAGCGAAGGTGACGCATGTCGGATCAGAAGCCGGGCGGGCTGCTCGCGGGCAAGCGCGGGCTGGTGCTGGGAGTGGCCAATAACCGCTCGATCGCCTGGGGCATCGCCCGAAGTGCCGCCGCCCACGGGGCGGAACTTGCCTTTACCTATCAGGGCGAGGCCCTGAAGAAGCGCGTCGAGCCGCTGGCCAAGGAACTCGGCGCCAGGGTCGTCGGCCATTGCGACGTGACAGATCCGGCCTCGATCGATGCCGTCTTCGCCGCCACCGCCGAGGCCTTTCCCGAGGGCATCGACTTCGTCGTCCACTGCGTCGCCTTTTCCGACAAGGACGAGCTGACGGGCCGCTACCTCGAGACCTCGGAGGCGAACTTCACGAAGTCGCTGCTGATCTCGTGCTACTCCTTCACCGCGATCGCGCAGCGGGCGGAAAAGATCATGCGCGAGGGCGGCTCGCTGCTGACCCTGACTTATTACGGCGCCGAGAAGTGGATGCCCCACTACAATGTGATGGGCGTCGCCAAGGCCGCGCTGGAGGCCTCCGTCCGCTACCTCGCCGCCGATCTCGGGCCGAAGCAGATCCGCGTCAACGCGATCTCGGCCGGGCCGATCAAGACGCTGGCCGCCTCCGGCATCGGCGACTTCCGCTACATCCTCAAATGGAACGAGTACAACGCGCCGATGCGCCGGACCGTCACCATCGAGGAGGTCGGGGAGACGGCGGCCTACCTGTTCTCCGACATGTCCCGCGGCATGACCGGCGAGATCCTGCACGTGGACGCCGGCTACCACGTCGTCGGCATGAAGAACCCCGACGCGCCGGACATCACCCGCGAGCGGGATTAGGGCGAACCACCCCGTCTCCGAGCCGTCGGCTCCAATCCTCGACCGCGCCGCTCGCGAGCCTGCGGGCGGCGAGCGCCCGCCAGGATTCCGAGAGCGGTGACAGGGCGGCGATGGCCCGAAGGGCCGCCGCGTCGAGGCGGTCGACATAGATGTGGTGCAGGAGCCGCGACAACGGCCAGTCCGGGTGCGGGCGCTCCACCAGCTCCAGGGCATCCCCCGCCGCCACGTTTCCCGGTTCGATCACCCGGTAGTACCAGCCCGTCCGCCCGCTCCCCTGGACGCGCCGGGCCATGTCCGGCACGCCGAAGCGCAGGTTCAGCTTGAAGCAGGGCTGGCGCGCCTGGGACACCTGAAGGAGGGCGCTGCCGGCCCGCCAGAGGTCGCCGATGCAGACCTCGCGCTCCGTCAGGCCGAGGCTCGACAGATTCTCGCCGAAGGCGCCGGGTCGCTCCACGAGATCCAGCAATCCGGGCAGCTCCGCCCGCCACGCGGCGGCATGGTCGAGGGCGTAGTGGTGCACCGCCTTCTCCGGGCCGCCATGGAAGCGTGGATCGGCCTGCTCATCGCCCGCGAATCCGAGCCGGCCGAGCGCGACCGGGCCCTCCCTCGCCTCCTTGTCGATGGCGCTGGTCGTGCCCCCGTCTCCGAGCGGGGCGATACGGCCGGTCAGCACCGCCTGAAGCGCGATCCGCATGGCCTGCATCATCCTCCTGCGAAAGATCCCCGGCCAGCCGCAGCCGCTTGATCGGGGCGTGCATCCGCGTGAAGCGGACCAGCGAACATTACCCGAAGCGAGGCTCTCGGCGTCTCTCCCGCGTCCGCGTTCCCGAAATCCGAAAAGATCAATCCGGGACCTTGATCCCCTCCAGCCCGGCCCGCGGCTCGGGGAAGTGCGGGTCCATCGCTTCGAGCGTGTCGGCGATGGTGCGGGCGACCATCAGGTTGCGGGCCCATTTGCGGTTGGCCGGCACCACGTGCCAGGGGGCGTAGGGAGTCGAGCAGCGGCAGAGCGCATCGTCGAAGGCGGTCTGGTAGGCGTTCCAGCTCTCGCGCTCCACGAGGTCGGCGGGGTCGAACTTCCAATGCTTGGTCGGGTCGGCGAGGCGGGCCTCCAGGCGCTCCTTCTGCTCGTCCTTGGAGATGTGCAGGAAGAACTTGAGGATCACCGTGCCCGAGAGCGTCAGCAGCCGCTCGAAGTCGTTGATGAGCCCGTAACGCTCCCGCCATGTCTCTTCCGGCACGAGGCCCTTCACCCGCACCACCAGCACGTCCTCGTAATGGCTGCGGTTGAACACGCCGATCAGGCCGCGGCCCGGAGCGCGGGCGTGGTAGCGCCACAGGAAATCCTGATCGAGTTCTTCTGCGCTCGGCACCTTGAACGACCAGACCCGGCAGCCCTGCGGGTTCACCCCCTCCAGCACGTTGCGGATGGTGCCGTCCTTGCCGCCGGTATCGATCGCCTGAAACACCACCAGCAGGCTGCGGCGGCGCTCGGCGTAGAGCTTTTCCTGCAGGGCCTTGATACGCTCCCGCTGTGCTTCGAGCGCGGCCTTGGCCTCGGCCTTGTCGAGGCCGCCGGTCGCGTCCGGATCGACCGAGGCGAGGCTGAAGCGTTGGTCCGGCGCGACGGTGACGATGCCCGGGGCCGCCGGCGGCAGAACCGGGTGGAGATGCGGCGACAGGCTCGGCGCGGTGCCCGCCCCGGCATCGGCCGCGCGGGCCCAGCCGGCGGAGGAGGGTGGATGGTCGGCACCCGGCGCCGCCTGCGACTTTGTTTCCCGTGCTTTCTCCGCCTTAGACCCCTTGCCGTCCTTGCCGTTCTTGCGCGCCATGCCGAAAGTTACCCGCTCACGAGCCGATCGCGGGGCCGCCGCCGGGCCCGCAGGAAGGGAAAAGCTTGAGCTCCCAACAGATGCGCCGCCTCTGCCGTTCCCGATCCGGCGCAGTGGGATGCCGGGGCTGCGCCGCCGCAGCGGGGCGGCCGCGTGAGTGAGGGGCCGACGATCTGGTTCGTGCGTCACGGCCAGACCGATTGGAACGCGGAGGGCCGCCTTCAGGGCCACCGCGACACCGATCTCAACGCCTATGGCCTGGTTCAGGCCGGGGAGGCGGCCAAGCGCCTGCGCCGCGTGGCGGGAGCGGCCCTGCCCACCGCCGATTACGTGGCGAGCCCGCTGACCCGGACCCGCCGGACCATGGAGGCGATTCGCGCCGATATCGGCTTGCCGCCCACCGGCTACCGCACCGATCCGCGCCTGAGGGAGATCGGCTTCGGCAGCTGGGAGGGTCGGACCTGGGCCGAGATCCGGCGGCGCGATCCCGCTGGGGCCGCCGCCCGCGACCGCGACCGCTGGGGCTACCGGCCCCAGGGCGAGAATGCCGAGAGCTATGCCATGGTCGAGGCGCGGGTGGAGGAGGTGGTGGCGGAGTTGCGCCGCCCGACGGTGATGGTCGCCCATGGCGGCGTCGCCCGGGCGCTGCTGGTCGTCTACGGCCATCTCGACATCTACGCCGCCCCGCGCATCGGCATCCGCCAGGGCAGCATCCTCGTCATCGATCCCGGCGGCTGGCGCTGGGCCTGAGGTCGCCTCCGTCAGCGTCGGTTGCGCCGGGGCCGGAACCGGACGGCCAACATCGCTAAGGGCTGCGTTGACATATATCCATTTAGCTCATAACTAAGACGCAAGTTGGATATAAGAGGGCGAGGTGGCGTCATGAGCCAAGCCGAATCGGAGGCCGCCTTCCTGGCGCGCTACGATCCCGCCGATTACGCCCGGCCGGCTTTGGCCGTGGATCTGGTGCTGTTCGGCCTGCGGGACGGGCACCCGGCCGTCCTGCTCGTGAAGCGAACCGAGCATCCCCATGCGGGGCGCCATGCCCTGCCCGGCGGCTTCGTCGGGATCGGCGAGGCGCTGGACGATGCGGCCGGGCGTGTCCTGCGCGAGAAGGCGGGGGCGCCGCCGGCCCATCTGGAGCAGCTCTACACCTTCGGCGCGGTGAACCGCGATCCGCGCATGCGCATCGTCACGGTCGCCTATCTCGCTCTGCTGACCGAGGCGGCCTTCGCCGAGGTTCTGGCGCGGACACCGGCCCTGCAGCCGGGCCGCGTCGCGGTGCCCTGGGCCGGGGAGGCGGGCGGCCCGGTCACGGTCCTGTCGGCCGGAGGCGAAGTCCTCACGCTCGCCTTCGACCATGCCGAGATCGTCGCCCTCGCCCTGCTGCGGCTGCGGGGCAAGCTCGACTATTCGGAGGTCGGCTTCGCCCTGCTGCCCGAGCTGTTCACCCTGCGCCAGCTGCAGGACGTGCACGAGGCGATCCTCGGCACGCCCCTCAACAAGCCTGCCTTCCGCCGCCGGATGCTCGACCGCGGCTGGCTCGAACCGACCGGCCGGCTCGAGACGGGCACCTCCTACCGCCCCGCCGAGCTGTTCCGCTTCCGGAAAGGAGACTGACATGGCCACGATCCGTCGCTTCGGCGTCCTCTCCCAGCTGAGGAGCGAGGCCAGCCACTACGTGATCCGGTTTCGCAACGGCCGGGCGCGGCAGAGCGGGCGCGGCCTCGTCTTCTGGTTCCGCCCGGAGACGGCCAGCATCAGCGAGGTGCCGATGGACGATCGCGAGATGACTTTGTTCGTCCGCGGCCGCAGCCAGGACTTCCAGACGGTGGCGGTGCAGGGCAGCGTCGGCTGGCACGTCGCCGATCCCGCCCGCCTCGCCGCCCGGGTCGATTTCTCCCTCGATCTGCGCACCGGCCGGCTCCAGGGCGAGCCGGTCGAGAAGATCGAGGCGCGCATCGCCGGCCTCGCCAACCAGACGGTGCTGCAATTCCTGGGGCAGGCGCCGGTGCGGGCCCTGCTCGATGCCGGGCCGGAGGCTCTGCGCGGGCAGTTGCAGGCGGCCCTCGGGACCGATCCGTCGCTGGCCGAGATCGGCGTCGCGGTGGTGTCGGTGCGGCTCACCAACCTCGCGCCGTCGAGCGAATTGGAGCGCGCCCTGCAGACGCCGACCTACGAGGCGCTGCAGCAGAAGGCGGACGAGGCGACCTTCGCCCGCCGGGCCCTGGCGGTGGAGAAGGAGCGCGCCATCGCCGAGAACGAACTCGCCACGAAGACCGAACTGGCGCGGCGGGAGGCGCTGCTGATCGCGGAGGAGGCGCAGAACGCCCGCAACCGGGCGGAGGCGCGGGCCGAGGCGGAGGGCATCGCCGCCGGGGCGGAGGCCGAGCGCATCCGCGTGGTCGAGGGCGCGCGGGCGGAGGCCGAGCGGGCGCGCATCGCGGTCTATCGCGACGTGGCGCCGGGCACCCTGCTCGGCCTCGCCGCCCAGGCCTTGGCGGGCAAGCTCGACACCATCGAGCACGTCACCGTGACGCCGGACCTGCTCGCCACCGTGCTCGGCGAGTTCCGCCGGCCGCCGACCCTCACGCCGCGCTGAGGCGGAAGGACAACGCCATGGCCGCACTTGCGCCGCGGGCGGTCTTCGTCACCCGCGAGACCGACTACGAGCTGCTGATCGCCCGGCACGCCACCAGGGGCCAGGCCCGCTTCTTCCTGGAGAGCCGGGGCCAGGGACTGGCCGAGGTGGAGGCGCGCCATGACCGCTTCCACGCCGTGCTGGCGCGGGCCAGGGCCACCGTGCCGGGGGAGTGGCGCCAGGCCTCGGTGCGGCGGGCGGATCTCGACCGCTTCCTGTTCGGCCCCGACGACGTGGTCGTCGCCGTCGGTCAGGACGGGCTGATCGCCAATGTCGCGAAGTATCTCGACGACCAGCCGGTGATCGGGATCAACCCGGCCCCCGATCTCTATGACGGGGTGCTGGTGCGCAACCGCGTCGAGGGCCTGGGCCGGCTGCTGCCGGCGAGCGTCGCCGGGGCGGTGGCGATCGAGCGGCGCACCATGGTCCAGGCGGTGCTCGACGGGGGCGAGCGCCTGTTCGCCCTCAACGAGATCTTCGTGGGCCATCGCGGCCACCAATCCGCCCGCTACCGGATCGAGGCGCCGGGCGAGGGGGGCGTCGCGGCGGAGGAGCAGTCCTCCAGCGGGCTGATCGTTGCCTCCGGCACCGGAGCCACCGGCTGGGCGCGCTCGATCGCCGAGGCGACCGCGCTCGGCCTGCCGCTCGCGCCCGAGGAGCGGGCGGTCGGCTATTGGGTGCGCGAGCCGTTCCCGAGCGTCGCCACCGCCACCCGGCTGCGCGCCGGCAAGCTCACCGATGCGGATCTCGTGGTGACCTCGCGGATGAACGAGGGCGGGGTGGTGTTCGCCGACGGGATCGAGCACGACTTCCTCGGCTTCGGCTGGGGTCGGCAGGTCCGGCTCTCGCCCGCCGCCCGCACGCTTCACCTGGTGGCCGGGCAAGGGGTCGGATGAGGGTCGCGTCAGGCGCGGTGGCGGGCGCGGCGTTTGTGAACGCACGTTTCTTCGCCGCCGGCTCCGTGTAAGGAACGACCCTCGGGGTCTCGCGGAAGGCGGCTCCCCGGCCGAAAACTCCGTGACGGCGCAATCATGTCGCAAAACCGCCAAGGGCGCCGCCCATTGGGCCTCAGGAGTGGGGCCCGGCTATCGGTCGCGCGCAGCGAGATGATCGGCCGGACACGACAAGCGGCAGCGGAGCATCGATGAGCGGTCTCGCCGAGAAAAGCCGGAACCGGCAGGACGGCGGATGGGGGGAGGGCCCCGACGGCCGCGCCGTCCTGCGCGGCGCCGCGCGCCCCGACCTGATCCGCCGGGAAACCCTGGCCGCTTTGTTCCGGGCGAGTGCGGCGGAGCGCGCGGACGCGCCCTGCCTGATCGACGCCGCCGAGCCCGGCGTGGAGGGTCGCCGCCCGGTCCTGACCTATGCGCAGGTCGATGCCCGTTCCGACGCCATCGCGGCGGGGCTTGCCAGCCGCGGCATCGGCCCCGGCGACGTGGTCGGCCTGTGGATGGCCCGCGGCACCGAGCTGCTGATCGCGCAGATCGGCATCACCAAATCCGGTGCCGCCTGGCTCCCCTTCGATGCCGAGGCCCCTGCCGACCGGGTCGCGGTCTGCCTGGGGGATGCGGCGGCCAAGGCGCTCCTGGTCTCGGAGGCCCTGCGGCCCCAGGCGCCGGAGGGCACGCCGCCCGTCACCAGCACGGAGCTTCTGGCGGCGGGGCAGGGGAGGCCCGCGCCCGATCTCGACACCGCCGGCCTGACCCCGGAGCATCCGGCCTACCTGATCTACACTTCGGGCTCGACCGGCGTGCCGAAGGGCATCGTCATCAGCCACGCCAATATCTGCCACTTCCTGCGCTCGGGGAACGCCGTCTACGGCATGCGCGCCGACGACGTGGTGTTCCAGGGCGCCTCGGTCGCCTTCGATCTCTCGATGGAGGAGATCTGGGTGCCCTATCTGGTGGGCGCCTGCCTGTTCGTGGCGAGCCCGGCCATGATGGGCGATGTGGAAGCCCTTCCCGCGATCATCGCGGAGGCCCGCGTCACCGTGCTCGACACGGTGCCGACCCTGCTCGCCATGATCCCCGGCGACCTGCCCACCGTCCGCCTCGTCCTGCTCGGCGGCGAAGCCCTGCCCGAGCCGCTGGTGGCGCGCTGGGCCACGGACCGGCGGCGCCTGTTCAACACCTACGGGCCGACCGAGGCCACCGTGGTGGCGACCGCCGCCGAGATGAAGCCGGGCCAGCCCGTCACCATCGGCGGCCCGATTCCGAATTACTCGGTCTATGTCGCCGACGAGGCGCTGACGCTGTTGAAGCCCGGCGAGCAGGGCGAATTGCTGATCGGCGGCCCCGGCGTCGCCAAGGGTTATCTCAAGCGGCCGGAGCTGACGGCGGAAAAGTTCGTCGCCAACCCCTACCCGTCCGACGGGACCGATCCGGTCCTCTACCGTTCGGGCGATGCCGTCTCGATGACGGCCGACGGCGACATCGTCTTCCACGGCCGCATCGACGATCAGGTCAAGATTCGCGGCTTCCGGGTCGAACTCGGCGAGATCGAGTCCCGCATCCGGGGGGAGGCCGGCGTCAATCAAGCGGCAGTGGTGCTGCGCCGGGACGACGAGGTCGACCGGCTGGTGGCCTTCCTCGTCCCCGAGCGCGGGGCCGATCTCGACCGCGCGGCGCTCCGGAAGAACCTCGCGGCGCAGATGCCGCCCTACATGGTGCCCAGCCATTTCGAGACCGTGGAGACCCTGCCGCGGCTCACCTCCGGCAAGGTCGACCGCAAGGCGCTGCGGATCGCTCCGCTGACCGTCGCGGTGGCCGAGGGCGAGCAGGAAGCGCCCGACAACGAAACCGAGGCCGCGCTGCTGGCCGCCGCCAAGAAGGTGTTCGGCGACCAGCCGATCGGGTTCGAGGCGGATTTCTTCTCCGAACTCGGCGGCCATTCCCTGCTCGCCGCCCGCTTCGTCGGCGCGGTGCGTGAGATCCCGGCGCTCGCCGGCATCACCCTGCAGGACGTCTATGCCGGCCGGACGCTGCGGGCGATGGCGTCACACCTGATCGAGCGGACCGGCGGCGTCGGCGCCCAGACGGCCGTGCGGGATCTGAGCTTCGCCCCGCCTCCGCTGTTGCGGCGGGCGCTGTGCGGCCTCGCCCAGGCCGTGGCTTTGCCCTTCGTGATCGCGCTGGCCACGGCGCAGTGGCTCGGCATCTTCGTCACCTACCTGCTGCTCACCGGCGGAGGGCTCGGCTTCTGGGGCGAACTCGGCGTCCTGCTGCTCGTCTATATCGGCATCAACGCGGTGACGGCGGCGGTCGCCATCGCCGCCAAGTGGCTGATCCTCGGGCGGACCAAGCCGGGGCGCTACCCGCTCTGGGGTGTCTATTATTACCGCTGGTGGCTGGCGCAGCGTTTGACGCCGCTGGTGCATATCAAGTGGCTCCAGGGCTCGCCGGCCATCGTCGCCTATCTGCGCCTGCTCGGCGCGAAGATCGGCGAGGACGTGCTGATCTCCGATCTCGATGTCGGCGCGGCCGACCTCCTGAGCATCGGCCGGGGCTCCTCCCTCGGGGGACGGCTGGTGATCGCCAATGCCGAGGTCGTCGGCGACGAGCTGGTCATCGGCCCCGTCGAGATCGGCGAGGACGTCGCCATCGGCGCCTCCTGCGTCATCGGTCCCCGCACCGTGATCGGCGACCATGCCGAGATCGCCGACCTCACCACCGTGCCGGCCGGCACCGAGATCGGCACGGCCGAGGCCTGGGACGGATCGCCGGGCCGCCGGGTCGGCACCGTCGACTTCGCCGATCTTCCCGAGCCCGCCACCGCCTCGCCGGCGCGCCGGGCGGCCTTCGGCGCAGTCTACGCCTTCCTCTTGGCGGCGGTGCCGGCGGTCGGCCTGCTTCCGATCTTCCCGGCCTTCTACATCTTCGACCAGATCTCGGATAACCTCTCGGAGATCACCGACGTCGATTACCACACCTACCTGCCGCTGCTGACCTGGCCGACCGCCATGCTGATGACGGCGGGCACGGTGCTGCTCATCGCCGCCATCCGCTGGGCGGTGCTGCCGCGGGCGACCCACGGCACCTACTCGATCTGGTCGGGCTTCTACCTGCGCAAATGGCTCGTGGCGCTCGCCTCCGAGGTGACTCTGGAGACGCTCTCCTCGCTGTTCGCCACCGTCTACATGCGGGCCTGGTACCGGCTGATGGGCGCGCGGATGGGCCGGGGCGCCGAGATCTCGACCAATCTCGGCTCCCGTCACGACCTCGTTTCGGTCGGCGCGAACAACTTCATCGCCGACGAGGTGGTGGTGGGCGAGGAGGAGATCCGCCGCGGCTGGATGCATCTCCATCCGGTCGAGACCGGCGCCCGCGTCTTCGTCGGCAATGACGGCGTGCTGCCGCCGGGCGCGCGGATCCCCGACGACGTGCTGATCGGCATCAAGTCGAAGCCGCCGGCCAACGAGGCCATGGGGCCGGGCGAGACGTGGTTCGGCTCGCCGCCGATCCGCCTGCCGGTGCGTCAGAAGGTCGATCTCGGCTCGGCCGCCCAGACCTTCGAGCCGAGCAAGGCAGCCAAGCTGCGGCGCGGCCTGTTCGAGGCCTTCGCCACCTCGTTCTCGCCGATGCTCTACATCTCGCTCGCCATCTGCACGATCGACTTCGTGTTCTACCCGGCCATCCTCGCCGAGGATTGGGCCGGGCTGGCCTTCGCCTTCGTGGCCGCCAGCGTCATCATCGCGCTGATCCAGACCACGAGCGTCATCGCCCTCAAATGGCTGCTGATGGGCGCCTACCGTCCCGGCATGCAGCCGATGTGGTCGTGGTGGGCAATGCGGACCGAGGCCATCGCGGTGGCCTATTGGGGCTTGGCCGGCAAGGTGCTGCTGGAGCACCTGATGGGCACGCCCTTCCTGCCCTGGGTGCTGCGCCTGTTCGGCGTGAAGGTCGGCAAGGGCACCTGCCTCCTGATGACCGACATCACCGAATTCGATTGCGTCACCATCGGCGACTACGCCGCCGTGAACCGCTCGGCGGCGCTGCAGACCCATCTCTACGAGGACCGGATCATGAAGGTCGGCCGGGTCGAGATCGGGCGCGGCGTTTCGGTGGGGGCCTTCTCCACCGTCCTCTACGACACCAAGGTCGGCGATTTCGCCCGGCTCCGCCCGCTCACCATCGTCATGAAGGGTGAGTCGATCCCCGCCCATTCGGAATGGGAGGGCGCGCCCGCCGTGCCGGTGGTGCACGCGGCCGCCGAGCCGGCGAAGGCGGCCTGAGTGATGCACCTGTCCCGCGGCATCTCGGTGCCGCGGCGTTCCGGGGCGATGCAGGTCGGCTGTGCGATGTCACGGGCGACCGTCAAAGGCTGACGGCCGCCGAAGGCTTCGGCCTTACGCCGCCTCGGTCTTCGCCCCGAGGCGCTTGTCGAGATAGGTGTCCACGGTCTGGGTCAGCTCGTCGACCTTTCCGTCGAAGAAGTGGTTGGCGCCTTCGACCATCTGGTGCTCGATGATGACGCCCTTCTGCGTCTTCACCTTCTCGATCACGGGGATCACCTCGCGGGCCGGGGCCACCCGGTCTTCCGAGCCGTGCACGAACAGGCCGGAGGAGGGGCAGGGGGCGAGGAAGGTGAAATCGTAGCGGTTGGCCATGGCGGCGATCGAGATGAAGCCCTCGATCTCCGGGCGGCGCATCAGCAGCTGCATGCCGATCCACGAGCCGAACGACACGCCGGCGATCCAGCAGGATTTCGCCTCCGGGTTGACCGACTGCACCCAATCGAGGGCGGCCGCCGCGTCCGAGAGTTCGCCCGAGCCGTGATCGAACGCGCCCTGGCTGCGCCCGACCCCGCGGAAATTGAAGCGCAGGGCTGCGAATCCGCGATTGGCGAAGGTGTAGAAGAGATTGTACACAATTTGATTGTTCATCGTGCCCCCGAACTGGGGGTGGGGATGGAGCACGATCGCGATCGGCGCACCCTTCTTCTTGGGCGCCTGATAGCGGCCTTCCAGTCGGCCGGCCGGGCCGGAAAAGATGACTTCGGGCATGGTGTCCTCAAGATGATCCGCACCCCGCCGCGCGATTCCGCAAAGGAACGGCTCGAGGGCACAGGCAATAGGGCCGGCACGATGCCGGCCACGGCTTGACTCGTTGCGCACGCCACTTACAAGCGCTCTTAGAATAATTCTAGACGATTAGAGTTATTCTAAACTGAGCGTCGCGACCCGACATGGTGCGGAGGCGCGCGATTCGCGCGGCTTAGCACGGGGGAGGGGGGCGAAATCAAGAAAATCAGGATTCGGTAGGATGATGCGGAGCGGAATGGCGGGATGACTTCAGCAGTGCGCAGCTATCTCGATCACAACGCGACTTCCCCGGTGCGTCCGGAAGTCGCGCTGGCGGTCGCGCGCGCGCTCGACTTGCCTGGCAATCCCTCCTCGATTCATGCCGAGGGCCGCGCGGCGCGTCAGGCCCTGCAACGGGCCCGGGGCCAGCTCGCCGCCCTGCTCGGCGGGGCCTCCGACGCCGTCACCTTCACGAGCGGCGGCACCGAGGCCGCCAATGCCGTGCTCTCCGGCGCCCTGCGCAAGCAGGGTTTCCCGGCCCCGACCCGGCTGATGATCTCCGCCACCGAGCATCCCTGCATCTCCGCCGGCCACCGCTTCGCCCCCGGTGCGGTCGATGTCTTGCCGGTGGACGCGGCCGGGCTCCTGCGGTGCGACGCGCTGGCAGAGCGGCTCGACGCCTGCCGCGACGAGGCGGTGCTGATTTCCGTCCAGGCGGCCAACAACGAGACCGGGGTGGTGCAGCCGCTCGCCGAGGTCCTGCGGCTCGCCCGCGCCCATGGCCGCGCTCTGGTCCACAGCGACGCGGTGCAGGCGGTGGGCAAGATCCCGCTCGACTTTGCCGCCCTCGGGCTCGATGCCCTGACCCTGTCGGGTCACAAATTCGCGGCGCCCAAGGGGGTCGGCGCGATGGTGCTCGGCTCCGGCGTCAGCCTGGAAGCGGCGTTCCTGCGCGGGGGCGGCCAGGAGGCGCGCCTACGCTGCGGCACCGAGAACCTGCCCGGCATCGTCGGCCTGGGGGAGGCGGCGGAGATCGCCCGGCATGCCCTCGCCGCCGAAGGCATCCGGCTCGCGGGCCTGCGCGACGCCCTCGAGGCGCGCCTGCGGGAGATGGTCCCGGACCTCGTCGTGTTCGGGGAAGGCGCCCCGCGCCTGCCCAACACCCTGAGCGTCGCCGTGCCGGGCCTCGAGGCCGCCACGGCGCTGATCGCCCTCGATCTCGCCGGCCTGTCCGTCTCGTCGGGCTCGGCCTGTTCCTCGGGCAAGGTGGCCCGTTCCCCGGTCCTCGCGGCGATGGGTGTGAGCCCTGCACTCGCCGCAGGGGCGCTGCGCGTCAGCTTCGGCTGGAATTCGCGGGATGTGGACCTCGAACGCTTCGTTGCGGGGTTCGAACGGCTCGCCGCATCCCTATATCAGCGGCGAGGGCAGGCAGCCTGAGCGCCGCCCGCCCAAGCCATTTTCGTTGGAAACCCCCGGTCCTTGACGCCGGAGTCGGTAGGAGACGTTGAATGCCTGCAGTGCAGGAGACCATCGATCGGGTGCGTTCGATCGACCTCGACCAGTACAAGTACGGCTTCGAGACCGTGATCGAGATGGAGAAGTCCGAGAAGGGCCTCTCCGAGGACGTGATCCGCTTCATCTCGGCCAAGAAGAACGAGCCGGCATGGCTGCTCGAATGGCGCCTCGACGCCTACAAGCGCTGGCTCACCATGAAGGAGCCGGAATGGGCGCGCGTCGCCTATGACAAGGTCGATTACAACGACATCTACTACTACGCCGCGCCGAAGCGGCAGGGCCCGGAATCGCTCGACGACATCGATCCCGAGATCCTGAAGACCTACGAGAAGCTCGGCATTCCCCTGCGCGAGGTCGAGGCGCTGGAAGGCATCGCGCCCGAGCGCCGCGTCGCGGTCGATGCCGTGTTCGATTCGGTCTCGGTGGCCACCACCTTCAAGAAGGAGCTGGAGAAGGCCGGCGTGATCTTCATGCCGATCTCGGAGGCCGTGCGCGAGTACCCGGAGCTGGTGCAGAAGTATCTCGGCTCGGTCGTGCCGGTGACCGACAACTTCTTCGCGACGCTGAACTCGGCCGTCTTCTCCGATGGCTCGTTCGTTTACATCCCGCCGGGCGTGCGCTGCCCGATGGAGCTGTCGACCTATTTCCGCATCAACGAGCGCGATACGGGCCAGTTCGAGCGCACCCTCATCATCGCCGACAAGGGCTCCTACGTCTCGTATCTCGAGGGCTGCACCGCCCCGAAGCGCGACGACAACCAGCTCCATGCCGCGGTGGTCGAGCTGGTGGCGCTGGAGGATGCCGAGATCAAGTACTCGACCGTCCAGAACTGGTATCCCGGCGACAACGAGGGCAGGGGCGGCATCTACAACTTCGTGACCAAGCGCGGCGATTGCCGCGGCGCCCGCTCGAAGATCTCGTGGACGCAGGTCGAGACCGGCTCGGCCATCACCTGGAAGTACCCGTCCTGCATCCTGCGCGGTGACGATTCCCGTGGCGAGTTCTACTCGATCGCGGTGTCGAACGGCATGCAGCAGGTCGATTCCGGCACCAAGATGATCCATCTCGGCAAGAACACGACCAGCCGGATCATCTCGAAGGGCATTTCCGCCGGCCGCTCGCAGAACACCTATCGCGGCCTCGTCTCGGCCCACAAGAAGGCCAAGGGCGCGCGCAACTTCACCAATTGCGACTCGCTCCTGATCGGCGACCAGTGCGGGGCGCACACCGTGCCCTACATCGAGTCGAAGAACGCCTCCGCCGTCTTCGAGCACGAGGCGACCACCTCGAAGATCTCCGAGGATCAGAAGTTCTACTGCCAGCAGCGCGGCCTCTCCGAGGAGGAGGCGACCGCCCTTATCGTCAACGGCTTCGTCCGCGACGTGCTGCAGCAGCTGCCGATGGAGTTCGCGGTAGAGGCCCAGAAGCTGATCTCCATCAGCCTCGAAGGCTCCGTGGGCTAACGACCTTCGATTCGGACGTGCCGCGCGCAGCCCATCGGCACAGCGCGCGGCACGCCGCCGAGGCGAGAAGCAGTGCCGCGTGCGGCTGCTTCTATGGCCTGGACACGTTCGCACCGGACGAGATCGGAGCGTGGTTGCCGATGACGGCACCACACTCTGTCCCCGGTGCGGTGTCGACGCAGTGATCGGTGACCTGCCCGGAGATCCGGTTCAGAGCGCCGCCTTCCTGCGGGCGATGCATCAGGAATGGTTTTGAAGGACTTGGACGGACATGCTTGAGATCAAAAACCTCGTCGTGCAGATCGAGGACAACCGTATCCTCAACGGCCTGAACCTCACCGTGAACGACGGCGAGGTCGCCGCGATCATGGGCCCGAACGGGTCGGGCAAGTCGACGCTCTCCTACGTCATCGCCGGCAAGGAGGATTACGAGGTTCTCGACGGCGAGATCCTGCTCGACGGGCAGAACATCCTGGAGATGGCAGCCGACGAGCGCGCCGCCGCCGGTATCTTCCTGGCCTTCCAGTACCCGCTGGAGATCCCCGGCGTCGGCACGATGACCTTCCTCAAGGCCTGCCTCAACGCCCAGCGCAAGGCGCGCGGCGAGGACGAGCTCTCGACCCCCGACTTCATCCGCGCGGTGAACGCGGCGGCCGACAAGCTCGAGATCAACAAGGAGATGCTCAAGCGCGCCCTCAATGTCGGTTTCTCCGGCGGTGAGAAGAAGCGCATGGAGATCCTCCAGATGGCGCTCTTGCAGCCCAAGTTCTGCGTGCTCGACGAGACCGATTCCGGCCTCGACATCGACGCCCTGCGCATCGTCTCCGAGGGCGTGAACGCGCTGCGGGCGGAAGGCCGCTCGTTCCTCGTCATCACCCACTACCAGCGTCTCCTGAACCACATCGTGCCCGACACCGTGCACGTCATGTCGAAGGGGCAGATCGTGAAGACCGGCGGCAAGGAACTAGCGCTGGAGCTCGAGGCCTCCGGCTACGCCGAGTACCGCACGAGCGAGGCTGCGTAATGGCCGACGTCACCAATCTCCGCTCCCCCGCCGAGGCCGGGCTCTCCAAGCTCTTCGAATCCGCGCGGAAGAGCTTCGCCAGCGAGCAGGCCATCAGCCGCGAGGAGGCGTTCCGCTTCTTCGAGGCGACCGGCCTGCCGAGCCGCCGGGTCGAGGCGTTCAAATACACGGATCTGCGCGCCGCCATCACCGAGGCCGCCCCGCCCGCCGAGGCGCCGTCCGAGGAGGCCGCGCGGTCCGCTGCCGCCGGGGCCAAGGGGTTTGCCGAGGTCGAGGCCGTGCGCCTCACCTTCGTCAACGGCCATCTCGTTGCCGCCCTGTCGGATCTCGACCGGATCCCCGAAGGCGTGACGGTGGCTCCGCTCAACGCGGCACTGGCGCAGGGCGATGCCCGCCTGAAGCTGCTGGCCCCGGTCGAGCAGGTGCGCGAGAACCCGATCTATCAGCTCAACACCGCCTTCCTGGCCGATGGCGCGCTGATCTCGGTGGCCGCCGGCGCCAAGCCCGCGACGCCGCTGCACCTGCGCTTCATCGGCACCGGCGACACCGCCTTCTCGACCGCGACCCGCGTGCTGGTCGAGGTCGGCGCCGGCGCGGAGTTCTTCCTGCTGGAGAGCCACGAGGGGCCGGCCGGGCTGACCTATCAGCCCAACGATGCCCTCGACGTGCATATCGGCGAGGAGGCTGCCTTCCGCCACACCCGGCTCAACCGGGAAGGGGACGCGGCCATCGCCCTCTCGACGATCTCGGTGCGGCTCGACGCCCGGGCGCAGCTCGAGACCGTCAACCTCGTCACCGGCGCCAAGCTCTCGCGTCACCAGATCTACCTGCATGTCGCGGGTGAGGACGCCAATGCCGTGGTCAACGGCGCGACGCTCCTCGGCCATGGCCAGCTCGCGGATTCGACTCTGCTCGCCGACCATGCGGCGACGGGCGGCGTCGGTCGCGAGATGTTCAAGACGGTGATCGACGGCGATTCGACCGGCGTGTTCCAGGGCAAGATCATCGTCCGCCAGGTCGCGCAGCAGACCGACGGCAAGATGAAGTCCGACTGCCTGCTTCTGACCGACGACGGTCAGATGATGAACAAGCCGGAGCTGGAGATCTTCGCCGACGACGTCGCCTGCGGCCACGGCGCCACCTGCGGCGCGCCGGACGAGGATCTGCTGTTCTATCTCATGGCCCGCGGCCTGCCGCGCGCGACCGCCGAGAGCCTGCTGGTGCAGGCCTTCGTCGGCGAGGCGGTGGAGACGGTCACGCACGAGGGCGCCCGCGACGCGCTGATCGGCGGGATCGAGGCGTGGCTGGCGGCGCGGGGGTAGGGCACTGCCCAAAAACCCTCCCCCCTCTGCGGGGGAGGGTGCCCGCGGAGCGGGCGGGAGAGGGGCCGGCTCAGGTCAATCCGGAAAGGTGGTTCCCCTCACCCGCCCCCCTTTGGGGGCCACCCTCTCCCGCGGAGGGGAGAGGGCAATGCGCGCGATGGGGGATTGGCGATGGACAAACGTCCGAGGCTGAATGAGGTCTCCCCCCGCCTGCGCGGCTTCGCCCGCACACAGCGCAAGGACATGCCGCGCGCCGAGGCTTTGTTCTGGGAGCAGGTGCGCGGCGGCCGCTTTCATGGCGTCAAGTTCAAGCGCCAGGTGCCGATCGCGCCCTTCATCGCCGACTTCTACTGCGCAGCGGCCCGTCTAGTGATCGAGATCGATGGACCGGTGCATGAAGCGGAGGCGTGTCGCCGACGCGACGAGGCCCGCGATGCGTGGCTGGCAGCCCAGGGCTTCCTCGTCCTGCGCTTCTCCGCCGATCTCGTTCTGAGCAATCTCGGTGCGGTGATGGACGCCATCGGTGCGGTCATCGCAGATCGGGGTTATCCCTCTCCTGCCTCGCTGCGCGAGGCACCTTCCCTCGCCGGAAGGGAATTCGCGAGCGCCCTTTCATGAACGCACCCGTCCCCGCCACCCCCTACGACGTCGAGGCAATCCGGGCCGAATTCCCGATCCTCTCGGAAAAGGTCTACGGCAAGCCGCTGGTCTATCTCGACAATGCCGCCTCGGCGCAGAAGCCGAAGGCGGTGATCGACGCCATGGTCTCCTGCATGGAGACCGGCTACGCCAACGTCCATCGCGGTCTGCACTACATGGCCAATGCCGCGACCGAGGGGTTCGAGGGCGCGCGCGAGACCACGCGCCAGTTCCTCAATGCCCGCTCGACCGACGAGATCATCTTCACCCGCAACGCGACCGAGGCCTACAACCTCGTCGCCTCCTCCATGGGATGGGCCGGGCTGATCGGGGAGGGGGACGAGATCATCCTCTCGATCATGGAGCACCACTCCAACATCGTGCCCTGGCACTTCCTGCGCGAGCGGCGCGGGGCCGTCATCAAGTGGGCGCCGGTGGATGACGACGGCAACTTCCTGGTCGAGGAATACGAGAAGCTGTTCAGCCCGCGCACCAAGATGGTGGCGCTCACCCATATGTCGAACGTGCTCGGCACGGTGACGCCGGGTGAGGAGATCGTGCGCATCGCCCACGCCCACGGCGTGCCGGTGCTGCTCGATGGGGCGCAGAGCGCGGTCCATCGTCCTATCGACGTGCAGGCGCTCGATTGCGACTTCTTCGTCTTCACCGGCCACAAGGTCTACGGGCCGACCGGGATCGGCGTGCTCTACGGCAAGAAGGAATGGCTGGAGCGGCTGCCCCCCTATCAGGGCGGCGGCGAGATGATCCGCACGGTGACCCAGGATGCGATCACCTACAACGACCCGCCTCACCGCTTCGAGGCGGGCACGCCGGCGATCATCGAGGCGGTCGGCCTCGGCGCCGCGCTGGAATTCATGATGAAGCTCGGCCGCGAGAACATCGCCGCGCACGAGGCGATGCTGACGGGCTATGCCCAGGAGCGGCTCGGGGCGATGAACTCCGTGCGCCAGATCGGCAATTCCCGGAACAAGGGCGGTGTCATCGCCTTCGAGGTCAAGGGCGCTCATGCCCATGACGTCGCCACCGTGATCGACCGTCAGGGCGTGGCCGTGCGCGCCGGCACCCATTGCGCGATGCCTCTGCTCACGCGCTTCGGTGTCACCTCCACCTGTCGCGCCTCGTTCGGCCTGTATAATACCACTCAGGAAATCGACGCGCTCGCCGAGGCCCTGGCCAAGGCCGAGATGCTGTTCGCGTGAGTTTCTGGAAAAAGTTTCGGCCGTCGTCGGACGCGAAGGCCGGAAGGAGTGATCCGATGAGCACCGACGCCACCATCACCGGCGGCACCAACGCCCCCGCCCTCGCGGCGACCTCGGCGATCCCGGCCGAGGAAATCGATCGCCTCACCGACGAGATCGTCACCGCGCTGAAGAGCGTCTACGATCCCGAGATCCCGGCCGACATCTACGAGCTCGGCCTGATCTACCGGGTGCAGATCGAGGACGACCGGCGGGTGCTGATCGACATGACCCTGACCGCCCCGGGCTGCCCCGTCGCCGGGGAGATGCCCGGCTGGGTCGAGAACGCGGTCTCGGCGGTGCCGGGCGTGCAATCCTGCCAAGTGACGATGGTGTTCGACCCGCCGTGGGACCAGAGCCGGATGTCGGACGAGGCCCGCGTCGCCCTGGACATGTGGTAGCCGGTCAGGCGAGCGCCGAGAACGGAGAGCGCGATCCCCGCATCGAGCGCTTCTCCGTCTCACCCTTGCCAAGTCTTACGGTGGACCGCCGCCTGGGGAGTGCTTATCTCTTCGGGTGTTCAAAACCCCTCACCCGCCCGGGCCTTGAACCCGGCCGCAGGAGAGCGACCACGATGTCAGGTTTCAAGGTGATCACGCTGACCGACCGCGCGGCGGAGCGGATCAAGGCGATCATGGCCGATGCCGACCGCCCGATCGCGGGGCTCCGCGTCGGCGTGAAGAACGGCGGATGCGCCGGCATGTCCTACACGATGGAATATGCCGAGGCGCGCAATCCCGGCGAGGACGTGATCGAGGACCGGGGTGTGACCGTGTTCATCGATCCCAAGGCGGTGCTGTTCCTGCTCGGCACCGAGATGGACTTCCAGACGACCAAGCTGTCGTCCCAGTTCGTGTTCAACAATCCGAACCAGACCTCGGCCTGCGGCTGCGGCGAGTCCGTGGCGATTACGCCCGTGAGCCCGGACCGGCTGGCGGCCGGCGCCCCGGCCTGACCGGCGGCCGGCGCGGCTCCCGCGCGCCGGCGGTGTCGTTCCGTGAGGCCGGAATCTGCCGGCTTCAGGCCACGTCGCGCATCGTCACAACCTCGGTCTCGTCGAGGCTGCGGTCACGGCCGGCGCGTTTGGCGGCGAACAGGCAGGCATCCGCCCGTTCCAGCAGAGAGACGGCATTGTCGTCCCCGTGCTGGGTCGCGATGCCGAGCGAGACGGTGACCTTGCCGAGCGATTCGCCGGTCGAGCGCTTCACCAATTCGCGGCTGGTCACGCTGGTGCGCACCCGCTCGGCGACGGCGCGGGCCTCTTCCAGATCGGTCTCCGGCAGGACGATGCCGAATTCCTCGCCGCCGAAGCGGGCGAGGGTCGCACCGGCCTGGGCCACGTGCTCGCGCATCACGATGGCGACGAGACGCAGCACCTGATCCCCCGTCAGGTGCCCGTAGAGATCGTTGAAGCGCTTGAAATAGTCGATGTCGAGCACGATCAGGCTCGTCGGCTTCCCGGTGCTGCCGGGGGCCGGCGGGATGTTCACGGTCCGGTGCAAGGCCTCCTCGAAGCTCTTGCGGTTGCCGAGGCCGGTCAGGACATCGGTCAGGCTCTCGAGCCGGGCCGCTTCCAGGGTCTCGCGCAACTGCTCGATCTCGCTGCGGCTCTCGCGCATGCGGGCTTCGAGGGTGCGGTTGTTGGCCGTCACGTCGCGGGTATTGGCGATGATCGTGGTGACGATCTCGCGCAGGCGCGTCCGGCTCGTGGCCGTGTTGGCGATGTCGTGGGAGAAGGCCTGGAGGGACTCGCCATACTGCGCCGTCGAGCGGATGGAGACCTCGATGATCTCCATGATGCCCTCGACCTCGGCGATCAGACTGGAATTCATCCGGTCGACCTCGGTCGCGATCCGGCGCCCGTCGATATAGGTATCGTGCAGCTGATCGATTTCGGCGCTGGTCAGCACGCCGTTCTGGGTGGTGAGCCGCTTGATCGCGTCGTTCATCAGCGGCTGCGTGCCGGCGACGTAGAGATACCACACGGCATAGGCCCGCGGGTTGGCGCAAGTGCAGTAGTCGCGCATCAGCTCGAAGCTGCGCTGCGCCAGGACAAGACTGCGTTCACGGTCGAGATCGGGGCCCTGTCTCATCCGGTCACGTACTCTCCCCCGGACGGGGCAAGACGCCCGATCGATGTCCGGTGCCCGGAGTGTCGCCGCAGAACCTCGCCAAGACGTTAAGGCGCTCGTCGGAAACGGTTGCTACCGCCGCCGAGTCCGATCCGGCTCGCCCGTGTTCTTGCGTCTTCCCTCATGCTTCCGGTCCGCCGCGCGAGTCGGAGGCATGAGGGAGGATTGCCTACTTGCTCTTCCGAATTCCCGTCGGCTTCAGCAGGAAGGCCGGCACATGCGAGCCGAGGCCGACCGGCGTCTCGTCGTCCTCGTCGCGGCGAGGGGGACGCCGCTCGCCGCGGGACCGGTCGGGCCCGCTCCGCGAGGTGTCGCGGACGGGCGCAACCGGCTCGGCCTCGCGCCGGACGTCGTCGGTGCGGCCGCGCTCGGGCGCCGGGCGGCGATTGCCGCGGGAGCGGGATTCGCTCGGCCGCTCGGCCGATTTCTGGACGGGCTTATCGCCCCCCTTCGCGTCTTCCTTGATCCGGCGACCGCCGCGGCGGCGGCGCGGCTCGTCGCCCTCCGCATCGGCGGGCAGGCTGGACAGGTCGCCTTCGAGCCACTCGATCGGCTGGCCGATCAGGCTCTCGATCGCCGCGAGCGAGCGCTCGTCGGCCCGGCTCGCCAGGGTGAAGGCGTGACCGGCACGGCCGGCGCGGCCGGTGCGACCGATGCGGTGGACGTAATCCTCCGGGTGATGCGGAACGTCGAAATTGAAGACGTGACTCACCGCCGGGATATCGAGGCCGCGGGCGGCCACGTCCGAGGCCACCAGCAGCGGCGTCTCCCCGGTGCGGAACCCGTCGAGGGCGGCCATCCGGGCGCGCTGGTCCATATCGCCGTGCAGGGCCGCCGCGTTGAAGCCGTGGCTGGTCAGCGAGCGCTGGAGCTGGGCGACGTCGCGCTTGCGGTTGCAGAAGATGATGCCGTTCTGCAACTCGCCCGCCGAACGGATGAGGTGGCGCAGCACCTTGCGCTTCTCGTGCCCCTCGGCGCCGGTGGCCACGAGGCGCTGCTCGATGGTCGTCGCGGTGGAGGCGGGACGGGCGACCTCGACCCGTTGCGGGTTGTGCAGGAACATATCCGCCAGGCGCTCGATCTCCGGCGGCATGGTGGCGGAGAAGAACAGCGTCTGGCGCGTGAAGGGCACCATCTTCACGATGCGCTCGATATCGGGGATGAAGCCCATGTCGAGCATCCGGTCGGCCTCGTCGATGACGAGGAGCTCGACGCCGGTGAGGAGCAGCTTGCCGCGCTCGAAATGGTCGAGCAGCCGTCCGGGGGTGGCGATCAGCACATCGGTGCCGCGGGTGAGCTTGGCATCCTGGTCGGCAAAGGAGACGCCGCCGATGATCAGCGCCACGTTGAGCTTGTGGTTGGTGCCGTAGCGCTCGAAATTCTCCTCCACCTGCGCCGCGAGCTCGCGGGTCGGCTCGAGGATCAGCGTGCGCGGCATGCGGGCCCGGGCACGGCCGGTTTCCAGCATGGTCAGCATCGGCAGGGTGAAGGCGGCGGTCTTGCCGGTTCCGGTCTGGGCGATGCCGAGTACGTCGCGCCGGGCGAGCACGTGCGGGATCGCCTGGGCCTGGATCGGCGTCGGCTCGGTGTAGCCGGCCGCGGTCACGGCCTGGAGAACCTTGTCGCTCAGTCCAAGATCGGCGAAAGACATCGGGTGCGGGAAACCATTGCGCGCGTGGGATGGGCCGATCAGGGCTCTAAGGCTCGCGCCGGCGGCGGATCGCGGGAGCCGTGCGCGGTACGCCGTCACGCGTCCGACCGCGCGCGACACTTAGAGCCTTGTGCCTGCTTGTCAATCGACTGTGCCCGCGCGAGCCCTGCCCGGAGGGGCCGGGCACGGTTGCATCCTCGGTATTCTTAACCGATCCGCGGCGCTGTTTTCACCGCCCGGCCGGAACGCGGCCTCAATCATCCCGTGCGCCCGGGCGAAGGCAGGGGTCGAGCCGCGTCTCCCTGGCACGGGGGCCGATCGAGCCGGTGACCTCGGGGTCGCCGGGCAGACGGGCCGTCTGCTGGGGCGAGGACAGCGGTTTCTCCGGCGGTTTGGCGACGTGGTGAGCGAGCGCCGTCGCGGCGAGGCCGAGGATCAGTGTCACCTTGATCGACCAGGAGAGGGGGCCGCGCGCTGTCTGCGGGCCGGAATCCAACGACATGGGGTGCCATCCATCCGGTCGGCGGATTCGGATACGGGGCCGCCGGCCGAAGCGTAGGATGGGCGGGCAAGGTTAATGCATTCTCCCGTCCCGCATTTAGCAGAATATTTACCGTGTTCCGGGCATGATTCGCGTCGGGATTTGACTGTTGCAAGCTTTCGACAGCCGCGCCTCTCGATGTGTGCAAGAGCACATCGAACGGTTGCGGATGTTCGAGGTCGCGTAGGCTTCACGTTTCGTTGACGGGTTCGGGTGCATTTGTCCGTCCATCGCAGGACAGCGATGAACACCGGGTCTGTCCCCCGGCCATGACCAACCCAGCACCGGCTCCCGCCATACAGGGTACGAGACGATGAAAAGCCTGCTTCTCGCTTCGAGCGCGCTTGTTGCCGCGACCGTTGCCGCCTCCGCCGCCGACCTTCCGCGTCGCGCCGCGCCGCCGCCGGTGTTCCAGCCGGTGCCGGTCTTCACCTGGACGGGCTTCTATGCCGGTATCAACGCCGGCTACGGCTTCAACACCCGTGACAACAACAGCCCGACCGTGATCGGCGTCCCCGCCTCGGCCGGCGTCTTCGCCTCCTCGGCTCCCGCCCTGACCAGCGGCGTCATCGCCTTCAGCAACCGCAACAACAACGAAGGCTTCGTTGGCGGCGGTCAGATCGGCTACAACTACCAGTTCACCCCGGGCTCCGGCTTCGTGGTCGGCGTCGAGGCCGACGCCCAGTACGCCGATTTCGGCCGTAACCGGAACCGCTACGCCTTCGCCACCACCACCGGCACCGGCGGCATCATCCCGGGCACCCTGGTCTACAACCCGAGCGGCCTGTCGGGCCTCGACTACTTCGGCACCGTCCGCGGTCGCCTCGGCTACGCCTTCGACCGCACCCTCGTCTACGGCACCGGCGGCTTCGCCTACGGTTCGGGCGGCGGCCGGCAGTTCGGCACCGGCGTGTCCTCCAACGACTTCCAGACCGGCTGGGCCGCCGGCGGCGGTATCGAATACGCCCTGCCGACCGACTCCTTCCTGAACTTCTTCCGCTCGTCCGCCGTGACGCTGAAGGTGGAAGGTCTCTACGTGAACCTCGATCGCGGCTCCGGCCAGCGTGGCGCCTTCGCCACCAACGCCACCGGCGCCACCATCACCACCAGCACCCCGGGCGTGGTGGTCGTCTCCGGCGCGCCCCGCCGCAATGACACCGAGTTCGCCGTCGTCCGCGCCGGCCTGAACTACAAGTTCGGTTCGTACTAAGATCGGCACCAGCCGGCGGTCCGTCCCGGACCGCCGCGACTGCCTCGGAAGAGCCCGGCTCCAGGCCGGGCTTTTTCGCGTCTATGCCTCGCCGAGGGCGGGAGCATGCGGTTAAGGTCCCGTTTACCATCCCGGCCGATCCTGCGCGGCTCGGGACAGCCGCGATGCGGGCCCCGGCGCCCGCAACCGCCACGGTGAGATCCGGCATCCGCATGACATCCGGCGCATGACATCGGGCCTCCCGACATCCGGTTCGATCCGGAGCAGGGCGGGCGCGCGGCCGGCGGTCACGGCCCGCGCCGCCCTGGCCGTGCTGCTCTGCGCCGTCCCATGCCTGTCCGTCCCGGTTGCCCGGGCCGAGGAGCCGCTCTACCTGCGCATCCGCTCCCATCCGGCGGCCCGGCTCGACGGTGCCGCCGGGACTGGTTTGGCGGCCGGACCGGCGGCCGAGGGACCGCCGCGCGAGACCGTGTGGGAGCGCAGCGACCGGCGGGCCCGGATCGCCATCGCGTCGGTCTGCACCGGTTGCCTCCCTGCCCCCTCTTCCCCGCGTGTCTCGAAGCCCGCATCCGTGGCAGAAGCCCCGGCCTCCGACCCACCTTCTTCCGTTCTCTCCTCTCCTCCGACAGCAGGTGCCCCATGAGCCAGGCCCACCCGACCACCGGCGCGACCGTCGATCCGGAATGCCCGGTTTCCCTCGAGCTGCTCGGTGAGGTCTACCGTGCCGACGAGTACGACCTGCCCTACATCCTGGAGACGATTCCGGCGCTCACCCGCGCCAAGCTCGCGGCCTATCTCTACGGCAAGAGCCACATGCACCAGCTCGGCCTGAAGGTCGCCCGCGCCTGCGAGCGTGACGACCTGATCCGGGCGGTGGGCGAGATCGGCTCGGTGATTCACGGTCAGTCCCGGCTCAAGCCGACTGAGGCGGCGCCGGAACCCGATGCGCCGGCGGCGCGGGGCAGGGGCGCGCAACCGGCTCAGCCGAAGAAGGTCAAGATCAGCCTCGGCGGCTCCGCCGCCAAGGGGCGCAGCTTCGATTGAGCCTGGGGCCGCTCCCGAACGAGGAGCGGCTCTTGATCTTTGTTTTGCAGTGCAGCATCGGTTTCGAGGCCGGCCGACATCTGCCGGGACGACGCGCCGGGATGTGAAAGGAACAGGCTCGATGTTCGCATCGTGGTGGAAGCTCGGGCTCGACACGACGTTGCTCGCCTTCGAGGCGCAATCCGTGATCGCCCTGCGGATGGCCAAGCTCTCGGCCGGCGGCAGCGCCGCCCAGCTCGAAGCGCAGCGTATGGTCAGCGAGAAGGTGTTCGCGGCGGGGGAGGCGGCGATGCAGCTCGCCACCGGCGCGTCCCATGGGGCCGTGGTGGCCGGCTATCGCCGCAAGGTCCGGGCGAACCACCGTCGTCTCACCCGCGGTGCCAACCACGATTAACCGCCCCTTAACCATGGGCTCCCATCGTTCGGGCTCGCGTCGGACGACCTCAGGAGAGCTTCATGGTGCTGTGCGAGACGAGCGTGCGCGAGCGCGCCTATTTCATCTGGGAAGGTGAAGGCCGGGTCTTCGGCCGGGCCGAGGCCCATTGGCTGCAGGCCGAGGCCGAGCTGCTGCGGGCCGCCGTGACGGCCGATGCCGTCGCGCCCGTCGAGGTCGCCCCGGCTGCGAAGGCTGCGAAGCCCCGCGCTTCCCGCGCCAAAGCCGCCGAGGCCGCCGCCGCCGTGCCGGCGAGCGCCGCGAAGGCGCCGGCGAAGGTGGCGGCCAAGGTTGCCACCCAGATCGCCGCGAAATCCGCGAAGACCCCTGCCGCCAAGGCCGTGAAGGCCGCGCCGAAGGCCAAGCCGGCGGCGAGCCGTTCGAAGTCCCGCACCGGGGCCGAGTCCGCCGTCCTCCACTGATCCGCACCAGAGCGTCGCGGTTCGAGAGCCCGCCGCCCGCACAGGGCGGCGGGCTTCGCTGTTTTCAGGAACCTGTGCCGGCCGGGGAACGCGGGGCAGGCTCGGCCGTTGCCCATCGCATCGGCCGGAACGGGCGATGGCAGGCGGGAAAGGCATGGGGATGCGCGGACTGGTTGGATCGAGCCTCGTCGGAGCCGTTTTCGCCGCCGTGACCCTGACGGCGGGCGGTGCCGTGGCCGGACCGTGGCGCGGAGGCGAGGCGGTCCTCGCCGGGCCCGCCGTGCCGGCGGTCAGCGGCCGGGCTCCGTGGAACGCGCCCTGGGAATACGATTCGGGCAGCGGCAACGACCGGCGTCCCGAATTGCCGTATTACCAGCAGGGCCGGGGCCAGCAGACCGGTGGACCGGCCCGCAACCTCCTGCCGGATGACGGCCTCCAGCTCTTCCCCCGCTGACAAGCGGCCGACCGGATGAGCGCTCGCATCAAGGCCGTCGTGTTCGACATCGACGGCACGCTTCTGGACAGCGTCGACCTGCACGCCCGAGCCTGGGTCGAGGCTTTCGCGCATTTCGGGATCCGGACCGAGGAAGCGGCGGTGCGCCGCCAGATCGGCAAGGGCGGCGATCAACTTCTGCCGGTCTTCGTGGACGAGGCGCGTCTCGCCCGGGAAGGGGAGGCGATCGAGGCCTACCGCTCGGATCTGTTCAAACGCCGGTACCTGGCGCAGACCAAGCCGTTCCCAGGGGTTCAATCCCTGCTCAGCCATGTGCGTGATGCAGGCCAGACCGTCGCCCTCGCCTCCTCGGGCAAGGCTTCGGAGGTGGAAAATTATCAAAAGATCCTCGGCATCACCGACCTCGTCGATGTGGTGACGACCTCGGACGACGCCGACCGCTCCAAGCCCCATCCCGACATTTTCGAAGCGGTCCTGAGCAAGCTGCCTGGGCTCCCGAAAGAGGCGGTCATGGTCGTGGGCGACACGCCTTACGATGCGCAAGCCGCTGGCAAGGCAGGGCTTTCCAGCATCGGTGTGTTGTGCGGAGGCTTTCCCGAGGCGGAGCTCTCGGCCGCTGGCTGCGTGGCGATCTACGGGGATCCGCAGGATCTGCTCGATGGCTACGCCCGCTCACCTCTGGCCTGAAGCGGCCGTCGTCAAAAATCCGTGAGGCGGCGGCGGATTTCTGAACAGGCGGGTAACCGCGAGCCGGCAAACCTATGGCGTCGTGATTTGGAACCGTTTAAGAGCCCGCCCCGCGGGTGGGACGAGTCCCCTTTCGGATGCGATCGATGCAGAGCACGGCCAAAACGTTCGTAACGACCTCCAAATCCCTTCAGCAGCAGGTCGCCGAGGCCGTCGAGGATCGGGCGCTGCCGATCAGCCGGCTGCTGCGCCTGATGTGGGCGCTCGATGCCGACCGGAGCGCCGCCAACCAGAACCTGCGGGCGCAGCTCCGGGCTCGGATCGGCGCGCCGCTGAGCGCCTGATCCTCCGGCGTACGGATGAGACCGTGCGCGAGGAAACCACGGTAAATTCAAGAGATCGTTTGTCTTTCGGGGCGGGGTGCCTCCCCGGAAGGTCGCTCGGCCCGGCCGCGATCCTCAGGCCGTGGCAGGGATCTCGATCCGGCCCGCGCGCAGGCGGACCGTGCGGTCGCAGAGCCGCGCCAGACCGGGATCGTGGGTCACCAGCACGAGCGTCGCGCCACGGTCGCGCTTGAGACCGAACAGCAAATCCACGATCTGCCGCCCCGTCGCCTCGTCGAGGTTTCCGGTCGGCTCGTCGGCGACCAGAATCGCCGGATTGGGCGCGATCGCCCGTGCGATGGCCACGCGCTGCTGCTCGCCGCCGGAGAGCTGCGCCGGGTAATGCCGCAGCCTGTGCCCGAGACCGACTGCCTCCAGCTCCGCCGCCGCGCGCCCATGCGGATCGGGCGCGCCCGCGAGTTCGAGCGGCAAGGCCACGTTCTCCAGCGCGGTCATGGTCGGCACGAGGTGGAACGCCTGGAACACGATGCCGATGTTCCGGCCGCGAAAGCGGGCGAGCCCGTCTTCGTCGAGGCGCCCGAGATCGGTGTCGGCGATGACGACCCGGCCGGTATCGGGCCGTTCCAGCCCCGCCATCACCGTCAGCAGGGTGGACTTGCCCGAGCCTGAGGGGCCGACGAGCCCCACCGCCTCACCCCGCTCGACATCGAGCGAGATGCCGCGCAGGACATGCACCCGCGCTGCGCCGCGGCCGAGACTGAGCTCGATCTGCGACAGGGAGACGGCCTTGTTCGACATCAGGCACCGACCGATCTTGGTGGGGACACGGGCAGGTTCGAGCGGGAGGAAACGGCTTTGCACCACGGGAACGCGGCGGAGGCCGGATCCGGCCGGGAGAGAATGCCCCGGCTTGTGTCACGCTTGGAGGCCCGGCGCGAGGCGCGCCTCGGGGATGTGGGGTCGGCCCGTCCCCGGCGCAGGGCCGCGCTGATGCTCCTCTTCGCCGCAGTCACGCTCGCGGGCATCGCGAGCCTCGCCCCCGGCATCGCCCGCGCCGAGGAGATTCCCCTGAAGCTCGTGGCGCTCGGCGACAGCCTCACCGCGGGCTATCGCCTGCCGGCCGACGCCGCCTTTCCCGCGGTGCTGGAAAAGGCGCTCAAGGCGCGCGGGCACACGGTCGAGATCGCCAATGCCGGCGTCTCCGGCGATACCAGCACCGGCGGGCTCGACCGGCTCGATTGGTCGGTGCCCGATGGGACCGACGGGGTAATTCTCGAACTCGGCGCCAACGACATGCTGCGGGGCACCGACCCGGCGGTGACCCGCAAGGCCCTGGAGACGATCATCGTGCGGCTGAAGGAGCGCGGCATCCCGGTCCTGCTCGCCGGCATGCTGGCCGCGCCGAATCTCGGCACGGAGTACCGCGCCCGCTTCGACGCGATCTATCCCGACCTCGCCAAGGCGCACGACCTCGTGCTCTACCCGTTCTTCCTCGACGGCGTGGCGGGCCAGCGGGCCAACACCCTGGATGACGGGCTGCATCCCACCGCCAAGGGGATCGAGCGGGTGGTCGAGGGCATCCTGCCGAGCGTCGAGACCTTCCTGACCCGGCTGGAGCGGAAGAAGGGGTAGGGGCCATGCCGCGCCTGTTCACCGGGCTCGAAATCCCGGCGGAGATCGCCGAGAGGCTGTCCTTCTTCCGCGGCGGTTTGCCGGGTGCGCGCTGGATCGAGCCGGGCGACTACCATGTCACCCTGCGCTTCCTCGGCGAGGTCGACGACGTCCTCGCCGCCGATCTCGACGCCGGCCTCGCGGAGGCGCGCCCGCGCCCGCCTCTCACCGTGACCCTCGACGGGCTCGCGGCCTTCGGCGGCGACAAGCCGCGGGCACTCTATGCTTCGGTGGTGGCCACGCCCGAATTGATCGCGTTGCAGGAGGAGCACGAGCGCATCGCCCGCCGGGCCGGTGCCGAGCCGGAGCGGCGCAAGTTCACGCCACACGTCACCCTGGCCCGCCTCAACCGCGAGGCGACGCCGGAGGCGGTGGCGCACATCCTCGCGCAGACGGGCGTGTTTCCCCGCCTTAGCTTCACGGCGCGGCGGGCTGCCCTCTACTCGGCCCGCACCTCGCGGGGCGGCGGCCCCTATCTCGTCGAGGCAGCCTATCCCTTTGTGGGCGGGGAATTCGGGGCTGACGAGGACGCGGACGGCTAGGTCCCTGGTTTCGATGCGCTCTCTTTTGCCGAACTGGTGTCCACTTCGGCGGAGAGCGCCCCAGGATTCACCGTGTCGTGCGTTCCGCCCTTGCTTTGGGCTGCGGGTTGCGGCATGACGCGAGCCGCGCCGCGCGCGCCGTAGGAGTGTAGCTCAACTGGTCAGAGCACCGGTCTCCAAAACCGGGGGTTGGGGGTTCGAGTCCCTCCACTCCTGCCACGGCGTCTGTCACCGCGCATCGCAAGCTTCTCTCAAAACGCAAAGTCTCCTCCGTTGAGGGACTGCCGATTCGGCGCCAGCCTGTGCGGCATGAGTCCAGTCGACAAGCCGGATCACTTGCGCTAGAGCGGGCAAATTCCGAGATCCTCAGATGCTGTCGGTGTGGGACGAATGGCCCCGCACCGCGATCGGCGGTTCCCGGAGCCCTGTCCGGTTTCAGTTGCGCCATGGCATCCAACGAAGCGACCAAGAAAGCCGATGCGGCGCGCGGCCCCAATCGCAGCGCCTCCCCTGCGGCGCCGCAGCGGGCGACCCCGCCCGCGCGTCCCGCGCCCAAGCGGGTTGGCCCGGTGGAATTCCTGGGCGAGGTGCGCGACGAGGCCCGCAAGGTCACGTGGCCGACCCGCAAGGAGACCACCGTCACCACCATCATGGTGTTCGTCATGGTGGTGGTCGCGAGCCTGTTCTTCGTCGCCGTCGATCAGGTGCTGCGCTTCGCCGTCGGCCTGATCCTGGGGATCGGCGCCTGATTCATTGCTGGCGTTTCGCGAGAGACGCCGAGGAGTTGAGAAGACCCGTGTCGAAGCGCTGGTACATCGTCCACGCCTACTCGAACTTCGAGAACAAGGTCGCCCAGTCCATCAAGGATCAGGCGGCCCAGCGCGGGCTGACCGACCTGTTCGACGAGGTCATGGTCCCGACCGAGAAGGTCACCGAGGTGCGCCGCGGCCGCAAGGTCGACGCCGAGCGGAAGTTCTTTCCCGGCTACGTGCTGGTGAAGTGCGACCTGACCGACGAGGTCTACCACCTCATCAAGAACACCCCGAAGGTGACCGGCTTCCTCGGCGCCGACAAGGCCAAGCCGGTGCCGATCCCGGATGCCGAGGCCGAGCGCATCAAGGGGCAGGTGCAGGAGGGCGTCGACCGCCCGAAGCACACCCTTTCTTTCGAGATCGGCGAGACGGTTCGCGTCTCCGACGGTCCGTTCGCCTCCTTCAACGGCACCGTCGAGGAAATCGACGAGGCCCGCTCGCGCCTCAAGGTGGCGGTGTCGATCTTCGGCCGCGCCACCCCGGTCGAGCTGGAATACGGGCAGGTCGAGAAGGCCTGACCTTTTCCGCGTTTTTGATCGATCAAAATTGATTGATCCTCGGTTCCGGGCCGGCGGCTTCGCCTCGGCCCGGTAGGGTGGCGCCTTTGCAAAAGGCGCCACCGAAACCCGCGGGAGATCCGCCCGGCTTCGCCTCCGGGATCGTTCGGATCGCACCGCGACCTGCAACCGCCCGTCCGTCCGTGCCTAGGCAGCGCGGCGACGCGCATTTCTTGGGAGCAGTCCCATGGCGAAGAAGATCACGGGCTACGTGAAGCTTCAGGTCCCGGCCGGCGCCGCCAACCCGTCGCCGCCGATCGGTCCCGCGCTCGGTCAGCGCGGCCTCAACATCATGGAATTCTGCAAGGCCTTCAATGCGAAGACCGCGCAGATGGAGAAGGGCACCCCGATCCCGGTGATCATCACCGCGTATCAGGATCGCTCCTTCACCTTCGAGATGAAGCAGCCCCCGGTCACCTTCTTCCTGAAGAAGGCGGTGGGCCTGAAGATCGGCAAGAAGCCGGCCTCCGGCTCCAAGACCCCCGGCAAGGGCCCGACCGTCGGCAAGATCACCGAGGCGCAGCTTCGTGAGATCGCCGAGAAGAAGATGCCCGACCTGAACTGCGACTCCGTCGATGCGGCGGTCGCGATGATCCGTGGCTCCGCGCGAGCCATGGGCCTCGAAGTCGTCGCGTAAGGGAGGGCATCATGGCACGCGAAGGAAAGCGCATCCGCGCCGCCCGCGAGGGTCTGGAGCCCACGAAGCTCTACGCCATCGACGAGGCGATCAAGCTGGTGAAGTCGAAGGCCTCGGCCAAGTTCGATGAGACCGTCGAGATCTCGATGAATCTCGGCGTCGATCCGCGTCACGCCGACCAGATGGTCCGCGGCGTCTGCAACCTGCCGAACGGCTCCGGCCGGACGGTCCGCGTGGCGGTCTTCGCCCGTGGCGCCAAGGCGGACGACGCCAAGGCGGCGGGTGCCGACATCGTCGGCGCCGAGGATCTCCTCGAGATCGTCCAGGGCGGCAAGATCGAGTTCGATCGCTGCATCGCGACCCCGGACCTGATGCCGCTGGTCGGCCGTCTCGGTAAGGTGCTCGGCCCGCGCGGCCTGATGCCGAACCCGAAGGTCGGGACCGTCACCATGGACGTGAAGGGCGCTGTCGCCGCCGCCAAGGGCGGCGCGGTGGAGTTCCGCGTCGAGAAGGCGGGCATCATCCATGCCGGCGTCGGCAAGGTGTCCTTCGACGAGCAGAAGCTCGTCGAGAACATCAAGGCCTTCGCCGACGCGGTCGCCAAGGCGAAGCCCGCCGGCGCCAAGGGCACCTACATCCAGCGCATCGCCGTCACCTCGACGATGGGCCCGGGCGTGAAGGTCGAGCCCTCCACGGTGCTGACCGCGTAAGCGTTCGCCCCAACAGACTATTGGGAAGCGCCTGGCCGAAAGGCCGGGCGCTTTTCGTTTGAATGATGGGTTTCGGATCGCCCCGAGGCGATGCGCCGTGACGGGTGGACATTACCCCTCCGCCACCTCCTCCAGCGCCAGCCTCAGGTGGCGCGGGCCCCTCAGGGAGGCGCCCGGCCGGTAGGGCGGGGGATCCTCGGTCAGGGACAGGCCCTTCAGCCGCCGCACCAGGGAGACCAGTGCCACCTCCGCCTCGATCCGGGCCAGCGGGGCGCCGACACAGTAGTGGAGGCCACCGCCGAAGCCGAGATGGCGGTTGTCGGGCCGATCCGGGTCGAAGCGGTCGGGATCGGAAAAGCGCAGCGGATCGCGGTTGGCCGCCGCGAGCAGGAGGATCACCGGCGCGTCCTTCGGGATGGTGATCCCGGCGACCGGAATATCGGCCAGCGCCAGCCGGGTGCGGTAATGGACCGGCGGCTCGTAGCGCAGCAGCTCCTCGATCAGGCGCGGGGCCGTCTCCGGCTCCGCGCGCAGACGCTCCAGATGTTCGGGGAAGCGCAGCAGCGTCAGCATGCCGTTGGTGATCAGGTTCACCGTGGTCTCGTGGCCCGCCACCAGCAGCAGCACGGCGGTGGCGATCAGGTCGAAATCGTTCATCCCGTCCGTGTCGGTCGCGAGATCGGAGAGGATGTCTTCCTGCGGGGTCTTGCGCTTCTCCTTGATCAGGCCCTGGATGTAGTCGGCGATCTCGTTGAAGCAGACCTCGTTCTTGGCCTGCGTCTCCTCATCGCCGCGCTGATTCGGTTCCAGGGCCGTCGCGAGCTGCGTCGCCCAGCCGTGGAACTGCGCCTCGTCCTCCGGCGGCACGCCGAGCAATTCGCAGATCACCGTGACCGGCAGCGGATAGGAGAAATCGTCGACGAGATCGATCCGCGGCTTGCCCGCCATCTTGGCGATCAGGTCGTCGGTGATGCGTCTCGTCTTGTCGCGCATGCCGCGCACCCGCTGAGGCGTGAAGCAGCGCATCACCTGCCCCCTCAGACGGTCGTGGTCGGGCGGGTCGCGGAAGATGAAGGGCCGGTGCCGCTTGCGGATCTCGGCCCGGACCGGCCGCACAAGCAGGTCGGTGATCGGATGGCCGGTCCAGCGGAATTTCTGCGGATCGGGCAGGTCGTCGGAGCTGATCCGGGGGTCGGAGATCAGCCGCGCCAGCTCGGCATGGGTGCTGACGACATAGGTGCCGTCCTCCTGCCGGGAGACCGGGATTTTCCGCAGTTCCGCGTAGAGCGGGTAGGGGTTCGCCCGGTTGGCCGGGTCGAGGATCTGTTCGAACAGCGTGCTTCCGGTCACGGGATCACGGCTCCTGCACACGGAGGCGGGGCTGGTCGACGGCCTCCTCGATCGGCGGAAACGGGGCGCGCTCCCGGATCGCGGCCTTGTAGGCGGGCAGCCAGCGGGCGCTGTCGATGGAGGCTGCGGCGACGGTCCGGCCCTCCTTGCCGAACACGGCCACGAGCCGACGCTCCTCCAGGGAGCCGTGCACCACCGCGAAGGCGTCGGCGCCGTCGGTGAGCCCCACGAGCTTGATGGTCAGGCCGAATTGCTGCGACCAGAAATCGGGCAGGTGATCGTGCCGGCGCATCGCCGAGGCGTCGCCCGCCAGCATGTTGCCTGCGGCGGTCTCGGCCTGTGCGCGGGCATTGCCCCAATGCTCCACCGCCACCAGAGCGTCGTCGTCATGCGGGTTCGGCCAGCGGGCGACATCGCCTGCAGCGAACACGCCTTGGACCACGCTCCCGTCCCGGCGCAGGGCACGGCAGAAGGCGTCGCAGCGCAAGCCCTTGGCATCCGCCGCGAGGCCCGAGCCATCGAGCCACTCGACATTGCGCAGGGTGCCGATGGCGGCGACCAGGCAATCGGTCTCGATCCGTTCGCCATCCTTCAGCGTCACGGCGGTCAAGCGCCCGCCTTCCGCTTCCATCCGCTCGATTTCCGACGCGAGGCGCAGATCGACGCCCTTCTCGCGTGCCACCTCACCGATCAGGCCGCCGAGCTGGGCGCCGAGGGCGGCCGCCAGGGGAGTGGCGTCGCGCACCAGCAGCGTGACCGGGATGTCGAGGTCGCGGCAGGTCGAGGCGACCTCGAAGCCGATGAAGCCGCCGCCGACGAGGACGACGCGCCCTGGCTTCGCCTGAAGTCGCTGCCCGAGCCGTTGCGCGTCGTCCCGGCCGCGCAAGGTGTAGAGCCCGTCGAGGGCGGCCTCCTCGGGCTTCGGCCAAGGCCGGGCCCTTGTGCCGGTGGCGATCAGCAGGCGATCGTAGGGCAGGCGGCTGCCATCGCCGAGTTCGACGAACCGCTCCTCGGGATCGAGCCGGGTCGCGGGCAGGCCGAGGCGGAACTCGGCCCCCAAATCGGGGTGGCGGGGCAGGGTGGTGTCGGCGGAGTAGAGGCCACGCAGCACCTGCTTGGAGAGCGGCGGCCGGTCATAAGGCAGGTGGGGTTCGTCGCCGATCAGGGTGAGACGGCCGGCAAAGCCCCGCGCGCGCAGGCCGTGGGCGGCGGCGAGACCCGCCAGGGAGGCGCCGACGATGACGATACGCTCGGGCGATGTCGTCACCGCGCGGCTCCGGTCTCGTCGGGAGCATCGCTGACGGCGGTGATCGCCCGGACCGGGCAGGCATGGACGGCGCGCTCGATCTCACCCCGTGCCGACTCATCCGGGGCGGGATCGTAGACCAGGGCTTCCTTGCCGTGCAGGGCGAAATGGCCGGGCGCGGCGTAGAGGCATTGCGCGTAGGCCTGACAGCGGTTGAGATCCACGACGACCTTCATGGGCGCTTTCGGTCAGCCTTTGCCATGGGGAGAACAGCCGCCGGAAAGGCGGCCCGACGATAGGTAGGGCAGGGCTGTCCGCGCACCACGGCGGCGGCCTGACGCTCCCGGCCGCTTGAGGAACCGCTCAAACGCCGTGTCGGATCAATCGCGGGGTCAGGGAGCGGCGGGCTCGATGGTGCCCAGGGTCCGCCGCCCGAGCGCCCGCGCCTTGAGGCGCAGGGCCGGTTTCTCGATGCCGTACCAGGAGAGAGCGGCCACGAGCAGGGCGAGCAGAAGGGCCGGCGCCAGCAGTGCGAGGGCGGAGGCCGAGGGGAACAGGGCGTGCAGGCTCTGCTGGATCGGCCAGCCGTAGAGATAGACGCCGTAGGACAGGTCGGCGGGCGGATCGAGGGCGGGGCGACTGAGCACCGGCAGGAAGGCGAGCCAGATCGCGGCGTAGCTCTCGGACAGGAACAGCAGGGTGCGGCCGGGCGCGTGCCCCTGCAGCCAGATCGCCGCGGCGAGGCCGAGCAGCGGCCAGGGCCCGAGCCGCACGCGGTCGCGCCAGAGATAGAGGCAGGCGCCGGTGGCGAAGATCAGCGGCAGCCGCAGGGCGGTCTCGGTGCCCTTCGGCATGTCGGGCCGGGCGGCTTCCAATCCCGCCAGGGCCAGCGCCAGGGCGAGGGTGAGCGCCGGCACGGCCCAGCGCAGCCGCAGCAGGCCGAACAGCCCGGCGACGAGGACGCCGACGTAGCAGATCGTCTCGTATTTCAGGGTCCAGACCGTGCCGAGCGGGCTGCGATAGGGGTTGGCCTCGAACAGGCCGGGCAGGCTCGTGTTGCTCTTGAAGGACAGCAGCGTGCCGCGCACGAAGCGCCACAGCTCCGGGCTCGCGAGGTAATCGGCGAGCGGCAGCCGGGTGAGGGCGGCGCCGAGGCCGAGGCCCACCAGCAGCACCGCCGCGACGAGGCCGGGCAGGATGCGCAGGGAGCGGGCGATGACGTAATCGCGCCAGCCGCGCCGGTCGTAGCTCATGGTCACGAGGAAGCCGGAGACGGCGAAGAAGCCGTTCACCGCGTGCTCGCCGAGGGAGAAGCCGGTGGCGCGGGTCAGGGGCTCGTCGAGGGGATTGCCGGAGACGACGCTGAAGGCGTGGGAGAGCACGACCATCAGGGCCAGCACCAGCCGCAGGCCGGAAAAGGCGTTGTGCGGGCGCGCCAGCGCCTCCGCCACGGTCGGGCCGGAGAACAGGGCGCTCACGGGGCGAGTTCCGCGGCCGAGACTTCCTCCACCAAGCCTTCACGGGCGAGGGCGCTCACGCCGCGCAGGGCAGCCCAGGCCCCGGCGGCAGAGCCGCCATAGCGCTCCAGGCCGGCGCGGTGGAGGACGAGGGCGGAGAGCGCCGCCTTCGGGGCGTTCGTCGTGAGCATGCCGGGGCTCGGATCGGGCAGGCCGTATTTGCGCGACACGTAGGCGCGCGACCACGCCTGATGCCAGCGGGTGCGGAACACCCGGCCCGGCTCCGGCGCCGAGGAGCGCCCGCGCCCGTGCAGGGCCAGGGCGCCATGGACATGGACCAGGGCCCGCCCCGCATCGGCCACCCGGCGGCAGAGGTCGTCATCCTCGTAGAACAGGAAGATGTTCGGGTCGAAGCCGCCGAGTTCGAGGAAGAAGGCCCGCTCGGTCATCAGGCAGGCGCCGGAGAGGAACGGTGCGCAGGCATCGCCCTCGGGGGGGGCGCGCAGGCCCTTCGGATTGGTGAGATAGGGCGCGAGCAGCGAGCGCGGCTGGTAGAAGAAACGCCCGTCCGGCTCGTGGATGCGCGGCGCCAGCAGCCCGGCATCGGGCCAGTCCCGCGCGGCGGTGCGGAGGGCGGCGGCGGCGCCCGTTTGCAGCACGAGGTCCGGGTTCAGGATGAGGACGTGGCGCGCCCCCTCGGCGGCCCGCACGCCGATATTGTTGGCGCGGCCATAGCCCTCGTTGCGGGCATTGCGGATCACCCGCGCGCCGTGGCGGTGCGCCACCGCCACCGAGTCGTCGCGGCTCGCATTGTCGACGACGAGAGCCGGAATGTGGTCGCGGGCGAGGGCGCCGAGGCAGGCGGGCAGAACCTCGGCGCTGTCGTGGGTAACGACGATGGCGGTCAGCGACATGCCGTTATCCGCAGGCACCCTCCCCCGCATCGGGGGAGGGTTCAACGCTGTCCCTCACCCCTTCTTCTCGGGCAGGTTCAGGCGGATATGCAGCTCGCGCAGCTGCTTCGGCGTCGCCTCGGCGGGGGCGCCCATCATCAGGTCCTCGGCGCGCTGGTTCATCGGGAACAGCACGACCTCGCGGATGTTCGGCTCGTGGCAGAGCAGCATGACGATGCGGTCCACGCCCGGTGCGATGCCGCCGTGCGGCGGGGCGCCGAGGCGGAGCGCGTTCAGCATGCCGCCGAACTTCTCTTCCAGCACATCCTTGCCGTAGCCGGCGATGGCGAAGGCCTTCTCCATCACGTCGGGGCGATGGTTACGGATCGCGCCGGAGGACAGCTCGATGCCGTTGCAGACGATGTCGTACTGGAACGCCTTGATCCCGAGGATCTTCTCCGCATCGCCCTCACCCAGGGCCAGGAACTCGTCCCGGTCGAAGTTCGGCATCGAGAACGGGTTGTGGGAGAAATCGATCCGCTTCTCCTCCTCGTTCCACTCGTACATCGGGAAGTCGACGACCCAGCAGAAGGCGAACTGATCCGTGTCGGAGAGCTTCAGCTCGTCGCCGATGCGGATGCGGGCCTTGCCGGCGAGGGCCGCCGCCTTGGCCTCGGGACCGGCGGAGAGGAACACCGCATCGCCCGCCTTGGCCCCGGCCTTCTCGGCGATCCGCGCCTGGATGGCGGCGGGGATGAACTTGGCGATCGGCCCCTTGCCGGTGAGCTGGCCGCCCTCCTCCTCGAACACGATGTAGCCGAGGCCCGGCGCGCCTTCCGAGCGGGCCCATTCGTTGAGCTTGTCGAAGAACGAGCGCGGCTGACCCGCCGCGCCGGTGGCGGGAATGGCGCGGACCACGCCGCCCGCCTTGATGACGCCCTTGAACGCCTTGAACTCCACCGCGTCGTCGGCGAACTCGTCGGTCACGTCGGCGATGATCAGCGGGTTGCGCAGGTCCGGCTTGTCGACGCCGTATTTCAGCATCGCGTCGGCATAGGTGATGCGCGGGAAGACCGGCGTCACCCGCTTGCCCTCGGCGAATTCCTCGAACACGCCGCGCAGCACCGGCTCGACCGCCTGGAACACGTCCTCCTGCGTGACGAAGCTCATCTCGATATCGAGCTGGTAGAACTCGCCCGGGGAGCGGTCCGCCCGCGCGTCCTCATCGCGGAAGCAGGGCGCGATCTGGAAGTAGCGGTCGAAGCCGGCGATCATCGTCAGCTGCTTGAACTGCTGCGGCGCCTGCGGCAGCGCGTAGAATTTTCCGGGGTGGACGCGAGAGGGGACCAGATAGTCGCGCGCGCCCTCGGGGCTCGACGCGGTCAGGATCGGCGTCTGGAACTCGAAGAAGCCGCCCTCGCGCATGCGGCGGCGGAGCGAATCGATGATCGCGCCGCGCTTCATGATGTTGGCGTGCAGCTTCTCCCGGCGGAGATCCAGGAAGCGGTACTTGAGCCGGGTCTCCTCCGGATATTCCTGGTCGCCGAAGACGGGCAGGGGCAGCTCGCCCGCCGGGCCCAGCACTTCGAGGTCATCGATATAGACTTCGACCGCGCCGGTCGGCAGCTCGGCGTTCTCGGTGCCGGCGGGGCGGGTGCGCACGCGACCGTCGATGCGGATCACCCATTCGGAGCGGACCGCCTCGGCCTCCTTGAAGGCCTTCGAGTCGGAATCGATCACGCATTGCGTGAGGCCGTAATGGTCGCGCAGGTCGATGAAGAGCACGCCGCCGTGGTCGCGGATGCGGTGGCACCAGCCGGACAGGCGGACCTCGCCGCCGACATCGGACGGGCGGAGCGCCCCGCAGGTATGGGTACGGTAACGGTGCATGGCGGGCTCTTGAGAATGAGGCCGGCACCATTCACGGGAGGCGGGTGAAGTCAAGGCGAGGGAGGACCGCGCGCGGTCGCAAGAGCGATCGCGGGCGTGATCGCCCCGTCCCAGCTCGGCCGCCGGCGCATGACGCCGGATAGGGGAAAAGGGGCCCCGCCGAGCGCGCCCGGAGCGGGGCCTTGCGGCAGGGCCTACTCGGCGGCGGCCAGCGTCACCTCGGGCACCGGCACGCCGATGTCGCGCAGCAACTCGGCATCCGCATCGGCCTCGTTGTTGGCGGTGGTGAGCAGGCGCTCGCCGTAGAAGATCGAGTTGGCGCCGGCCAGGAAGCACAGGATCTGCGCCTCGCGGGTCAGGCTCTTGCGGCCGGCACTGAGGCGCACCCGCGCCTTCGGCATGACGATGCGGGCGGTGGCGCACATCCGCACGAGGTCGAGGGGATCGATCGGCGGCCGGTCCTCCAGCGGGGTGCCCTCGACCGCCACCAGGGCGTTGATCGGCACGCTCTCCGGATGCGGCGCATGATTGGCGAGCACGAGCAGCATCTCGGCCCGGTCACGCACCCGCTCGCCCATGCCGACGATGCCGCCGCAGCAGACGCCGATGCCGGCCTGCCGGACATGCTCCAGGGTCTGGAGCCGGTCGTCGTAGGTGCGGGTCGAGATGATGTCGCCGTAGAATTCCGGGCCGGTATCGAGATTGTGGTTGTAGGAGGTGAGACCCGCTTCCGCGAGGCGCTGCGCCTGGCTCTGGGTCAGCATGCCCAGTGTCACGCAGGCCTCCATGCCGAGACCGCGCACGCCGCGCACCATCTCCAGCACGGCATCGAAGTCCGGTCCGTCCTTCGGCTTGCGCCACGCCGCGCCCATGCAGAAGCGGTGCGCGCCGTTGGCCTTGGCGGCGGCGGCCTCCTTCAGCACCGCCTCCACCGGCATCAGCCGCTCGCGGGGCAGGTTCGCGCCCTTGTGGTGGGCCGATTGCGGACAATAGGCGCAATCCTCGGGGCAGCCGCCGGTCTTGATCGAGAGCAGGGCCGCCCGCTGGATGTCGGCCGGGTCGTTATGGGCCCGGTGCACGCTGCCGGCCCGATGCACGAGATCGAGCAGCGGCATGTCATGGATCGCCTGGATCTCGGCCAGCGTCCAATCGTGACGGATGGCGGCGGAGACCGGTGACGAGACCGGCGAGGAGGCGAGGGGGACCACGGTATCGCTCATGCGCCTCTTTGAGAGCGAAGGCGGGGGAAAAATCAAGCCTTGCCGTTCGCGGTCCATCGCAACACTCGCGCGGCCTCCGGTCCACGCCTCCCGCCGCCCTCGGATTTTGCCGGTTCGGATCGGTATCGCCGAAAGAGGGTGAGAACGGATGTTTCGGTGCCCTTCTCGGTGGAGGATGGCGTTCCGGATCGAAGCGCGACTCTATTGCAATCAATGCGTGTAATTCTTAGCGTTGCGCGACGAGTCAGGAACGTCCGATGCGTGCATTCCTCAAGACATCCATCGCAGCCGCGCTCGCGGTGCTTCTCCCGCACTCCGCGGGGGCAACACAGCTCTGCGGGCGTCTGGTTCTGCCCTTCGACGCGATGCTGGCTGCCATCACGGCCGATCCGGGAACGGAGGTGGCGCGGAAGACCGCATCCTTCGTCGAGATCCACGATTCAGAGCGGAAGATGGTCTGGACCCTGTGGCGCGCCAGGGAGCACCAGCCGGCCGCCTATCGCTGCCTGAGGATCATCGAGAGGAGTGGATATACGGAGGTCCTCCTCTCGTTCGCCTGTGACGGCTGGACGCCGTCCTGTGATGCCCTGATCGACCGCCTCGCCGCGGAGTCAGGGCCGCAGGACGGCGTTCAGGCAACGGAGTGACGATCCGAAGCTCCACGCGGCCCCCTCACGGAAGCCGCGTATGTGCGGGACCCCGCCGTCAGTGTGTCGGCTCGCCGGCGGCGACCTTCGCAGTCCAGTCGTCGAAGGCGACGACCCGCTGGCGCTGCTCGCCGAGGCCGTCGATGCGCAGCACCATCTCGTCGTCGCTCTTGAGGTAGCGCGGCGGTTTCATGCCGAGCCCGACGCCGGGAGGCGTGCCAGTGGTGATGACGTCACCCGGCTCCAGCATCATGAAGTGCGAGACGTAGGCCACGATCTGGGGCACGTCGAAGATCATCGTCGCCGTCGAGCCCGTCTGCATCCGCCTGCCGTTGAGATCGAGGCTCATCGAGAGGTTCTTCAGGTCGGGGATCTCGTCGAGGGTGACGAGCCAGGGCCCGAGGGGGCCGAAGGTCGGGCAGCCCTTGCCCTTCGTCCAGGTGCCGCCGCGCTCCATCTGGAATTCGCGCTCGGACAGGTCGTTGCAGATGCAGACGCCCGCCACGTAGCGCAGGGCCTCGTTGGCGTGGACATAGGACGCGCGGGCGCCGATCACGATGGCGAGCTCGATTTCCCAGTCGGTCTTGGCCGAACCCTTCGGCAGGATCACCGTGTCGTTGGGGCCGACGATGCAGGAGGGCGCCTTGTTGAAGAGGATCGGCTCGGCGGGGATCGCGGCGCCGGTCTCGGCGGCGTGGTCGGCATAATTCAAGCCGATCGCCACGAAGTTGCGGGTGCCGCCGACGCAGGGGCCGAGGCGGGTGCCAGGGGGCAGCAACGGCAGGCTCTCCGGATCGATCCGTGCGAGCCGGTCGAGGGAGTCCCGTGACAGCCCTGCCCCCGCGATGTCGCGCAGGGTTCCCGACAGGTCCCGCAGGCCGCCGCGGGCATCCACCAGGCCCGGCTTCTCATCTCCGCTCGCACCGTGCCGAATCAGTTTCATCGTCGGTGTCCCCGTTCTGTCGACGCATTCCCGAGGGTCTTGCCGGGGGCCTTGAGCCCGAGGCTGCGCCCCTCCGGCATCGACGGAGCAGGGGGCGGAGGCGAAACCCTTCAAGACACGAAGTCCCAGCTTCGCGACCGGTTTCACCATTCCGTGACAAAAATTCCTCTATTGATATATAATTCAGGAACCCACCTTGAGGCCTCTAGACGACGCACGGGCGATACCTTTCCCTGGCCGGCATAACTTGGATTCGCCAAGACGGTTCGGAGAGGAAACATGACGAGTGGGACGATCCGCGCGCTGGGCATCGCAGGGGCCTTCGCGGCCGCCGCGCTGACAGCGTCGTCGGGGGCGCAGGCCGGTGCTTTCGGCTTGCGCGAGCAGAGCGCACAGGGCCTGGGCATGGCCTTCGCCGGCGCGGCATCGGGCGGGGCTGGCGTCTCGTCGATGTTCTGGAACCCGGCGACCGTGACGATGCGGCCCGGCTTCGCCAGCGAGCAGAGCCTGAGCTTCATCAACCTGTCGGCCAAGATCACGCCGACCGTCGGCACCGCGCCGGGTCTTCTCCCCTTCGGCTCCTCCGGTGAGATCGGCCAGGGCGCCGTGGTGCCGGCCGGCGCGACCTCCTACCAGCTCACCGACCGGCTCTGGATCGGTCTCCAGACCGGCGCGCCTTACGGCCTCGTCACCAAGCCGCGGCAGGATTGGGCGGGTTCGCCCTATGCCCGTTCCTCCCGGATCTTCTCCCTGTCCTTCAACCCGGTGATCGGCTTCAAGGTCAACGAGTGGCTCTCCGTCGCCGCCGGCCCGAACATCGAGTATTTCCGCCTTACCCTGCGCCAGGCGGTGCCGGTGCCAGGCCTGTTCCCGGCCCTTTATCCGTCGGGCTCGCTCAAGGGCGAGTCCTGGGGCGTCGGCTTCACGGCGGGTGCCACGATCACCCCCGTGGCCGGCACGGTGTTCGGCATCGGCTATCGCTCCTCGGTCCACCACGACATCGAGGGCGCCATCGGCTTCCCCGATCCGCGGCAGGCGCTGGCCTTCGGCGCGGTGCGGGCCAAGCTCAACACGCCGGAGAAGGTCAGTGTCGGCCTGTCTCAGGACATCAACCCGGTCACCCGGATCAATCTCGGCTTCGAGTGGGACAACTGGTCGAGACTGGGTGACATCGGCATCGTCTCGACGGCCCTCGGCGTACCCGTGAGCCAGTTGCCGCTCCGGTACAAGGACTCGTTCTTCTACTCGATCGGTGCCGAGTACGATTGGTCGCCGAACCTGACGCTGCGGGCAGGCTTCGCCTACGAGGATGGGCCGATCGATTTCTCGAACCGTTCGGCCCGCCTGCCCGACAACGATCGTTACATCGTCTCGGTCGGCGGCAGCTATCGCTGGAGCGAGAAAGTGCTGCTGACGGCGAGCTACGCCCATCTCTTCGTGGAGCGGAGCCGCCTCTTGGCGGGGCCGGGCCGCGACTACAATGTCGGCAACATCCCGCTCGCCGCCTATACCGATGCCAGCGCCGACGTCGTCTCGGTCGGGTTCCGCTATCAGTGGGACGCCCCGGCTGCCGTGGCTCCGGCGCCGCTGGTGCGCAAGTTCTGACGCGCTTGCGCGGGCGGTCCCCGTCCCGGATCTCGATCCGGGACGGGGACCGCCCGGCCGCGATCAGGCGGCTTCCCGCTCCGGCACGAACCGGCGGCGGGTATTCTCCCACCAGCTCCGCTCCCGCTGCGCCTCGGCCTCCGCCGCCTTGGCGGCATAGAAGGAGGCGTTGTGCTCGCCGCGCAGGGCCTCGCGGGTGAAGCGGATCAGGTGATGGGCAACGAAGCCCATGTTGAACACCGCCTCGATCTGGCCCCGCTTCAGGGCGTGGCCCGCCGCCCGCCAGAACGGCCGGCGATAGTCGGACAGGAGCCCGACCCGAGTGATGATGTTGAAGCCGAGGATCAGGCCGCGGCGCAGGTTGGTGAAGGTGAGCTTGCCCGCCGTCGGCGTGACGATGCGGTTGCCGTAGGTCACGTCGCACTGGTGCTTGAAGCGCTCGAACAGGTGTTCGGGGGTGTAGGCGTGGGCGATGGCCCGGCGCCAGGAATTCACCACCGTGTCGTGCGGGCGCTTGAACAGCACGTTGGATTCGAGGCTCGCATCGTGGACGAGCCGGCCCTCGCGCTCCAGCCGGTCCCAGAGCGGCGTCTTCGGCAGGGCCTGAAGCAGGTTGATCGTCAGCACCGGAATGGCCGAGCGGTCGATGAAGTCGATCAGGTTCTGCTCGGATGTGTCCGAGTCCGAATCGAGCCCGAGGATGATGCCGGAGGTCACCTCCAGGCCGTAGGAATTGAGGGTCTCGATCGCCTCGTACATCGGCACGGCGGCGTTGTGGGTCTTGTCGATGCCCTTCAGCGCGTCGGCCTCCGGCGTCTCGATGCCGACGAACACCGTCATGAAGTTGGCCTGCCGCATCAGCTCGAGGATCTCGGGCTGCTTGGCCATGTTCAGCGTCGCCTCGCAGGCGAACTGGAGCGGGTAGTTGTTCTTCTTCTGCCACGCGACGAGGTGCGGCAGCATCTCCCGCGTCGCCTTGCGATTGCCGATGAAGTTGTCATCGACGAAGTAGACCACCGCCGGATGGCCGGGCTGGCTGATGATGGCATCGAGTTCGGCGCACATCTGCTCCGGGCTCTTCAGGCGCGGCTGGCGGCCATAGAGCTGCGGGATGTCGCAGAACTCGCAGCGATAGGGGCAGCCCGAGGAGAATTGCAGCGAGCCGATCAGGTAGCGCTTGAGCGGCACGGCCTCGTAGGCCGGAGCCGGGAACTCGCTGAGCGCCAGCCGGTCCTTGGTATCGAGCACCACCTGTGACGTGGGGCGGGCGAGGTCACGGTCGAGGATCTCGATGAGGCGGTCGGTGGCGTCGCCGATCTCGCCGACATGGAGATAGTCGAAATCCGGATATTTTTCCGGCGCGCCCGAGACCGAGGGGCCGCCGAGCACCGCGACCTTGCCGGCCTCATGCGCCCGCCGGCCGATATCGTGGATCTGGCCCTCCTGGATATGCATGCCTGAGACGAAGACGGCATCGGCCCAGGCGAAGTCCCGCGCCGAAGCGGGCCGGATGTTCTCGTCAACGAAGCGGCATTCCCAGCTCTCGGGCATGTAGGCCGCGATCACCAGGAGACCCTGGGGCGGCATGAAGGCCTTCACCCCACCCATCAGTGGGTAGGCGTGGGAGAAGGTGCCGAAGGACGGCGTGTAGGCCGGGAAGACGCACAGGATGCGCCGGCGGGACGAGACGGGGAGGGAGCATCGCATGACCTCCAATCTAGCACAGCCCCACGCGTTGGCGTCCCCTCTTTCCGCGACATCGTGATCCGAGAGCGGCCGGAACGCCGCAGGGCCGGGGCGCGGTGCGGCGTTCCAGACACAGCCGGGGCCGGAGATCGTGCCGGGGATGGCGTCATGCGGCCGGTGCATGGAGCGGAGGCCAAAACACCACCGCAGGCGGCGCCGCGCGTCGCATCTCAACCCCTCGCGCAGCGGACAGGCGCGTCTCTCCGATGATCGGAGTTGTTGGGTGATGAAGTCTAAAGTCTATAGAAAAGCATTTTTACACGTCGGTTTTATGACGATATTAATTGTCAACTTGCCAGGATTAAACATGCGTTGGCAGCGTCATTATAGTAATGAGTGCAAATTATACTGTGATTTTAATCGCTATTACTTTCAATGGTTTCGGCCCGATGCTATCGCCGCTGCCGGGATGCGGGGCGCACCGGGTCGCTAAACGACTGAGCCGACTAACGACTTTTCCGGATGCGCCGGTCGTGCGGCGCAGGGCGGCAAGGTGTCGTTCGGCGGCCCGGGAGGCGCGCTGCTTTCGATCATCCGCAGCCCGAAAGGGCACGCGTCCAGCACAACACGGCGAGCGTCATCACGCCGGCCTGGAACGCGGCAAAGGGGGTTTGAGAGATGAATCGACGTCTTCTGGCCGCGCTGCTCGTGTCGAGCGCGCTGGTGCTGCCGGCGGCTTCGGCGCGGGCGCAGACGGTGGCGGAGCTGCAGCGGCAGATCAACGAGCTCAAGGCCATGATCAAGGCCCAGGCGGAGGCTCAGGGGAGGGGCCCGCGGCGCGCGGTCCCGGTCGCGACCCGGCCGGCCAATGCCCGCGCCACCGATGCCGGAACCTTCCCGGCGGCCGGCCGGCCGATCGAGTCGGCGGTGGGCCAGCCGGCGGTGCCCGCCCGGGTCCCGCACCGCTTCGCCCTCGACGAGCCGGATACGTGGTACGACGCGCTGGTGCCGCCCGCGCCGCAGCTCCTCGCGGACGGGCCCGACCACAATGCCCGGCCCAAGACCTGGTTCGAGCGGCTGTCCCTGCGCGGCTACACGCAGCTGCGCGGCAACGAATTCCTGTCCGGCGACGACACCGCCCCGTCCGGCGTCTCGCGCCTGCGCTCCGTCCACGACAGCGGCATCACCGACCGCAACAACTTCACCTTCCGCCGGGTGCGCCTGGTCCTCCAGGGCGACATCCACGAGCGGGTGTTCATCTACATCCAGCCCGATTTCGCGGTGAACGTCTCCAACCAGGCGGGGACCGAGTCACGCCAGCACTACACGCAGCTGCGCGACGCCTATGCCGACGTGTTCCTCGACGACGAGCGCCGCACCAAGCTGCGCTTCGGCCAGCAGAAGGTGCCGTTCGGCTGGGAAAACCTGCAATCCTCGCAGAACCGTCTGACCCTCGACCGCTCCGACGCGATCAACAGCGGCGTCCCCGGCGAGCGCGATATCGGCATCAGCCTCTACTACACCCCCTGGCACGTGCAGCGGATCTGGGACCGGCTGGCCGCGGGTGGGCAGAAGCTGTTCGGCAATTACGGCGCCTTCGGCGTCGGCATCTATAACGGTCAGACCATCAACCGCATCGAGGCCAACAACGACCTGATGACGGTGATGATGGCGACCTGGCCGTTCGAGCTCGACGGGCTCGGCGAGATCTTCAGGGGCCAGGTGCTGGAGGTCGGCGGCTCCGCGTACCGCAACCGGTTCCGGCCCGAGGCGACCTTCGGCTCCACCACCACCCTGGCCCAGGGCTACGACGACGAGCGCGTCGGCCTGCACGCGATCCTCTATCCGCAACCCTTCGGCCTGCAGGCGGAGTGGAACTGGGGGCGCGGCCCCGAATACGACCCCGTCACCCGGTCGATCCAGACCAAGCCGCTCCAGGGCGGCTACGTCCAGGCGATGTATAAGGTCGATCATTCCCCGGTCGGGCCGTTCATGCCCTATATCCGCTGGCAGACCTATGACGGCGGCTGGAAGGTCGGGAACGGAGCGCCGCGCCTCGATACCGACGAGGTGGAGCTCGGCATCGAGTTCCAGCCGATCAAGTCGGTCGAGCTGACCCTGGCCTACGCCAATATGCGCCGCCGCGAGGCCAGCATCAGCCGCTTCGGCCGGGCCGAGGGCGATCTGTTCCGCGGGCAGTTGCAGATCAACTACTGACCGGGCGCCTGCCCTCGATGGGAGAACCGCTTCGGCGACGGGAAACCGCCGGAGCGAGGGCCGCGCCCGATGGCAATGCGACGGGGCGTGGCGCTCAGGCTTTGGCTGGGCACCGCCGCCGGGGCTGCGGCCGGCATCCGGCGGCGAAGCTCCCGCTTTGCCGCAGACTTGCCTGCGACGGAAAAGTCGCGGTCCGGGACTTGGCAGGCGGCTTGCACGCCGCTATAGACCGCGCTCCACGAATTCACCCAATTGGAAGGGATCGGCCAATCGGTCGGTTTCCATTCGAGATACCGCCTGGGCGACCGGGCGGTGATGGCCGGAAGGGTCTTGGAGCAGCCGCTCCGAGCACCGTTTCCGGCTATGTCCTGTCCGAGACTGCAGGCGCCGGGCGACCGGCTTAATCGGAGACAGCCTGCACAGACGGGGAAGACCGAATTTTACACACCTCGCTTCGAGGCCGTCGGGCACCGGAGGGAGGCATCGGTTTGAACCAATCTCACCCGCGGGGGGCCTCCAGGCGCTTCAAGGGGACAGGGCCGTGAGACGTCGCCCGAGCGGCGGATCCGGCTTCTCAGCCGAGATCCGTTCCGGGCGGCAAGTGCAACCGGCGGACCTGCTCCAGGTTCCGCCAACCGGAGAGAGCACAGTGGACAGGACAGCTAAAGCTGATCTCGTCTCGACGCTCAACGGCGTGTTCGATACGAGCGCCGTCGTCGTCGTGGCCCACTACAAGGGCCTCACGGTCGCCGACATGCAGAAGCTGCGTTCGCAGATGAAGCAGGCCGGCGCCACCGTGAAGGTCGCCAAGAACCGGCTCGCCAGCATCGCTCTCGATGGCACGGACGTCGCCTCCATCAAGCCCCTCCTGAAGGGTCCGACCCTGCTCGCCTATTCGAGCGATCCGGTCGCGGCCGCCAAGGTTGCGGTGGACTTCGCCAAGACCAACGACAAGCTCGTGATTCTTGGCGGCGCCATGGGAACGACCGCCCTGAACCCGGACGGCGTGAAGGCGCTCGCCTCGCTCCCGTCCCTCGACGAACTGCGCGCCAAGCTCGTGGGCCTCATCCAGGCTCCCGCGACCAAGGTCGCCCAGGTCGTCAACGCGCCGGCGGCCAAGCTCGCCCGCGTGTTCGGGGCCTATGCCAAGAAGGACGAAGCGGCCTGAGCCGTTTCCCCCTTACAAACCGACCCGTTCAAACCGATATACCGAAGGAATACGCACATGGCTGATCTCGCCAAGATCGTCGAGGACCTCTCCTCGCTGACCGTTCTCGAGGCCGCCGAGCTCGCCAAGCTCCTCGAGGAGAAGTGGGGCGTCTCGGCTGCTGCCGCAGTCGCCGTCGCCGCTGGCCCGGCCGCTGGTGGTGGCGCCGCTGCCGCCGCCGAGGAGCAGACCGAGTTCACGGTCGTGCTCGCCTCCGCCGGCGACAAGAAGATCGAGGTCATCAAGGAGGTCCGCGCGATCACCGGCCTCGGCCTCAAGGAGGCCAAGGACCTCGTCGAGGGCGCCCCGAAGCCTGTCAAGGAGGCGGTTGCCAAGGACGAGGCCGAGAAGATCAAGGCCCAGCTCGAGAAGGCCGGCGGCAAGGTCGAGCTCAAGTAATTTGTCGGTGGGCCGGATCCGGCCCATCGCATCCGGCGCGCGCCTCTCGGGGCCGCGCCGGCCAGACGCCCGCGGGCTCCGGCTCGCGGGCTAACGCCGCTTCGGGCGGCCGTGCATCCGAAGGCGGGTGCGGCGGCGAACAGAAGACGAATTCGGTTCGGGTGGGCTGATCGTCCGGCGGGACGGCCCTTCAGGCCCGGTGGCGGGAGGCTTGTCGCAAGCCTTCCCCGGGCACCCTACGCTGAGGTGGTGGAGCGAGGTCTCATGGCCAACACGCTGGTCGGTCGCAAGCGCATTCGCAAGTTCTTCGGCAAGATCCGGGAAGTCGCCGAGATGCCGAACCTCATCGAGGTTCAGAAGGCGTCCTACGACCAGTTCCTGATGGTGGACGAACCCGAGGGCGGCCGTGCCGACGAGGGGCTCCAGAGCGTCTTCAAGTCGGTGTTCCCGATCTCGGACTTCGCCTCGACGGCGCTGCTCGAATTCGTGCGCTACACCTTCGAAGCGCCGAAATACGACGTCGACGAGTGCCGCCAGCGCGGCATCACCTTCGCGGCTCCGCTGAAGGTGACGCTGCGCCTGATCGTGTTCGATGTGGATCCCGACACCGGCGCCAAGTCCGTTAAGGACATCAAGGAGCAGGATGTCTACATGGGCGACATGCCGCTCATGACGGATAACGGCACCTTCATCGTCAACGGCACCGAGCGCGTCATCGTCTCGCAGATGCACCGCTCCCCGGGCGTGTTCTTCGACCACGACAAGGGCAAGACCCACTCGTCCGGCAAGCTGCTCTTCGCCGCCCGCATCATCCCCTACCGGGGTTCCTGGCTCGACGTGGAGTTCGACGCCAAGGACATCGTGCACGTGCGCATCGACCGCAAGCGCAAGCTGCCGGTCACTTCGCTGCTGTTCGCGCTGGGCCTGGACGGCGAGGAAATCCTCTCGACCTTCTACAACCGCGTCACCTACGAGCGGGACGGGGCGGATTGGCGCGTGCCGTTCGATGCCGAGCGGCTCAAGGGCTTCAAGGCTTCCGTCGATCTCATCGACGCCGATTCCGGCGAGGTGGTGCTCGAAGCCGGCAAGAAGCTCAATGCCCGCAATGCCCGCCTGATCGGCGAGAAGGGCACCAAGTTCCTCAAGGCGACCGACGAGGATCTCGTCGGCCAGTACATCGCCGAGGATCTGGTCAACGTGCAGACCGGTGAGATCTGGGCCGAGGCCGGCGACGAGATCTCCGAGAAGCTCCTCAAGAGCCTCGACGATGTCGGCGTCACCGAGATCCCGGTGCTCGACATCGACCACGTCAATGTCGGCCCCTACATCCGCAACACCCTCGCCGTGGACAAGAACTCGGGCCGTGAGGGCGCGCTGTTCGACATCTACCGTGTCATGCGTCCCGGCGAGCCGCCGACGCTCGACACCGCCGAGGCGATGTTCCACTCGCTGTTCTTCGACGCCGAGCGTTACGACCTCTCCGCGGTCGGCCGCGTGAAGATGAACATGCGCCTCGACCTCGACGCCGCCGACACCGTGCGCACGCTGCGCCGCGAGGACATGCTCGCGGTGGTCAAGGCGCTGGTGGACCTGCGCGACGGCAAGGGCGAGATCGACGACATCGACCATCTCGGCAACCGCCGCGTCCGCTCGGTCGGCGAGCTGATGGAGAACCAGTACCGTCTGGGTCTCCTGCGGATGGAGCGCGCCATCAAGGAGCGCATGTCCTCGGTCGATATCGACACGGTGATGCCGCAGGACCTGATCAACGCGAAGCCCGCCGCGGCGGCGGTGCGCGAGTTCTTCGGCTCGTCGCAGCTGTCGCAGTTCATGGACCAGACCAACCCGCTGTCGGAAGTGACGCACAAGCGCCGCCTCTCGGCGCTCGGCCCGGGCGGTCTGACCCGTGAGCGCGCCGGCTTCGAGGTGCGCGACGTGCACCCGACCCATTACGGCCGCATCTGCCCGATCGAGACGCCGGAAGGCCCGAATATCGGTCTGATCAACTCGCTGGCGACCTTCGCCCGCGTGAACAAGTACGGCTTCATCGAGACGCCGTTCCGCCGGGTGAAGGACGGTGTGGTCACCGACGAGGTCGCCTACCTCTCCGCCATGGAGGAGGCGAAGTACTACGTCGCCCAGGCCAATGCCGGCATGGATGCCGACCGCAAGCTGACGGACGACCTCGTGGTCTGCCGCCGCGCGGGTGAGGTCATCGTGGTCGCCCCCGACCGCGTCGATCTCATGGACGTGTCGCCGAAGCAGCTCGTCTCGGTCGCCGCGGCGCTGATCCCGTTCCTCGAGAACGACGACGCCAACCGCGCGCTGATGGGCTCGAACATGCAGCGCCAGGCGGTGCCGCTGGTTCGCGCCGACGCGCCCTTCGTCGGCACCGGCATGGAGGCGGTGGTCGCCCGCGATTCCGGCGCCGCCATCGCCGCCCGCCGCTCCGGCATCGTCGATCAGGTGGATGCCACCCGTATCGTCATCAGGGCCACGGAAGAAACCGACCCGACGAAGCCGGGCGTCGACATCTACCGTCTCCAGAAGTTCCAGCGCTCGAACCAGTCGACCTGCATCACGCAGAAGCCGCTGGTGCGTGTCGGCGAGCCGGTGAAGAAGGGCGAGATCATCGCCGACGGTCCCTCGACCGAATTCGGTGAGCTCGCGCTCGGCCGCAACGTGCTCGTCGCGTTCATGCCGTGGAACGGCTACAACTTCGAGGACTCGATCCTGCTCTCCGAGCGGATCGTGAAGGATGACGTGTTCACCTCGATCCACATCGAGGAATTCGAGGTGATGGCCCGCGACACCAAGCTGGGTCCGGAGGAAATCACCCGCGACATCCCGAACGTCTCGGAAGAGGCGCTCAAGAACCTCGACGAGGCCGGCATCGTCTATATCGGTGCCGAGGTCCACGCGGGCGACATCCTGGTCGGCAAGATCACCCCGAAGGGCGAGAGCCCGATGACGCCGGAGGAGAAGCTCCTGCGCGCCATCTTCGGCGAGAAGGCCTCGGATGTGCGCGACACCTCGCTGCGGGTGCCGCCGGGCGTCACCGGCACCATCGTCGAGGTCCGGGTGTTCAACCGCCACGGCGTCGACAAGGACGAGCGCGCCCAGGCGATCGAGCGCGAGGAGATCGAGCGTCTCGCCAAGGACCGCGACGACGAGCAGACCATCCTCGACCGCAACACCTATGCCCGTCTCGCCGACGTGCTGGTCGGTCAGTCGCCGATCGCCGGTCCGCGCGGCTTCAAGAAGGACACCACCCTCACCCGGGAGATCATCAACGATTATCCCCGCTCGCAATGGTGGCAGTTCGCCGTCGTCGACGACCGTCTGATGACGGAGATCGAGGCGATGCAGAAGCAGTACGACGAGTCGAAGAAGCGCCTTGAGCAGCGCTTCCTCGACAAGGTCGAGAAGCTGCAGCGCGGCGACGAGCTTCCGCCCGGCGTCATGAAGATGGTCAAGGTCTTCGTGGCGGTGAAGCGCAAGATCCAGCCCGGCGACAAGATGGCCGGCCGCCACGGCAACAAGGGTGTCGTGTCGCGCATCGTGCCGATCGAGGACATGCCGTTCCTGGAGGACGGGACGCATGCCGACATCGTGCTCAACCCGCTCGGCGTGCCCTCGCGCATGAATGTCGGCCAGATCCTGGAGACGCACCTCGGCTGGGCGGCTGCGGGCTTGGGTCGCAAGGTCTCGAAGGCGGTCGATGCCTATCTGAAGACGCAGGATATCGGCCCGCTGAAGGAGGAGATGAAGGCGATCTACTCCCCCGCGGAGCTGGAGGGCCTGTCGGACGAGGATCTGGCCGAGGCCGGCAACAACGTCCGCCGCGGCGTGCCGATGGCTACGCCGGTGTTCAACGGCGCCAAGGAAGCCGACATCGAGACGATGCTGGAGATGGCCGGGCTCGACCGCTCGGCGCAGTCGACCCTCTATGACGGTCGCACCGGCGAGCCCTTCGACCGCAAGGTGACGATGGGCTACATCTACATGCTGAAGCTGCACCACCTCGTGGACGACAAGATCCACGCGCGCTCGATCGGTCCGTACTCGCTCGTCACCCAGCAGCCCCTGGGCGGTAAGGCGCAGTTCGGCGGCCAGCGCTTCGGTGAGATGGAGGTCTGGGCGCTGGAGGCCTACGGCGCGGCCTACACGCTGCAGGAGATGCTGACGGTGAAGTCGGACGACGTGGCCGGCCGCACCAAGGTCTACGAGGCGATCGTCCGCGGCGACGACACCTTCGAGGCCGGCATCCCCGAATCCTTCAACGTGCTCGTGAAGGAGATGCGCTCGCTCGGCCTCAACGTCGAGCTGACGAACTCCAAGCAGCAGCAGGCGGCCAACGACCAGATCGAGCCGCCGGCCGACGCCGCCGAGTAACGGCAACGATACCTCCCGCGGCGGCGCATCTTCCGGTGCGCTGCCGCGGTCGAGCGGGAAGGGGCGGAGCCTTCCGGACCATGACGACGGCCAGCGGCGCTTCGCGGAGCGCGGCGCCGGATCTGAGTTTCAGTCACGTCAGCCCAGGCGCGGGGCGTCGTGCAGCTAAGGAGCGGATCATGAACCAAGAGGTCATGAACCTTTTCAATCAGCAGGCCCAGCCGCAAAGTTTCGACCAGATCAAGATCTCGATTTCTTCGCCCGAGAAGATCCTGTCCTGGTCCTATGGTGAGATCAAGAAGCCGGAGACGATCAACTACCGGACCTTCAAGCCCGAGCGCGACGGCCTGTTCTGCGCGCGCATCTTCGGGCCGATCAAGGACTACGAGTGCTTGTGCGGCAAGTACAAGCGCATGAAGTACAAGGGCGTCATCTGCGAGAAGTGCGGTGTCGAGGTCACCCTCGCGCGCGTTCGGCGCGACCGCATGGGCCATATCGAGCTGGCGGCCCCCGTCGCCCATATCTGGTTCCTGAAGTCGCTGCCGAGCCGCATCGGTCTGCTGCTCGACATGGCGCTCAAGGATCTCGAGCGGATCCTCTACTTCGAGTCCTACGTTGTCATCGAGCCGGGTCTCACCCCCCTGAAGGAGCGTCAGCTCCTGTCGGAGGAAGAGTATCTGCGCGCGCAGGAGGAGTATGGCGAGGACAGCTTCACGGCGATGATCGGCGCCGAGGCGATCCGGCGCATCCTGCAGGAGCTCGACCTCGAAGGCATCGCGACCTCGCTCAAGGAGGAGATCGCGACGACGACCTCCGAGCTGAAGCCCAAGAAGCTGATGAAGCGCCTCAAGATCATCGAGGCGTTCCAACTCTCGGGCAACCGTCCCGAATGGATGATCCTGACGGTCGTTCCCGTCATCCCGCCGGACCTGCGCCCGCTGGTTCCGCTCGATGGTGGCCGCTTCGCCACGTCGGATCTCAACGACCTGTATCGCCGCGTCATCAACCGTAACAACCGCCTCAAGCGGCTGATCGAGCTGCGCGCGCCGGACATCATCATCCGCAACGAGAAGCGCATGCTTCAGGAGGCGGTCGATGCGCTGTTCGACAACGGCCGCCGCGGCCGCGTCATCACGGGTGCCAACAAGCGCCCGCTGAAGTCGCTCGCCGACATGCTGAAGGGCAAGCAGGGCCGGTTCCGCCAGAACCTGCTCGGCAAGCGCGTCGACTATTCCGGCCGTTCGGTCATCGTGGTCGGCCCGGAGCTGAAGCTCCACCAGTGCGGCCTGCCGAAGAAGATGGCCCTGGAGCTGTTCAAGCCGTTCATCTACGCGCGCCTCGACGCCAAGGGTTTCTCGGCCACCGTCAAGCAGGCCAAGAAGCTCGTCGAGAAGGAGAAGCCCGAGGTCTGGGATATCCTGGACGAGGTCATCCGTGAGCATCCTGTCATGCTCAACCGCGCGCCGACGCTGCACCGCCTCGGCATTCAGGCCTTCGAGCCGAAGCTGATCGAGGGCAAGGCGATCCAGCTCCACCCGCTGGTCTGCGCCGCGTTCAACGCCGACTTCGACGGCGACCAGATGGCCGTGCACGTGCCCCTGAGCCTCGAGGCTCAGCTGGAAGCGCGCGTCCTGATGATGTCGACCAACAACATCCTGCACCCGGCCAACGGTCAGCCGATCATCGTGCCGTCGCAGGACATCGTTCTCGGCCTCTACTATCTCTCGATCGTCGCCGATGGCGCGGTCGGCGAGCACAAGGTCGACGATAAGAACAACCCGATGCAGGGCGTGTTCGGCGATATCGGTCAGCTCGAGCACGCGCTCGCCGCCAAGACCGTGTCGCTGCACTCGAAGATCAAGTGGCGCTGGCGCGGCCTCGGGCCGGACGGCGAGCCCGTGTCGCGGATCTACGACACGACTCCGGGCCGCGTGATCCTGTCCGGCGTGCTGCCGCTGCACCCGAAGGTGCCCTTCGACGTCGTCAACAAGCTGATGACCAAGAAGGAAATCTCGGCGATGATCGACACCGTCTACCGCCATTGCGGTCAGAAGGAGTCGGTGATCTTCTGCGACCGGATCATGGCGCTCGGCTTCAGCCACGCCTTCCGCGCCGGCATCTCGTTCGGCAAGGACGACATGGTCGTGCCGGAGAACAAGTGGGAAATCGTCGACGACACCCGCGCGCTCGTGAAGGATTACGAGCAGCAGTACAATGACGGCCTGATCACCCAGGGCGAGAAGTACAACAAGGTCGTCGACGCCTGGGCCAAGTGCTCCGACAAGCTCGCCGCCGAGATGATGGGCCGGATCTCCGCCGTCCGTAAGGACGAGAACGGGGCCGATAAGCAGGTCAACTCGATCTACATGATGAGCCACTCGGGCGCCCGTGGTTCGCCCGCGCAGATGAAGCAGCTCGCGGCGATGCGCGGCCTCATGGCCAAGCCGTCGGGTGAGATCATCGAGACGCCGATCATCTCGAACTTCAAGGAAGGTCTCGACGTTCTCGAGTACTTCAACTCCACCCACGGTGCTCGTAAGGGTCTCGCGGATACGGCGTTGAAGACCGCGAATTCCGGTTACCTGACCCGCCGCCTCGTCGACGTGGCTCAGGACGCCGTCATCCGCGAGACGGATTGCGGCACGACCAACGGCATCAAGATGCGCGCCATCATCGATGCCGGCCAGGTCGTCGCCCCGCTCGCCATCCGCATCCTGGGCCGTGCCACGGCCGAGGATCTGGTGGCGCAGGACGGCACCGTCATCGTCAAGACCGGCGAGACGATCGAGGAGCGTCACCTGCCGGCGATCAACGCCGCCGGCATCCAGGAGGTGAAGATCCGCTCGGTGCTGGTGTGCCAGACCAAGAGCGGCGTCTGCGCCACCTGCTACGGGCGCGACCTCGCCCGCGGCACGCCCGTCAACATGGGCGAGGCCGTCGGCGTCATCGCGGCGCAGTCGATCGGCGAGCCGGGCACCCAGCTCACCATGCGCACCTTCCACATCGGCGGCGCGGCGCAGATCGCGGATTCGTCCTTCATCGAGTCGAGCTTCGAAGGCACGATCAAGATCCGCAACCGGTCGCTCGCCAAGAACTCCGACGGCGACCTCATCGCCACCGGCCGTTCGGTCGCGGTGGTGATCGTCGGGCCGGACGGCACCGAGCGGGCGGTTCACCGCCTGCAATACGGCGCCAAGGTGCGTGTGGACGAGGGCGATACGATCAAGCGCGGCCAGCGCATCGCGGAATGGGATCCCTATACCCGTCCGATCGTGGCCGAGGTGGACGGCATCGTCGGCTACGAGGATCTCTATGATGGCCAGTCCATCACGGAGACCACCGACGAGTCGACCGGTATCGCCAAGCGCGTCGTCATCGATTGGCGCGGCTCGGCCCGCACCTCCGATCTGAAGCCGGCGATGCTGGTGCTGGATCAGGACGGCAAGCCGGTGAAGCTGCCGCGCGGCTCGGATGCCCGCTACTTCCTGCCGGTCGATGCCATCATCGGTCTCGATCCGGGTGCGAAGGTGAGGGCCGGCGACATCCTGGCCCGTGTCTCGACGGAATCGGCCAAGACCCGCGACATCACCGGCGGTCTGCCGCGGGTGGCGGAGCTGTTCGAGGCCCGTCGTCCGAAGGACGCGGCGATCATCGCTGAGAAGTCCGGCTCGATTCAGTTCGGCCGCGACTACAAGAACAAGCGGCGCCTGACGCTGACGCCGCATGACGGTTCGGAGCCGGTCGAGTACCTGATCCCGAAGGGCAAGCACATCCACTTGCAGGACGGGGACGTGGTCGAGCTCGGCGACTACATCGTCGACGGCAACCCGGCGCCGCACGACATCCTGGCGATCAAGGGCGTGGAGGAGCTGGCCGCTTACCTCGTCAACGAGATCCAGGAGGTCTACCGGCTCCAGGGCGTGTCGATCAACGACAAGCACATCGAGGTCATCGTCCGGCAGATGCTGCAGAAGGTGGAGATCACCGATGGCGGCGACTCGGATATCCTGACCGGCGACCAGATCGACCGGACCGAACTGGCCGAGTACAACGAGAAGCTGCTTGCCGAGGGCAAGAAGCCGATCCAGGGCGTCCCCGTCCTGCTCGGCATCACCAAGGCGTCGCTGCAGACGAAGTCGTTCATTTCGGCGGCCTCGTTCCAGGAGACCACCCGCGTCCTCACCGAAGCGGCGGTCAACGGCAAGGTCGACACCCTGGAAGGCCTCAAGGAGAACGTCATCGTCGGCTCGCTCATCCCGGCCGGCACCGGTTCGCTCGCGGCGGATATCCGCTCCATCGCGCGCCGCCGCGACAGCCTGATCCTGCAGCAGCGCTCCTCCGAGAACGCGGCCAATGCCGCCGAGCTCAGCGAGCTGCCCCCGGCCGCGGCTGAGTAAGCCGGCTCGAAACACTTTCCCCGTCCGCTCAGCGGGCGGGGAGGGACCCACGAAAAAGGCCCCGGCTCGCGCGAGCCGGGGCCTTTTTCATGCGATGGAAGAGAGCTCAGCGTCCGGTGCGCACCCGCGTCCAGGCCCGGGTGACGAAGCGCTGGGTCGAGTCGTTCCAGGCGGTGTTGACGGAGAGCCGTTGCATCGTCGCTTCATCCGGGTAGATGCCGGGATTGTTGCGGATCTCCGGCTTTACCAGCTTCTGGGAGGCGAGGTTGCCGTTGGCATACGACACGAAGTTGGTGTTGGCTGCGGCCACTTCGGGCCGCATCATGTAGTCGATGAAGGCGTGCGCCTCCGCCGGGTGAGCCGCGTCCTTCGGAATTGCCAGGGCATCGAACCACATCAGCGCCCCTTCCTTGGGGATGAAGTAGGCGATGTCGATGCCGTTCTTCGATTCCTCGGCCCGCTTCTTCGCCTGCATCACGTCGCCGGAATAGCCGACCGCGAGGCAGACATCGCCGTTGGCGAGCCCATTGATGTATTCCGAGGAGTGGAATTTCCGCACCGACCCGCGCACCTTGTAGAGGGCGTCGGTCACGGTGGTAATGTCGTCCCAGCGCTTCGAGTCGGACTTGTAGCCGTAGAAGGGCAGGATCGACGGGATCAGGTCCTCGGGCGAATCGAGCAGCATCACCCCGCAATCCTTCAGCTTGGCCATCGAGCCGGGATTGAGCACGAGGCTCCAGCTGTTGAGGACGGCATTCGCGCCCAGGCGCTCGCGCACCGCCCCGACATTCACGCCGATGCCGGTGGTGCCCCACATGTAATCGACGGCGAAGGTGTTGCCGGGATCGTAGGTCTGGAGGCGATTGGCGATTTCCGGCCAAGCATGTTTGAGGTTCGGCAGCTTGCCCTTGTCGAGGGCCAGGAACACCCCCGCCTTGATTAGGCGCTGCAGGAAGGGGCCCGACGGCACGACGATGTCGTAGCCGGACTTGCCGGCCAGTAGCTTTGTCTCGAGAATCTCGTTGTTGTCGTAGGTGTCGTAGACAACCTTGATGCCCGTCTCCTTGGTGAAGTCGTCGAGCACCTTCGGGTCGATATAGTCCGACCAGTTGTATATGTTGACGACCCGCTCCTCGGCCCGCAGCCCTCCCGCCGCTCCGAGGAGAAGGGGGAGGGCGGCGAGCCCTCCCAGGAGGAGCCGCCGGATCACGGCTTGGACCGCGCCGCGGTCACGGCGATCTCGACCAGATATTCGGGGGCGACGAGCCGTGCTTCGACGGTGGCGCGGGCGGGCGGGTTGCTCCGGTCGACCCAGGCGTCCCAGGCGGCGTTCATCTCGGCGAAGCCGGCGATATCGGCGAGGTAGATCGTCGCCGAGAGGATGCGGGACTTGTCGCTGCCCGCCGCGAGCAGCAGCCGGTCGATCTGCTCCAGGATCTGCTGCGTCTGCGCCGTGACACCGGTGCCGACCACGTCGGCGGCCACCTGACCCGCCAGGAAGACGAGCTCGCCATGGGCAACCGCCTGGCTCATGCGGGGGCCGGTTTCGTAGCGTTCGATGGTCGTGGCGTTGGTCATGGGTCGGATGCCGGTCTCGTCGCGTTGAAAGGACGGACCCTTCTGCCGCTGCGGACGGTTGCCCGTAAAGGGGTTCGGCGATGGCCGCCGTTCGAGAAGGCTGGCGATCGCCCGTTTCCGGCGGGGAGCGGCTCAGATTTTTTGGCCGCTCCGGCGAATCGTGAGGCAACCGGCATCGTCACTCGCGCGTTTGTCATCCGAATACGGCCAAGTCTTCGAGCGGTCCTTCGCGGCGGAGGATCATGCCGAAGACGCATCGCGAGGTTGGGACGACTATGGAAATCCTCTGGACCATCATCATCGGCTTCGTGGCCGGCGTCATCGCCAAGTTCATCATGCCCGGCGACAAGGAGCCCGCGGGCTTCATCATGACGACGATCCTCGGCATCGTCGGTGCCTTCGTCGCCACCTTCATCGGTCAGGCTATCGGCTGGTACGGGCCGAACGAGGGCGCGCGCTTCATCGGCTCCATCGTTGGCGCCTGCGTCGTGCTGGCGATCTACGGCTTCATTGCCGGCCGGACCAGCAGCCGCTCGCTCTAACGCGGTTCAGGTCTTTCGAGGCTGAGAAAAGGGGCGCTCTTCAGGGAGCCGCCCCTTTTCACGTTTGGGCGGCCGCCTTCCCCGGTGGGAGCGAGGCGGATCTCGATCCGGAGGAGAGCTCCTCATACTAGAGCGCTTTCCGCCGAAGTGGACACCGGTTCGGCGCTAGAAAGCGCGTCACAACAAGGGCCTAGAGCCGTTTGATCCCTTCGGGATGGCGGATTTGGGCTCCGCTCAGACGCCGCGCGCTCCCCGATCCTGCCTCCGGTCTGATCGACCGGAGACAGGATCAGTGGCGGGCGACCGCCTCGGCGATCGTGGTGCGAAAGGGGGTCGTCGGCCGGCCGATCAGCCGGCTCAGCTGGCCGCCGGTCTCACCGAGGGCCCCCTGCGCCGCTCCCGCATCGGAATCAGCGAGCAGGGCCGCGAAAGCCTCCGGGAGGCCCGCTCCGACCAGCGCCGCCTTGAAATCGGCCTCCGGCAGGTTCCGGTAGGCGATTGCTGTGCCGGCGGCCGCACTCACCGCTTCGGCGAACGCGGTCAGCGTATAGGCCTCGTCGCCGGCCAGTTCGTAGACCCGCCCGGCGTGGGACTCCGCCGTCAGCACGGCGGCAGCGGCCTCGGCGTAGTCCACCCGCGCGGCGGAGGCGATCCGACCTTCCCCGGCGCTGCCCAGAAACACACCGTGTTCCAGGGCGGGCGGAATCGAAGCGGTGTAGTTTTCGGTGTACCAGCCGTTGCGCAGCAGAACGTACGGAATGCCGGAGGCTCTCAGGGCGGCTTCCGTCTGCCGGTGTTCCTCTGCCAGGGCCAGCGGCGACGTCTCGGCGTGCAAGAGGCTGGTATAGGCGATCAGGCCGATGCCGGCCCGCTGGGCGGCGTCGATGACATTGCGATGCTGGACCACACGCCGGCCGATCTCGCTGGATGAGATCAGCAGAAGCCGGTCGATGCCGCTTAAGGCTGTCTCCAGCGTCTCGGGACGGTCGTAATCGATGTGCCGCAGCGCAACGCCTCGGGCTCGCAGGCCACGCGCCGCCGCGCTGTCCGGGGAGCGGACGCCCGCGACGAGGGAGTCTGCCGGCACTTGCCTCAGCAGGGCGTCGATCACCAAGCGGCCGAGCTGGCCGGTGGCACCGGTCACGAAAAGGCGCGGATGGGCGAAGGGGGGCGTAGAGATGGTCATGGCGTCCTCGATCCTGGTCTCACTGTGGTAGAAGGTAACTAAGTGAGACCGACGAGGCCGTGAAGGAGGCACTTTCTTGGGACAAGGTGACGTGGAGGAAACCGCCGACCTGGCAGGGCAAGCGGAGCTGGCGCGCAGTTTCGCCCGCTGGCAATCCGCCGGCCTCGATGTCTCCGGCTGTCCGGTACGGAACGTGCTGGACCGGGTCGGCGACAAATGGTCGATGCTGATCCTGATCGCTCTCGCCGCCGGGCCGTCCCGCTTCAGCGCGCTCGCGCGCGGGGTCCCGGACATCTCCAAGCGCATGCTGACTCAGACGCTGCGCGATCTCGAGCGAGACGGTTTCGTCGCGCGCCGGGTGTTTCCGACCAAACCGCCCAGCGTCGAGTATCGTCTGACGGCTTTGGGGATCGCGCTGCTCGATCCGCTCGCCCGCCTCGTCCGCTGGGCCGAGGCGAGCCACCCGGCGATCCAGGAGGCGCGAGCGTGCTTCGATGCCGGCACCGCCAGCGAGGGCGGGCCGGCCTTGGACTGAACGGGACGTCAGGCGGTCAGGTCGCGCCCACCTCCGGCGGCGGCCTTGACGGCGCAATGGCCGGTGGCGCCCCGCATCGCGAGGCCGACACCGACCACCAGGGCGGCGAGGCTCAGGAACTTGTTCGGCCGCGGCTGGGCGGCTGCGGCGGCGATGCCGAGGCCGAGGGCGACGGACACCGCCCGCTCGGTCATGCTCAGGTTCTGCTCGCCGGAAAAAATATCCTCGATCATCGCGTTCACGGTCATCCGCTCCTTTTCACGCATCTGCGGTTCGCGGGGCGAACGCGGCGCGGCCGGTGCCGTTCCGCGCGCGCTGCCATGAAGCGGAGGATCACGCGCTGAGCCTCAGAACCGGGCCATCAGCTGGAAGCGCACGGTCCTGGGCGCACCGGGGAGGATGTTGTTGTTGTTGTGCGCGGAGACGATGTAGCGGCGGTCGAACAGGTTCTCGATGTTCACCTGCGCCCGCACCGCCTCGCTGAACTCGTAGAACAGCCCGAGATCGAAGCGCGAATAGCTCGGCAGGCGCACGGTGTTGTCGGAGGCGGCGAAGCTGTGGGCCTGATTGAGATAGCCCACTCCCACCGCGACACCCCCGCCGATCTCGAACTTGTTCCAGAGGCTGAAGGTGTTGAGGGGGACGAGGCCGACAATGTTGCCGGCCACGACGGAATCGCTGAGATCGGCGCTGATGCGCGCATCGGTGAAGGCGTAGCCGCCGGCGACCGCCCACCAGTCGGTGACGTATCCGTTCAGGCCGATCTCCGCCCCTTGCGTGCGGGTGCGGCCGGCGCCGAGGACGAAGCCCGGATTGTTGGGGTCGGGGATCGGCTGGTTGGTGCGGTCGAGGTTGAACAGGGCCGCCGTCAGCTGCAATGCGGGCGTGACGTCGTATTTCACGCCGATCTCGGCATTCACGAATGTCTCCGGCTCGGCCAGGGCAAGGCCCGGTGTCAGAACCCGGAACTGGTCGCCGGCACTCGGCAGGTAGGACACGCCGTAGCTGCCATAGACGGCGAGGTTGTCGAGCGGTTTGACGACGACGCCGGCCCGGGGCGAAACGAGGTTGTCGATACGGGCATTGAGGCTGCCGTCACGCCGATCCCGCGATTCGAAGTTGAAGTGATCGTAGCGAAGCCCGGCGATGAACTGCAGGTGCTCGTCGATCTCGATCTGGTCCTGAACGAAGGCCGCCGCGAGCCCGAGGGCGTAGGTGTTGTTGTTGCCGGAGGCGATGTTGCGATAGGTCGCTCCGACCGCAGTCACCGGCGAGTAGGGGTTCACCACGAGATCGCGGCTCCCGGTCGTGTTCCAGAAGCCGTCGCGCCGGAAGTCGATGCCTTGCTGGTAGCCGAGCTCGAACCCTCCGACGAGGGTATGCGCCACCGGCCCGGTGGCGAATTTGTAGGTGAAGTCGGTCTGGTTGAAATAGTTCGTGCGATCGGTCTGGCTGTTATAGGTGCGCAGGACGACTTCCGAATTATCGGCATTGACCGGCCCGTTCGGAAACGCGTTCTGGTGGAACTTCCGGTAATCGGCGATCCGCGACTGGCTGCGCATGACGACGCCGTTCTCGAAGACATGGTCGAGCTGGGCAGTGCCGATCTGAGCATCGATCGAGCCGCGTGAGATCAGCGGCGCACCGAACAGGGTCGCCGTATTGTCGCGGTAGCGCCAGGCCCGGCCGCCCTGCGAGGGGATGCCGCGGTCGGGGATGCGGTTGTCGCTGAAGAACTCGTAGGACAGGCGTAGCGTCGTCTGCGGCCCGAGCAGGAGCGTCATCGTCGGGTTCACGCCATAACGGCGGATATCGATGAAGTTGCGATAGGTGCCGGTATCCTCGAACACGCCGTTGAGGCGGAAGAAGGCGGTCTCGGAGAGGCGGTCGCCGACATCGAGCGCCATACGCTTGTTCGCGAACTGGCCGCCCTGCAGCAGCACTTCGCGGATCGGTACGCCGTCGGCCTCCTTGAGCACCCGGTTGACGATGCCGCCACCGCCGCCGCGGCCGAAGATCATCGCGTTGGGGCCTTTCAGCACCTCAATGCGCTGGGTGTTGTAGAGATCGCGGAAATAGCGGGCGTCGTCGCGGATGCCGTTGACGAAGAAGTCGGCGTTGGTGCGCTGGCCGCGGATCAGGATCTCGTCGCGATGGCCCTCGCCCTGGGCGATGGCGACGCCGGGGACGTAGCGCAAGGCGTCGCCGAGGCTCTGGACGTTCTGATCGCGGATCTGCGCTTGCGTCACCACCGAGATCGCCTGCGGAGTGTCGATGAGCGGCGTATCGGTCTTGGTCGAGGAGCGCAGGCGCTTGGCGATGTAGCCGACCTGCGCGCCGGAGCTGTCGACCACGAGACCGCGCCCGGAGCGGGAGCCCGAGACGCTGATCGTGTCGAGGGTCACGCCGTCGACGGACGCGGCCCGAGGCAGGGCGGCTTGTGGCAGGGGATGGACCGCCTGAGCCGTCGGCGGGCCGGTATTGATCTCCGTGACTTGCGCATGGGCCGGATGGATGAGGGCCGCGACGATGCTTGAACTGGCGACGGACGCGAGCAGCATCGGCCACGACAAAGCGTGGCGCCCTTGCGCTTTCATCATAAATTCCCCCCTTATTTTATTATAATAGACGGGGGAGAGCGGGCCCTAATCCGGTCGATTTGCTAGGTTTGTCTCTGTTCCAAACTTGCAGAAAACTTATGGAAATTCGGCAATTGGCTCGTACTTGCCTTTGGGGCCCTGAGACGGGGATCCGCTTGATCAAAGCGGTTCCCGTCTCAGCAAGCCCGCGCGGCGTCTGGGCGAAGCCCAGATCCGCCATCCCGAAGGGGTCGAACGGATCTGGTATGATGCCTGCGGAATGATTGTGCGGCTCGCGGCCTATCGGGCGCGCTCATCCCCGGAGGCGCTTCGCGCAGGCGTTCTCGAAGGGGGAAACGCAAAAAGCGCGGCCCCGGGAGGGCCGCGCTCTTCAACAAGACGATGCGAAGGAGGAGAGGCGATTACTCGCCCGACGATTCCCGGCGACGCTCGCCGCGGTCGCGACGGGGGCCGCGGTCGCCACGATCACCCCGGTCGCTGCGCTCCTCGCGCTCCGGCTCGCCGCGCTCCGCGCGCTCGGCCTTCAGCCGCTCGGTGATGTCCTCGCCGGTCTCCTGGTCGACGACCTTCATCGACAGGCGGATCTTGCCGCGCTCGTCGGCGCCGAGGAACTTCACCTTGACCTTCTGGCCCTCCTTGACGACGTCGCCGACCTTGGCGACGCGCTGCGCCGCCAGCTCGGAGATGTGGACGAGGCCGTCCTTGGCGCCGAAGAAGTTCACGAAGGCGCCGAACTCCATGATCTTGACGATGGTGCCGTCATAGATCGTGCCGGCCTCCGGCTCGGCGACGATGGAGCGGATCCAGTTATAGGCCGCCTTGATCGCCTTGCCGTCCGAGGAGGCGATCTTCACGATGCCGGTATCCTCGATGTTGATCTTGGCGCCGGTCTTCTCGACGATCTCGCGGATGATCTTGCCGCCGGTGCCGATCACGTCGCGGATCTTGTCGGTGGGGATCTGCATCGTCTCGATGCGCGGCGCGTATTCGCCGAGCTCCGGACGGGCCGCGGTGAGGGCCTGGGCCATCTCGCCGAGGATGTGGGCGCGGCCGTCCTTCGCCTGGGCGAGGGCGACCTTCATGATCTCCTCGGTGATGCCGGCGATCTTGATGTCCATCTGGAGGGAGGTGATGCCCTCCTCGGTGCCGGCCACCTTGAAGTCCATGTCGCCGAGATGATCCTCGTCGCCGAGGATGTCGGAGAGCACCGCGAAGCGCTCGCCTTCCAGGATCAGGCCCATGGCGATGCCGGCCACCGGACGGCGCAGGGGCACGCCCGCATCCATCAGCGACAGCGAGCCGCCGCAGACCGAGGCCATCGAGGAGGAGCCGTTCGACTCGGTGATCTCGGAGACCACGCGGATCGTGTACGGGAACTCGTGGGCCGCCGGCAGCACCGGACGGATCGCGCGCCAGGCGAGCTTGCCGTGGCCGATCTCGCGGCGGCCGGGCGAACCCATGCGGCCGGTCTCACCGACGGAATAGGGAGGGAAGTTGTAGTGGAGCAGGAAGCGCTCCTTGTAGGTCCCCTCGAGCGCGTCGATGAACTGCTCGTCCTCGCCGGTGCCGAGAGTGGCCACCACGAGAGCCTGCGTCTCGCCACGGGTGAACATCGCCGAGCCGTGGGCGCGGGGCAGCACGCCGACTTCCGACACGATCGGACGGACGGTCTTCACGTCACGGCCGTCGATGCGGCTTCCGGTGTCGAGGATGTTCCAGCGGACCACCTTCGACTGCGCCTCCTTGAAGGCGGCCTTGACCTTCTCAGGCGAGAACTTCTGCTCGCCCTCGGCCGGGCAGAGGGCGGCAACCACCTTCGCCTTCACGGCGTCGACGGCGGCGTAGCGCTCCTGCTTGACGGTCTTCTTGTAGGCCTCGCGGAGTTCCGTCTCGCCGATCTCCAGCACCGCCTTCTCGACGTCGGAATTCTCCGGCGGGGAGAAGTCGCGCGGCTCCTTGGCGGCCTTCTCGGCCAGGCGGATGATCGCCTCGATCACCGGCTGGAAGTGCTTGTGGCCGAACATCACGGCCCCGAGCATCACCTCCTCGGACAGCTCCTTGGCCTCGGACTCGACCATCAGCACGGCGTCCTGGGTGCCGGCGACGACGAGGTCGAGGGTGGATTCGGCGATCTCGGTCACCAGCGGGTTCAGCTTGTAGCTGCCGTTGACGAAGCCGACGCGGGCGGCGCCGATCGGGCCCGTGAACGGCACGCCGGAGAGCGTCAGGGCGGCGGAGGCCGCCACCATCGAGACGATGTCCGGATCGTTCTCGAGATCGTGGGAGAGGACGGTGACGACGACCTGGGTGTCGTTGCGCCAGCCCTCGACGAAGAGCGGGCGAATCGGCCGGTCGATCAGGCGGGAGACCAGCGTCTCCTTCTCGGAGGGACGGCCCTCGCGCTTGAAGTAACCGCCGGGGATGCGGCCGGCGGCGTAGGCGCGCTCCTGGTAGTTCACGGTCAGCGGCATGAAGTCGATGCCGGGCTTCGGCTCCTTGGCCGCGACCACGGTGGCGAGCACGGTGGTCTCGCCATAGGTGGCGACCACGGCGCCGTCGGCCTGCCGGGCGGTCTTGCCGGTCTCGAGGACGAGCTTGCGGTCGCCCCAGATCAGCTCTTCACGTTGTACGTCGAACATAGGTCTCTTGCCTTCAAACATGCGGTTCGGGCGAACCCGGCGCCGCCAGAGGCAAGACGGCGAGACGCTTCGAGTGAGAGAAGCGTCTCGCGATCCTGCCCTGGCGCCCTTTGCCTTCAAGCCGCCCGGGGCGGACCGGCCGGGCCCCATGCCCGGACAGTCCATAGCGAAACGCGGTCCCGAGAGGGGACCGCGCCAGATGCCTTAGCGGCGGATGCCGAGGCGCTCGATGAGGGTGCGGTAGCGCGCCTCTTCCTTGCGCTTCAGGTAGTCGAGCAGCGAGCGGCGCTGCGACACCAGCTTCAGGAGGCCGCGGCGGGAGTGGTTGTCCTTGCCGTGGGTCTTGAAGTGGGCGGTCAGGTTGGTGATCCGCTCGGTGAGGATGGCGATCTGGACCTCCGGCGAGCCGGTGTCCTTGTTGCCCTTGGCGTATTCCTTGATGAGCGCGGTCTTGCGCTCTGCCGTGATCGACATCGCAGGCCTTTCGGGTGAGGTTTGGTGAGGCGCCGCCCGCCAGGGGGAAGGGCGCCCGGAACATGCTTGCGGTCGGGCCGGTGCCGGGATGTCGTCCAGCGCGGTCTGCCACAAGCGGCATAGGCCCCGCCCGTGGCCGGGTCGAGGCGGCGCGGACCATACACGAAACCGCGGGAAGTGCCAGTGCCGCCGCCCGTTCGACTGGGTGATCGCTCGAAAGCGATCACCCAGCTGCCTTCCCGACCTCAAGCGCCGGTGGCCGCCTCCGCGGCCTTGGCTGTCGCGCCGCGCGATGCCTCGGCACAGCCGAGGCCCGCTACGCGGGGCGCTCTTCGCGCCCGGACATTCGTGCCCGGACAGCGGGGTCATCGCTTTTCAAGCGCTTGCCCCGTCCGTTCGGCCGGGCCCAGCTTCACATTGCCGCCGCTTCGGCGCGATTTTCGCGTTGCCGGCTCGTCCGAACCGACCCACGACATCCCATGCTCCGCTCCGCCCTCGGCACCCGCAAGCCCATCTCCGCCCTCGCCACCGAGGCGGAGGGGCCGGCGCTGGCGCGAAACCTCTCCGCCTTCAGCCTCGTCTGCATCGGCGTCGGCGCCACCGTGGGCGCGGGAATCTTCGTGCTCACCGGTACGGCTGCGGCGAATTTCGCCGGCCCGGGGCTGATGCTGTCCTTCGTGCTCGGCGCGGTGGCGAGCGGGCTGGTGGCCCTGTGCTACGCCGAACTCGCCGCGATGATTCCCGTCGCGGGTTCGACCTATTCCTACACCTACGCGACGCTCGGGGCGCTGCCGGCCTGGATCATCGGCTGGGATCTGGTGCTGGAATTCGCCTTCGCCGCGGCAACCATCGCGGTCGGCTGGGCCGGCTATGCCCAGAGCCTCCTGGCCGATGCCGGGGTGAGGTTGCCGGCATGGCTCGCCGCCGCGCCGGGGGCGGGCGGCTGGTTCAACCTGCCGGCGGCCCTGATCGTGCTGGTGCTCACCGCGCTGCTGATGCGCGACAACCGGCAGGCGGCGGGCGCCAACGCCGTGCTGGTGGCGCTGAAGGTCGCGATCATCTTAGGTTTTCTCGGCATCGGCGCCGCTCATGTGCGGCCGGAGCTGTGGCAGCCGCTGGTCCCGGCCAACGAGGGGACGTTCGGCGCCTTCGGCTGGAGCGGCATCTTCCGCGGGGCGGGGGTGGTGTTCTTCGCCTATGTCGGCTTCGAGACCGTCTCGACCGCCGCCGGCGAGACCCGCGATCCGCAGCGGGACGCGCCCGTGGGGCTGATCGGCTCGCTCGTCGTCACCGCTGTGCTCTACGTGGCGGTGGCGGCGGTGCTGACCGGCCTCGTGCCCTATCGCGACCTCGACGTGGCCGACCCGATCGCCAAAGCGATGGCGGCGACCGGGCTCACCGGCTTCTCGGTGGCGATCAAGCTGGGCGCGCTGATCGGCCTGACCACGGCGGCGCTGACCGCGCTCTACGGGCAGGCGCGCATCGGCTACGCCATGGCCCGAGACCGCATGATGCCGGACGTGTTCGCGCGCATCGGCGCGACCAGCCGGACGCCCTTCGTCGCGCAGGGGCTGATCGGGCTCGCCACCGCGCTGGTGGCGGCGCTGGTGCCGATCGACGTGCTCGGCGAACTCGTCAGCATCGGCACGCTGTTCGCCTTCATCCTGGTCTGCGCCGGCGTGCTGATCCTGCGCCGTACGGAGCCTGGGCGGGCGCGGCCCTTCCGGGTGCCCGGAGGCGCCCTCGTGCCGGTGCTCGGCATCCTCGCCTGCCTCGCCCTGATGGTGAGCCTGCCCGGCGACACGTGGCTCCGCCTGCTGGTCTGGCTCGCACTCGGGCTGGCGATCTGGTTCGGCTATGGCCGGCGGCGTGTCGCGGAGAATCCAGGTTTCGAAAGGACACGCCCTGTCGTGGATCCAGGGCAGGGCCCTGGGTGAAGGGAGGCCGGGGCTCTCCACCCCGGCGCCCCGGCAAGACTGCTCCCTTGAAACGCTCTCCTTGGGAAGCCCGGACTCAGTACGAGCGGTGCTGGCCGGCCGCGCGGCCGCCGCCATAGCGGCGACGCAGGTAGGAAATGGCCTTGGGCAGGAGGAAGACGACGAGGATCTGGCGCAGGATCGAGCGCATCCGGATGGACTCCATGGTGAAAGTGCGAATTGGAAGCCCAATGCCCGGGGAGCCGCTCGCGTTCCCGGATCACAGTTCGAGGGTGAGCGTCACCGGGGCGTGGTCCGAGGGCTTTTCCCAGCCCCGGGCCTCGCGGAACACCTCGACCTTGCGCAGGGTGCCGGCGAGGTCCGGCGAGACCCAGGCATGGTCGAGGCGCCGCCCCTTGTTCGCCGCCGCCCAGTCCGGCGAGCGGTAGCTCCACCACGTGTAGATCTTTTCGGGTTCCGGGGTGAGGAACCGCGCCGCGTCGATCCAGCCGGCCTCGCCCCGCAGCGTCTCCAGCGCCTCGGTCTCGACCGGGGTGTGACTCACCACGTCGAGCAGTTGCTTGTGCGACCAGACATCGTGCTCCAGGGGCGCGACGTTGAGGTCGCCGACGAGGATCGCCGGGCCGGCGACGCGCCGCCCGCCCCAGGCGCGCAGCTCGGCCAAGAAGTCGAGCTTGTGCGCGAATTTCGGGTTGAGGTCGCGGTGGGGCAGGTCGCCGCCCGCCGGCACGTAGAAATCGTGCAGGACGAGGCCCGCCGCCGGCCCGGCCTCGGGCCCGAGCGCCGCCGAGATGTGGCGCGCATCCGCCCGCTCGCAGAAGCTCATCACCGCGCGGGTCAGCAGCGGAAACCGTGAGATGATCGCGACGCCGTTATAGCCCTTCTGCCCGGCGAAGACGATGTTCTCGTAGCCCGATCCCTTGAACGCCTTGAGCGGGAACAGCTCGTCCGGGCACTTGGTCTCCTGCAGGCACAGCACGTCCGGCTGGGCCTGCGCCAGGAAGCGCAGCACGGACTCGATGCGCAGCCGCACCGAGTTGATGTTCCAGGTCGTGACGGTGAGGCGCACGGGAATGCCTGATGACAGAGGGCAAGGGATGCCGCCCCGTTAGCCCAACCCGCGCGGCGCGCAAACCGCGGCGTGTCAGGCTGCCGCCGCCTCCTCCTCCAGGGCGAGGCCGTGCAGCACGGCGCAGAGCCTGTCCCCGGTCATGCGCGACAGGTCGAAACCGCTCTCGCCGGCCATGTCGCCGTAGCGGGCGGCATCGGCTTTCGAGGCGCCGACATAGGCCATCGACCAGCCGGTGAAGAGCCGCGCCTCCACCGCCTCGAAGGCGAGCAGCGAGACCTCGCCGTGGCGCTCGTCCTGTTGAATCCGCTCGAAGGTGGTTTCCACCGCCGCCTCCGGTCCCTCCAGCACCTGCGCGAAGCAGCCGGCATTGAACATCAGCGCCCCGGTCACGCCGACGCGGGCGTTGTTGGCGCGGCTCGCGGCGAGGATGTCGCGGAGCGTCCCGTCCATCGCCTCGGGCGCGCCGCCGATCCGGTTGCGGCTGTAATAGACGAGGCGGCGCAGATCGTGGCTCATGGCGTGTTCCTGAGGACTCGGATGTCGGCGGCGGGGGACTCGGACAGCAGGGCGGCGGCCTGGGCGGCCGGCATCGGGCGCCCGGTGAGGTAGCCCTGGACTTCGGTGCAGCCCTCGGCGCGGATGGCGTCGAGCTGGCTCGTCGTCTCGACGCCCTCGGCGGTGGTGCGCATGCCGAGGCTGGCCCCGAGCCGGGCGATGGCCCGCACGATCGCGCCGCACTCGGCATTGCCCTCCATGCCGCGCACGAAGGACTGGTCGATCTTGATCTTGTCGAAGGGGAATTTCTGCAGGTAGCTCAGCGACGAGTAGCCGGTGCCGAAATCGTCCATCGAGATCTTCACACCGAGCGCGCGCAGGCCGTTCAGCACGGCGAGCACATCGTCGGTGTTCTCCAGCAGGGCCCCCTCGGTGATCTCCAGTTCCAGGCGGGCCGGATCGAGCCCGGTCTGGGCCAGCACGTTCATCACCGTCTCGACCAGCTTGCCGCCGCGGAACTGCACCGGGGACAGGTTCACGGCGACCGAGGCGGGCTGCGCCCAGCCCGCCGCCTCGCGGCAGGCGGCGCGCAAGGCCCATTCGCCGATGCCGACGATGACGCCGATCTCTTCGGCCAAGGGAATGAACAGGGCCGGCGAGACCGGCCCGCGCTCGGGATGGGTCCAGCGCAGCAGCGCCTCGAAGCCGACCACCTCCCCGGTCTCGAGCCGGATCTGCGGCTGGAAGGCGAGGGTGAACTGCCGGAGGGCGAGCGCCCGGCGCAGGTCGATCTCCAGGCTGCGGCGGGCCTGCATCTGCACGTTCATCGCCGGCTCGAAGAAGCGGTAGGTGGCCCGCCCCTCGGCCTTGGCCCGGTAGAGGGCGAGGTCGGCATGTTTCAGCAGGTCATCCGCGTCCTGCCCATCGGCCGGGGCGATGGCGATGCCGACGCTGACGCCGACATTGAGCATGTGCCCCTCGACGACGTAGGTGCGGCCGACGAGATCGACGAGGCGGCGCGCCAGGGTCTCCGCCGCTTGCGGCTGCTCGGCGCCGGCTTGGAGGATGGCGAACTCGTCGCCCCCGAGCCGTGCCACCACGTCGCCGCGGCGGGTGGCCTTGTGGAGACGCTCGGCGACCTTGCGCAGGAGCGCGTCACCCACGGGGTGGCCGAGCGTGTCGTTGACCGCCTTGAACCGGTCGAGGTCGAGCATCAGCACCGCGAGGGGCGCGCCTGTCCGGGCCGCCTCGGCGAGCGCCGCGTGGAGATGATCGTGCAGGCCGACGCGGTTGCACAGGCCGGTGAGCGGTTCCTGCCGGGCCAGGGCCGCGCCGCGGATGCGCTCGGTAACGTCCTCGAAGGTGAGGGCGAAGCCGCCGACGGAGAGCGGCGTCAGCGCCGCATCGACCCGGCGGTCGCCGGCCAGGGTGAGAGGGGCGGAGAGGGCGCGGGCGGCACGCAGGGCCGCCAGAACCGGCTCGGCCTCCGGCTCCGCGACGCCGCCGGCCGCCAGCAGGGCGCCGAGGGAGAGGCCGGCCGGCTCGGCGCAGGCGAGCAGAGCCGCCGCGCGGGCATTGGCGAAGCTCACCGTGCCGCCCGTATCGAGCAGAATGAGAGGGGTGGCCATCTCGGCGAGGGCCTCCGCGAACGGAGGAGCGGCCGGAAGCGGTGGAGCGGCGAGGGCAGACATGCGGCCGGACGGCATCCCATGGAGGCCGCCCTGCTTTGGCGGCCCGCTCATTGGGCTGTCGGCCCCTCAACGGATTCTTAAAGTAAGCTCGTGCCGAAGCGTATTCCTGGCATTATGCTAGGAATTTTGACGGCATAACATAAGATGTGGCAAGAGTTTGGAGGTTCGGGGTTCGGAAATCGAGCCCTATTCCCGCGCGCCGCTGCGATCCTCGGCCTTAGGGGTTCTGCCCTTCGATTTGGCGCTGCATCGCCTTGTCCTCGGCGCGGCCGTAATTGATGAAGAACAGCGAACCGTCGACGGCCTTGCCCTTCTGCAGGTTCGAGAGCTGCACGGTGGTGAGGTAGCCCTGCGGATCGGTGATCCGCCACTGCGACAGGGTCTTCACCTCGGCATCGAAGAAGAGCTGGATCTTCGAGGTGCCGCCGAGCGTCGAGCGGTCCTCCAGGGCGATGCGCACGCCGCCCGGATCGTTGGTCACCTCCGTTACCGTCAGGTCGCGGGTGAGATCGATCTTGTCGCGCAGGAGGAATTTCAGCGGAGTCTGCGAGATGAAATAGAGATCCTGCGTGCCGAGCTTGCGGTCGCGCACCGCGACCGAGGTGCCATCCGCGACCACTTCGAGAGGGGAGGGCTGGTCGTACTCGAAGCGCAGGCGGCCCGGCTTGGCCAGCGACAGCTTGCCGCCGATGCGCCGACCATCCGCGCCGATCTGGATGAACGAGCCGGTCAGGGTCTGGAAGCCGTTGAAATAGGCGTTGGCCGCCGCGACGATCGTGGCCGGATCGGCGTCCTGAAGCGAGGCGCCGAGAGTGGGCGCTCCCACCGCCGCCACCCGCGTGCCGGGACTGGCCGGAGCCGCCGGAGCCGAGGCGCCGGGCTTGGCCGCCGCCTTGATGCTGCCGGTCTTCTCCGCAGGCTTTTCCGTGGTCTTCTCGGCGGTCTTGTCCGCTCCCTTGTCGGTCCCTTTGCCCGGCTTCTGCGCCGCCTTCTTGGCCGGGGCGGGGGCCGCCTGCGGCTCGGGCGCCGCGGCCGGAGGGGCGGGCGGCTCCTCCTTGCGGCCGAACAGCCCGTCGAGGAACGAGGAGACCTGGGCACCGGCCGGCTGCGGCTGGAGCGCCAGCGCGGCGAGAAGCAGCGGACCGGCGGCGAGGGTGAGGCGTCGGCCAGTCATCGTCAGGGCATCTCCGAAAGCTGCGGGCGCGCAGGAGGCGGCGTGGGGACCAGGCCCCGGTGCGGACGCGCCTGGCGGCGGAGCGTCCGGAAGTCGTGTCCGGTGATAGAACCGGCCCCTGTGGCGAATATGCGACGGGCCAGGTTCGTGGGCCTCGTCCCGAAAGCCCGGCATCGGCTTTCGGGACGAGGCTCGGGAGATCACTCGTCGTCGTAACCGCCCGAGGGCGCGCCCGCGAGGCCCTCGACCAGGATCTCGCGTTTGCCGGCGTGGTTGGCCGGGCCGACGATGCCCTCGATCTCCATCCGCTCCATGATCGAGGCGGCGCGGTTGTAGCCGATCTGCAGGCGGCGCTGGATGTAGCTGGTCGAGGCCTTGCGGTCGCGCAGCACCACGGCGATGGCCTGTTCGTAGAGTTCGCCGCCCTCGGCCCCGGCGGTCGCCGCGAAGGCACCGATGTCGAAGACCGGGGCGTCGGACTCCTCGGCTTCGGCGAAGTCGTCCTTCTCGGCCTTGGCCGCGGCCCGTGAGCCCTTGGCCGGCTTCTCCGGCTGGTCGGAGGAGCCGTCATCGGCGGTGACCGCCTCGAGATAGGAGGGCCGGCCCTGGCGCTTGAGATGGGCGACCACGCTCTCGACTTCCGAGTCCGAGCAGAACGGCCCGTGCACACGCGTCGTGCGCCCGCCGCCGGCCATGAACAGCATGTCGCCCTGGCCCAGCAGCTGCTCGGCGCCCATCTCGCCCAGGATCGTGCG
>DYYG01000026.1 GCA_020741775.1 Methylorubrum populi
AAGGCCGCTGAGCGCACCGTCGAAGGGCTATGGTCGGCCATCGGACGGCTCATCGACACCGTCACGCCAGACGAGTGCGCCAACTTCTTCGCCGCGGCAGGATACGATCCAGATTAAACGGAAAATGCTCTCGAGCCGAGCACAGCCGTCCCGGCGGCCACGCGTCGGCGCTGCCGGTCACCGGTGGGATCGTGTCCCGCAGGCCGTCGATCGGCCAGCCGAGATGTGCGGTCTCGCCGATGCGTCGATCCACGGTCGTCCTCACATCGCTTGGATGCGAGAGCGTCACGACGGCCACTCCGTGAATCGGCGATAGGTGAGAGCGGTCAGCAGCAGCGCGCCAGCCAAGAGGCAGCCGAGCGCCACCAGCGCCTCACGCTGGGCGGTGGCACGAGGAATCGCGGGCTCGAATGCCGGCACGGCATCGTAGGCGTCGAAGCCGAGACGGGCCGAGCAGCCCGCGCAGACCGGAACCGGGTTGATGGCCTGTGCCAGGATGCGCGGCTCGAAGAAGGTGCGCAGCCGGCGCCGATAGGCGCCGCCGGCCGTCAGGAAGTCCGCGTGTCGTCCCGCATCCGTTCCGGCCGCGGTCTCCAGCGCGAGGGCCAGGATCGTAGCGGGCGAGAGGAGCGCCAGACGCCGGCTCCAGGCCGAGGCGGCCAGAGCGTGCACGCGCCAAGACTCGCGATGATCGGCCAAGGCTTCGTCGTAGAACGCATCACGGGCCAGACGCTTGATCTCAGGCGCCTCAATGAGCTCCGGCCGCTGCTGCACGGCGTCTGGAACCTTGCGGGATGCCCAGGCAGCCGTAATTCGCGCGCCGTTCTCGGCAGTCGAGAACAGGGCTTGGGCCTGCCGGCTGGCATCGATGGCCGCAATCCGGGAGGGCCTCGGTGCGAGTGCATCGAGCGCGATGCCGAGCCCCGTCGGCAGAACCACGGTGATGCCGGCCCAGGTCAGTACGAGGATCGCCAGAGCAGCGACCGCTCCCCGCCAGAGGCTTGCCACCAGCGCGCAGGCCGCAACCCAGAGCAAGACGTAGGTCGCGAGTGCCGCGGCGAGCAGCACCATCGTGGTCTCCCAGCCGGCGAGCGGTCCGAGGCCGCCAGCGAGGGCCAGCGCCAAGCCCGTACCACCGACGACACCGGTGACGGCGACCAGCGCGACCGCACCGAATTTCGCCGCCGCGACCCGCCGCGGCCCAACGGGCTGCGCGGCGATCATCCGCAGGATCCCGCTATCCTGCTCGGCCGAGAGGCGCGTGCCGGCGAGCGCGATCACCGCGAGCGGGACGAGGTAGACCAGGACGAAGGCAAGATCGAAGGGACCTAGCTTGAGTCCGGCGGCCGAGCCGAGCTCGTAGGCCGTATCATCGAACACCGTGCTGAAGCCGAAGCTGACCTTCATCACCGCGGGCTGCACATCCGACTGGCCGGCAGCGAGGAGGGCGAGCGGGGTCGGAGGCTTCACGGCGTAGGCGGCCATGAAGTAGGTCATGAAGCCGAACGCGTCAGTCGGATCCTGCCAGTAGTTCACTTTGATCGGGCTCGGCTTGGCATAGTGCTCATGGGCGGCCCGGGCCTCACGGACGGCCCGCGCGCTCTCGTCGGCCGCCTCGGCGATGGCAGTCCGCTCGCGCGCGACGCGCTCCGCGCCGGTCCAGGCAGCCAGACAGAGGGCCGCGAGGAGAGCAGCAATGATGGCCCAGGTCAGGCGTTCGCGCAGGATCAGCCGCAGTTCGGCGCCGAGCAGACGGGGGAAGCGGGCGACGCTCACGGCTTCAGCCTCCGGATCATCGGCAGGCTCAGGCCGGCGAGCAGGGCGAGCCAGAGGGCAAGGACGAGAGCCGGCACCCGCGCATCTGCCAGGGACTGCGTGAACGGCAGCGGGGCGTGGACGAAGGGCGGGATTTGCTGCCACAGCTCCGACCCGGCGATGAGCCGGCCCCTCCCGTGCTGCGGACGATCACGGATCTCGCCGTTCATGCGCTCGGAGATCCTGCGGCGATACGCTTCGGCGCTCCACACGAAATGGGCATGCTGGGCGAAGTCGGTGCCGGCGAGCGTCTGGGAGAGCGCCTGCAGGGCGACCCGCGGGGAGAGCAGGCCCGCCCAAGCGAAGGCCCGCTCCTGACCCGCGAGGCTCTCGAAAAAGGCACCGAGTTCGCGATCGTAGACCGTGAAGTTGTGGCTCTCGTTCTCGAACATCATGAGACCGTCGAGGTCGACGGGCAGCTCGCTCGCGCTGTCGACGCCATAGCGGGCGAGGACCTCCCGGGCGCGCTCGTCGCCGGCCTCCGCCGTCTTGTGCGCTCGAAAGCCCGCATCAATGCGCGCCCGGACCTCGCGGTACGAAAGTGCGGGCGCGAAGGCGTCGACACTGGCCGTCGCGAGGCGAGGCGCCGCGACGCAGAGCAGGACCCAGGCGACGAGCGCAGCCGCGAGGGCGGCGCGGGCCGTCCGAGCCACGAGCGAGACGAGCATCGCCAGGAGCAGGAACACACTCGCGTAGGCGATCTGTACGGCGATCCAGCTCAGCAGGCGCGCCGGCACCTGCCAGTCGTCACCATCCTGGCCTGCCATCACCAGGCCGCCGATCGCGAGGAGCGGACAGCCGACGACGAGGATGAGGACGAGGAGAAGCGCCGCGAAACGGGCGGCGAACAGGCGTCCGGGCGGAGCACCGTTACCCAGGGCAAGACGAAGGGTACCGCGCTCCCGGTCGGCAGCGAAGGCGGAGAAGCCGAGTAGGATCGCCGCCAGCGGCACCACGAGCTGCACGATGTCGGCGATGGTGCCGAGGCCGGTGCGGGCGAGCGGACCGGCATCCTGCACGGCGCGGTAGACCGCGTCGTTGAACACGTGCGCCTCCACTCGCACCATGCGGCCGGTATAGGGTTCGGTGCCGGGGTCGAGCACGGCGAGCGGTGCGGAGGGCCGGAATACCCACAAGCCGAAATGGTCGGCTGAATGGGGGTTCTTGGCATCTTGCCCAAGCCAGCGCTCGCGCTCGGCTGCCGTGATCTGGGCCGCTTGAGCCGCGTAAAGCTGGGCCTCCCGCCAAGCACCGAAGCCTGTCAGGGCCAGAAGCAGGACCAGCATGGCGCCGATCCAGCGCACGCGGGCATCGCGAACGGTCAGCGCGAGTTCAGCCGCGACCCGCTTCATGCCGCGATCTCGGCGAGGCGCTCGATATAGAGGTGTTCAAGCGCAACATGGTCGAGCGTCTTCGGATCGATATCCTCGACGATCCGGCCGCGGCTCAGCACGCCGACGCGGTCGGCCATCTCGCGCACCCGGTAGAGATCGTGGGTCGCCATCAGCACCGCGGTGCCCCGCTCCGCAGCGCGTCTCACCGTGACGGAGAAATCGGCCGCCGCGCTCGGATCGAGCCCGGAGGTCGGCTCGTCGAGAAGCAGGAGGCGCGCCCGGCGGGCGAGGGCGACGGCGATCCCGACCTTCTGGCGCATGCCCTTCGAGTAGGCGGCGGCGGATCGCGGATGGGCTTCGTCGGGCAGACCGGCCTCGGCGAGCAGGCGGCGCGATGCGTCGGCGCTCAGGTCGAGGCCGGCCAGCGTCGCGAAGTAGCGCAGGTTCTCGAGGCCCGAGAGACCTGGATAGAGAGCGACCTGCTCGGGAATGTAGGCGACATGGCCTCGCGCGCCGACCGGATCGGATCCGGCCTCGATCCCGCAGACCTGGACTGCGCCGGCATCCGGCTTCAGGAAGCCGAGGATCAGGTTGATCGTCGTGGTCTTGCCGGCTCCGTTCGGCCCGAGCAGGGCGAAGACCTCTCCGGCACGGAGCGTGAGGTCCAAGCCATCGAGGGCGGTGCGTGCGCCGAACCGCTTGACCGCCGCCCGGATTGCCAGAACGGGATTGTCCGCCCCGGCCCGGGGCAGTTCGCGTTGCTCGATATGCATGCGCGTACGCCCTCAGAAGGCAACGTTGTAGGCGACTTCGACCGAGCGCGGCCGGCCTAGCAGCCACGACACCGAACTCCCCGTCACGGGGTAGACCTTGTCGAGTAGGTTGTAGGCGCGCACGCTGAAGTGTGAGGTCTCGCTCACGCGGTAGTCTACGCTCGCGTTGACGACCTCGTAGGCTGGACGCCGCACCGTGTTGGCGAAGTCGCTGAAGGTCTCGCCAACGAACTGCACCCCGGCCCGCGCTTCCCAGCGCGGTGCGAAGGCCCAGGACAGCCAGAGATTGGCGACGCGAGCGGGAACAGAGATCGGCTGATTGCCCGCGAAGTTGACGGCGGCGCTGCCAACCGCCTGCTGGAAGTCGTCGTACTGGGCATGCACCAAGGCGATGTTGCCCTCGACGCGCCAGTTCTCCCAGAGCCCGAGCGAGGCGAACGCCTCGACGCCATGCGAAGACTGGCTGCCGACCTGGATGGACACGGCCGGCCGCAGCGGATCGGCCGTCAGCAGATTGTCCTTCGTGATCCGGTAACCTGCCAGCGTGAACTCACCCCGGCCCTCCCAGAACAGCTGCTTGTAGCCGATCTCGATTTGCTCGCCCGTCGAGAGTTCGAAATCCTTCTGCGCCAGCGACAGGGTGATCAGCGAGTTCACGGGATCCACGGCGGTGGCGTAGCTCGCGTAGAGCGAGCTGTCGGGCGTCGGGTTGTAGACCGCGCCGAAGCGGTAGCTCAGCGCACTGAAATCCTTCGTGAACCCTGCCGAGGGAGTGCGCGGGTCTGCGCGACGAACCGTGGGCGCATCGTAGCGCGCGCCAGCGATCAGCGAGAACTGTTCCGTCAGAACGAGGCGGTTCTCGGCAAACAGAGAATACTGATCCGAGCTGGTGGCGTAGCCGAGCGTGGTCAGGTCGAGACTGGAGAAGACTCCGGGGCTGAAGACGAACGGATTGACGCTGGTCTCGCCGCGGTAGGGCGAGTTGTTGGTGTGCGAGAACTTGATATGGTTCACGTCGAAGCCGGCGACGAACTCGTTGCGGAAACCGAACACCTCGCCCTTGAAGGCGGCATCGAAGCGGTTGCCGATCTGCTCTTGCTTATGGAAGATTTCGATCGGGTTGGTTCGACGGATCAGGCCAGTGCTTGGCACGAAAGTGTAGGTTTCGACGTTGCGCCAGTGCCGATCCGACTTGAGGCGATAGGCCGTGTTGCGGATCGTGATGTCGGCCGTGGGCGTCCATTCGGTCTTGAACTGAGTCCAGTTGTCCTCGAAGACGATGCGACTGTCGTTGACGTTGTAGTTGTTGAACCGGGTGCGGGGATCGATCCGGCCGCCGATCAGCGGCGTCCCGAAGTAGCGCAGCGGCTCCTGGTAGCCGTAATCGTGCGAGAGGGTGAACGCGAGATCAGGCGTTGCCTGGTAGAGCACGGCACCCGAGACAGCGAGGTTGCTGAAGTCACCGTTCTGACGCAGCCAGCCATTGGCCTGGTTGGCGCTGACGTTGAGGCGGTAGAAGACGTTCTCGCCGATGGGGCCACCGCTGTCGATGGCAAGGCGCTTCACGCCATCGGATCCGAGAGCGGCGCGTGCGGCGTTGATCGGTACGGCGACCGGCTTCTTGGGCACGACGTTGATGACGCCGCCGATCGCGCCGTCCCCGTACAACACGGAAGCCGGCCCACGCAGCACCTCGATCCGGTCGACGTTCCAGGTGTCGAACGGGTAGGTGATCGTACCGGCACCGACATAGAGCCGGGTGCCGTCATAGAGCTGCATCACAGAGTTTACGCCGGCAAAGCCGCGGGAGGTGTAGGCGCCGAGGCCGTTACCGGGCGCACCGATGGTCGTGATGCCAGCGGCGTTCTGGGTGATCGCCTCCTGCACAGTCTCCTGCCCACGCTCTCGGATCTTCTGACCTGGGATGACTTCGATGCTGGCGGGCGTCTGAAGCGGCGACAGGTCGAGGCGGCTGCCGCTGCGGTTCGGCGTGGTGAGGTTCAGCCCGGCCGCCGCCGCCGTGTAGGGCGTCGGTGCTAGAAGCCTGGTGCCGGATCCCGCCCCCTGTACCGCCAGTTCCTCCAGCGCAACGGCGTGCGAACCAGCGGTGATCTCCGCAGGCTCCTGTGCCGTCAGAGAGGTCGAGCTCAGAACGAGAGCGCCGGTGGACAGATACAGGGCAGCAGGCAAGCGCTCGGCAAGCGAGCGGGTACGATCAACGCGGACCATGGGACGAGGAGCCTCGGGCAACGGCAGTGGCACGTCACCGCGAACGAGGCCTCGGCTCACCGCCCCCAAGCAAAAGGGACGGCGCTTCGACACCCATCAGGACACCCCGCCCAATGTGTTTCGCGTGTGACCACGACTGACGGCAGGTCTCCTGGCTCGCGGGTCTCTGCCCTCTCACCGTCTTCCCGGGCGCGACTGCCCAGTGACATGGTGGCGGAAGGCTCGCCGCTTACAGTTGCGGGGGCAGCCGCGGCATCGGGTTCCCCCTCACCGCGTTCCCTTTTGATCCCCGAGGGGAACCGTCACCTCGATGGTAGCGACTTGGATCAGCACAGACTGTCGCATGATAGCAACATCTAGCGGGAATGCTGCGCCTATGACGCCTTGGAGCATGATTTGCCCTCACCCTCAGCCCTGTTGATCGAAAGCGTGCCGTCCCTTTTGAAACGCTCGACTGCAGAGGTGCCCGCGAAGGCTGTTGTGGTGGGAAGCGGGAGTTCCACACGGGCGCGGTAAGAGTCTGAACTGCGAGTTGGGCAGCCCCTCCCTTTCCTTTCGTTCAAATCGTCCGCAGCGGCTTTGAGGCCGATAGGGAACACGGTGTTAGGATGGCAGCCTGGTACCCCAAGCCGGACCCTCACGCTTCATGCAACGCGTCACCCTTACCCAAGCCGTGAGACCCATCACGTCCCTCGCCGCTCTGCTCGCCCTCGCTGCGCCGGCGAGCGCCCACGACATCTGGCTCGATCCGGCCGGGAACGGTGTGCAGATCCTCTACGGACATCCCCACGAGCCGGAATTGCCGAGCGCGGGCAAGCTGATGAGCCTGACGGCCTACGAGCCCTCCGGCACGGTCGTGCTGAACGCCAAGTTGGAGAGCGACCCGACGCCCGCGCTCAGGGCCGCGCATCAGGGTGACGCGCTGTTCGCGGCCTCCTACGACAATGGCTATTGGGTGCGGCTGCCCGATGGCAGCTATCGCAACGCCAGCAAGCGGATGCTCCCGCAGGCCGACAAGAGCATGTGGTCGGTGAAGTTCGCGAAGGCCGTGCAGGGGCAGTCGGCGCCCTGGCAGACGGTGGTCGGCCAGTCGCTTGAGATCGTCCCGCTGGAGGAGCCGGCCGCAGCCTCGGGCAAGATCCGGGTGCGGGTGCTGTTCGAGGGCCGCCCGCTCGGCGGTGCCAGCGTGGTCGAGACGGACGGCGTCAACTTCAAGAGCGAGGCAGATCAGCCCCGCGTCCGGACTGACGGCGAGGGTGTGGCGGTCGTGCCGCTGCGGAGCGCCGGCCCGCAGGTGGTCGGTGTCGCCCACCGCGTGATCCCTTCGCAGACTCCGGCTCTCGCCGACTCGGACAGCTACGGGGCGACGCTCGCCTTCACGGTCACAGATCCGAAGACCAACTGAACGGCGCGCGCGAACGACGAGTGTCCGCAGTGCGCCGGCTGCGGGCCCTCTGCCGGGCTGAACCTAATGTCCAGAGAGGGTGGGAAGCCGCTGTTGCGGCCCTGCCCGCAAGCGGACATGCTTGGCCCATCGGAAGCAAAGAAGGCAATGTTCCGTGTCAGACTGGCCTCACGGAACCGGCGAGATGGCTGCGCGCATCCGTGCTCACGATTGGGCCTCGACACCCGTCGGTTCGATCGAACACTGGACGCAGACCTTGCGCATCGCTGTGGGGATGGTGCTGGCAATGCCAAACCCGGCAACGATTATCTGGGGACCACAACAAATTCAAATATATAACGACGCCTACATTGACATCGCTAAGGGCCGACATCCCGCGCTCCTCGGTTGCCCCGTCGCTGAGGGCTGGCCGGACGCTTATGACACTGTGATCGCACCGCTCATGGAGAGTGTCAGAGCCGGAAGTGCGAGCCGGCTTGTTAGCTTCCCGGTCAAGCTAGAAGGGCCGGATGGTCGGCTTGAGGAGCGTGTCTTTGACACCGACTGGTCGCCAATTCGCGACGAAACCGGCGCCGTTGCAGGTGCACTCCAGACGCTGGTCGAGGCGACGGAACGCCTCGTGGTGCAGAAGGCCATGCGCGAGAGCGAGGCACGGCATCGTCTCTTGATCGGTAGCTGGGCGCAGGCAGTCTGGGAGACCGATGCTGATGGCGTCGTCGTCGCCGACAGCCCAAGTTGGCGCGCCTATACCGGCCAGACCCAAGAGGAGTGGATCGGTTACGGTTGGCTGAACGCGATCCACCCTGATGATCGCGCCTATGTCGAGAAACAATGGCGCGAAGCAATCGAAGTTCGTGGGCTCGTGAACGCCGAGTTCCGCCTTCGTGCCCCCAACGGGGGCTGGCGCTGGACGAACGTCCGAGCGGTCCCCGTTGTCGATGCGACCGGGCGTGTCGAGAAATGGGCGGGGATGAACATCGACATCGATGCCCGCAGACGTGCTGAGGCAGCATTGCGCGAAAGTGAGGAGCGGTTCCGCGGCCTCATCGATGGGTTTGGCCAGTTCAGTTGGGAGGCGTCGGCCGAAGGCCTTATCGAGGTCGATAGTCCTGGCTGGCGCGCATTCACGGGTCAGCGCCTCGACGAATGGCTTGGACGTGGCTGGATCAATGCGCTTCACCCTGATGATCAGGAACTCACCGAAGCGAAGTGGCAGCAAGCTTTGGCAGATCGCACCGCGGTCGATCACGAATACCGCCTTTGGCATGCTCCAACCGCGCTGTGGCGATGGTCGAACGTCCGCGCCGTACCCATCACAAACTCAGACGGATCAATCCGCAAATGGTCGGGCGTGAACATCGACGTCACAGACCACCATAAACTGCTGGCGCGCCAAAAGGTGCTGATCAACGAGTTGCAGCACCGGTCGCGCAACCTGATCGGCGTTGTCACCGCGCTGAGCAACCGGACTATCGGGCGGGGCTCGCCCGTCGAAAGCTTCACGACGCGGCTGAAGGCGCTCAGCCGGGCGCAGGCGCTCCTCAGTCAATCCGGGAGCGACACCGTCGCGGTCGAGGCGCTGGTGCGCGCCGAACTCGCCGCCCATGCCGATGGCGCGTCCGGTCGTATCACCGTCGTTGGCCCGGCGGTGCTGCTGACCTCGCAGCAGGTGCAGAACGTCGCTCTCGCGCTGCACGAGTTGACGACCAACGCCGTGAAGTATGGTGCCCTCAAGGAAGAAGCGGGCCGGCTCGCCGTCACCTGGGAGGTCATCCAGGCTGCGGAGAGCAAGCATTTGGCCCTCGACTGGATCGAAACCGGCGTCGATCTGCAGCCGGAGACGATCACGCATCGCGGCTATGGTCGCGAGCTCATCGAGCGGGCCCTTGCCTATGCGCTGGGCGGGCGAACGGATTACACGCTGGCCTCGGGCGGCGTGCGCTGCCGGATCGAACTACCGCTGTCCTAACTTAAGCGAAGGTGTTGTCGCGCCAGGATCCGGTAGCGTCGGCGGGTCGGTTCAACCCAAGGGGCCTGCCATGTCCGAGCCCATTCCCGGCCTCGTTGGACGTCGCGTGCTCGTCGTCGAGGACGAGTATCTGATCGCCCGCGATCTGGAGTACAGCCTGCAGCAGGCGGGGGCTGACGTGGCCGGGCCTGTGCCGGATGTGCAGCAGGCTCTGATGCTGATCGAGGCGGATGCACTCGACGCCGCGATCCTCGACGTGAATCTCAGGGGTGACTCGGTCTACGCGGTCGCGGATCAGCTGACCGCCTGCGGCGTCCCGTATCTCTTCGCCACCGGTGACGTGCAAATCGCTGATCGTTCGGATTACCGGTCTCGTCCGAAGCTGGAAAAGCCGATCCTGAGCGACGAGTTGCTACGTGCTGTTAACAAGCTCGTCGCGCCGTCTTGAGCATTATCCGCCCTCGCGCGATTTTTCTGCCCATACAGATCTGATGAGCGGACCTTCGCAAGGTCATCCGCGATGGCTCGGGAGCGGTGGTTCAGCGCCCATCGGCCCAAGGTCGGCTCATGGCGCACCTCTGCCCTTGGTGTTCCAGCCGCCAGCACGGAGCCGAGACTGCCCCGAAGACGATCAGGCAAGCTTCGTCCCAAAGGGGCTGGCGGTGCCCGTGCAGCAAACCCTGGGGCTTGCGCTGCCGCGCTTTGATCCATGCTACTCCGCTCGCTCATCATGCGCCTCGTCCAGGACGTCGTCTGGCTCGAGCCGAGCCCGTTCAGGCAGGCGGCGATCAGCTAGCCAGCGGTATGAGGCGCGGCCCTTGGACTCGGTAGCGCCGGGTCTTGGGGGTCTGGACGGGCGGCTATCCTACGCTTGAGCAACATAGCATGTGAGCAAGACGCAACATCGGCGTACGCCGATTGAACCGCCCGCGCGTCAATATTGAACATGCGGACGCAACGACGGGTTCTCTTGGTTGCGCAAAAACCGCTTGGTAGCATTGACGGGACCTGGCCAGTTCGGGCGGGAGACGTCGCGACATGACCAGCATGAAACGTCGAGGTGGCCCATGGCTCATCGCATGGTTCGCCGCATGTCTGGTTCTCCCGCTACTTTGTGTGAGCCAGCTTGCCGCTGCTCAGGATTTCTTGGGCCTGCTCATGCGCGGCATTCAAGAAAGCACGAAGCTGCCGCCGCGTGGTATGGGGCCACGTCAGGAGACAGGTTCGGCGGACCTTGCGCCAGCTGAGCGGCGCCTATCGCCGCAGGACCGAAGCTACGTCCAGGAAGACTTGGCTCGCCTCGGTTTCTACGAAGGTCCGCGAGATGGCGATTTAGGATTGAGGACTCGTACCGCGATACGGCGCTTTCAGGCATCCCTAAACGAGCCGCAGACAGGTTACTTCTCTTCACGCCAACTCGGGCAGTTGCGGCGGTCCGCGGAGACAGCGCAAATCTCCGGAGCTTTCCGGGGCACGAACCTTGATAGCACTCTTCCGGCCCGAGCCGGTGCGCCGACGCCAACCTCAACCCTGACAGGCGCTTCCAACCCGCCAAAGACCAGCGTTGAGGAGGATGTGTTGATCGATCGTGCGCGGGGCGGTGGACCGCGCAATGAGTTCTCGCGGGCCGTGCTGAAGCGTTACATCAAGGCAAACCCTTCGATCACTGAGGATCCGGAGAGTCTCAAGCGTCTTCTCGCTACGCTCGCCTATAGTGAGAATTCCGTCTGGCCGACGTCGGAGAACCTTCAGCGCCAGCGCCGTGTGGCTAACGGGACCGAGTTTGAGCAAGAGGCCGCACTCGAGGAGTTCAAGCTCTTTCTCGCCTCCGAGGCGACAGGTGCTCCCCTGAAGATCCTGCGGATCCGGACATCGATCTTCGGACGCTACGACAGGAAGCGAGGGGCTTTCCCGTTAAACTTCGGCAGCGGTGGCTCAGGCTATACTGATCCAATGGTCCTGGATTGGACCGGCGGACCGCCCGTCAAGGTCGGCGTCGATGATTGGGACGACATCACCCAATTGCCGATGGCGGAACCGGAGGCGGTTCGGCTGGCTGCCCAGCTCGGCCAGAACAGGACCGTGTACGCGGCGATCCGCATGACCGTGAGCAACATCGCGGCAAGCGAACGAGCAGGCGATTCCTCATTGCAGGCCAGCGGCCGGATCGAAAGCGTCGCCATCCATCTGCCGCCTACGACGCCGGGTGCCGAACTCGGAACGCGCATTGCGACGCTGCCGGTGAAGCGGCCAGTTCTGGCAGAACCCGAGGCTGTGCGGCCGTCGGAAGCCCGCGATGCGATCGAGAGCTGGACGAGACTTGGGGCCCGAGCCGAGGGTGGGATGCTCGTCGCTCGCCTCGGTCGTCAGGGCGGTGATGTCCCGGAGGACAGCAGAGCCCTCCAGCGCGCGTTGCTTCATCTCGCCCTCGCACGGTCGCCCGGGATCGCCAACAATCTTCCGAACGTCTTCAACATCAGCGCGCGGCTGCTCACTCCCGCGCAGCATGCGCAGCTTTTCGCACGCCAAATCGATTTCCACTTTATCGACGCGCTCAACAAGGACGTCTTCCGGCGGCGTGATACTATCGAAATATTTAAGACGAAGTACTTGCCCGCGGTGATCGCGCAACGGCCTCAGTTACCGGTTCGCCTGCGGATCATCTCGCCCGTCCTGCCGCGGACATACGATCTGGCCCGCGGGTCCTTCCCCATCGACGGATACACGTTCAATCGCTCAGACGGCCAGTTAACCTGGCCCATGCTCGGTGAACTGTTCGACGTTCGGACCGACCTCGCCTTGTATCCCGATGCGATTGGAGTGGAGGAACGGCAAGCACGGGCGATCAATGACCGCATCCGTAACGGACAGCCCGGCAAAGGGGCCCGCTTCTACCAAGCGGTGGATCTCGAACTGCTTAGCTTGGCCCCGGCTCATCCGGAGGTGGAGAAGGATTTCGGCTACATCTTCGGGGATCAGTTGAACATCCAGTCACGGGGGCTGGACGCCCGCGTGCATCGGCTCGCCTTCTACGAGGACGAGGCGTTGACGCGTTTACTCTGGGACGTTCCGCTCGACGGGAGGCGCGTTCAGGCGCCGCAGGTCGCTGTAGATCCCCTGCCCAACCTCCCCCTCGGAAAACTGCGGCGCCTCACTCTATGGGGCGCACTCGGGCTTGCAGCCCGATCAGGCGCAGAGCCGGATTTTCTCGAACGCAGTGCGAAGACCTCGCCCGCCTACGTCAATGCCAGCGAGTTTGACCGCGAGGCGGTGTTGGACAGCCTTCGCCAGTCCGCCACGGCCGACACGCCCAAACCCGATGAACCGGCCTACCTGATGGGTTCCGTGAAGCTCGGCCAGCATGACGGGCGGACAGCGTTCGTGGTGGACAGCTTCAGCCTCGCCTACGCGCGGGACGGCACGAAGCCGCAGCCCCGCGATGGGTTGCTTGGCCTCGGGGTTGCGAATCCCGAGGCAGTGGCCCGCTTTCCGATCGATCCGGCAACGGCGCAGATCCTGATCAAGTCCGAGCCCTCCCGGAGTTTCCAGGCCCTGTTCCGGATCGGATCGCCGAAGGCCACGCCTGTCGCGAGCACGGCGGGCCCGAAGGCGGACCTGTCGCTGCAGATCGAGGAGATCGTCCTGCTCCACCCCCGTCAGGCGGATCGGGCCGTCGCTCGCGCGGCGGCAGGCGCGATCGTGGCCGCGCAGGGCGTGGTACCAGCACTGGCTGACCAAGAAGCCATTCGCCTCGCCGTCACGCCCGATCGCGTGCCCCTCAACGATGAGACGATGGTGCTCTACGTGCTCGCACAGTCGGGGCGCGAGCCGGACGAACAGGCCTTGCGCTGGCTGCTTGTACGTCGATGGAATGCCGAGCACGATCCGTACGGCACTGGCGGCGAGCACGGAACGGGAGACAACGGCTTGCGCAATGTCTGGGGGACCTTCTTTCCGAAGGGACTCCGAGCGCTCTCCGACCAGGATGTCGCGCGCTTCACGCCCGCGTTTCGCCGCTGGAACACTCTTCGCATCGCCGCGCTTCCGCGCAAGGTGACCTTCTTCTGGCACAGCCACGACGGCTCCTCGTCATTCGGCAGGCCCGCTCGAAACCATGCCGAGATCCTCGACAAGATCGGAGTGAGCCGGCGCAACCTGGAGGAGAGCTACTACGGGACCCTGGACTTCCGTACCGACACTTCAGGACAGAGGATCTTTAAAGGCGGCATCATCGAGATGAGCCACCAACCAGGCTCTAACGCAATACCGATGGCATACTTCAGGCTGCCGAATCTGCCGGCGTCCGGGGTCGGCGACCAGTATCAGATGTATGTTGATCTCGATATTACCCGCCTGGTCGCCTCGGATGCCAAGACCGGGTTGCCTCAAATCGCCTTCGACACCTCCGCCACCGAGGTACGGTGGTGGGGTAGCAGAACTGCGGTCACGCCGCGACCACTGCTCGCCACCTTGAAGACAGAACCGACAGCGCCCTTGCCGGAAATCCGGGATACCGAGCCCGACATCGTGGGCCTGAAGATCGGGATGGCCATGGCGGAAGCCGAGGCGGCGTTGGCAGGTCAGATGAAGATCGCCCACGTCCTTGAACACGTGGGAGCCGCCGAGGGAAACTCGCCGCTCGCCACAGTCACGCGGCTCTACGTCCGCGACGATGGCCTGGAACTCATCAGCGCCCTGTACGCTCCGGAGGCACTTGGCGGGAAGCTCCTCGGCGCACGCCGCGATCTCTACCTAGACAAGTCCGCGGTGACACTCTCAGCGATCCAGACGAAGCTCGAAGAGAAGTACGGTGCTCCGCTGCGGCCGGACGTCATGAGCTGGGGAAAGACAGCGGACTTGCCCAATTGTGGAACCGTTGTCTCCGCCATCAACCATCCGTGGCTCGACGCCAGACTTATCCGGGGCGAGGCCATCGGACCGAAGTTCATCGCACCGGACGAGCTTACGCGCGATGCCGAGGCGGCAGCGCGCTTGCGTACCACGCGCCGCATCTGGACCGTCCAATGGACGTTCGTCGCTCCCGAAGGCCAGCACGAACGCTGTGGGAGCACGGTGAAGGCTGATTTTCAACCCTCAACGAGACTCGGCTTTGCCGGAGAGCGGGTCCCGGACGATGAGGCGGCGCGACTGACCACTTGGCTCGTCAACCACAAGGCTCATGCCGACGCCATCAAGGCGGGGCGAGAGTTGATGCAGCAGGATCGTAGCACGGGCGCCGCTGCGAAGGCGCTGCCGGACGTCAAACTGTAGGATCAACTCGGATGGTCGCTGACAGACCGTCATCGCATGCCAGAAGCCTGCTCGCGATCTCGGTCGTGGATCTCGACGAGATCGTCTCCGCCGGCGACGAGGGTCTGAGGCCGAACCGACCGCCCATCCCATCACCGAGCGAGCACGCAGTGATTCGAAGGCAACTCGCTTGCGAAGCACTCGCCCTCCAAGCGCCGTCAGACGACTTCATCTGGCTTCGACGAGGCCGTTAGTGCCCCGAGTTGCCAATGATATTCCGGCTCAACCCATCGAGTGCAGGTATTCCATGGCTGCGAGCTCCGGATCGTCGCCTGTCTGAGCACCGCGCGGGTGAGGTCAATCAGGCCGGCTCGCCGCCGCTTCCGGTGCCTGCTCCCGCTTCCCCTGTCCCTGCCGCTATTTCCACGTTGCCTCCCGACCGGTCGCGCCGCACAAGGGCCCTGCCCCGAGCCGCCACCCCGCCGCAACGAGGAACGCTGGCATGCGCACCGAGACACCCCCGACCGTTCGCTTGGCCGATTACCGCCCGAGCGATCATCTGATCGACCGGGTGGAGCTCGACGTGCGGCTCGATCCCCGCGACACCCGCGTGACGGCGACGCTGGCGCTTCGCCCCAACCCGGCGGGCCGGGCCGACGCGCCCCTCGTCCTCGACGGGGACGATCTGACCCTGCTCGGCCTCGCCCTCGACGGCGAGGTGCTGGCGCCGGAGGCTTACCGGGCCGATGCCTCGGGCCTGACGCTGCCGGACTGCCCGCAGAGGCCCTTCACGCTCCGGATCGAAACGCGGCTCGACCCGACCGCCAACACCAAGCTGATGGGGCTCTATCGCTCGAGCGGTGTCTATTGCACCCAATGCGAGGCCGACGGCTTCCGGCGGATCACCTACTTCCTCGACCGGCCGGACGTGCTGTCGGTCTATACCACCCGCATCGATGCGGACCGCGAGAGCGCCCCGGTCCTGCTCGGCAACGGCAATCCCGTAGAGGCCGGCGAGATCCCCGGCACCGGGCGTCACTACGCGGTCTGGCACGATCCGCTGCCCAAGCCCGCCTACCTCTTCGCCCTGGTCGGCGGGCGCCTCGACCGGGTGACCAAGCGTTTCACCACCATGGAGGGCCGCGACGTCGCCCTCGCGGTCTATGTCGAGCCCGGCAAGGCGGACCGGGCGGCCTATGCCCTCAATGCCGTCGAGCGCTCGATGATCTGGGACGAGCAGGCCTTCGGCCGCGCCTACGATCTCGACGTGTTCAACGTCGTCGCCGTATCCGACTTCAACATGGGCGCGATGGAGAACAAGGGCCTCAACATCTTCAACGACAAATACGTCCTCGCTAGCCCCGAGACGGCGACCGACGTGGATTATGCCGCCATCGAGGCGATCATCGCCCACGAATATTTCCACAACTGGTCGGGCAACCGCGTCACCTGCCGCGACTGGTTCCAGCTCTGTCTCAAGGAGGGCCTGACCGTCTTCCGCGATCAGGAATTCTCGTCCGACATGCGCTCCCGGGCGGTCCACCGCATCGGGGAGGTGCGAACCCTGCGCGCCCGCCAGTTTCCGGAGGATGCGGGCCCGCTCGCCCATCCGGTGCGGCCCAAGCAATATGCCGAGATCAACAACTTCTACACGGCGACCGTCTACGAGAAGGGTGCCGAGATCGTGCGGATGCTGCGCACGCTGATCGGCGAGGCCGCCTTCCGCGCCGGCATGGACCGCTACTTCGCCGACAATGATGGCCGGGCGGCCACGGTCGAGGACTTCCTGAAGGCCTTCGAGGCGGTAACCGGCCGCGACCTTACCCGCTTCGCCGAGTGGTACGAGCGCCCCGGAACGCCGCGGGTCGCGGTCTCCGGCCATTACGACGCGGCCGCACGGACCTACCGCCTCGATTTCCGCCAGACCCGGCCGGGGGCGGGCGCCGACGCTCCGCCCCTGATCGTCCCCATCAGCCTCGGCCTTGTCGGGCCCGACGGCCCCCTCGATCAGGCGACCAGCGACCGCGTCGAGGACGGCGTGTTCGTCCTCGACGCAGCCGAGGACAGCCTCACCTTCACGAACGTCGCGGCCGAGCCGGTGCCGTCGCTGTTCCGCGGCTTCTCGGCACCGGTCCGCGTCGAGATCTCCCTCGACGACGCCGCCCGCCTGACCCTGCTGCGCCACGATCCCGACAGCTTCAACCGCTGGGAGGCGGCCCAGCGCATCGCCACCGGCCTCATCACCGCGCAGATCCGTGGCGCGACGACGGAGGCCGCCGGCGCCGACCGCTTCGTCGCCGCCCTCGGGGCCTTTCTCGACGCGGAAGCCCTGCGCGATCCGGCTTTCGCCGCGCAGGTCCTCGCCCTGCCGAGTGAGGGCGACCTCGCCGACGAGATCGGGCAGGCGATCGATCCGGACGCCATCTTCCGGGCCCGCCGCGACCTGCGCCGCCGCCTCGGTGCGGGGCTGCGCGACCGGCTGCTGACCCTGCGCGAGGCCCTGGCCGAGCCCGTCGGCGCGGCGTTCTCGCCGGATGCCGCCTCCGCCGGGCGCCGGGCCCTGCGCAACGCCGCCCTCGACCTGATCGCCGCCGCCGACCCTGCTGCGGGCATCGCGCTCGCCCAGGAGCAGATCGCGGCGGCCACCAACATGACCGACCGGCTCGCGGCTTTGTCCACCCTCGCGCTGCTGCCCGGCACGACAAGGGAGACGGCGCTCGCCGCCTTCGCCGAGCGCTACGACTCCGAGCCGCTCGTGCTCGACAAGTGGTTCGCGATCCAGGCGACGATCCCGGAGGATGGAACCATCGAGCGCATCCGCCGGCTCCGGGAGCATCCGGCCTTCGCGATGACCAACCCGAACCGTGTGCGAGCCCTGATCGGCAGCTTCAGCCTCGCCAACCCGACGCAGTTCAACCGGCTCGACGGCGCCGGATATGACCTCGTCGCCGAGACGATCCTGGCCCTCGACGGGACCAATCCGCAGGTTGCCGCGCGCCTGATGACGGCCTTCGGCCCCTGGCGCCGGCTCGAGGCGGAGCGCCGGTCCTTGGCCGAGGCCGCCTTGCGTCGCATCGCTGCCACGCCCAGCCTTTCTCGTGATGTGACCGATATCGGGACACGAAGCTTGGCCGGCTAGTTAAGACTCTGTTGAGAAAAGCCTTTTCGCGACTCGCAAACGTCGCGATGCCAGTCGGGAGCCCGGAAGAGTCAACCGACCCTTCCAAAATCGGCGTGGACAAAAGCCGATGCCCGATGTCCAATATGAATACGATTCGTAACCGCCGGTTCGACCCCGGCCGAAGCGCCGTTTCCAGCCAGTGCAGAGGTGTCGATATGCCGGGGGCGGTCTCCGCGTCCCTGTCCGCGCGCGCGCGCGCGGACACGATCCTTGGGATCCAGCGTACGACCGGCACGGCTCAGGCTCGCCTTATCCGAGCCGAGACTTGGCTGCGCTACGCTCTGCCCGCCCTGCTGGCGGCCTTCATGCTGACGCTGGTCGGCGTGGCGGTCATGCAGCTGTGCGGACGCCACGAGGAGGCGACACGCGTCGCCACCCGCGAGACCGAAGCCTTCGCCCGGCTCACCGCCCTGGCCCTGGCCGACGCCTCGGCCTCCGCTGAGGCGGAGTTGGAGCGTGTGCTGCCGGTGCATCTGCTGCCCGCTGGCAGCAAGATCCTGGTGATCGCTCCGTCAGGAAAGATCCGCCGCGCCTATCCCAGCCCCATCGCCGCCGACACCTTCGCCAGCTACCTCGCCGAGGGCGAGCCCATCGCGATCCTCGGCGAGAGCGCCGGAGCGATGACCGTCAGCCTGCAGGCCGGCGGGCAGGCCATCGTCGCAGCACGGCGCCTGCCCGACGACCTCGGCCAAATCGCCGTGGTGCATCCGCTCGAACCGATCGAGAGCGAGTGGTGGCGGCTGCTCTGGAACCAGACCGTCACCCTGATGGCGATCAGCCTCGTTCTGACGGGCACGGCGGCCGCCTACATCCTGCAGACGCGGCGGGCCCAGGCGGCGGACGAGGTGTGCGATCTCGTCAAGCAACGCCTCGACACCGCCCTCGGACGCGGGCGCTGCGGCCTCTGGGACTGGGATATCGCCCGGGGCACGATCTTCTGGTCCGACTCGATGTACACCCTGCTGGGCTACACACCGGAGAAGGATCTGCTCTCCTTCGGCGATGTGAACGCGCTGCTCCATGCCGAGGATGGCGACCTCTACAGCCTCGCGCGCCATCTCGCTGCGAGCCACGCCACGGTCGACCACGAATTCCGCATCCGGGACGCCTCGGGCGAGTGGATCTGGCTGCGCACCCGCGCCGAGATCGTCGAGGACGGCATCGACGGCAGCCGCCATCTCGTCGGCATCGCCATGGACGTCACCGAACAGCGTCGGCTCGCCGAGTTCACCGCCACTGCGGATATGCGCCTGCGCGACGCGGTCGAGGCGATCTCCGAGGCCTTCGTCCTGTGGGATGCCAGCAACCGGCTGGTGCTGTGCAATTCCAAATTTCGCGCCCTGCACGCCCTTTCCAGCGAGGATGCGGTGCCGGGCCGGCGCTACGACGAGATCATGGGCCGCGGCGCCCTCCCCCCGGTGCGGCGCGGCATTCCGGGCGCGGACCGCGGCACCTCGCGCACCTTCGAGCTGGAATTGACCGATGGCCGCTGGCTTCAGGTCAGCGAGCGGCGCACCAAGGACGGGGGCTATGTCTCGGTCGGCACCGACATCACCAGCCTCAAGCGCCATCAGGAACAGCTCGTCGCCTCCGAGCGGGAGCTGATCGAGACGGTCAAGGATCTGAAGCGGTCCCGCCGCACCCTGGAACTGCAGACCCAGCAACTCGCCGATCTGGCCGAGCAGCATCTCGATCAGAAGGCCCGGGCCGAGATCGCCAACCAAGCCAAATCCGAGTTCCTGGCCAATATGAGCCATGAGCTGCGCACGCCGCTCAACGCCATCATGGGTTTCGCCGAGCTGATGGAGAGCGAGGTCTACGGCGCCCTCGGCTCGCCCCGCTACGCCGATTACTGCCGCGATATCCAGCAGAGCGGCACCTACCTCCTCTCGGTCATCGACGACATCCTGCACATGTCGCGCATCGAGGCGAGGCGGGTGAAGCTCGTACGCCGCGACCTCGCCCTCGAACCCGCGATCACGTCGGCGCTGCTGCTGGTCTCCAAGGAGGCTGCCGCCAAATCCGTGTCCATCGATGTCGAGCTGGCGCCCGAACTGCACATCCTGGCCGATGAACGGGCCCTGCAGCAGATCCTGCTCAACATCATCCAGAATGCGGTGAAGTTCACGCCGGAGCGAGGCCGCGTCTCCCTGCGCGGCCGCTCCTGCAACGGCTTCGTCCACCTGTTCATCGGCGATACCGGGATCGGCATCCCGAAATCCGCTCTGTCCAAGCTCGGCCAGCCCTTCGAGCAGGTCGAGACCAACCTCACCCGCAGCTACAAGGGCTCCGGTCTCGGCCTCGCCATCGCCCGCTCCACGGCCGAGCTGCATGGCGGTTCGGTCCGCATCCGCTCCGAGGAAGGGATCGGGACCCTGGTGCTGGTGCGCCTGCCGATGCCGACGCCCGCGCGCCTCGCCGAAGTCGCCGGCGAGGCCGAGCGCGATGCCCTCACGGCGATCTGCGAGATGACCGGCGCGAGCCGGGCGAAGAGCCCGATCCCGGTGCCGGCGCTCTAAGAAGGACGCCGACGGGCCGGGGCCCGCCGGGTGCCTTAAGCTCCATGCGGAATCAGCCGATCTCCTCGTGCCAGGTGCGGCCGTCGCGCTCGATCAGGGCGATCGAGGCGGTCGGTCCCCAGCTGCCGGAGGCGTAGGGGCGCGGCGGCTCGGGGCGGTCGGCCCACGCCTTGAGCAACGTATCCGCCCAGGCCCAGGCCACCTCCACCTCGTCGCGGCGCATGAACAGCGTGGCGTTGCCGCGCACCACATCCATCAGCAGGCGCTCATAGGCATCGGGATAGCGCTGCTTGAAGGTTTCCTCGAAGGAGATGTCGAGATTGGTCGGGCGCAGGCGCATGCCGCCGGGCCCCGGATCCTTCGTCATCACTTCGAGCTTCATCCCCTCCTCCGGCTGCAGACGGATGACGAGACGGTTCGGCTCGCGCCCGAAGGATTCCGCCGGGAAGATCGAGAAGGGCGAGGCGCGAAACTGCACCACGATCTCGGACAGCTTCTTCGGCAACCGCTTGCCGGTGCGGATATAGAAGGGCACGCCCGCCCATCGCCCGCTGCGCACCTCGAGCTTGAGGGCGACGAAGGTTTCCGTCCGGCTGGGGGCGTCGCCGTCGAGATCGGCCTGATAGCTTTCGACCGGACGGCCGTTCACCGCCCCGGCCGCGTATTGGCCCCGCACCGTCACGCTCTGCACATCGGCCGCCGTGATCGGCTTCAGGGCGCGCAGCACCTTCAGCTTCTCGTCCCGCACCGAATTCGCATCGAGGGAGATCGGGCTCTCCATCGCGGTCAGGCAGAGCAGTTGAAGGATATGGTTCTGCACCATGTCCCGCAGGGCACCGGAGGTGTCGTAATACCCCCCACGCCCCTCGACGCCGACGGTTTCGGCGACGGTGATCTGGACGTGGTCGATCACGTCGGCATTCCAGAGCCGCTCGAAGATCGTGTTGGCGAAGCGCAGGGCCAGCAGGTTCTGGACCGTCTCCTTGCCGAGATAATGGTCGATCCGGAAGATCTGGCTTTCGGGAAACACCGCGCCGACCGCGTCATTGATGGCGCGGGCGGATTTCAGATCCTTCCCGATCGGCTTCTCCAGCACGACGCGGCTCTGCTCGCCGATCAGCCCGTAGCGATCGAGATTCCGGCAGATCGTGCCGTAGAGGTCGGGCGCGGTGGCGAGATAATAGGGGCGGATCCGATCCGGCCGCTCCTCCAGCATCGCCTTCAGATCCTCCCACCCCTCGTCGCCCAGGGCATCGACGGCGACGTAGAACAGATGGTCGAGAAAGCCGGCGAGCTTGATCTCGTCGATCTCGGCGGCCGGCACGAAGCTCTTGAGCGCGTCGCGGGCGCGCTCGCGAAATTCCTCCACCGACATATGGCTGCGCGACGCGCCGATAATGCGGCTCGATTCGGGAATCTGCGCGTCGCGGAATCGTTGATAGAGCGCGGGCAGAAGCTTGCGCTGGGTCAGGTCACCGGTTGCGCCGAAGACGACGTAATCGAAGGGCGAGACGGGGATGATGGTGGCCAAGCACGGCTCCCATGATTCGCACGGGGTTCGAGGCGCGACCGACGGACCGTGCCGCCCGCGCCTTCCGCCAGGAGGATCGCCGGTTCACCCGGCGCCGCCCGGCCGAGTGGGGTTATCGGTTCCGGGCGAAGTCTTGCAAGCCCGGTGCAAATGCACCGCCGCATGACACACGCGAACGAGCCGCTTCTGTCACTCGCTGCCACGGGGCCGGATGAGGCCGGTCGGCTCAATCGCCGAAGGAATGGCCGCGTCGCGACCCGATGGAATGGTAATCCTGCGTCGTCGTCGCGGCCGTCGCCTTCTTCTCTTCGGACTGAGGCAACTTAGCGATTCGATCGATGCGCACACCGGCGTAATTGCCCCGGCGCCAGGCCAGAGTCACCCGGAGCACGAAATCCCGGCCCACGATCTTCAGCATGAAGGACGAGGGCAGCTCGTAAGTCTCGGGCACGCCGAGCTTGGCGCCGGATTTTGAGATGTCCTTGATATTACAAGGAATCTCGGTTCCATCGAACAATCGGATGATCGCGATCCAGTTGGTCGCAGACCGTTCCTCTCGTCGCGCGATGTGACCGGGCGCGGCGGGCCTCTCATTTCCTTCCGGCGTGAGGAAGGCAAGATCGGTCGGTTGAGGGAGAAAGTCCGGCATCGACGCTACAGCGTGGCAATCTCAAGTTCCATTAGCGGAAGAGTGTTGACACAAAATGTGCAAACGAACGCGCCGCCGCTGGTGCCGCTTTTGCCTGCCGCGCTAAAGCTCTCTATTTAGCCGGTTTTGATTGCTGCTGCGGCGCAATAAAGACGCCTGTGATCTTGCATTGCAAAAACTCTTCGCCATGAAATTGAGCAAAGAATGTTCTTGCCAGGGCTGAACGGCAGATTAATTTAGCGGCTATTGTGACGCGTCCGATGTTCGACCCCTGACAGGGAGCGGTCCCATGTCCGAGCTCATCCGCGTGAAACCGACCCAGGACGGCACCTATACCGTCTATCGTGGGTCCCTCGCTCTCGTTGCGGGCCTTACAAGGCTGCAAGCCGAGCGTTACGAAGCCAGTATCGCGCGCCATCCGCGCGCGGTCTCGCCCGTCATGGGCCTCTGAACACTTTCCAATGACCGTCGAGGGCGCGATTCCGGGCACGGAATTGCGCCCTTCACAATTTCGCGATCATTCCGCCGCTGACGGTCGTGGTACTCAGGCCAGTTGGGTCTCGGCCTCGATCCAAGCCGCGGTGTCCGGATCGGCGCCGGCAACCGGCAGATGCAGAATGATCGGCGTCTCGTAGGGGTGGCGCTGCTTCAGGGCTGCTGTGAGAGCCTCCGCCAGCCCCTCCCGGCTTTTGACGAGGGCGACGACTTCCTCGCCGCGTTCCACGGCCCCCTTCCAGGCATAAACCGATTGCATGCCCGGGATCACGTTGACGCAAGCGGCGAGGCGCGCGCGCACCAGATCCTCCCCGATCGCGAGCGCGGTCGGTGCATCGGGAAAGGTTGTGTAGACGAGGAGCGGTCGCTCCATGCTATGGCTCCCCTCGGTGGGCTGGCACCCGTTGCGGATGCCTGGGCTCTCCCCGAGTGAGACCGGCTCGGCCTTCCCCGTCAACAGGGCTCGCATCACGGATGCCGCGGCGCTTTTCACGGATCGCCTTCGTGGCGAGCCCCACGCCGGACGCGCGGGAGGCGGCGGACGCCTTGATGCGCCGCTACGACCACGTCTCGCCCGAGGAGGCGGATGTCGTCGTCGCCCTCGGCGGTGACGGCCTGATGCTTCAGGTGCTTCACCGCTTCATGAACGCGCCGAAGCCGATCTACGGCATGAATCGCGGCACGGTCGGCTTCCTGATGAACGAGTTCCGGGAGGACGGGCTGCTCGACCGGCTGGAGGCCACCAAGCGCTCGACGATCCACCCGATGACCATGGTCGCCACCGATACGGAGGGGCGCAGCCACACGGCGCGGGCGATCAACGAGGTCTACATGCTGCGCCAGACCCACCAGACCGCCAAGCTGCGCGTCTCGGTGGACGACCATGTGCGCCTGCCGGAACTCATCGCCGACGGCATCCTCGCCGCCACGCCTGCGGGCTCGACGGCCTACAATCTCTCCGTCGGCGGGCCGATTCTGCCGCTGAACGCCCACCTTCTGGCGCTCACGCCGATCTCGGCCTTCCGCCCCCGGCGCTGGCGCGGCGCGCTGCTACCGAATTATGCCCGCATCCGCATCGAGGTGATCGATGCCGAGCACCGCCCGGTCGCAGCGGTCGCCGACCATACGGAGTTCCGCCGGGTCTGCACGGTGGAGACCTGGCTCGACCACGCCACCAACCTCGTGCTGCTGCACGATCCCGGACACAGTCTGGAGGAGCGAATCCTGCGCGAGCAGTTCGGCTGAGTCTTACTCGGCCCGCCCCGGCAAGCGTCGCGATCCCGGATCGCGACGCCGGCTTGGCTTCAGGGGTTGCGCAGAGCCGGTACAGTCTTCGGCGAACCGAGATCGTAGGTCTTGTTGCGCAGGGGATCGAGCTTGGTGCCCTCGGAAGCGTCGAAGGCCTTCGGCCGCTGACCGTCGGCGGGGGCTCCGTCGAGGGCCAGGGCCGAGTTCGAGCCCGGCGCGTAGGCGGACGCCCGGCCGGGCGTGCCGGCGGGTTGGGTCGCGTTCGGATCGGAAGCGTTCGGATCGATCTTGTCGACCGCACCGGCATCGGGCTGCTGCGATTGCTGGCGCGCGCGCTCGACCTGGCGCCAGCGGGTCACGTTGCGCTGGTGGCCTTCCAACGTGTCGGCGAAGGCGTGCCCGCCCGTGCCGTCGGCGACGAAATAGAGATCCTTGGTGCGCGACGGGTTGGCGACGGCCTCCAGGGCGGCGCGGCCGGGATTGGCGATTGGGCCGGGGGGAAGCCCCTCGATCACGTAGGTGTTGTAGGGGGTCGGCCGCTCGATCTCGGAGCGGAGAATTCCTCGCCCGAGGGTGCCGCGCCCGCCCACCAGACCATAGACGATGGTCGGATCGGATTGCAGCTTCATCCGCTTGAGCAGACGGTTGACGAAGACGCCGGCCACCCGCGGGCGCTCGTCGGCGCGGCCGGTTTCCTTCTCCACGATGGAGGCGAGTGTCACCATCTCGGCCGGCGTCTTCACCGGCACGTCGGCGCTGCGGCGCTGCCAGATCTGGCTCAGCACTTCGCGCTGCTTGGTGCGCATCAGGTTGACGATCTGCTGCCGGGTGGCGCCGCGCTCGAACTTATAGGTGTCGGGCAGGAGTGAGCCCTCGGGCGGCGTCTCGCCGATCTCGCCGGAGAGGATGTCGTTGTCGTTGAGGCGGGCGACGATCTGCTCCGAGGTCAGTCCCTCGGGGAAGGTGATCGCGTGCTGGACCTGACGGCCGTTGGTCAGGGTCTCGATCGTGTCCTTCACGCTGGCATGAGCCTTGAACACGTATTCGCCGTGCTTCAGCGGGCCCTTTCCGCCGAAACGGGCGGTCATCTCGAACAGGTTCGGATGGTCGATGACGCCCTCGCGGGCGAGGATCGTCGCGATTTCCGAGGTGCCGCTGCGATTGGGGATCACGACGACCTTGTCCGCCTGAAGCGGGCCGGGCTCGGACGCTTGGCGATTGATCAAGGTGAGCCCGACGAGGATGCCGAGGGCGAGCACGACGCCGAGGGTGAGGAAACCGCTGATGGTGGCGAGCAGGCCGCCCCGGCGGCGCTCCGGCTTCTCGGGCGGAGGCGGGGCGACGGTCGGCTTGATGGCCTCGCTCGGGCTGCGCGGCGACGGCCGGTTCGGCAGCGACGGCTCCTCGGGTGCGGGCGACGGCGACGGCGGCTCTTGTCGTCTGCGGAACATCGGGATCCTGCTGTGGCCTCGCGGGCCCCTGCTGTGCGAAGGGCCGCCCGGGAGCATCTCAGCCCGCTCGCCGGACGGTCTTGAGCGAAACGATCACAGGAAGCGATCGAAGCCCTGGGCGACGGGAGATCCTTAAGCGGTTTTGTGGCGAAATAGGGTTGGCGCCCTCTCCGCCGGCAGGAAAGCCTTCGGCCGGGCGGCGCGACTGGCCACCACCCGAGCCATGCTCGTCACCCGAAAGCCGTCAGCGTGCTTCGGGTCGATGGGTCAGTCGACGCGCCGCATCAGCAGCGACGCGTTGGTCCCGCCGAAGCCGAAGGAGTTCGAGAGCACCGTGTCGACGCGCTTGCGCTTGGCCTCGTGCGGCACCAAGTCGATCTGCGTCTCGACGGAGGGATTGTCGAGGTTCAGGGTCGGCGGCATCACCCCGTCGCGGATCGCGAGCACGGAGAAGATCGCCTCGACCGCTCCGGCAGCGCCCAGCAGGTGGCCGATGGCGGATTTGGTGGACGACATCGAGACCTTGGAGGCCGATGCGCCGAGCAGACGCTCCACCGCCTTCAGCTCCAGCTCGTCGCCAAGAGGCGTCGAGGTGCCGTGGGCATTGATGTAATCGATCTCGGAGGGGTCGATGCCGGCCCGCTTCACCGCCGCCGTCATGCAGCGGAAGCCGCCGTCGCCATCCGGCGCCGGCGAGGTGATGTGGTAGGCGTCACCGGACAGGCCGTAGCCGATCACCTCGGCGTAGATCTTGGCGCCGCGGGCCTTGGCGTGCTCGTATTCCTCCAGCACGACGATGCCGGCGCCCTCGCCCATGACGAAGCCGTCACGGTCGCGGTCATAGGGCCGGGATGCCTTGGTCGGCTGGTCGTTGTAGCCGGTCGAGAGGGCGCGGCAGGCGGCGAAGCCCGCGAGCGACAGCCGGTTGACCGGGGCCTCGGTGCCGCCGGCCACCATCACATCGGCATCGCCGAGGGCGATCAACCGAGAGGCATCACCGATGGCGTGAGCCCCGGTGGAGCAGGCGGTGACCACCGCGTGGTTCGGGCCTTTCAGCCCGTGCTGGATCGAGACCTGGCCCGAGGCCAGATTGATGATGCGGCCGGGAATGAAGAACGGCGAGATGCGCCGCGGGCCCTTCTCGTGCAGGGTCACCGAGGCGTCGTAAATGGTGCCGATACCGCCGATGCCGGAGCCGATCAGAACGCCGGTGGCTTCCTGGTCCGCATCGGATTTCGGGTGCCAGTCGGCATCGTCGAGCGCTTGGCCGGCTGCGGCCATGGCGTAGACGATGAAAGGATCGACCTTGCGCTGCTCCTTCACTTCCATCCACGCATCGGGATTGAAGGTGCCGTTGGAGCCGTCACCGAAGGGAAGCGTGCAGGCGATCCGGCAGGCAAGATCGTCGGTTTGGAAGCCGGTCACGGCGGAAGCCCCGCTGTCGCCAGCGATAAGACGGCTCCAGGTATGCTCGACGCTGCCACCCAGCGGCGTGACCATCCCGAGACCCGTGATCACCACCCGACGCATTGCCCGATCCCAACCGATCCAGAGTCCCCGAAGGACTTTCGTGCCTCAAAGGACTTTTGTGATTGAACAGAAACGGCGTGCGGGGCCTTGCGACCCCGCCCGCACGAGGACACCGCCTTAGGCGGAGTTCTTCTCCAGGAACTTGATCGCATCGCCGACCGTCTGGATGGTCTCAGCGGCGTCGTCCGGGATCTCGACGTTGAACTCCTCCTCGAACGCCATCACCAGCTCGACGGTGTCGAGGCTGTCGGCGCCAAGATCGTCGATGAAGTTGGAGGCCTCGGTGACCTTCTCAGGCTCGACGCCCAGGTGCTCGACGACGATCTTCTTCACGCGCTCGGCGATATCGCTCATCGTTCTTGGTCCTCGTCTTTTCGATCGTGTTGGTGTGTGCTTCTGACGAAAGCGCCGTGGCCGCCCACCCACTTCTGGGGTTTTTTCGAACGGCCGGTGTTCGATCGCGCGTGGTTTGGAAAAGCCGCAACCCGCTGAACCGTCAACTCCCCTGCACGGCTGAGCCGGGTGTTAACACAGGGTTTCCGCTCTGGCGAGGGGAGGTTCAGAAAGCGTTCATCGGCGTGGTTTTCCGGTCGGAAAGCTTCTCTGTGGATGCTCTCAATACATGGCCATGCCGCCGTTGACGTGGAGCGTTTGCCCCGTCACGTAACCCGCTTCCTCCGACGCCAGATAGACCGCCGCCGCGCCGATCTCGGCCCCGGTGCCGAGGCGTCCCGCCGGCACGCGGGTGAGAATCGTCTCGCGCTGCTTCTCGTTCAGGGCGTCCGTCATCGCCGAGGTGATGAAGCCCGGGGCGATGCAGTTGACCGTGATGTTGCGCGTCGCGACCTCCGCCGCCAGAGCCTTGGTCATGCCGACGAGGCCAGCCTTGGCGGCGGCGTAGTTGCCCTGGCCCGGATTGCCCGTCGCGCCCACCACCGAGCCGATGCCGATGATGCGGCCGTAACGGCGCCTCATCATGCCCTTGAGGGCGGCGCGGGAGAGCCGGAAGGCGGCGGTGAGATTGACGTTGAGCACCGCCTCCCACTCGTCGTCCTTCATCCGCATGAAGAGGTTGTCGCGGGTGATGCCGGCATTGTTCACGAGGATATCGAGGCCGCCCAGCGCCGATTCGGCAGCCGGCAGCAGCGCCTCGACCGCATCCTTGTCGGCGAGATTGGCTTCGACCACGGCGACGCGCTCGCCGCCGAGTTCGGTCGCCAGTTCATCGAGCACGGCCCGGCGGGTGCCGGAGAGGGCGACATGGGCGCCCTGGGCGTGAAGCGCTCGGGCGATGGCACCGCCAAGGCCGCCGGTCGCGCCGGTGACGAGCGCCTTGCGGCCGGTGAGATCGAACATGATGTGGGCTCCCGTCGTCGGGGGAAATGATGTCAGGCGTAGGCGGCGACGTCGTCGGGCGTGCCGACGGGGCTGGCGGCGGCGCTCGGCGCGATCCGCTTGACGAGGCCGGTCAGCACCTTGCCGGCGCCGAGCTCGAAGAAGCGATCGACACCGGCTTCGGCCATGGCCGCGACGCTCTCGCTCCAGCGCACGGTGCCGGTGACCTGGGTCACCAGCGCGGCCCGAATCGCGTCCGGATCGGTGAGCGGGCCGGCGGTCACGTTGGCATAGACCGGCACGACCGGAGCCCGCATCGTCACCTCGGCCAGCGCCCCGCGCATCGCTTCGGCGGCGGGTGCCATCAGCGCGCAGTGGAACGGAGCGGAAACGTTGAGGAGCACGGCGCGGCGCACGCCGCGGCTCTGCGCCAGCACCATCGCCCGCTCGACGGCCTCCTTGTGACCGGACAGCACGACCTGCCCGGCGCCGTTGTCGTTGGCGACATCGCAGACCATGCCCTGCGCCGCTTCCTCGGCAATGGCCTGGGCGGTCGCGAGATCGGGCCCGAGCAGGGCGGCCATTGCGCCGACGCCCGGCGCGACCGCCCGCTGCATCGCCTCGCCCCGGATGCGCAGCAGGCGGGCGGCATCGGAAATCGAGAAGGTGCCGGCGGCGGCCAGGGCCGAATATTCGCCGAGCGAGTGGCCGGCGACGAAGGCGGCGTCGCGGGCGAGGTCGAGCCCGCGCTCGGCCTCCAGCGTGCGCAGGACGGCGAGGCTCGCCGCCATCAGGGCGGGTTGGGCGTTGGCGGTCAGGGTCAGCTCGTCTGCCGGGCCCTCGAACATCAGCCGGGAGAGGTTTTGTCCGAGCGCCTCGTCGACTTCCTCGAAGACCCGCCGGGCCGCGGGGGAGGCCTCGTTCAGGGCCTTGCCCATGCCAACCGCTTGGCTGCCCTGCCCCGGAAAGATGAACGCTCGCGTCATGACGCCCCGTCGCCTTGGCGCCGGAGCGGAGGCTCCGGCGGATGGGCGCCCCGCCGGTCTGAATCCCGGCCGCCTCTCAGCCCGAGACGGGGCTGCCGGTGGTCGGGATCGCCGCGAGACCCCTTCTAAAGGGCGGCGCACTCGCATCGTGGGAAGCAGGTGTCAACAATGCGGCGCACAACCCACCGACGGTCAGACCGAGCCGTCGCTTCGCCGCTCCGCCCGGACATCGCCGGAATCGGTTCCGAACCGAACGCGATTCGGCGCATTGACTGAGCAGGCCCTGCGAGATCGCTGCCATGTTCCGCACGACTTTCCCTCAGGAAGCGGTGGGGCACGCTCATGCCCTGATCGGCGCCTACGAGACCGCCCATGCCGGTCTCGCCCGCATCTCACATGAATTCCGTCGCGATCTGCGCGTGACCCTCGACCGGCTCGGGCCGGGAGCGGTGCCCTATCTCCGGGCCGTGCGCAGCGACCTCGAAGGTCGCACCGTCGAGGCTCGGACCATGTGGCCGATCTGGATCGACCGGCTCACCGACCCGATGATCGACCGACGCCTCATCGCCTCCCGCGCCTTGCTCGACGCGGTGGACCGGGAGGCCGACGCCCGCGGCATGGTTCTTTAGGCGTGTCTCCAGCGGGGACAGACGCCGCTGGGACGCCGAATTCGTGCCGGGATTACGCGGCGACGCGGAGCCGCAAAGGCCGCGACGATGCGGCAAGGTCGCCCCGCGCCTGCTCCAGCGCCGCCGCGATGCAGGCGGCGGCCCGCGCGGTATCGGCCTCGTCATGGCCGGCGGTGAGGTGCAGACGCAACCGCGCGGCCTCAGGATCCGCCTCCGGCGCCTCGGCTGGATCCACCAGCAGGCCGAGTTCGGCCAGACGGCGGCCGAGCGCCTGGGCGAGATCGACGGAGCCGATCCCGACCGAGACGGTCGCGGAGGGCTCGCCATAGACTTCCAGCCCCCTGTCCCGCAGGGCGGCCCGAAGGTTCAGCACGTTGCGCATCAGGCGGGCGCGGCGCTCGCTCCCCTCCGCCCCGTCGATGATCGCGAAGGCCTTGAGAATGACGGCGGTCTGGATCGGCGACAGCGCGGTCTCGGCCGATTCCCGGGCGCGCAGATAAGCCGTGACGGCGCGGGTACGAGCCGCGACGAAGCCCCCGTTCGAGGCGAAGCTCTTCGAGAAGCTGCCCGTCACCAGATCGACCCGGCCGAGCATGTCCTGCAGGCCGAGATGACCGCGCCCATCTTCGCCGAGGCAGCCCAGATCCTGGGCGACATCGACGAGCAACGTCGCGCCGGCTTCATCACAGATCGCCCGCAGCGCGGCGAGATCGGGCGTGCCGGAATCGAGCGGCGACAGGCTCTCGGTGACGACGAGGATGCCGGAGCGGGAATCGCGCGCCCGGATCGCCCGGACCAAGTCGGCGCAGTGATCGGCATCGAGATGGCGGAAGGGGTGGAGATGGCTCGTTGCCGCCTCGGCCGCCTCCTTCAGGCCGCCCCGGACAGCCTCATCGATCACCACATGATCGGAGGGGCGCACGAGGCCGCGGATCACGGCGTGACCGGCCGCTTTGCCGGTGGGGCAGAGCATCGCCTCTTCCATCTGGAGGAAGTCGGCGATCCGGCGCTCCAAGGCCACCGAAAGGTTGGTCTCGCCGGTCTCCGCCGCCGAGCAGACGCTGCGCACGCCGAAGCGGCGCAGGGTTTCGGCGGCCGCCTCGACGATCGCCGGATGGGTGGAGAGGCCGAGGCAATCCTGCGAGGCGAAGTCGAGACCGCAAGCCGGGCCGCCGTCGCCGGCTCGCGCCTGGGCCATGACGCGCAGGCTGCCCGCTCGGTCCCGGGTTGCGGTGTCGGTCTGCTCACGATGTCTCATGTCATCCCGTCCGATGCCGCGTCGTTCTCGCCTCCCGACACTCGGCGGGGCCGGCTTGCCATCGCGTTAAACGGTGACGATCCAGTCCGAATGCATCGCCGCGTATTTAACGAATTGCTATCGGCGGACGGCCGGATCACCTCGACAATTGTTTAACCGAAACGTCCCTCGCCACGCTGCCGACCGAAGAGCGGACCCGAAAGCTGAAATCTGCTTGAAAAAAACTTACCGGAACCGACGCAGCAGGGTCCGACCGCTGCGAAAAGGAGGACGGGGCGCCTCCGATCCGGAGACGCCCCGCATGTCGCTGCCCCCTTCATATCGCCCTGACGGTCGGGTCAGATCACGGGAAGCGTCGCCCCGGCCCCCGCGGCGAGGCCGTAAAGCTCGCCGTAGAGCATGGTATGGGCGACGTAGTAGATCCCCAGGAACGTCATCAGCGCGCTGGCATAGTAGAGCGGGGCGAGCACCACGTCCCGGCGGGTGGCGGCGACCCGGGCATCGTCGGCAGCGATGGCGATCAGGACGGCGATGATGCCCGAATGGCCGATCGCGTCGATCTTCCCGAACTCGAAGATCGCCGAGATAAAGACCGCCGTGAGGATCACCGCGGAGACCCGCCGCACCAGGGGCGTCCAGATCAGAGCGAAGGCGAGGGTGAACTCGATGACGCCGGCGGCCTGCATGAAGAGTTCCGGCGAGGCGCCCATGGTCATCTCGGGCTTGGCGGCGAGCAGCGGATCCGTCCATTGCGGATAGGCCCACTTCTCCACCGAGGCCCACATCAGGGTGATCGCGGCGGCGATGCGCACCACGTCGATGGGACGCTGGCCGAACAGGTCCCGGTCGAAGGCGACCAGCGCGAGGAAGGCGGCGACGCCGAGGAAGACCGGGTAATCCGCGAGGTGGAAGGCGCCGTAATTCCACACGGCAAAGCCGAACAGGAAGACGATGCCGGCGGCGGTGAGCGGCAGGGTCCGCTTCCAGAGCAGACAGGCGGCCATGGCGAGCTGAAGCCACGGGATCCAGGATAGGTCGGTCTTCAGTTCGGGCGTCAGGATGATGCCGCCGAGATTCCACAGCGACACCAGGAAGAAGCCGACGACCGCCCGCACGATCAGGGTGCTGTCGGCGCGCAGGCGCGCCGTGACGCGGTCGAAAGCGTTGAGGATCGCCGTGCCGAGGGGCGTGCCCTCGGCGAGGCACCCGAACATCAGGCAGACCAGGGCCATCCCGGTCAGCCATTCGAAATCGGCGCAGAGCACCTGTTCGAGCCCACGCGGCTGGCCGGCCACGTCGAAGGCGCAGAACCATTTGACATGGGCACTGGCCGTCGCCGTCCCGAGCAGGAGGATGCTTGCTGCGCCTGCAAGCACGACGGGAGAGCGCACCCAAAAGCTGGACACGTGGATCATGGGGCCGCCGGGAGGGGAGTAAGTTCCTGATGCAAGGAAACTTACTCGAAATTGAAACATCTCGCTAAGGCTTTGTTTACCCTTTCACGCGGTTGGTTAACGAGCGTATTCCTTACAATTGATAAAACGTATTGCCTCGGACTGAAGAAAGTCCACTCCGCGAGGGGCTCGGCCTGATCTCGGCGACAGCCCTCCCGGACGAAGGCCGGCCGCGATGACCCGGAGGCCGGCGACGCGCGTTAACGGCATCGAAGACCTTGTCGGCAAGGGTGTCGAATGACGGCCCGTCGGCATCGCTCGGGAGGATGGATGCTCGCTCTGTTCAGTCTGGTCAGCCTCTCCGGCGGGCTCGTTCTCGCCGGACAAGCCTCGCGCTACCCTGCTTGGACGGCCAGGATGGAGACGGCCGGCGGCGTCGCGCTGGTCGCGGGCCTCGCGATGATCGGAGTCGGGCTGAGGGCTTGATTCCGCCCCTGGCCCAGACAGCCGTCACAGGAGACACGGATCACAGGATCACGGGCCTGATCTAATTTTTTTCCATAACCGGCCGGCGACGCTGCGGCGTCTCGCCGGCCAGTACCCTCCGAATCTCAGTCGCGCCGCTTGAGAAGCGACGCGAAAAAGCCGTCGAGCCCTCCGGCCCGGCCAGAGCCGCCGCCGAGATGGCTCGGCAGGGTGCGGAGATCGCCGGAGCCGTCGATCAGCTCCGCATGCCCGGCCAGCCGCTCGGCGGTGATCGGGATCCGCTCGAAATCAGAGTTTCGCGCGAGGAACGCCGCGATCTGTGCCCCGCCCTCCTCCGGCTCGAGGGAGCAGGTGCAATAGACGAGCCGACCGCCGGGCCGGGTCAGGCGGGCGGCCTTGTCGAGCAGTCGCCGCTGCAGGCCGGCGAGGCGGATCAGGTCGGCCTCGGTCTTCGTCCAGGCGACGTCGGGATGACGCCGGATCGTCCCGGTCGCGGAACAGGGCGCGTCGAGCAGCACCGCGTCGAAGGGCCGATCCTCCGGCAGGTCGAGGGCATCGGCGGTCACCACCTCGGCGGAGAGACCGAGACGGTCGAGGTTGCGCGTCAGCCGCTCCAACCGGGCCCCGGATCGGTCCACCGCCGTGACGGCGGCACCGGCGGCGGCGAGCTGAGCGGTCTTGCCCCCCGGCGCCGCGCAGAGATCGGCGATGCGCTCGCCGGGTTGCGGCGCGAGCAGCCGCACGGGGAGCGAGGCGGCGGCGTCCTGCACCCACCAGGCCCCCTCGGCGTAGCCGGGCAGGTCGGCCACGGCCTCGCGCACCTCGGTGAGACGGAGGGAGCCGAGATCGAGGAGCGTGCCGCCCAGGCGCCCGGCCCATTGTTCCGGGTCGCGCGGAATCGTCAGATCGACCGCGGCTCCGTCGAGATGCGCGGCGGCCATGTTTCCGGCGGTCTCGTCGCCATAGGCCGCGCGCCAGCGCCGGGCGAGCCAGTCCGGAGTGTTGCCTTGAAGCGGATCCCTCTCCTGCGCCCGAATCGCGTCGCGCTCGCGGGCGATCCGGCGCAGGACGGCATTCACCAGGGGCGCCAGATGCTGAAGCTGAGGATCGGCCTTGGCGAGGCGCACCGAGAGATCGACGGCGGCGTGATCGGCAACCGCGAGGTCGAGGATCTGCGCGGCACCGGTGACGAGCAAGGCCAGGAGATGGGGCCTGTCTTCGGGCAATCCGTCCCGCAGTCGCTCGGCCAGAGCCGCCCTGATAAAGCCGAGGCGGCGAAAGCTCGCCGTCGCGATGGCGCGGGCCAGGGCGGCGTCTCCGGGCGCCAAACCGACCCCGCGCCCGGCCTGGGCCAGCGCATCCTCCAGGGCCAGCCCACGGGCGGCACCGAGCAGTGTCGCCACCGCCTCGCGCGCGACATGGCGCGCCGCCAAGCCGGGGACGGACGAATCGAAGGGAGGCGGGGTGCGGGTGTTGATTCTCGATGCCACGCTTGACGTGCCGTTCTCGGTAAAAAGGATCGCAGGATCTCGTTCGGAGACCGATGCAGTCACATCTGTGGACGAGGGATGCAAGCGATGAAGGATTTCGGCATGGCGGACGAGACGACGAAGCCGGACGAGCCGCGCCGGCCGCTGAGCCCGGCGGCACAGCGGGCGCTGGCGGAAGCGGCCGAGCGGCGCGCGGCGATCGATGCGCGGGCCGCCAAGATCGCCGAGCGGCGCGAGACCCTGGGGCGCGGCGGCCTGGAGCCGGTGCGCTACGAGGATTGGGAGGTGAAGGGTCTCGCCAGCGATTTCTGAAGCGGCGGCTCAGACCTGAATCACGCGGATGTTGTTGGTGTTGCCAACCGTGTGGAAGGGAATGCCGGCCGCGGCCACGATCATGTCGTTGGCCTTGGCAAAGCCCTCGCCCTGCGCATGCTGGGCGGCCTTGCTCGTCATCTCCTCGTAGGAATCGACGTCGTCCGTGTGGACGCTGTGCGTGCCCCAGAGCAGGCTCAGGCGCCGCGCTGTCTCGCGGCTCGGGGTCAGGGCCAGGATCGGCACCGCCGGCCGCTTGCGCGCCACCCGGGCGGCCGTAGTCCCGCTCGTCGTGTAGGCGACGATGGCACGGGCCTGGACCGCTTCGGCGAGAACCGCCGTCGCCGTGGCGACAGCGTGGGGCGGGGTCTCCTCCTCACCGGGCTCCGAGGCCGCGACGATCGAGTGATAGAGCTTGTGCCCCTCCACGGACCGGATGATCCGATCCATCATCGCGACCGCCTCGACGGGATAGCGCCCCGTGGCCGATTCCGCCGATAGCATCACCGCATCGGCGCCGTCATAGATCGCGGTGGCGACGTCCGAGGCCTCGGCCCGGGTCGGCGCCGGAGCGGAGACCATCGAATCGAGCATCTGGGTCGCCACCACCACCGGCTTCACCGCCAGCCGGCAGGCGCGGATCAGCTCCTTCTGCCGGCCCGGCACGTCCTCGTGCGGAATTTCGACGCCGAGATCACCGCGGGCCACCATCACGGCATCGGACAAGCGGATGATATCGTCGATGCGATCCAAGGCCTGCGGCTTCTCGATCTTCGACATGATGCCGGCGCGATCACCGATCAGGGCGCGGGCCTCGATCACGTCGGAGGGCTTCTGGACGAAGGACAGCGCCACCCAATCGACGCCGAGTCCGAGGCCGAAGGCGAGATCGGCCCGGTCCTTGGTCGTCAGGGGCGAGAGGTCGAGCAGCGTGCCGGGCAGGTTCACGCCCTTGCGGTTCGAGATCGCGCCGCCGGTCAGGACCTCGGCCGTGATCGCGCCGGGCTCCAGCCCCGTGACACGAACCCGGATACGACCATCGTCGATGAGGAGTTCCTGCCCGGGGATGACGGCGGCGAAGATCTCGGGATGGTGCAGCGGGATCGACTGGCTGTCGCCGTCGCTGCCCTCCAGCACGAAGCGTACGGTCTCGCCGGGCACGAGATCGAGCCGTCCCCCCGCAAGCGTGCCGACGCGAATCTTGGGGCCCTGCAGATCCTGCAGGATGCCGATCGGCCGCCCGACCTCCGTCTCCAGGGCCCGGATCGCGGCATGGACCCGGGCATGATCCTCTTGGAGACCGTGGCTGAAGTTGAGGCGGAAGGTGTCGACTCCGGCCAGGAACAGGGCCTTCAACATCTCGGGCGCGGCGCTGGCGGGACCGACGGTGGCGACGATCTTGGCGTGACGGTAACGGCGCATGGCTGGTTCGGCCGCGAGCGACCGCCTCCTCGGGAAAACGGGTCCGGGCGTTCGTAAACGCGCGGGGATCGCGGCCGGGGCAGCTGGCGGCCCCGTCCGCGCTTCGATGGCCCGTCCCGAACTAGGGTCGTCGCGGGCGGCGGCACAGCTCTGCGCCCAACAATGGCGCGCGAAGGGTCGGCTCGGGCGCTCTCAGAAAATATGGAAGGCGATGCCGGCGAGAAAGCTTTTCTCCTCGGTGCCCTTGAAGGTGGCGGTCTCCCGGTTGCCGAACTTATTCAGCCAGTACTGGAAACCGACGAAGACATCGACCTTGTTGGGCTGATCGTAGACCAGCTTGCCGAGGTCGAGCACGAGATTGGTGCGCGACAGGAATTCCAGCCCCCGTGGGGGGTTGAAGGCGTAGGCGCCCAGATTGCCGCCGATGCCGCGGCCCTTGGGCAGCACGATGGTGTTGAAGCCCGCCAGCGTCAGCGGCAGCCCGCTGAAGGTCAGCGGAACGCTGTAGACGATCTCGAATTCCGGGACCGTGTTGAAGCTCTGGTCACGGTCGGGCCCGGTGTTGAAGCCGTTGCGGTTCCACTCCTTGTAGGCGTGGACCGACAGGTTGAGGAAACCGGCGGGCACGTCGAAGGCGAAGTTCAGGCCGCCGACGATGTCGCGCTTCTTCGAGCCGAAGGCGTCGTTCTGCGAATTGGCGTCGAAACCGAAGGCGAGGGAAACCTCCTTGACCAGGCCGGGCAGGGTGAAAGCCTTGGTGCCGGTGAGCGCGTTGAGGCTGAGGGTGCCGCGATAGAGGCCGTAGGCTTCGGTGTTGCCGTATTCGGCAAAGCTCGGCCCGCCGCTCTGGGTGTTGGTGGTGCCGGCGGGGAATTGCGAGCCGGATTTGAGAATGTCGAGGGAGAAAAAGTTGGTGCCGTAGGCCCAGGCATCGGCGTGGGAGATGTTGAGGATCTGCTTGGGCGCCTCGCGGGAGCGGAGGCTGCCATCCGGCCGCTGGATCTGCACACCCGGCGCGACGGTAGGGAACTGGTAGCGGTAGCTCACCTGCGTATCGGCGAACAGGAAGAACGGCCCGTCCTTGACCACCCCCTCCTCCGGGGGCCGGTCCCGGGCCGCCGGATCGGCGGCACGGGCTGCGCCGGCCGAGCCGAGCGAGACCGCGACGGCGAGCAGTATTCTTGCGATCACGATCATGCCCTCCCCTTTTCGAGCCATGCCGTCAGGCCGGCTTTCCGCGCTCTCCGCCCGTCATCCGCGTGCGGCGATGACGTGGCCTGCCATGAGTTCGAGGGCGCGCACCATCGCGGAGTGATCCCATTGCCCGCCGCCCTGGGCGGCGCAGGTATTGAACAGTTCCTGCGCCGTGGCGGTGTTGGGCAGCGCGACGCCGAGCGCCCGCGCCCCCTGGAGCGCGAGGTTGAGATCCTTCCGGTGCAGGTCGATCCGGAAACCGGGATCGAAGCTCCGCTTCACCATGCGCTCGCCATGCACTTCCAGGATGCGCGAGGCGGCGAAACCTCCCATCAGGGCCTCACGCACCCGGGCCGGATCGGCCCCGGCCTTCGAGGCAAAGACCAGCGCCTCGGCGACCGCCTCGATGGTCAGGGCGACGACGATCTGGTTGGCGACCTTGGTGGTCTGGCCGTCGCCGTTGCCGCCGACCCGGGTGATGTTCCGGCCCATCGCCTCGAACAGGGGCTTGGCGGTGTCGAAGGCTCCCTGCGGCCCGCCGACCATGATGCTCAGGCTGCCGGCCCTGGCGCCGACCTCGCCGCCGGAGACCGGCGCATCGAGGTAATCGCAGCCGCGCTCGTTGATGCGCCGGGCGAAATCCTTGGTCGCGATCGGATCGATCGAACTCATGTCGATCACGATCTTGGCCTCCGTCAGACCCTCGATGACGCCGTCGGCGCCGAACAGAACCTCGGCCACCTGGGGCGTGTCCGGCAGCATCGTGATCACGATCTCCGCCCGCTCGGCGACCTCGCGGGCCGATTGGCATTCGATGCCGCCGGCCGCGATCAAGTCGGCGGGCACCGCGCGCCGGCTCTTGAGAAAGAGCCGGTATCCGGCCTTGATCAGGTTTTCCGCCATCGGCCGGCCCATGATGCCGAGCCCGATGAATCCGACATTCGCCCTATGGTTGGTCGCCATGTGGTTGATCCTTGAAAGGGGGAGAGGCTCAGGCGCGATAGGGCGCGAACCAGGACAGCCCGTCCTGGGTGGTCGTCGCCGGGCGGTACTCGCAGCCGATCCAGCCGCGGTAGCCGATCGCGTCGAGATGGCGGAACAGGAAGGGGTAGTTGATCTCGCCGGTGCCGGGCTCGTTGCGGCCGGGATTGTCGGCGAGCTGCACATGGGCGATCCGGGACAGGTTCTCCCGGATCGTGCGGGCGAGATCACCTTCCATGATCTGCATGTGATAGGCGTCGTACTGGACGAAGAGGTTGTCCGAGCCGACCTCGTCGATCAGCGCCACCGCCTGTGCGGTGTTCGTCAGGAAGAAGCCGGGGATGTCGCGGGTATTGATCGGCTCGATCAAGAGGCGGATGCCGGCCTTCTTCAGCTCGGCGGCGGCGAAGGCGAGGTTTTCCGTCAACGTCTCGTGCAGCCGCACTTGATCGGCGCCCTCCGGCGCGATCCCCGCAAGACAATTGATCTGATCGCAGCCGAGGGCGCCGGCATAGTCGATGGCGCGGGCGACCCCGTCGCGGAACTCCGCCCTGCGCTCCGGCAGCACGGCGATCCCGCGCTCGCCCGCCGCCCAGTCTCCGGCCGGCAGGTTGTGCAGCACGAGGCGCAACTCGTGCCGCACGAGGCGTTCGTGAATCGCCTCCTTGCGATAGTCGTAAGGGAACAGGAACTCGACGCCACGAAAGCCGGCCTGCGCCGCCGCTTCGAAACGATCGAGGAAGTCGTGCTCCTGAAAGAGCATGGTCAGGTTGGCGGCGAATTGGGGCATGGTCTGGCTTTCTTCCCGGTCGTCTTCGCATCGGGGCCGCCTTCCGGGTGCTCGCCCGCGGCGAGCCCCGAAAGGACAGTGGCAAGACGTGAGACCTAGGCTGCGGCTGGGGCGGGCAGTGTCTGGCTCGTCCGCAGCGAGAGATCCGGGTCGAGGCAGAGGATCTCCTCGAACTCGTTGACCCCATCGACCTCGGTGCCCATGGCGATGTTGGTGACGCGTTCGAGGATGAATTCCAGCACGACCGGAACCTGATGCTCGGCCATCAGCGCTTCGGCACGGGCGAAGGCGTCCTTGAACTCGTTCGGGCTCTTCACCCGGATCGCCTTGCAGCCGAGGCCTTCGGCCACGGCCACGTGATCGACGCCGTAGCCCGGCACCGCGTCGCCCTCCGGCCGCGCATTGATGTTGTCGAAGGCCAGACTGACCTCGAAATCCATGCCGAAGCCGCGCTGCGACTGCCGGATCAGACCGAGATACGAGTTGTTCACGACGACATGGAGGTAGGGCAGCTTGTGCTGCGCCCCGACCGCCAGTTCCTCGATCAGGAACTGAAAGTCGTAATCGCCCGACAGGGCCACGATCTTGCGGTCCGGGTCGGCCGCCCGCACGCCGAGGGCGGCGGGCAGGGTCCACCCGAGCGGACCCGCCTGGCCGCAATTGATCCAGTGACGCGGGCGATAGACGTGCAGGAACTGCGCGCCCGCGATCTGCGACAGGCCGATGGTGGTGACGTAGCAGACGTCCCGCCCCAGCGCCTCGTTCATCTCCTGGTAGACCCGCTGAGGCTTGAGCGGCACCTGATCGAAATGGGACTTGCGCAGCATCGCGCGCTTGCGGTGGGCACAGGTCGCCGCCCAGGGCGCGCGGTCACGCAGTGCCTCGCGCGCCTTGAGATCGCGGGCGACGGCGATGAACTCCCGCAGGGCCGCGGCGGCATCCGAGACGATGCCGAGATCGGGGCCGAAGACCCGCCCGATCTGCGTCGGCTCGATATCGACGTGAACGAAGGTCCGGCCCTTGGTGTAGACCTCGACCGAGCCGGTATGGCGGTTCGCCCAGCGATTGCCGATGCCGAGCACGAAGTCGGATTCGAGGAAGGTGCGATTGCCGTAACGGTGGCTCGTCTGCAGCCCGACCATGCCCGCCATGAGCGGGTGATCGTCGGGAATCGCACCCCAGCCCATCAGGGTCGGGACCACCGGCACGCCGGTCAGTTCGGCGAATTCGACGAGCAGGTCGCAGGCATCGGCGTTGATGACGCCGCCTCCGGCCACGATCAGCGGGCGCTCCGCCGCCTGGAGCATCTGGATCGCCCGCTCCGCCTGCCGGCGCGAACAGGCGGGCTTGTAGGGGGTCAGCGGCTCGTAGGCATCCACGTCGAAGGAGATCTCGGCGACCTGCACGTCGATGGGCAGGTCGATCAGGACCGGGCCCGGCCTGCCGGAGCGCATGACGTGGAAGGCTTGGCTGAACACCTGCGGGACGAGCGCCGGCTCACGCACGGTGACCGCCCACTTGGTGACCGGCTTGGCGATCGCCTCGATGTCGACGGCCTGAAAATCCTCCTTGTGCAGCTTGGCTCGCGGCGCCTGGCCGGTGATGCAAAGAATCGGGATGGAATCGGCCGAGGCCGAGTAGAGCCCGGTGATCATGTCGGTGCCGGCCGGTCCCGACGTGCCGATGCACAGGCCGATATTTCCAGGCTTGGCCCGCGTGTAGCCCTCGGCCATGTGCGACGCCCCCTCGACATGGCGGGCGAGGATGTGGCGGATCGAACCGCGCGCCTTCAGGGCCGAGTAGAGCGGGTTGATCGCCGCGCCCGGCACGCCGAAGGCACAGGTCACGCCCTCGCGTTCCATGACGAGGACCGCAGCGTCGATCGCGCGCATCTTGGGCACGTCTTCCTCCCGGAAATGATGTCAGTTTTTTACTTGTATATTATTCAGATTTATTTTCGAAGTACTCAGGATCGATTTGATTTATTCCATCCCGGAATAGATCGGTGCGGTCATCGGAATGCTGCCACCATGCGTCACGCAGGCGCGGCGCCAGATAGCGGATCAGCGCCGTGACCTTGCGCGGCACGAGCTTGGGCGAAGGAAACACGGCGTAGAGTTCCTGATCGGGCAGCACGTAGCCGGGCAGGCATTCCGTGATCTCGCCGGAGCGCAGGGCGCTCTCGGCGACGTAGCGAGGCAGGATCGCGACCCCGAGGCCGGAGCGGACCGCCGAGAGCAGGGTCGGCAGGTTGTTGGAGCGGAGGCAGCCGCGCACGCTCACGGCATGGGTGCGTCCGTCGGCGGCGCGCATCTGCCAGACGGCATCGCCCTGCACGCTCGAATAGACGACGCAATCGTGGCTGCCGAGATCCTCCGGTGCCTCCGGTGTCCCGCGCCGCGCGAGGTAGCCGGGTGCGGCCACCGTGATCCAGGGATTGGCGCCGAGATAGCGCCCGCCGAGGGAGGAATCGGTGAGCCGCCCCATCCGCAGCGCCACATCGATGCCGCGGGCAATCAGGTCGACGTAGGAATCCTCGCAGGTCAGGTCGACCTTCAGCCGGGGATGGGCCTGGATGAAGGGCAGCAGCATCGGCCCGATCACGGCCTCGCCGAAGGCGACGGAGGTCGAGATCCGCAGGGTGCCCTCGAGTTCGGCGTCGTGGCGCCGCACCAAGCCCTCGGCCTCCTCGATCTGGCGCAGGATCGAGCGGCAGGTTTCGTAATAGAGCCATCCCGCCTCGTTGAGGCCGATACCGCGGGTGTTGCGGTTGATCAGCCGCGTGCCGAGACGGGTCTCCAGCGCGGCAATCGACTTCGTCACCGTCGACTGAGCCAGTTCGAGGTCGTCGGCCGCCTTGGAGAAGCTGTTCAGCTCCGCCACTCGCACGAAGACCCGCATCGCGGTCAGGTGATCCACGGCGCGGAGTCCGTCGGGTCGGAGCGGAGATGCCCCTCTCCCCGCCTGCGAGGAAAGAGGATGCGCGGCGCGCGCAGCGATGGTTCTGAAAAGGCCATCACCGCCTACTCGCGCGCCGCGTGCCGCGCGGTCAGCGTCGCCCGCACGGCCGCGATGTCGTTCGGCCGCACGGCCGGCGCCTGCCCGCCCCACTCGGCCCGCATCCAGTTGGCGAGGTCGGCTATCGCCGCGTCGTCGAGATCGACGGCAAAGCCCGGCATCGCCTCCATCCGCTCACCGCCAGGAAAGCTCTGCGCCGGCAAGCCGGCCAGCACCGCCCGGACGAAGCCCGACGGGCTCGCCGTCCGCAGAGAGGCGTTGCCGCGCAGGGCCACCGAGACATGCGGAATGCCCTCGGCCTTCGCCCCGTGGCAGCCGGCACAGAGCCCGTCATAGGTCGCCCGCGCGCGGGCCGCGACGGCGGCCTCGACCGGCGCGGGGGGCGGGAGCGCGGGCGGTGCTTCCGCTTCGACCGCGTCGCGGTCGAACAGGTAGGCCGCCATCGCCGTCAGGTCGGCCCGCTCCATGTGCTGGGTCGAGAAATGCACGACGTCGAACATCTGGTGCGTGGCCGAGCCCTGGGCCGAAAGGCCCAACCCCATGAAGCGCGCCAGCGACGCGGGCGAAAAACCCATCCGCCTCAATCCGGCGGGGGTGATGTCGGGCGCGTCCAGCCCTTCGATCACCGCGCCCGTGAGCGCCGCGCGGGTGCGCAGCCCTTGCGTGATGTCGCGCGGGGTGTGGCACTCGCCGCAATGGCCGAGAGCCTCGGTGACGTAGCGGCCACGGTTCCACAAGGCAGAGCGCGCCGGATCGGGGTCGGCGACGGAGGCCGGCAGGTTGAGCAGGTTCCAGGCGGCCAGAGTCCAGCGCTGGTCGAAGGGAAAAGGCAGCGTGTTCGGGCGGTTGGCGACCGGCTTCGGCGCGCGCGTGGTCAGGTAGGCGTAGAGCGCGTCGACATCGCCCTCGCTCATGCCGCGATAGGAGGTGTAGGGCATGGCCGGGTAGAGGTGGCGCCCTCCCGGCGCGATCCCGTCCCGCAGGGCCCGATGGAAATCGGCCCGGCTCCAGCCGCCGATCCCCTCCGGACTAGGCGAGATGTTGGTGGCGTGAATCGTGCCGAACGGCGTCTCGAACGGCATGCCGCCGGCCCAGGGCGCGCCGCCGCGGGCGGTGTGGCAGGCATAGCAATCGGCGGCCGCGGCGATGGCGGCCCCGCGGGGCGCGAGCGCCTTGACCTGCTCGGCGGAGAGCGGCGTCCGCACCGCGGATGAGACGGCGCTGCGCTCCAGGGCGCCGGAGACGACGAGGCCGGCGAGCGAGGCGCCGCCGAGGACGAGGCCGGTGACGGCGAGAAGGGTTCCGCGCATCGCCCGCCTCACGCCGTCACGAGACCGGGCGTGGCGAGCACGAGGTCGCGCACGGCCGTGTGGTAGCGGACATAGCCGGTGCAGCGGCAGATATGGTGGTCGAGCGCCTCGGTGACGACACTCTCGACTTGCCCGCGCTCGACCGGCCTCTGTCTCAGCCGCTCGATCAGCACGGTCGCGGCGGTGACGAAACCCGGGGTGCAGTAGCCGCACTGGAAGGCGAAGGCCTCGACGAAGGCCTGCTGCACCGGCGAGAGCGTGAGGCTGCCATCGGCTTCCTGCCGGGCATGGCCCTCGACCGTCCGCACCCGCCGGCCCTCGAACCAATGCGCGCCGGTGATGCAGGTGCGGATCTCGCGCGGGAGCTTGCCTTCCTCCTCGATCATCACCGTGCAGGCATTGCAGATGCCTTGGCCGCAGCCCATCCGGGCTCCGGTGAGGCCGAGCCATTCGTGCAGGAATTCCTGCATCGAGGTGCCCCGCGGCACGGGCACCGGCCCGACCGGCCTGTCGTTGACGGTGAGCGAGAGGGCTTGGGGGTCGGGCGACGTCGTCATGCCAGCACCTCGCGGATATGCTCGGGACGGATCGGCAGATCGTGGAAGCGGTGGCCGATGGCGTGGGCGACCGCGTTCGCGAGGGCCGGCACCACCGCGATCATCACGACTTCGGCGATGCCCTTCGGTGGATCGGTGTCGGAGAGCGGGGGCAGGATCTCGACGGTCTGGTTCCAGACAGCCACATCGCGGGCGCGAGGCAACTCGTAGCGATTCCAGTTCCAGGTGCCGTCGCCGGGCCCGTCCTCGTAGAGGGGCAGGAATTCCTTGAGGGCGTGGCCGATCCCCATGGCGAGCCCGCCCTGGATCTGGCCCGAGACCAGTTCGGGCACGATCTGCCGCCCGCATTCGAGGATCGAGTGGTGCGAGAGGATCGTGACCGCGCCGCTGCCGGTATCGACCGCGATCTCGGCGAGCGTCGCCATCGGCGAATAATAGGTGGTGCCGACATTGTTGCGCTGAACGGCGGGGTAGAACACCGCCGCCCGCTCGATGAAATGCCAGCCGGCCGTGCTCATCAGCGCCTGCCGCTCCGGGGAAGCGCCCGCGCCGTAACGCAGGGCCAGGGCATCGATGGGCAGTCGGGTGCGGCCCGTGCCCGGCAGATCGAACTCGGCTTCCGTCCACTGCCAGCGGTTGAAGCTGTGGAGGGTGACACCGACCGGCAGCCCGAGCCGATGGGCTTCCGCCGCGACCGCCGCCAGGGACAGAGGCGGCAGGCCCGCGCCCGACAGTCGGCCCTCGGCGAGGCGAAGCTCCTCGGGGCGCATGGTGTGGTAGGAGGCGAGCGCGCCGCCGCCATAGCCGCGCCCCCACAAGGAGCGGGCCGCCGGCCAGAGCGCGTGATCGCGCAGGAAGCGGGCGGCGGCACGGGTGGCGTGGCCGAGATAATAGGCCGAATTCGTCGCGCTCATCGGCGAGGTGAAGCGCGGCGTCCAGCGCGGATTCTGCGCCAGCCTGTCCTCCTCCGCCTGGGCGGTGGTGTAGGGCTGATCCCCGGTTTCCAGCGGCATCTGCGGCCAGCGCACGACGCCGAATTCCGTCCGGTCCGGCACGGCTCCCAGGATCTCGCCGACCATCACCGCCTGCGAGGTGGTGACGCCGGGCCCCATCTCATGGGCGACATGGCGGAGCGTCAGGCGCCCCTGCGGGTCGATCTCCAGGCTGGCGAGCGCGGCCTCGGCGCCGGTGCCGTAATCCTTGTGGACCTGGGCGAAGCCGATTCCGTAGCGCCGGCCCGGATGCTGCGCCTCGTAGGCGGCCTTCTTCGCCTGCCGCTCCCGCCAGAGCGGATGCGCGGCGGCGCGGTTCAGAATCTCCTCGTTGCGCAGCGCGCCGGCCGGCACCGCCCCCTGGCTGTTGCGCTGACCCGTCCGGAAGACGTTCGCCAAGCGCAGGTCGATCGCGTCACGGCCGAGCAAAGCGGCGGCCTCGTCGACCAGCATCTCCGTGGCCGACATGGTCTGGAGCGTGCCGTAGCCCCGGGTCGAGCCGGCCTCGACGGCGCGCGAGGCCAGAGCCACCGCCTGGAAGTCGCTTTTCGGCAGGTAATAGATCGACTGCGCCGCCGTGGCGCCGACGAAGGAGACCGACATCGAATAGTTCGGCCGCCCGCCGCCGTCGCAGACATAGCGTCCGGCCATCGCCCGGAACCGGCCGCTGGCGCGGTCGATGAGCAGGGTCGTGTCCATGCGGAAGCTGTGGCGCTTCAGGCCGTTCTGGAATTGCTCGAAGCGGTCGTTGGCGAGCCGCACCGGCCGCCCCTCGCCGTAGAGCCCGGCGAGGATGCAGAGCAGCGGGTGGAGGTGGTGGTCCTTGGTGCCGTAACCGACCGTGGTGCCGACCTTGAGGTCGACCTGCCGGAGGGGGAAGCGCGAGCCCTTCACGAGGAGCGCGGCGGTCTCGGCCACCTCATGGGGCGATTGCGTCGCCATCATCAGGTGCAGCGCGCCGCTCGCCGCATCGTACCAGACGTTGCCGTTATCGGCCTCCATCGCCGAGGCATCGACCGATTGGGAGCCGTAGGAGCGCCGCAGGACGAGCGCCTCCGGCCCAGCCCCCGCGATCTCGGCGGCGATCGCCTCGGCCGCCGCCATGCCGCGGGCCGGAGCGCCTTCGGTTCCGGGGGCCGGCCAAGCCGGTTCGTCGCCGTCGAACCCCGCAAAGATCGGCGCGTCGCGGAAGGGCGAGAAGCGGTCCTCGGCCTCCGGGCCGTCGCCCTCGATCCGCACCCAGCGCGTCGCACCGTAATGCGGCGGCGGGGCGAAGGCGGTCGACGCACCGTAGCGGACCACGTCGTCGGCGAAGCGCAGCGCGCGCTTTGCCGCCGCGTAGCGCGGATAATCGTAATAGATCAGGATCGCCACCGGCTGGCCGAGCAGCCGCGCCGTCTCGCCCTTCGGCACGAGGAAGCGGTCGCCGAAGAAATCGGGATGCGGCGGAACGCTGAGCCCGTCCCTGACGAGATCTTCGTGCAGGACGAGCCGGTCGGGTTGCAATCCGTCGCCCAGGCCGGACAGGTCGAGCCCGTCGAAGCGGCGATCGGCCTTGGTCGCGGCGATCAGGAAGGCGTGGGCCTGGGCGTCGGGCCAGCCGGGCAGGTCGCGGGCGCGGTAGTCCCGGGTGAAGGTCTTGGCGCCGGTGACCTTGGCCAGCGCGTCGAGGCGGTAGCGGGGCTTGGTTCCCGCGAGCCAGCCGGGGCCGGGGCGCGGACCCGCCTCGACGAGGCCGGCCTGGGCGCCGCCACGCAGGAACGACACCGAGATGGCGATGCCGGCGGCGGCGCTCCCGCCGAGGAAGCTGCGGCGCGACAGGTTCGGGTGCGACGGGGCGGTCATGCGTCCCTCCCTCAGATCGCCCGGCCGAGGGCGGCCGGACCGGGCCCCCCGACCCGCGCATCCGGATGCGCCCGCTCGGCTCCCACTTGGCCGAGCCGGTCGGAATTGAGCAGGAGGTTCAGGAGGATCGCGCCGATGGAGCCCAGGGTGATGCCGCTGTGCAGGATCGGCCCGGTCCAATCGGGCATGGTGGCGGCGAAGAAGGTCGGGGCGGCCGTGGGGATCAGCGACAGGCCGATCGAGACCGCCACCACGATCTGGTTGCGCCGGTCGCCGAGATCGGCTTCGCCGACGATCTTCAGGCCCGCCGAGGCGACCATGCCGAAGATGACGATGCCGGCGCCGCCGAGCACGGCCGGCGGGATCGAGGCGACCACGAAGGCGAGCTTCGGAAAGACGCTGATCCCGAGGATGATGACGCCGGCGGCGGCGGTGACGTAGCGGCTGCGCACCCGCGTCATGTTCACGAGGCCGACATTCTGCGAGAACGACGTGTGCGGGAAGGTGTTGAAGCAGCCCGCGATCAGGGTGGAGAGCGAATCCGCCATCAGGCCGCGGGTGAGCGTCGGCCGGTCGACCGGTTTGCCGACGATGTCGCCCACTGCCAGGAACATGCCGGTCGATTCGACCAGCGTGACCATCATCACGATGCACATCGCCACCACCGCCGAGAGGTGGAAGGTCGGCCAGCCGAAATGGAACGGCGTCACGAGTTCGATCACCGGACGCGTGCCGAGACCGTCGAGATGGAACAGCCCCAGGGGCCAGGCGATGACGAGGCCGGCGACGAGGCCGATCAGCACAGCGATGTTGGCGACGAAACCGCTGGCGAAGCGGCTCACGGCGAGGATCACCGCGAGCACCAGCCCGGCCACCGCCAGATGGACCGGCGCGCCGAAATCCGCCGCGCCCGCCCCGCCGCCGGCCCATCGGATGCCGACCGGGAGCAATGTCACGCCGATGATCAGGATCACCGTGCCCGTCACCAGCGGTGGGAAGAAGGCCACCAGCCGATAGAAGAACGGGCGCATCAGGAGACCGAAGACGCCCGCGGCGATGGTCGCGCCGAAGATGCCCGGCAGCCCGATGGTCGGATCCTGGGCCATCGCCACCATCGGCCCGACCGCGGCGAAGCTGACGCCCATGATGACCGGCAGGCGCACGCCGAAGCCGGGAAGGCCGAGACTCTGGATCAGGATGGCGAGGCCGGTGACGAAGAGATCGCAATTGATCAGGAAGGCGACCGTCTCGGCCGACAGGTTCAGCGCCGCGCCGATGATCAGGGGCGGTGCCACGGCGCCGGCACTCATCACCAGCACGTGCTGCATGCCGTAGGCGGCGAGCTTGGGAATCGGCAGCATCGCGTCGACCGCATCGGTCTCCGTTGCCGCCTGTAAGGTGTCGGCCATGGGGCGTTCCTCGCTGCTGGCCAAGGTCTCGCGGCGTCTCGTTCTCGCGCCGTCCTGGCCTGTCGTGTTCGACTCTGTGCGACGGGCCGTCGGGCGTCTGTCGCGCCCTTCGACGGTCCGGGACGAGACTCAGCTTCCGCGATAGGTGCTGTAACCGTAGGGAGAGATCAGGAGCGGGACGTGCAGGTGGGCGGGGCTCCCCGAACCCAGCGGAGCGATCCGGAAGCGCACCGGCACGGTGTCGAGGAAGGAGGGCGGCTCGTGATCCCCGCCGGCGGCGGCGGCGAAATACGCACCGACCTCGAAGGTGATTTCGTAGGTGCCGGGCAGCATCTCGCTCCCCGCGAGCAACGGCGCGTCGCACCGGCCGTCGGCATTGGTCGCGACCGTCTTGAGATGCGTGGCGGCCCCGCCCTCGATGCGGTGAAGATGGAGCGTCAGCCCGGCCGCCGGGCGCCCGGCAGACGTGTCGAGCACGTGGGTGGTGAGCCGCGCGGCATCCGGCGGAGCGACGATCGGGTCAGCTTGCGGTGCCACGGCCATGAGAGCTTCCCCCTGAGGCCGCCAAGCGACCGTAAGCCCGGCAGTCATGCTATAGGGTTCTGCCAGCCCCGTGACAGTTGCAGATCGTGCCGCGCACACCATCCCGCATTTTCGGGAGCAGCTTCGAAAAAGCCCGATCAATCGGCGGATCGCGCGGCGCTATCGTGCCCTTCCACCGTTCCAGTCCGCGCAAGGCCCGCGGCGAATTCCGGGGTGAGAGATGCAGACCTCCCGCGACATGATCGGCTACGGCCGCACGCCGCCCCAGGCGGATTGGCCCGGCGGCGCTCGAATCGCCTTGCAGATCGTGCTCAATTACGAGGAGGGAGGCGAGAATTGTATCTTGCACGGAGATGCCGCCTCCGAGGCCTTTCTCTCCGAGATCGTGGGGGCCGCGCCCTGGCCGGGCATGCGCCACATGAACATGGAGTCGCTCTATGAGTACGGCTCCCGGGCCGGCTTCTGGCGGCTGTGGAGGCTTCTCACCGAGCGGCGCGTGCCCGTGACCGTGTTCGGCGTCGCCACCGCCCTGGCCCGCAATCCCGAGGTTGTCGCCGCCATGCGGGAGGCCGAGTGGGAAATCGCCAGCCACGGCCTCAAATGGATCGATTACCGCGACATGCCCCGGGCGGAGGAGGCCGCGCAGATGGACGCGGCGATCCGCTTGCACGGGGAGGTGACGGGGCAGAAGCCGCTCGGTTGGTATACCGGCCGCTCCTCGGTCAACACCCTCGAACTCGGCCTGGAACGGGGCTTCGCCTATCTCGCCGATTCCTATGCCGACGACCTGCCCTACTGGCTGCACGGCAAGGCCGGCACCGGCCTGGTGGTGCCCTACACGCTGGATGCCAACGACATGCGCTTCGCCACGGCGCAGGGCTTCAACACCGGCGACCACTTCTTCACCTACCTGCGCGACAGCTTCGATGCGCTCTACGCGGAAGGTGCCACCGCGCCGAAGATGATGTCGGTCGGCCTTCACTGCCGCCTGCTCGGCCGGCCCGGCCGCATCGCCGCCCTGACCCGCTTCCTCGATCACGTCGCCGCCCACGAGGACGTCTGGCTGGCGCGCCGCATCGACATCGCCCGGCATTGGGCGGCGCGGCACCCGGCCGAAACCCTGCGGCCGAGCACGATGAGCGCAGCGCAATTTCTGACCCGATTCGGCGACATCTTCGAGGACACGCCCGAGATCGCGCTCCAGGCGTGGCAGAGCGGCCTCACCTCCCGTGAGGACAGCGCGGAGGGCCTGCATGCGGCCCTCGTGCGCTCCCTGCGCAGCCTGAGCCCCGAGCGGCAGCGCGCCCTGATCCTCGCCCATCCCGAACTGGCCGGGCGCCTCGCCCAGGCCGGTCAGCTGACGGAAGCCTCCACCGCCGAGCAGGGCAGCGCCGGCCTGGGCGCGCTCTCGGCCGAACAGCTCGCGCGGTTCGAGGCTTTGAACGCGGCCTATCGCGAGCGATTCGGCCTGCCCTTCATCATGGCGATCAAGGAGAGCAGCCGCGAGGCGATCCTGGCGGCCTTCGCCGACAGGCTTCGCAACGATCCCGAGCAGGAATTCCAGGAAGCCCTGCGCCAAATCGAGCGGATCGCCTGGCTGCGCCTGAAGGACCGGCTGCCGGCAGAGGGCTGACGGAAGGATGACAGGGGGCCGACGCGAACGTTGCCCCCGTCGCCGCGCCGCGTCGGGGATGGCGCCGTCCTACCGGGGGCGGCGGCCGATCAGGTCGAGTTGGGCCCCGACATGGGCGCGCAGGGCTTCGGTCGTCATCTCGACGAAGGTCTTGGCCCGGTTCGGCAGCATTTTTCGCGACGGGTAGACGACGCCGAGCGTGACCGAGGTCGGCGGCGTCCGTGGCAGAACCGGGACCAGGCGGCCGTCCGCGAGATAGGGCGCCACCTCGAAGACCGGCTTCAGGGCGATGCCCTGCCCTTGGAGCGCCCATTCGGTCAGCACATCGCTGTCATCCGCGTCGATGCGTCCGGTCACCGGCAGCGTTACCACCTCGTCGCCGTCGAGCAACGACCAGCGGAACTGCTCGGAGCCGGGAAAGCGCAGCAACAGGCAGGAATGGTCGAGCAGCTCGACCGGGCTCTCCGGCGCCGGATGCTCCGCGAGATAGCGCGGCGCCGCGCAGAGAATCCGCTCGACATCCGCGACCTTGCGCAGGGTGAAGGTCGAATCGCGCATCTGCGAGAGCCTGATGGCCACGTCGACCGCCTCCTGCACGAGGTCGAGCAGATGGTCGGAGAGCCGCAGATGCACGTCGGCCTCCGCATGTCGCTCGCGGAAAGCGGGGATCAGCGGTGCCACGACCCGCCGGCCCAGGCTCAACGGCGCCGTGACCTTCAGGGTGCCGCGCGGCGCCGCCCCCTGCGTCTCGACGCTCTTCTCGGCCCGCTCGACAGAGGCTGCGATGTCGAGGCAGCGGTCGTAGAAGATCCGGCCGGCCTCGGTCAGATTCATCCGCCGGGTCGTGCGTGTCAGCAGAAGGCAGCCGAGATGCTCCTCCAGCGTCTGGATGCGGTAGCTGATGACCGAGGGCGACAGGCGCAGCGAGCGCCCCGCCGCCGAGAAGCTGCCGGTCTCGGCCGCGCGCATGAAGATGCGGATACTCTCCAGCGACAGCATCCACCCCTCCCCTCTTTGCGGTCACCTTACGAAAAATTCGAAAACTGACAAGGAAATCGATGGGCATACAGCGCCGCGCGCTCCGGTAGGATGCTCGCTCGAACCGGGAGGACAGGCCGTGGAAAGCTTCGTTTGGGAGTGGGGAAGCCTGCTGCTGCGCTGGCTTCACATCGTGGCGGCGATGGCCTGGATCGGCTCGTCGTTCTTCTTCATGCATCTCGACGCCTCGCTGAAGCGGACGCCCGAGATCCCGGCCGGCGAGGGTGCGGCGGCCTGGCAGGTGCATGGCGGCGGGTTCTACGAGATGCGCAAGTATTTCGTCGCACCGAGCCACCTCTCGCCGGATCTCACGTGGCACAAGTGGCAGGCTTACACGACCTGGCTCTCGGGCTTCGTGCTGCTGGCCTGGATCTACTACGCGCAGTCGCGGCTTTACCTTGTCGATCCGGCGGTGATGGACCTGTCCGCCCCGGCGGCAACCGCTTTGGGTGTCGGCGCCCTGGCGCTCGGCTGGCTGATCTATGACGGCATCTGCCGCTCGCCGCTCGGAGAGAGCGAGATGGGGCTGGCCGCCCTGGGCCTCCTCGCCATCACCGCCGCCGCCTACGGCTTCTCCCAGGTGTTCAGCGGCCGTGGTGCGCTGATCCATACCGGCGCCCTGATGGCGACCTGGATGGCCGGCAACGTCTTCCTCATCATCATCCCGAACCAGCGCAAGGTCGTGGCCGCGCTGATGAGGGGCGAGCGGCCGGATCCGGGCCTCGGCAAGCAGGCCAAGCAACGCTCGGCCCAGAACAACTATCTGACGCTGCCGGTCGTGCTCCTGATGATCTCGAACCATTACCCGATGCTGTTCGGGTCGAAGGCGACGATTCCGCTGATCGTCGCGCTGATCACCGCCTCCGGCGCGGTGATCCGCTTCTTCTACAACGTGCGCCATGCCGACCATGCCCGCTCGCCCTGGTGGGCCTGGGCCGTGGCCTCGGCGGGGCTGGCGGCCGCCTTCGTGCTCGCGACGGCCGGCAGCGCCGGGGGCCGCGCGGTGCTGGGCCTGCCGCCTCAGGCACAGGCGGCGCCGTCCGTCACCGTAGCCTCGGCCGACCATGCCCTGCCCGTGGCCGCCGCGACACCGCCGGATCACATCGTCGAACTCGTTGCCGGGCGCTGCGCCATGTGCCACGCCGCCGAGCCGATCTGGGACGGGATCGGCGTGGCGCCGAAGGGCGTCCTGCTCGATACCGGCGAGGCCATCGGCCGGCAGGCCGAGGCGATCCGCCGACAGGCCGTGCTGACCCACAACATGCCGCCCAACAACGTCACCGAGATGACCGACGAGGAGCGCGGCGTGCTCGCCTCCTGGCTGAAGGAGACGACGCGATGACATCCCTGCTCCTCAGGAACGCCGACGTCCTCGTGACGATGGATACGGAGCGCCGCGAGATCCGTGGCGGCGGCGTCTACATCGAGGACAACCGGATCGTGGCCGTCGGCCCCTCGGACGGCCTGCCGGACACGGCCGATGAGGTCATCGACATGACCGGGCACGTGGTGCTGCCCGGCCTCGTCAACACGCATCACCACATGTACCAGACCCTGACCCGCGCCGTGCCGGCGGCGCAGGATTCGGAACTGTTCGGCTGGCTGAAGGCGCTCTACCCGATCTGGGCCCGCCTGACGCCCGAGATGGTCCGCGTCTCGACGCAGACGGCGATGGCCGAGTTGATCCTGTCGGGCTGCACCACGTCGAGCGACCACCTCTACATCTACCCGAACGGCTGCCGCCTGGACGATTCGATCGAGGCCGCCGAGGCCATCGGCATGCGCTTCCACGCCGCGCGCGGCGCCATGAGTGTCGGCGAGAGCAAGGGCGGCTTGCCGCCGGATGCCGTGGTCGAGGACGAGGCGGCGATCCTGGCCGATACCCGCCGGCTGATCGAGAGCTGGCACGATCCCGCCCGCTTCGCCATGCGGCGGATCGTGGTCGCGCCCTGCTCGCCCTTCTCCGTCAGCCGCGAGCTGATGCGGGATTCCGCCGAACTCGCCCGCGCCTACGGCGTCGGCCTGCACACCCATCTGGCCGAGACCGAGAACGACGTCGCCTATAGCCGCGAGCAGTTCGGGATGACGCCGGCCGAGTACGCGGCCGAACTCGGCTGGGTCGGGCGCGACGTCTGGCACGCGCACTGCGTGAAGCTCGACGAGGCCGGAATCCGCCTGTTCGGCCGCACCCGCACCGGGGTGGCCCATTGCCCGTGCTCGAACATGCGCCTCGCCTCGGGGATCGCGCCGGTCGGCCGGATGCGCTGCGAGGGGGTAAGCGTCGGGCTGGGCGTCGACGGCTCCGCCTCGAATGACGGCTCTCACATGCTGGGCGAGGCGCGCCAGGCCCTGCTGCTGGCGCGGGTCGGCTTCGGCCCGGCGGCGATGACCGGCCGCGACGCCCTGGAGATCGCAACCCGCGGCGGTGCGGACGTGCTCAACCGCGACGATATCGGCGCGCTGGCCCCCGGCATGGCCGCCGATGTCGTCGCCTTCGACATGCGCGGACTGGAGACCGCCGGCGCCTTGCACGATCCCGTCGCCGCGCTGGTCTTCTGCGCGCCGCAGCGGGTGGCCTGGAGCATCATCAACGGCCGCGTCGTCGTGCGCGAGGGGCGTCTCACTACCCTCGACACGCGCGCCCTCGCGGCCCGGCACAACGCTCTCGCCGCCGCCCTCGTGCGCGACGAGGCGCGATAGCCCCCCTCCCGACGATGCCGGAGCCGACCGATGCCCTCCTCCCCCTACAATCCGCCCTGCGGCGGCCTGCCGCCCCAGACCGCGCTGATGACCGGCCGGGCCGTGTTCACGGAAGCCTACGCCGTCATTCCCCGGGGCGTGATGAGCGACATCGTCACCAGCGTCCTGCCGTTCTGGGAGGGGACGCGGGCCTGGATGCTGGCGCGGCCGCTCTCGGGCTTCGCCGAAACCTTCGCGCAGTCTCTGGTGGAGGTGGCGCCCGGCGGAGGCAGTGAGCGGCCGGAGCCGGAAGCGGGGGCCGAGGGCGTGCTGTTCGTGGTCGGCGGCACCCTCCGCCTCGTCCTCGACGGGCGGGCTCACGCTCTGCGCCCCGGCAGCTACGCCTACCTGCCGCCCGGAGCGGGCTGGAGCCTGCGCAACGACGGGACCGAGCCCGCCCGCTTCCACTGGATCCGCAAGGCCTACCAGCGCGTGCCGGGAATCGAACTTCCGCCGGCCCTCGTCACCCACGAATCCGAGATCACCCCGGCCGCGATGCCGGGCACGGACGGAGCCTGGGCCACCACCCGCTTCGTCTCGCCCGAGGACGTGCGGCACGACATGCACGTCAACATCGTCACGTTCCGGCCCGGCGCCTCGATCCCGTTCGAGGAAACGCATGTGATGGAGCACGGCCTGTTCGTGCTGGAAGGCAAGGCGGTCTACCGGCTGAACCGCGACTGGGTCGAAGTCGAGGCCGGCGATTTCCTATGGCTGCGCGCCTTTTGCCCGCAGGCCTGCTACGCGGGCGGCCCCGGCCCGTTCCGCTACCTGCTCTACAAGGATGTGAACCGGCACGCCGCGCTGACGCCGTTCAAGGCATGGCCATGAGCCGCCGCCGGATCACCGTCGCGCCGCTGACGCCCGAGGCCTTCGCGCCCTTCGGCACGGTCATCGACAGGGCGGCGGTCGCGCCGCGACCGATGAACGGCGGCATGGCGCGCCGCTTTCACGACCTCGCGGAGGTGGCGGTCGCGGGCGAAGGCGGGCGAGTCGTGATCGGTGCCGTCGAGGCCGATCCCTACAGGCTGCCGCTCTCCCTGAGCCTCGTCGAGCGCCATCCGCTCGGCGCCCAGGCCTTCATCCCCCTGGACGCCGCGCCGTTCCTCGTCGTGGTCTGCCCGGACGAGGATGGGATACCGGGCCGGCCGCAAGCCTTCCTGACCGCGCCGGGCCAGGGCGTCTGCTACGCGATCGGCACGTGGCACGCCGTCCTCACGCCCCTCGACCGGCCCCAGAACTTTTGGGTGATCGACCGGGGTGGTCCCGGTGTAAACCTGGAAGAACATACGTTCGGCGAAGCCTGGACGATCGATCGCGGATGAGGCGTGCCGCGCTTCCCTCCGGGGCCGTCCGGCGGCAACTGGACGAAGTCTTGCAAGCGGCCGCTTCATGGATCTCGACACGATCACCGCCGTTCTGAGACCGCGCAGCCTGGACGATCTGCCCGCTTGGCGCGCGGGCGATGCCTGGCTCGCGGGTGGCACCTGGCTGTTCTCCGAGCCGCAGCCCGCCCTCACCCGGTTGATCGATCTCTCCGCCCTCGGCTGGCCGGCGGCCGAGCTGTCGGAGGCGGCCCTGCGCCTGTCTGCGACGGGGACCATCGCCGAGCTCGACCGGCTCGCCCTGCCGCGGGATTGGATCGCCGCGCCGCTCATCGGCCAATGCTGCCGGGCGCTCCTCGGCTCGTTCAAGATCTGGAACCGGGCCAGCGTCGGCGGCAACCTCTGCTTGGCCCTGCCGGCCGGCCCGATGATCGCGTTGACGGCGGCGCTCGATGGCCTGTGCCTGCTGCGCCGGCCCGATGGCGGCGAGCGGCGCCTGCCCGTCACCGACTTCGTTCTCGGACCGCAGCGGACGGCGCTCTGCCCCGGTGAGATCCTGCTCGGCATCGATCTGCCGGCGGCGGCCCTGCGGCGGCGCACGGCCTTCCGCCGCATCGCCCTCTCTCCCGAGGGCCGCTCGGGCGCGCTGGTGATCGGAACGCGTGATCGCGCCGGCGGCTTCGTCCTCACCGTCACCGCCGCGACGCCCCGCCCGGTCTCGCTGTCCTTCGCCGATCTGCCGATGGCCGGCTCACTCCGGGAGGCGATGGCGGAGGCAATCCCCGAGAGCGATTGGTACGATGACGTTCACGGTGCACCGGATTGGCGCCGGCACGTCACCGGGCTGCTCGCCGAGGAGATCCGGGAGGAGCTCGCCCGATGAGGCTGACCGTCAATGGCCAGATCCAGGAAGCCGTCCCGCGTCCCGGCCAGTGCCTGCGCACGCTTCTGCGGGATCTCGGCTGGTTCGGGGTGAAAAAGGGCTGCGATGCGGGCGATTGCGGTGCCTGCACGGTCCATCTCGACGGTGAGCCGGTCCATTCCTGCCTGTTGCCTGCCTTTCAGGCGGAGGGGCGCGGCGTCACCACCATCGAAGGGCTCGCGGGACCCTGTGCGCCCGGCGACGGGCTGCCCGAGCGGTTCCACCCGATGCAGGAGGCCTTCTGCGCGGCCCAGGGCTTTCAATGCGGCTTCTGCACGCCCGGCATGATCATGACGGCCGCCGCCCTCGACCAGGGGCAGCGGCGGGAGCTCGGCACCGCGCTCAAGGGCAATCTGTGCCGCTGCACCGGCTACCGGGCCATCCGCGACGCCGTGGCCGGCCTCGCTCACACCGACCTTGCCGATAGCGGGACAAGCGGTCCGGTGGGCCGCAGCCTTCCCGCCCCGGCAAGCCGCGCCGTCGTCTCCGGCCGGGCGGCCTATACCTTCGATGCCGTCGTGCCGGGCCTGCTGCATCTGAAGCTGCTGCGCGCCCCCCACGCCCATGCCCGAATCCGGCGGATCGACCGGGCGGAGGCGCTCGCGGTGTCCGGCGTGGTCGCGGTGCTGACCCACGAGGACGCGCCGCGCCACCGCTTCTCGACCGGGCGGCACGAGAACCCCTCGGACGACGCCGCCGACACGATGGTGTTCGATGCGGTGATCTGCTTCCAGGGCCAGCGGGTCGCGGCGGTGATCGCCGAGAGCGAGGCGGCGGCGTTGGCCGGCCTGCGGGCGCTGCGGGTGGAGTACGACCTGCTGCCCGCCATATTCGACCCTGAGGAGGCGCTGCGGCCGGGGGCTCCCCTCGTTCACGATCCCGCCGACCGTGAGCCGCGCCCGGGTGAGGATGCCCCACCGCTCCTGCCCCATCCGAACCTCGCCGCCGAGGCCCACGGCGCCATCGGCGATGTCGAGGCGGGCTTCCGCCAAGCTCATCGCATCCACGAGGCGGATTATGTCTCGCAGCGGGTTCAGCACGTGCATCTGGAAACGCATGGCGCGCTCGGCTGGCTCGACGCAGAGGGCCGGCTGACCCTGCGCTCCTCGACCCAGGTGCCCTTCCTCACCCGCGACGCCCTGTGTCGCCTGTTCGATCTCGACCGCGACCGGGTGCGGGTTTTCTCAGGACGGGTCGGCGGCGGGTTCGGCGGCAAGCAGGAGATGCTGACCGAGGATCTCGTGGCGCTGGCGGTGCTACGCACCGGGCGGCCGGTGACGTACGAGATGACCCGCGAGGAGAATTTCACCGCCGCAACGACGCGCCACCCGATGCGCGTGCGGGTGAAGATCGGCGCGCGGGCGGATGGGCGCCTCACCGCGCTCTCGCTTCACGTCCTCTCGAATACCGGCGCCTACGGCAATCATGCCGGCGGCGTGCTGCACCATGGCTGCAACGAGAGCATCGCCGCCTATGCCTGCCCGAACAAACGGGTGGAGGGCTACGCCGCCTACACTCACACCCTGCCGGCCGGGGCCTTTCGCGGTTACGGCCTGAGCCAGACCATCTTCGCCGTCGAATCGGCCCTCGACGAGCTGGCGCGGGATCTCGGCATCGATCCCTTCGCCATGCGCCGCCTCAACGCCGTGCGGCCCGGCGATCCGATGGTCTCGACCAGCCTTGAGCCGCACGATGTCGTCTACGGCTCCTACGGGCTCGACCAGTGCCTCGACCTGGTAGAGGCCGCGCTAGCGGATGGGAGCGGCGAGCCGCCGCCGGGGCCGGATTGGCGGGTCGGCCAGGGCATGGCGCTCGCCATGATCGACACGATCCCGCCGCGCGGCCACCTCGCTCATGCCCGCATCCGCCTGGAGCCGGACGGGACATACGCCCTCTCCGTCGGCACCGCCGAGTTCGGCAACGGCACCAGCACCGTGCATGGACAGATCGCCGCCGAGGTGCTCGGCACCTCGCCCGAGCGCATCCGCCTGATCCAGGCCGACACCGATGCCGTCGCCCACGATACCGGCGCCTATGGCAGCACCGGCACGGTGGTGGCGGGCCACGCGAATTTCCACGCGGCGACGGCGCTGGCGCAACGGATCCGCGCGGCGGCCGCGGAATCGGCCGGTGTCGCGCCGGCCGAGTGCCGCCTGACCGGTGACGGAGTCGAAACGCCCGCCGGGTTCGTGCCCCTGACCGATCTGGCACGGGAGACGGTGTTCGAGGCGGCGGGCGTGGCCGATGGCAGCCCACGCTCGGTCGCCTTCAACGTCCAGGGCTTCCGCGTCGCCGTGCATCCGGGCACCGGCACGATCCGCATTCTGAAAAGCGTCCAGGCGGCGGATGCCGGCACCGTCATCAACCCGATGCAATGCCGGGGGCAGATCGAGGGCGGTGTGGCCCAGGCGCTCGGCGCGGCCCTCTACGAGGATGTGCGCATCGACGCCGCCGGCGGGGTGGTCACGCGGACTCTGCGCAACTACCACATCCCGGCCATGGCCGACGTTCCGGTGACGCAGGTGCTGTTCGCCGATACCCACGACAATGTTGGGCCGCTGGGCGCCAAATCGATGAGCGAAGCCCCTTACAACCCCGTCGCCGCCGCCCTGGGCAACGCGATCCGCGACGCCACCGGCGTGCGGCTGACCGCGACGCCGTTCGCCCCCGATCGGATCTTTCGAAAGCTCGCACCCGCGCCGAAGGCCAGCGCATGACGCGGCCGGCACGGGTGCAGGCGATCCGTGGTCAGGCGGCGAGCCTGACCGGCAACCCCTTCCTGGCGGAGGGCTGCCTTTGGCACGCGGCCGATGCGCTGATCCTGATCGAGGACGGGCGCATCGCCGCCGTCGGCGATTATACCAGCTTGGCACACAGGATTCCGCCTGGGGTCGAGGTCGTCACCTACGACAACGCGCTGATCCTGCCCGGCCTGATCGACACCCATGTTCACTACCCGCAATTGCAGATGATCGCCTCCTATGGCGAGCAATTGCTGGCTTGGCTGGAGAAATACACCTTCCCCGCCGAATTGCAGTTCGCAGATCAGGGCCATGCCGAGCGGGTGGCCAAGCTGTTCTTCCGCGAGATCCTGGGGGCCGGCACCACCACGGCAGTGGTCTATTGCACGGTGCATCCCGGCTCGGTCGATGCGTTCTTCTCCGAATCGGCGCGCTTCAACACCCGGATGATCGCCGGCAAGGTGCTGATGGACCGCAACGCCCCGGCCGCCCTGCTCGACACGGCCCAGCGCGGCTACGACGAGAGCACGGCGCTGATCGCCCGCTGGCACGGGCGCGGACGCCAGCATTACTGCGTCACCCCGCGCTTCGCCCCGTCTTGCACGCAGGCACAGCTCGATGCCGCCGGCACCCTGTTGCGGGAGCATGACGCCCTCTTCCTCCAGACCCATCTGTGCGAGACCACCGAAGAAATCGCCTGGGTGCGCGAACTCTTCCCGGATCGCGCGAGCTACCTCGACGTCTATGCGCGATCCGGTCTGGTCGGCCCGCGCACGGTGCTCGGCCACGCGATCCACATGTCGGAGGAGGATTTCTGCACCTGCCATGCCAGCGGGGCGGCGATCGCCCATTGCCCGACCTCGAACGGGTTCCTCGGCAGCGGCCTGTTCCGGCTGTTCAACGCCCTCGATCCACGACGGCCGGTGCGAGTCGGGCTCGGCACCGATGTCGGCGCCGGCACGACCCTGTCGCTGCTCAAGACGCTCGGCGATGCCTATAAGGTCGCGGCCCTGCGTGGCACCAAGCTGGACGCGGTGAAGGCCTTCTGGCTCGCGACTTTGGGCGGGGCTGAGGCCCTGCGGCTCGACGACCGGATCGGGCGGATCGCGCCGGGCCATGACGCCGATCTCTGCGTCCTCGACCTCGCGGCGACGCCGCTGCTCGGCTTCCGCACCGCCACCTGCGGCAGCATCGAGGAATTGCTGTTCGTGCTGATGATCCTCGGCGATCACCGCACCGTCCGCGCCACCTGGGTCGCGGGCGAGCCGGTCTACGACAACCGGCGCGCGGGCGACCCGCTGCGTTATCCGGCTTAGAGCATTTTCCGAGATCCGTGGATCACGGAAAATGCTCCATCTGCTTGATCGTGCCGCATTTTCTCACGCGGAACCGGCAACCACTTCCGCGAAAAATGCCCTAGCGCGGGCGCTCGGTGCGGGGGGCGTGGGATTCGGTGATGTGGAAACCCTCCACGGAGACGGTGCCGGAGCGGCGGTCGTCGTCGGTGTAGCGCTCCACATTGCGCGGGCCGGCAAGCCCGGTGAGGCCGCCCGGCGCGGTGACGGCGGGGATGCCGGCCGGCGCGTTGTAGCTCTGGGCCGAAGCGGCGCTGGAGAGGGCGAGGGCGAGCATCATGCCCGCGGCAATGCGAGACGTCATGACATCGATCTCCGAAAGCCAATCTCTAAGACTGGCGTCGTGGTCGAACCGGGCGACGCCGCCTGGATGACAAACTGAGTATCGGCCCCTCGCAAAACAACAGGTGCCGTTCGGCGCAGAAGCGCGAGAAGCGAACCGACACGGATACGCCTCGGAGCCGCATCATTTCTGAAAACTGAAAATTGGCCTGCTGAACAAAGATGAGCGCGTCTTTTATGTGTTCTTCGTCATCGACGAAGGCTTGGCGCGAGGCTTTCACGGCGGGTGCCTCTGCGCACCCATCGACTCGGTCGTCAGCGCCGCTTCCCATTGTTGGAGCGACGCCTCTCACGAGGATCATCGCAGGAGCGAGGACGAAGAGGCGGGCGCAGAGGATGCCGCCACCGCGAAACCCTTCTGACCCTCGTCCAGTCTGGCGATCTCGGCGGTGATGGCGATGGCTGACCCGGCCCGCTCATTGGACCCGACCTAAGCGCCATGCGACTTAATGGATAAGTCTGCCGTTCCTCAAACTCCGATCACGCGGAGATCAAATTAGGCTCCGGAAGAAGGATTAACTAGAACAATATATTTAAATGTAATCAAAAATCATCGAGTAGAAAGACTCATCCCAGGGCATTTTTCCTATATGAAGCCGGGGTTATCTGAAGGCGTGTGCGGAAGATGTGCGTCATGTGGCTCTGGTCGGAGAAGCCGCAATTGGCCGCGATCACCTTGAGCGGCAGATTCGATTGTGCCAATTGTTGCTTGGCGCGCGCGATCCGTCTCTGCATCACGTAGGCATGCGGCGGGCACCCGAATTCACTGCGGAACTTGCGCGTGAAGTGAAACACGCTCAGCCGGACGACGCCGGCCAGTTCCGTTAAGGTGATCGGATTGTCGAGATTATCCTCGACATATTGTATAATCAGCCGCCTTTGCGAGAGAGACAGGCCGCCAGGCATCGCCGACGCCCGGAATTGCACTTCGGTATAGTGACGCAGGAGATGGATGCAGGCGCAGTGGCGGATGGATTCGATGTAGAGGGAACTGCCGATCCCGCGCTGGCGTGTCTCCTGCGCCAGGGCCATCACCATCCCCGCAAGCACAGGATCGTCCGCCCGCAGCACGTCGCGGAGGTTCACCGTGCAGATCTCGCGCTCGAACAGGTCTGAGGCCGTCGCCATGAGGAGCGAGGGCGAGAGATAGAGATGCAGAACCTCCGTCGGCTCGGTCCAGCGCCAGTGCGAATGGATCTCGTGGCTCAGGAAGGAGATGCTGCCCGGCGCCACGAGGTCGTTGCGCCAATCGCCCTCGCAGCGGCGATGCATCGGCGTGGCCCCGTCCATGTAAACGACGATCAGCAGATCCTGGAGCGGCGGAATAGGCACGTCCGATGGCGCATAACGGTAGCCGCGGACGCGTATATTGTCCCAATTCCGTGTCGCACTGTCGACGGTCACCTCGCCGGGCACCCAAATGGGCAATTCATCGGGTGTGATCAGCGCGCTCATGGGATGCGCCTCGGAGCTCCAGAACTCGGCAGCGGCCCTTCGCTTCTTACAGCCGCCGCCCGGGGCGAAACCACGAAGAGTATCACGCTTTTTGTTTCCGGGATCGACCCTGACGTGACGTCAGGTCTTGCAATATATTGCTATTTATCTTGGTGCAAGCCGTCCTCGGTGGAGCGTGGCTGTCTCCACACGTTCCGGCGGAACCGGCGCTGTCCTTCCGGCTGGGGTTTGACGAACCGCCCGTCGCTCACCCCTGGCCTCATCGCCCGTCGCTCGGACGGCAGGGGCGGACAGCAAAATTAGACAACACGCCGTCGCCGCGCATCCAAGACCGCGCCCCTGCATCGGTGCCTTCATGGCGCTGCGGCCCCAGCGGCCAAGCTTACGCCTTGAGCGGTCCCGTTCCGGAGGGCCGGCCGCTCCGCCCCCCGGACCAAAGCACATCCAACCAAAATATCTCAGAAAATACGATAAGGGAGAAAACGATGTCCGACGTGATCCCTCTCACGGAATCAGGCCGTGCGACCGGGGCGACCTTGAGCCTGGACGCGATGATCATCGGCACCGGCGTGGCGGGCTTGTACGAACTGCATCTCCTGCGGCAGCAGGGCCTGTCCGTGATGGCCTTCGACACCGCCTCGGATGTCGGCGGAACGTGGTATTGGAATCGTTATCCGGGCGCGCGCTTCGATTCGGAATCCTATATTTATCAATATCTCTTTTCGGAAGATCTCTATAAGGGCTGGAGCTGGAGCGAGAAGTTTCCCGGCCAGCCTGAAATCGAACGCTGGATGCACTACGTCGTCGACCGGCTCGACCTGCGCAAGGATATGCGGTTCGACACCACGGTCACGACGGCACGCTTCGACGAGGCAATCGGCCGGTGGCGCGTCGAGACCGACCGGGGCGACGTGATCGACACCCGTTATCTGATCACCTGCTGCGGGATGCTGTCGGCTCCGCTGACCTCGGTGTTTCCAGGCCAGGATACCTTCGAGGGAACGCTGTTCCATACCGCACGCTGGCCCAAGACGCCCGTCGACTTCTCCGGCAAGCGCGTCGGCGTGATCGGTATCGGCGCCACCGGCATCCAGGTGATCCAGACCATCGCCGATCAGGTCGGCCATCTCACCGTCTTTGCGCGCACGCCACAATACACGCTGCCGATGAAGAGCCCGGCCTACGGGGCCGTCGAGCAGGACAGCTACAAGGCGCGCTTCCGGGAATTGGCGGAGCGGATCCCGCACACCTTCTCCGGCTTCGAATACGATTTCGAGAACGGCGCTTGGGCCGACCGAACTCCGGAGGAGCGGCACGCGATCATCGACGAGATCTGGCGGGACGGCTCGCTCAAGCTATGGCTGGCTTCCTTCGCGGAGATTTTCACCGATGAGGAGGCCAGCGAGGTGGTCTCGGAATTCGTGCGCGCGAAGATGCGCGAGCGATTGAAGGACCCCCGTCTCTGCGAGATCCTGATCCCCTCGGATTACGGCTTCGGAACGCACCGCGTGCCGCTGGAGCGCGGCTTCCTCGATGTGTTCCACCGGCCGAACGTCACGCTCGTCGGCCTGCGGGATACCCCGATCTCCGCCATCACCCCGAAGGGGGTCAGGCTTGCCGACGGAACCGAGCACGCGCTCGACATGATCATCCTGGCGACCGGCTTCGATGCCGGAACCGGGGCGTTGACGCGGATCGACATCCGCGGCCGAGACGACCGCTCCCTCAAGGAGGAGTGGGCGCAGGACATCCGCACCACCATGGGCCTTCAGGTTCACGGCTATCCCAACCTGTTCATGACCGGCGCCCCCCTCGCCCCCTCGGCGGCCCTCTGCAACATGACGACCTGTCTCCAGCAGCAGGCGGAATGGATCAGTGACTGCATCGCCCACATGCGGTCCAGGGACGTCCAAGTGATCGAGGCGACGAAGGCGGCGCAGGACGAGTGGGTCGAGCATCACGACGCCCTCGCCGAAGCTACGCTCGTGACGAAGACCTACTCTTGGTACATGGGTTCAAATGTTGCCGGCAAGCCGCGCAGGCTTCTGTCCTATATCGGCGGCGTCGGCACCTACCGGCAGAAATGTACGGCCGTGGCGGAGCACGGCTATCCTGGCTTCACCTTCCGCTGAACCAGCGCGACGGACCTATACCGTCGACGAATATGGGGCACGGCCCGATGCCGTGCCCCCGGCTCTTCAGCATCATGGGAGGCAGGCATGACAGGGAATTCGACTTCGGCTGGCTTGCGCAAGGACGCGCTCGACGCAATCCTGCGAAACGCCGTCGCATCCGAGGCCGGTGTGCCGGGGGTTGTCGCCATGGCGACGGACCGGCGCAAGACGTTCTACGAAGGGGCGGCCGGTCGCAGCCGCATCGACGGCGCCGCCGCGATGACACCCGACAAGGTCTTCGCGATCTTCTCGACGACCAAGGCGATCACCGCCACGGCAGCGCTCCAACTCGTCGAGGAAGGACGGCTCGACCTCGACGCGCCGGCATCGACCTATGCCCCCAACCTCGGGCGGCTACAGGTTCTCGATGGCTTCGATGCCGCCGGAGAGCCGCAGCTACGGGCGCCCAAACGCGCCATCACCACGCGGATGCTGCTGCTTCACACCGCCGGCTTCGGCTACGATTTCTTCAATCACAGCTATGCGCGCTTGGCCAAGGAACGGGGGCAGCCGAGCGTCATCACCAGCTCGAAGGCTTCGTTGATGACGCCCTTGCTGTTCGACCCGGGCGACCGCTGGGAATACGGCAGCAACCTCGATTGGTGCGGGCAGGTTATCGAGGGCATCACGGGGCGTCGCCTCGGCGAGGTGCTGCAGGCCCGCATCTTCAAGCCCCTCGGCATGCGCGAAACCAGCTTCACGTTGACCGACACCATGCGTCAGCGCCTCGCCGGCATGCATGCCCGCAATCCCGACGGGACGCTCACCGCGATGGATTTCGAACTGCCGCCGGAACCCGAGATCCATATGGGCGGCCACGGCCTCTACAGCACGGCAGGCGACTATATTCGGTTCATCCGGATGTGGCTGAACGACGGAGAGGGTGAGTACGGCCGTGTTCTCAAGCCGGAAACGGTGCAACTGGCTGAGCAGAACCATCTGCAGGGTCAGACGGTGACGATGCTGCCCGGCGTGATTCCCTCGCTTTCGAACGATGCCGAGTTCTTCCCCGGACAAAAGAAATCCTGGGGCCTCAGCTTCATGATCAACGATGAGGATGCTCCGACGGGCCGACCCGCAGGCTCGCTCGGCTGGGCGGGACTCGCCAATCTCTTCTACTGGATCGACCGCCGGAACGGCATCGGCGGCTTCTGGGCGACCCAGATCCTGCCTTTCGGGGACCCGTCTTCGTTCGGCAGCTACCTCGCCTTCGAAACGGCAGTCTATCGCGGCCTGTAGGAGCAGGCTCCCCGGCCATCTCCAGGATTTGGGTGACCGAACTCGCACGGCATCCGTGAGGATCTCGTCGCGCGGACGACGGGATCCTCACGGCAGCACCCGCGTGTCCCGCAGGTTCGAAGGGGCGCCATGGCGGATGCCCTTCGCTTGCACCCGGTCGGCCGGACGATGCGGCCCGACATCTTTGATCTCTCGCTTCGATCCGGATGCGGAACGACCGAGAATATTGATCCTCATTTCGGGCCCATCAAATTTCAAAACAACAAATCCGAAGCAATTCAATCACCGATATTTCGATGATTTATCGGTGTCGATAGAATACATCGAATAAATATAGCTAAATACATTCCCGACATCGCACCGAAGCGCAAATACAAATTTCTGAAAACGGGGGAAGTCCATGGCGATCGTGAAATTTCCCGCGCTTGGCCGCGGAACAGTGCGGCTGCGCAAAATTCCGGCTTGTTTGATTGTTCTCGCCGGCGCGACCGGGCTGCCCGCTCGGAGCGCGCAGGCCCAGGAGATCATGCCCTATGATTTCACTGTTCTGCCGGCCGGAACGACCTTGGCCATGGGCTACTACGTCTATGGCCACAATACGGATTACAGAACAGCGGGCGGGCCGACCTTACGAAATTCCGGCCTTGAGGTTCAGGCCGGGATCGCTCGCCTCGTGCATTACGGCGAAATCGGCGGCATCCGCGGCGGCGTCCAAGTCTTTCAAATCTTCGGCAGCTTCCAAGATGTCCGGATTGGCGGTCAACCGATCGCCGGGACGTTCGGCGCGCAGAACGTGACGCTTTCGGCGTTCTTCTGGCCGTACATCAATGTCGATTCTCAGACCGCCATCATCGTGCTCGGCTTCCTCAATCCGCCTACGGGCAGCTACGATCGCTTCGCCGCGCTCAATTTCGGCGACAACCGCATCAGAGGAACGGTCCAGGTCGGACTGCAACAGGGCTTCGGTGAACAGCTCGGCCTCGATCTCGCCTACGATGCGCAGATCTACGGCGAGAACGACCGCGCCTTTCCCGGCACCGGCCTGCTGACGCAGACCCCAACCCACCGTGTCCAGGCCTGGTTGAACTGGCGCTGGAATCCGTCCTTCAGCACCTCAATCGGCTATACGGGGATTTGGGGCGGCGTGCAGAGCCTGAACGGCTTCCGCACCGGCGCCGTGACCGAAACGCAGCGGATCCGCGTCCATAGCGGTTACTTCATCGATCCGACGCTGCAGATCGGCCTCGAACTCAACCATGATCTCCATTCCGTCGGCGGATTCCGTCAGGACTTCGGGGCGATCCTGCGCGTTCTAAAGGTGTTTTAGCCATCTCCGACCCCGCTTCCTAAGAGGTGAACGAGGCAGCTGCCGAAGATCGTTTCAGCGGCGACAACGAAGAAGGCGAGCGTCAGGGGCAACCGGAGCAGGAAGGCTCAGGCAGGACCGGGGTAAGCGGCACCCACTCGGCCTGGATTAGGCTGCCGGCATCGGCAGGCTCTCGCTAGGAGCTCGGCGCGGGCGGCGGGTGTCCGCATCGGGAATCCGGGGCGAGCGTCAGGCATTCCCGCGAGGCAGCAATCATCGCCGCATCGACGCTGCTCATGGCCGGGGCCTAACCCGCCACCGGCAGGCTGCTCGCGCGTTACCGCTCTGGAGAACGGCCCGGCAACGCCGCCGGTCCACGGAAACGCCATCGCAACCGGAAGGTCAGCCCTCATGCGCCTCGTCACGACAGCTGCGCTTGCTCTCTGCGCCCTCTCGAGCCTCGACATTGCCGCTGTCGCTCAAGGATCGACCGGCGCTCCGGCTGGAAGTCCGGGGGCGACCGCTCCGGGCGGCACGGAGGGAAGGGCCGCCATCCCGAATGAACGGGAGGCGATTCGCTCGGGCGACGCGGTTCCGACGGCACCCGGCCTCGGCCTCCCCACCGAGACGGCCCCGCCCCCGGCCGACGCACGCAAGGTTCCGCCCTCCTCGCTGCCACGCCGCTAAGAGCCGATGCAGCGTTGGAGGTCGCGACGGCAATCGTTTTCGCCTGACGGCGGCATGCAGCCGATCGGCCGAGGCCAGACCCCTGCGGCGCCTTACGCGCTTACCTGAACCGAGAGAATGTTGGAGCGGGTGAAGGGAATCGAACCCTCGTATTCAGCTTGGAAGGCTGCTGCTCTACCATTGAGCTACACCCGCTGAATGCCTCTCCCTCACGGCGCCCGGTTTCCCGGAGAGCCTTCCGCCTCGGGGGCGGCAGGGTGAGCGGCACCGGAGAGGGCGATAGCACGCCCGGTCAGGTTTGAGAAGATCGCGTCACGGGCACGAACGTGCCGGACACGGCGGCACCGCTTCGGGCCGGATCCGGCCGGAGGCGGTGCCGATGGCTGTTACAGGCCGCCGAGCAGCACGTTCATGGAACCGATTACGGTCATCACGAGACCGCAAGCGAAGACGGCGATCATGGCGTAGGAGACGGGCTTCAGCTGCATGGTCAGTCGATTCCTTCGATTGAGTGGGCTCCTGTCCGTCGCGCCGGCTCCGCAGTCTCGCGCGAGACCGAACCGGACGGCGCGTAAAGACAGGCAGAATCCGGACCACCAGGGCCCGGCCGATCCGTCAAAGCGACAGGGAAAGTGCGTCGAGACGATGAAGGTCGCCTCGGCGCACGATATTTTGATGATTAGAACAACAATTTACCGATAAAATTCCGACTACACATCGGAAATGCACGATAGCTCATCTCACGACAATTTCATCGCGCGGCGTCGACACTCAGCAGCGCGTCCCACCGGAGGTCTGGCCGTATTGCTTGACCGGGAAGTTCTGCTGGTTGGCATTGCCTTCGGCGGCCGAGCTCATCGGGCAGGCGGTATGTTCCGGGTGGTCATGAACACCGAGCGACCCTGTCACCGTCACGTCGGACGGGGCAGTCGACTTTTCGAAGGGATTAAAAGCCATCGCGGACGAGACCGGAGCGGTCACACCGAACATGACGGCGACAACGGCGGCGGCAGCTCGCAATTTCATCTGGTGTTCATCCCCCTGTTGGCTTTTAATCCAGCCTTCTGAGCTGAAATTTCTCGGCACGTTGCTGTTATAAAGCCTCGCTGTTTAGCGGGCTGTGCTGCGACGCACCTGACATCAGGGATTAAATACGCGAGCTTCCTTCTCACGCGACGACGAATTGGTGTTTTACAGATGACGGACGCCGTTTTCGCCCACGGGCCGCGCGCACGCGGCGGCACCGTGTCCGATCCGCTCAACCGAGATTGGTGTCGGATCTGGGTGCCCGCAGCCGGCGCAGCAGACGAACACCGGCGCGGGCCCGTTCGAACAGGGCTGGATGGCGCTCCAGGCGGAGCTTGGCCGAGGCATTGGCCCGGATGAGGCCGAGGGCGATTCGGCCCCGCAGGGTGACCGGCTCGGCCCGCTCGAACAGCGTTTGATCGACTGGGTTGAAGCCGCGTTTATAGGCCTGCCGGCCAATGGTGAAGTCGAAATAATCCAATCCCTGTTCCCGCGCCCAGACCATGATGCGGGCGGCGATGAGCAGGCCGGGCGCGAGGCTGCGCCACTTGTCGCCTGCCATTGTCAGCAGAACGCCGTGAAAGCTTCCGCCCTGGACGAGGCCGTAGGACGCCGCGAGCCACTCCCCCTCCGCCCGCAGACCGAACATCCAGACGGGACCGCCGGGCGCGCCGAGTGCGGCATCGCGGTAGAACGCGATGAAGCCCGGCCGGTCGAGGGGCTCATGCCGGCCGAGTTCGTGGAAGCGGGCCCGGCGTTGGGCGATCATCACGTCGAAGAGTTCGGCCATCTCCGCAGCATCCGTCGTCGCGACGAAGCCGGCGCCGGGCAGGCTGTCGAAGCGCCGGCTGCGCCGGGTCAGATCCTTGTGGAAGGAGGGCGTGCAGACGCGCTTGAGCAGGGTCCGGGGATCGCCCTCCAGCACGAAGCCGGAGGCGGTGAGATCGATGCGCTGCGTGCCCGCGAGCTGCGCAAGCGGGTTCGTCACCCCTTGCACATGGGCGGGCATCCGGCTGAGGCGAATGAGATCGGCCGCCGGCAGCACCGCGCGCACCGCCTGCCAGATCCGCTCCGCCTCCCGAGGGGAAGGATCGATCTCCGGGGCGAGCACCGGGGCGGCGTATTCGCAGGCGCCGAGATCCAGCGCCTCGATCACCCGGTGGCCCTGGCGGCGCACGAACACCAGCGGCAGGATCATCACCGGACGGCCCGCCCGCCGCACCTCGATCAGGAGCGGTTGCGCCCCGTGCTCGCCCGCGAGAACGCGGACGAGGCTGTCGATCCATTCGAAGCGTTGATAGGCGGTGCAGGCGCCCTCCCGCTGCAAGCGGCGCCAGAGCGGGGCGAGCGACGCGGGCTCGCTGTGCAGCCTCGCCTCGTACCGGTCCTCCGCCGTGCCGGGGCTCCCCCCCGGCGCCGGCATGGCGGGCGAGAGCATCTGTTCGGCCGAGATCCGCATCGGTCATCCCCGCAGGTCCGCGGCCCCATCCTGGTCAGGCCAGACAGATCCGGGACGCCGGTCGAGCACAGCGCCTTTTCCGAAACGCGGCAACCACCTTTCGGGATGAGGCACTAACCCGGGCGGGGCGCCCCCGCCCCCGGACGCGACCGCGCGCCAGCACCGGAGCAGTACGACGAATTCGGAGGCCGCGACGCCGGCCATGGACCAGGCCGGCGACACGAGGACGATCAGGGCGGTGATCAGCGCCATGCCGAACACCGCGCTCGCGAGCGCCGTCCAGGCGAGGGACCGGAAGGCGCGGCGGGTTTCGAGCAGCGTCTTCGGCGCGGCGTAGAGCATGGCACCGGTCACGGTGGCCCAGACGGTCAGGGCGATCAGACCGAGGGGCTCGCCCGCGAAGCGGCCGGCGAACAGGTGCTGCTCGATCAGCCCGAGGCCGGCGGCGAGGCCGATGCCATAGACGAGGCAGGCGGCCGCCAGCAGGGCGGTGCTCGCCACGAGCACGAGACGGAGATGGCCCTCGCTCCCCTTGGCCAGTTCGGCCGCCATCTCCGGCTGGATCAGGTTGACCACGACGCCGCCGAGGAGCCGCAGGGGCGCGAACAGCACCAGGGTCGCGGCGATGGGGGCGTAGGCCTCCGGGCCGGCCAGCACCCCGATCAGCAGGATCTGACCCTGCGCCTGGACATTCGCCGTGGCGACCCCCGCGACCGACCAGGCGAAGGAATGCCGCAGGGCGCGGTAGCGCCGCCGCGTGTGGCGCAGGCCGATCCGCACCGGCTCGCGGGCGGCGGCAAGCGCCACCGCGATGCCGAGCCCGTGCGCGGCGGCGAGCATGGCAAGGCCCTCCCAAAGCAGACCGGTGCCGTCCATCCGCAGAAGGAGCATCAGCATCGCCGTGCCCCCGAGGGTGAAGGCGAGGTCGCTCGCCCCGGCGATGGCCACCCGGCGCCGGGCGAAGAGAGCGATGCGCAGATAGCTGCGCAGCGACCACAGGCCGACGAAGGCGCCCGCGGCCACGCTCTCGCCACCGATGACCGGCACCAGCCCGACGGTGGTGAGGGCCGCCAGAACGAGGCAGGCCAGCACGGCGCCGGACCCGAAGGTGACGGCATAGGCCTGCCCGGCCCGGACCGAGCGCGCCTGGGGAATGAAGGTCGCCGCCGGCACGCCGGCCAGGGCCCGCACGAAGGTGAGCCCGATGCCGCCAAGCACGAAGATCATGGCGAACACGCCGTAATCGTGGGCGGAGAGGGCGCGAAGCAGGACGAGGTTGAGGCCGAGATGGAACAGGCTCTGCAGCACCTCGCCGCCGAGCATGACGGCGAAGCGGCTCCCGAGCCCGGCGAGACCGGAATGCTTCACGGCCGGGGCGCCCGCGCGGCGAGCAGCCCGCTCCAGCCCCGCCGCGCCGCGTCAATGGTGAACAGGGCCTCGTAGCGGCGCCGCGCGGCTTCGGGGAAGCCGTCCCACGGAGTGGTCCCCTCGACGATCGCGGCCAGGGCGGCGGCCAGACATTCCGGCCGGTCCGGCTCGACGCACCAGCCGGTCCGCCCGTGCTCCACCACCTCGGCGAGTCCGCCGATGGCGGAGACGAGCGGCGGACGGCCATAAGCCATCGCCTCGATGGCGACCCGGCCCAGGGATTCCGGCAGCCGGGAGGGCACGACCACGATATCGGCCCAGCGGTAATGGGGGTCGGGATCCTGCGCGAAGGGCAGGCGCTCGATCTCCAGCGTCGCGGCTGAGCCGGCGATCCGCCGGTCGAGCGCCGCCTCGCGTTCCGGATCCTCGAAGGCGCTGCCGACGATCCGCAGACTGATCCGCCGGCGCGACGCCTCGGGCATCAGCGCGAGGGCATCGAGCAGCACGTCCTGTCCCTTGATCCGGCTGATCCGGCCGAGCATCAGCACCCGCAGGCGACGGATTCCGTCGTAATGTCGCGGCAGGGCGGCGGCCGGGCCGCCGACGCCGTTATAGATCACCTGCGTTCTCCCGGCGGGCATCGGCGCGAAGGCGGTACGGGTCGCCTGCGAATTGAACACGACCTCGGCCCGGGACCAAAGCACGAGGCGCCTCAGCAGCGCCAGCGTCAATCCCTGCGGGATCTCGTGGACATGCAGCAGCGCCCGGCCGGGAAAGGCGCGGGCGGCGATGAGGTGATCGGCCACGACCGTCGTGTTGATGTAGACGAGGTCGCAGTCGGCGAAACGTCGGGCGGCCCGGAGGAGAGCGAGCGGCAGCCGCAACAGGCCGAAGGTCGCGAGCCGGGCGAAGCCCTTGCGGCGCAGAATCCACAATGCCTCGTAATCGATGCGGTCCGCGAGCGGCTCCAGCAGCGGGACAATCGGACCGGGACGCGGTAGGACAACGGTCAGCTCCGCGTCAGGAAAGGTCTCACGCATGATGCCGACGGTTTCGACGAAGCTGCGGTCGGAACCGTAGAGTTCGTAGCCCTGATGGATGCAGGCTATACGCATCGGGTCATCCGGCGTGGCTCGTCTCGTTTCGGCACGGTGCTGTCGGCAGGCCCGATCCCGGCGCAAGCCGCGGGCCCCGCGCGGCGGGGACGGGCCAACCGTTGAACGCACCCGGCCTCGGCACGGCCGTGGGCGCGCGCCCGGCGGTCGCCATCCTCGGGACACGCGGCGTGCCGGCGGCCCATGGCGGCTTCGAGACCCTGGCCGAGCGGCTGGCGCTGCATCTGGCGCGACGGGGCTGGCCCGTCACCGTCTATTGCCAGCACGAGGTGGAGCGCGTCACGCGGCGGTTCGAGATCAGCCAGTGGCGGGGCGTCGAACGCGTCCACGTGGCGGTGTCGCAGAAGGGGCCGGCCGCCACCCTCGCCTTCGACGCGCATTGCACCCTCCATGCCGCCCGGCGGAACGCCATCTGCCTCGTGCTGGGCTATAACGGTGCGGTGTTCCTGCCCCTGCTGCGCCTGCGCGGCCGGAAGGTCCTGACCAACATGGACGGCATCGAGTGGCGCCGGCCGAAATGGAACGGGGCCGTGCGCAGTTATTTCTGGGTGAGCGAATGGATCGCCGCCTGGACCTCGCACCGCTTGATCGCCGACCACCCCGCCATCGCCGACCATCTCGCGACCCGCCGGCCGCGCCGATCCATCGCGACGATTCCCTATGGCGGCGACCCGGTCGAGAAAGCCTCCACCGCGCCCCTCGCGGCCCTGGGCCTTGTCCCGGACGGCTACTTCGTCTCGATTGCACGGATCGAGCCCGACAACACGATCCTGCCCATCGTGCGCGCCTTTTCGCGCCGCCGCAGGGGAATGCGGCTCGTCGTGGTCGGGCAGCTCGACGCCGGCAACGCCTATCACCGGGCCGTCCGCGCGGCGGCCGGGGACGAGGTGCTGTTCCCCGGCGCGATCTACGATCCCGTCACGGTCCAGGCCCTGCGCTTCCACGCCCGCGCCTATCTGCACGGGCACACGGTCGGCGGCACCAATCCCTCCCTGGTCGAATCGCTTTGGGCCGGCAACGCCGTGATCGCCCACGCCAATCTCTACAATGCCTGGACCGCCGGGCCGGCACAGTTCGCCTTCCATGATGAGGACGGGCTGGAGGCCGCCATCGAGCACGCGCTCCACCACCCCGAACAGCTCGGGCCCGCCCGCGAGGCGGCACGACGGCAGGCCGCGCTGCATTTCGAATGGGGCGACGTGCTCGCCCGCTACGAGGCCGAGTTGCTCGCCCTGGCAACGGGCACCGATCCTCCGGTCGCAGCGGAACGACAGCCGATGGCCAGGACGGGACATGCGGCCGAGTAGCGGCCCGGCCGCCCGGTACGGCGACACGCCGCCCGTTACCCGGCGTTCCGCCCTGGCGGCGGCTCTGGGCGGTCTGGCCGCGACCCTCGGCCCCGCGCTGGGGCAGGAGCAGGCCGGGCCGAAACTTCGGCGCGGAATCAGCGTCTGGCCGTGGTTCTCGCTCACGACGGAGTATCCGGCCCCGCGCACCGATTATGCGTGGCCGCCGTTTCAGGAGCGGCGGCCGGTCCCGACCCGTGACGACCTGCATCGTCTGGCCCAGACCGGCCTCGACTTCATCCGCATCCCCGTCGATCCCGGCCCCTTCCTCTCCTTCGAGGGCACCCTGCGGACACGGTTGCTCGACCAGCTCGATGCCGCCGTCGCCATGGGGCTCGCCGCCGGGCTCGACGTGGTGGTGAACCTTCAGATCAATGAGGCGACGCATCACTGGAATGGGGCGCGGCTGATCGCCGGGCCGCAGGCACCCTCGTTTCCTGCCTATAAGGCCCTCGCGGCGGAGATCGCCCGGCGAATGCGGGCGGTCCATCCGCGCCGGATCGTGCTGGAGCCGGTCAACGAACCGCCCCAGGAATGCGGCTCACCCGTCTGGCACGCGGTTCAGCGCGAGATCCTGAGCGCCGCCCGCGCGGCCGCACCGGGCCTGACGCTCACCATTACGGGCGGATGCGGCAGCATGGTGCCGGGGCTCGATGCCCTCGACCCGGCGCCGCTTCGATCGTTCGGGCCGCTCGTCACCATCGTCCATTTCTACGAGCCGTATCTCTTCACGCATCAGGGCGCGCCGTGGATGCGCGGCGAGCCGATCTATCGCGCTCTCAACGCCGTTCCCTGGCCATCCAGCGCCGGCAGCCTGGAGCACACCCTCGCCGCCGTCCGCCGTCGGATGGCGGCGGATCGGGAGCGCAGCCCGGCCGACAAGGCCGCCGCCTACGCGGAAACCGAGGCCAAGCTGCGGGAATATTTCGACGCCCGACCGGATCGCCTCTTCCTCGTCCACGGCCTCTCGGCGGTCCGCGATTGGGCGCAGCGGCACCGCATCGACCCCGGACGCATCCTGATCGGCGAATTCGGCGCCCTGCGCAGCGATGCCCGCTACGTCGCCGCCGGGGCGGCGGACCGCGCCCGCTACATCCGGGATCTGCGCGAGACCATCGAAGGATACGGCTTCGGCTGGGCGTTCTGGAACCTGTTCGACGGCTTCGGCCTCGTCACAGACGACGTCTCCCGCGCCTTCGATCCCGCCATCGTCGCAGCCCTCGGCCTGCGCATGCCGAATTAACCGGCCTTGCGGCCGTCGGCTCGAGGGAGAGGCCGGTAGAGCGCGAGCAGAAGGATGGCGAATTTCGCCAGCAGCGTCGTCTTGCCGGCCAAGCTCTCGGAGGCGTTGACGAGGATCACGAAGCCGAGGACCGGCAGCCATGTGCCGGGGCGGCAGCGGCGCACCACCTCGACCACGAACGCCGTGACCGCCGCCGTGATCAGCACGGTCATCAGGACACCTTGATAGAGCATCATCCGCACGATCGGATTCTCGATGCCCCATTCGAGCCCGCTGATGCGCCGGGCGGTCTCGACCACGCCGGCATCGGGACCGATCATCAGGTCGCGCAGGGGGATTCGGTCGAACAGCGCGAACATCTCGATGCGGGCATTCGCGCTGCCGCCATCGGAGACGAACCGCTCGACCAGCCTGTCGAAGAAGCCGCCGGCCCAGAGCCCGGCCAGGATCAGGGGCGCCATGGTGAGGGCCGAGAGGCCGAAGGCCGCCGCCAGAAGGGGCACGCGGCCGGAGCGCAGCGTCCGAAGGGTCGCGATCGCGGCCTGGAGGCCGCCGAGCAGCGCCACCACGGCAATGGCCGAGCGGCCACCGAAACTGACGAGGGCCGCGCATTGCAGCCCGATCATCAGGATGCGGGACGGCGCCGAGAGCTGGCCGCCACCCGCGATCAGAGCCAGCACATAGGTCGCGGTGACGAGGGCATTGGCGAGGGGATGCCCCTGGAAGGCGGCGGAACGGGTATCGGATTCGAACACCGCGCCATCGAGCCGGTAGGGGAAGATGAGATGCTCCGTCGCGAATTCGGCGAGCCCGAGCAGGGCATTGGCCAACATCACGCCGTGCAGCACGGCTTCGACCGCACCGAGCCGGCGCCCGTCGAGCCGCCCCAGCAGCATCATGACGAGGGCCGGGCCGATGAAACTGTCGATGGTGCCGGCAAGCCCGACCCCGGAGCGCAGGGCGACCTGCAGGAGCAGCGCCGAGCCCGAAACCAGAAGCAGCAGGCTCGCCGGTGCTTCCTGCGCGGTCCGCAGGCAGAAACCCACCGGATCCCCGGAGGACACCATGGCCCAGAGGAGGAACAGGGCGGCAAGGTAGCTCGCCGGATGGATCTTACTCGCCGGATGGCCGGTGAAGCCCTCGTAATTGACGCCGAGATACCAGAGCACGCCGCCGGATAGAAGAAACAGCACCAGCGTCAGCACGATCACGGGCGCCGCCGAGGCTCGAAGCGGCCGCGCGGCGGTTCCGGCCCACATCTCCGGGGCATGGTGCGGCGCCGCGGTCACCGGACGCGCCTCAGCTCTCGTCGACGAGCAGACCCGCGCCGACCGGCCGGCCGGCCAGGGCCGCCGCCTCGACGGCCTCCACGACCTCGCGCTGTGGCGTCACGCCGAGGCGGGCAACGAGCAGGACGCCGTCGGCGAGGGGCATCAGCGAGGCGGCCTGCGGGTTCTCGGTGACGGCTCCGCCATCCCAGATCACGAGGTCGAACCGGCGGCCGATCTCGTCGATGAACCGGGCGCGGGCATCGTGTCCGCGCTCGCCGGTGCCCACATTCATGCCGCGCTTCGGCCGGCCGACGCCGAGCAGGCGCACGCTGCTGTTGGGGCCGCCGCGCAGCACCCTGGCGAGAGGTTCGTCGCCGCGCAGCACGTCGAGCAGGCCGGGCGTGGCCTCGGGACCGAGCATATCGGCCTCGATCATCAGCACCTGCATGCCCCGCGCCTCGCCGAGGGAGGCGAGGAGCTGGGAGATGCGCCGACGCGCCGTGCCGTCGCCGGCCGCCGAGGTGACGAAGATGCTGGTCGCGGTGCCCAGGGTGCCGCTGCGGATCCAGAGAAGCCGCGTCAGGGCGAGCCCCCCGGCGGCCTCGCGGGCGCGGGTGGCCCCGAGGCGGGCGCTGCGCCCGCGCCGCCGCGTCCCGTCCGGCACGGTGCCGATCACCGGCGCGCCGGACAGCGCCTGGAACTGGCGCCGGGAGAGAAGGGTGGGATTGGCGTATTCGCGCACCAGCGCGAGGCCGGTGCCGAGGCCGAGCCCGGCGGTGCCGGCAAAAAGCGCGAACAGGGCCGGCATCGGCCAGCTCTTCTCGTTGGGCGGAATCGCCCGGGTGATGATGCGGGCATTGGTGGCATCGATGCCGGCCCGCTCGCTGATCTCGCGGGCACGGGTGAGGAACGAGGTGTAGACGGCGCGGCTCGCCTCGACCTCCCGCTCCAGCTCACGCAGGGTCACCGAGGCTTGATTGGTGGCGGCGTTCTCGTTGCGCAGGCGGCTGAGCGCCGTCGACAGCGACCGCTCATTGGCCAGCGCCCGCTCGTAATCCGCCCGGGCCGATTGGGCGAGGCGCGACAGCTCGGCCCCGATCAGCCCCCGGACGCCGTCAAGCTGGCTCGTCACCGAGAGGAGGGTCGGGTGGCGGCTCCCGAGCTGCATCCGCAGATCCGCCTGCCGCTCGATCAGCTCGGCATATTGCGCCCGCAGCTTGCCGATGACCTGGGATTGCGTCGCCTCGGCGATGGCGTCCGGCGAGACGCCGTTGCGGCGTGCCCGCTCGATCTGGTCGAGGCGCGCCTTCAACTCGGCCGTCCGGGCCTGGGCGGCGCTGAGCTGGACATTGATCTCGCCGAGCTGCTGCTCGCCGACAAGCCGGCCGTTCGAGCGAACGAGGCCGTTGGCCGCCCTGTAGGCCTCGGCCTTGTCCTCCGCCTCGCGCACCTGCTGGCGCTGGGCGTCGAGCCGCTCGGTCAGGGAGGCGGAGGCCCGCCGCGAGGCCTCGGCCCGCGCCTCGCTCTGATCGGCGAGATAGGCTTCGGCGATGGCGTTGGCGACGCGGGCGGAGGTCTCGGCGGACTTGGCCGTGAACACGATGTCGATCACGAACACCTTGTCGGCACGCCTGATCGCGAGGCGCTTGCGCAGGGTGCGCAGGAGCCGCTCCTCCTTCTCCGTGGCGGATGCGGCCGGCGCCGGCCAGCCGATGGCCGCGCGCACCTCGTCGAGGAACCGGCCGGCGGCCCCCTTCTCGACGAAATCCGGATCGGTGGTGAGGCCGGCGCTCTCCGCCGCGCGCAGGAGCACACTGGTGGATTCGAGCACCCGCGCCTGGCTCTCCACCTGCGTCACGCCGCCATCCGGGGCGACCATGGCCGGGTTGATGTCGTTCGTCAGAACCTGGCGGTCCCGCGGGTCGATCAGGATCTGCGCCGTCGCGGTGTAGAGCGCCGGCGTCAGCAGACCGTAGGCGAGCGCGGCGGCCGCCATCAGCAGGGTCACCCAGATCACACTGGCCCGGCGCCGCCACAGGATGCGCCAGAGGTCGCCGATCTCGGCGGTCCGGTCGAGCCCGGCCGGCACGTCGTGGACGGAGACCGGCAAGGTCCGGGGGCCGGTTTCGATCCTGCTCTCCACCTGCATCATGGCTGGGTTGCCGCCTCAGGACAGTGACGCGCGGGCACGGCCCTCAGGGACGGCACTGGACCGGCCGCTGCAATCGGCATGCGCGGTCGACCTGTCCTATCGCGGCAAAAAGCTGTGAATACGGCGGCTTTTCGTCCCATTCCGGCACGGCGGGACGGATCCGGCGTCACTGCCGGTTCGGCAGACGCGCCTCCGTACCGGCCGGGCCGGGGAGCGACCGGCGCGCGAGGCCCTTATGCAGGTGGACCATCAGGGCCACCCCGAAGAGTGGGGTGATGAGATTGACGATCGGTACGATCATCAGGCCGGCGAGCAGGCAGCCGGCGGCGATGACGGTGAAGCCGTGATATTCGCGCATGGCCCGTGCCTCCGCCAGAGGGCGGAAGCGGCCGGCGGCCAGTTCGAAATATTCGCGCCCCAGGAGGTAGGCGTTGGCCCCGAAGAAGGCGAAGAGATTCACGCCTGGGACGAAGACGAGGATCAGCGCCACGAGGTTCACCAGCAGCGCCAACCCGGCGAAACGGATCGCCGAGGCCATCGCCTTCCCCCAGGGAAGGGCGCGTCCCGGCGGATCGGCGGGGAAATCCTTGCGCTCGACGATCTCGGCCACGTCGTCGAGGAAGAAGCCCGCCACCAGGATCGAGACGGCCGGCATGATGTAGGCCAGGGCGACGAACAGCCCGGCGCCGGCCAGGAAGAACGCGAGGGTATCGAGGAAGGGGTAGTCGGCCGAGATGTGGTGGCTGGCCTGGAAGGCCTGGATCAGCCGCGTCAGGGCGAACCAGACGACGACGAGCAGCCCCACCGTCAGGGCCAGCGACTTGAACAGGATGCCGCGTAGGGCGGGCGAAAAAACCTGCCGCAGGGCTGCGACGGCGGCCTTGATGAGCATCGCGCTCCCGGTCCTTCCAATGATCCGCGCCCGCCCGGGCCGGTATCTCGCCGCTCCGCGCCGGCCGCGCAAGTCCCGTCACGCCGGATCGCAGTTTGTTGTGAACGGCTCTTGCGGAGGATTGACGCGTTGCCCCGGTGATCGCCGGCCAGGAGGCCCCGCATGACCCGCCCGCTTCTCGTCCCCTTCGCGTCCCTGCCCTTCGCGTCCCTGCCCTTCGCGTCCCTGGCGCTGCTCGCTTCCCTGTCGGCGGCCCCGCCCGCCCTCGCCCACGAAGTCGGCGCCTGGGCGGGGGCCAGCTCGGCCCCGGCGGAGCGCTCGGAGGTCGCCGTCGCAGCCCTCGACGGCAAGGCCTATGTCATCGGCGACTACAATGGCGCGACCGAGCTGCTGATCTACGATCTTGCGTCCGACAGCTGGAGCAAGGGCGCGCCCTTCCCCTATCCGGTCCACCACACCATGGCCGCCGAGCAGGGCGGGCGGATCTACGTGTTCGGCGGCTACGTCAACGGCTGGGAGGCGACCGACAAGGTCTGGGCCTACGATGCGGCCGAGGATGCCTGGGAGCCCCGCACCCCGATGCCGACGGCTCGGGCGGCCGGCGGGGCGACGGCGCTCGACGGAACGATCCACGTCGTCGGCGGCAGCGGCTCAGGGCGCGGCAATGTCCGCTCGCACGAGGTCTACGATCCCGCCCGCGATGCCTGGACGCGGGCGGCCGATCTGCCGACGCCCCGCGACCATCTCTCGGTGCAGAACGTGGCGGGCCGGATTGTCGCCAGCGGCGGGCGGATCGACGGCGATTCGGGCAAGAACCTTTCGGCCAATCAGGTCTACGACCCCGCCCGCGACACTTGGAGCGAGGCCGCCCCGCTGCCGACCGCCCGCAGCGGGACCGCCTCGGCGGTGCTCGGCCGCGAGGTCTTCGTCATCGGCGGCGAGTCGAACCGGAAGACCTATGACGCGGTCGAGGCCTTCGACCTGCCGGGCAATGTCTGGCGGGCCCTCGCCCGCCTGCCGACCGCCCGCCACGGCTTCGGCGCGGTGACCTATAAGGGCCGCATCTACACCCTGACCGGCAGTCCCCGCCCCGGCGGCGACAAATCGGGGACGGTCGAAGTGCTCGATCCGAACGGAGCCGCGCCGGCCCGCTGACCGGACAAAGGCGCATCGGGCGCTTGCCGCGGAGCGGGGCGCGGACGACATGAGGCGCGCCCGCCTCCCGGATCGCACCGTGACCATGCCGCCCACGCCAGAGCACGCCCGATTCTGCCCGACCGTCGCGCCCCGCTTCGCCCCCCTCCCCGCTTCCCCGGATCTGGTGGTGATCGGGGCCGGCGCGGCCGGCATCGCGGCGGCCCGGCGCGGGATCGCGCGCGGGCTCTCGGTCGCGGTGTTGGAAGCGCGGGGGCGGGTCGGCGGACGGGCGGTGACGACATCCCTGCGCGGCCACGCCGTCGATCTCGGCGCGCATTGGCTGCATGCAGGACCGGTCAACCCGCTCGTCGCCCTCGGTCGCGCCCGCGGCGAGCCGCTGCGACGGGCCGCTCAGGACGAACATCTCTGGGTCGGGCGCAGGCCGGGCCGGGTGGCCGAGAAGGCAGCCTTCTCCCGCGCCTTCGACGTTGCCGACCGGGCGATCACCGGAGCAGCCTCCCGCGAGACGGATGGTCCGGCCGGCCGAGCCCTGCCGCGCCATCTCGGCCCCTGGGGCGAGCGCATCGCCCTGGTCCACGGCCTCGTCTCGGGGCGGCCCCTCGACGAGGTCTCGCTGCACGATTGGCCGAGCCTGGAATATGGCGACAACTTCTTCATCGGTGGCGGATACGGCGCCTATCTGGCGCGGCTGGCGCTCGGCCTGCCGATCCGCCTCGATTGTCCCGTCGCCGGCCTGGACTGGTCCGGCCCGGGCGTGCGGGTGCATCTCGCCGATGGCGGGCGGATCGCGGCACGGGCGGTCATCGTCACCGTGCCGATGCCGGTGCTGCGGACGGAGGTCCGCTTCGACCCGCCGCTGCCGGACCGCACCCGCGCCGCGATCGACGGCTTTCTGCCGGGGATCTACGAGCACATCGTCCTGCACTGGCCCTCCGCCCCGTTCCGGGGCCGCGACCGGCTCGCCAGCATCGTCGGGGGCCGTCACAAGCCGCCGGGCATGCTGACCCGGATCGACGACACCCCGTTCCACTATTTCGAGCTCGATACCGCCCAGGCCCAGGCCCTCGATGCCGCCGGGGCTGGGCCGGACGGGGCGCGCCGCCTTGCCCGCAGGGTGCTGGCCGAGCATTTCGGCCACGGCTCCCTCGCCGATCTCACGATTCCCGCCGTCACCGGGTGGCGGCACGATCCCTGGTCGCGGGGCTCCTGGGCCGTCGTGCCGCCGGGCCATGCGCCCGCCCGAACCATTCTCGGGGAGCCGGTCGGCGCGCGGATCTGGTTCGCGGGCGAGGCGAATTCCCGGGCGCAATGGGGCACGGCGGGTGGCGCCTACGAGGAAGGGCAGCGCGCCGCCGACCAAGCCGCCGACACCCTCGCCGGCTGAACCTCACCGCACCGTCTGAGTGCCTCCGCACTTGCATCCCCTGGCGGGATGGGCGAACCGCCGCTCCCAGCGAAGAACGGGGAGACACCCGGCGGCGCGCGCGCTGCGGCGCCGGGCGGAGGGGATCGCGATGGATTGGGTCGAGGCGATCGGCTATCTCGGAACGGCACTCACCGTCGCCTCCTCGGCGATGAGCACGATGATCCCCCTGCGCATCGTTGCGCTTTGCGCGAGCTGCGCGGTGATCACCTACGGCTTCCTGATCGGCAGCGTGCCGGTGATGCTCACCGAAGCGATCCAGATTCCGTTCAACGCGTGGCGGCTCTACGAAATGGTCCGCCTGGTGCGCGACACCGAGCAGGCGGCCTCAGGCGACCTCTCCCTCGACTGGCTGAAGCCCTTCGGCATGTCCCGGCGCTTCCGCGCCGGCGAGGTACTGTTCCTCAAGGGCGATCCGGCCCACGAGATGTACCTGATCGAGAGCGGGCGTTTCCGGATCGCCGAGCACGACCTCGACGTGACGCCGGGCCAGATCGTCGGTGAACTCGGCATGCTCTCGCCGGGCAACCGTCGCACCGGCTCGCTCGCCTGCGTGGAGGCGGGCAGCGCCCGCTGCCTGTCCTATTCCGAGGTGAAGCAGCTCTATTATCAGAACCCCGAATTCGGCTTCTACTTCCTGAAACTCACGAGCGAACGCCTGTTCCAGGGCGCCGCCGACGCGGCCCGGCCGCATCCCGCCGCGCCGGCCGGGAGCGAGGTGCTGTGACCGCCGTCGCGTGATCCGCGCGGATCCGGCCAGTTCGAGATCGAGAAGAAGCCGGCCGCGACGCGCGAGGCAGGGCGGCCCATCACCGCTGGATTTGATCAGCCGGCCAGGAATGTTAGAGAAAGCGGTGCCGCATCCTTCGCGGTTCGGACAGCGATGACCCGGACATGATGCGGGGATATGAGGGAAATGCGCAGGTCATGGCGGATGTCGCCGCCGTGATCGAGCGAGCCCAGCGCGAGGGGCGCGATCTCGCCACGGCTCTTCGCATCGCCCGGGTGACGCTGGCCTATGTCAGCGGCCCGGAACCGGAACCCGAGCAAGCCCGCGCCCTCGAAGCGATCGATCAACAGCTCCGCGCGCTGTCGGAGTGATCGGCGGGCGCGCATCGACCCGGATCGCCGATCGGGCCCGCCGCGCTCCTCCCGACGTCAGCCGGCCTGAGCGATCAGCGTCACCGCCCCGAACAGCAGCACGGCGAGCACGGCCACAGCCATCAGAATGAGGGCTGCCCGTGACTCGCGTAGCTCGTGATCGTCCATGCCGAGAGCTTAAGGGATACCACCCCGCTCGGGAAAGCGAGAAGCCGCGCTTTCGATGAAGCTCGGCCGCCGATGTCTCAGATGTCCTTCGGCGCCAGGATCACGATGTCCTCGGGGCTGACGGAGCCGGTGGTTGCGTTCGGAGGCTCCGCCAGAACCCCGCGCAAGGGCCTCACCACCCAGCGGCCATACCAATCCCCGGACGGAGAGAACCGGGACCACCTCGGATCGACGGGAGACGACGCGTGAACCGCAGGGCAGCCGGCGAAGCGGGCCTCGCCCGAGCCGTCGGCGAGCAGCCCGAATAGAACCGGATGCAGGCCGCCCTGTGGGGCGTTCATCGCGGATTCGGGCAAGGTCATATCTAAAAGCTTTCTCGCAGGATGGGCCGACCGTCCGATTTCGGGACGCTCGCCTTCCCTTGCTGCAAGTTCGACGCCCGGCCTTTCCGTCTCGCCGTGGAACAGAGGCCGCCCTCCCCGCCAAAGTCGGCGTCCGGACATCCGCGGGAACCCGGATGTGGTTCGGCCATTGCCACGTCCGTACGACATCGCCCGATGGGCTGCCGAACGTGCCGCGACGGGACGCCATCAGGCTCGAAGCGACACGCCGAACGTCCATTTCGGGACGAGCCACTGGTTCGAGAAGACGCCCGCCGATGAAGATTGCGCTCGATACCCTCCGGCACTCGGTTCAGCGCCGTTTCGCTGCGCTTGGCCTGCTCTGCGGCCTCGCCATCACGGTGACGTGGTGGCTCCTCGTCGCCCGCACCGTCTGGATCGCCATTGAGTGGGCCTCAGCCTGAACCAATCCAGGCGTCCTCATAAAAAACGTTCTTTCTGCAGAACGCATCGTCTTTAGGCTGATCTTCCAAGCCTGCGACCGGAGAAAGAAAATTGTTGCCACGCGCCACTCAAGCTCCGCTTTAAGAAGCGGTTTCAGTCGGCAAGACGGATCGGCACGCCTTTCCCTTCGCCTTGGCTCAGCTTGACATCGTTCGTTAAAACGAACACTTCCTCCTTTATGGGCGGGCATTGGCCCGGTTAGCGGAGGCGAGACGTGTTCGACGGCAATCCGATCAAGCTCGGTGCAGTGACGCAACGGCGCGCGGCGCTCCTCGGCCTTGCCCTGGCGGCCGGCCTCGCCCTGACGGGAGGCGCTCGGGCGCAGTCCGAAATCCTCAACGTGTCCTACGATCCGACGCGTGAGCTTTATCGGGACATCAACGCCGCCTTCTCCGAAGAGTGGAAGGCCAAGACCGGCGAGACGATCACCGTCCGCGCCGCGCATGGCGGCTCCGGAGCCCAGGCCCGCACGGTCATCGACGGCATCCCCGCCGATGTGGTGACCCTGGGCATTCCCTCCGACATCGACGCCATCGTCAAGCTGTCGAAGAAGATCTCTCCGGACTGGCGCAGCAAGCTGCCCAATGACGGCCTGCCCTACACCTCGACTGTCGTGTTCCTGGTTCGCAAGGGCAACCCGAAGGGCGTGAAGGATTGGGCAGATCTCGCCAAGCCGGACGTGAAGGTCATCACGCCGAACCCGAAGACCTCTGCCGGCGGACGCTGGAACTTCCTGGCCGCCTGGGGCTACGCCTATGAGAAGGACGGCAAGGACAAGGAGAAGGCCAACGCCTTCGTTGGCCAGCTCTACAAGAACGTGCCGGTGCTCGATACCGGCGCCCGCGGCTCGACCGTGACCTTCGCCCAGCGCGGCCTCGGCGACGTGCTGCCGACCTGGGAGAACGAAGCCTTCCTCGTGCTGGAGGAGTTCGGCAAGGACAAGTTCGACATCGTCGTGCCGCCGACCTCGATCTATGCCGAACCGCCGGTGGCGCTCGTCGACGCCAATGTCGACAAGAAGGGCACGCGCAAGCAGGCCGAGGCCTATCTCCAGTTCCTCTACAGCGACAAGGCGCAGGCGATCTTCGCCAAGCATCATTACCGTCCGATCAAGCGCGAGGCGGCCAAGGCCGAGGATCTGGCGCTGCTCCCCGAGATCAAGCTGTTCAAGATCGAGGATATCCAGGGCTCCTGGGACGAGATTCAGAAGGCGAATTTCGACAATGGCGGCCTGTTCGATCAGCTGAGCAAGGCCGGGCGCTGAGCGCATGGGCACAGCTGTGAAACCCCGGCGGCCTTTCCGTCAAAGAAGCGTGATCCCGGGCTTCGGGCTCACGCTCGGCTACACGCTGACCTGTCTCGGCCTCATCGTCCTCCTGCCGCTCGCCACCCTGGTGGTCAAAGCGTCGGGGATCGGTCTCTCCGGGATCTGGGAGGTTGCCACCGATCCGCGGGTCTTTAGCGCCCTGCGCATCAGCTTCGGCGTGTCGTTGCTGGCCGCCCTCACCGCCTCCGTGTTCGGCGGGGTCGTTGCCTGGGTGCTGACCCGCTACGACTTCCCCGGCCGAAAGCTTGCCGATGCGGTGGTCGATCTGCCCTTCGCCCTGCCGACCGCCGTGGCCGGCATCGCCCTCGCCTCTCTCTACGCGCCGAACGGCCTGGTCGGCGAACAGCTCGCGAAGATCGGCATCGAGGTCGCCTACACCCCGGTCGGCATCTTCATCGCCATGGTCTTCATCGGTCTGCCCTTCGCCGTGCGCACGGTGCAGCCGCTGATCGCCGAGATCGACAAGGAGGTGGAGGAGGCCTCCGCCATCCTCGGCGCCTCCCGCGTCGCGACGCTGACCAAGGTGGTGCTGCCGCCCCTGATTCCCGCGGTGCTGACCGGCTTCGCCCTCGCCTTCGCCCGGGGCGTCGGTGAGTACGGCTCGATCATCTTCATCGCCGGCAATCTGCCTTACGTGTCCGAGATCGCGCCGCTGCTCATCGTCATCAAGCTCTCGGAATTCGACTATGCGGGCGCGAGCGCCATCGCCGTGATCATGCTGGCGATCTCGTTCGCGACGCTGCTTGCCATCAACCTGATCCAGGCCTGGAGCCGGCGGAGATTCGGCTATGTCTGAGGCACTGGCTCAAGGCCCCATCAAGCTCCCCGGCGACGAGGCCCTCCGGCCGCCCGCCAGCGTCGTGACCGAGCGGCCCGTCGTGCGCTGGCTGCTGATCACCATCGCGCTGACCTTTCTCGGCCTGTTCCTCCTGCTACCGCTCTTCACGGTTTTCGCGCAGGCGTTGGCCAAGGGCTGGGCGGCTTATTTCGCTGCCTTCGCCGAACCCGACGCCTTGGCTGCCATCCGGCTGACGCTGACGGCGGCCGCGATCGCCGTGCCGTTCAACCTCGTCTTCGGCGTGGCCGCAGCCTGGGCCATCGCCAAGTTCGAGTTCCGTGGCAAAAACTTGCTGGTGACGCTGATCGACCTGCCTTTCTCGGTCTCGCCGGTCGTGTCGGGCCTGATCTACGTGCTGGTGTTCGGCTCGCGTGGCCTGTTCGGCCCCTATCTGATCGAACACGACATTCAGATCATCTTCGCACTCCCCGGCATCGTGCTGGCGACGATCTTCGTCACCTTCCCCTTCGTCGCCCGCCAGCTCATCCCGTTGATGCAGGAACAGGGCACGACGGAGGAGGAAGCCGCCCTGACGCTCGGAGCCTCCGGTTGGCACGCATTCCGGACGGTGACGTTACCCAATATCCGCTGGGGCCTGCTTTACAGCGTCCTGCTCTGCAACGCCCGCGCGATGGGCGAATTCGGCGCGGTCTCCGTGGTGTCCGGTCACATTCGGGGCCTCACCAATACGCTGCCGCTGCACGTGGAGATCCTCTACAATGAGTACAACTTCGTTGCCTCCTTCGCCGTCGCCTCTCTCCTTGCCGGCCTCGCTCTTGTCACCCTCGCCATCAAATCCGTCCTCGAGTGGCGCTACGCCGACGACATCGCGGCGGGCGCACGGCGTCACTGACCCGGTGGGCAAGCCCGCTGCGATCCGTATCGAAAATCTCTCGAAGACCTTCGATACGGCGGCCGTCCTGCACGATTTCACCCTCGACGTGCGGGCGGGCGAGCTGCTGGCTCTGCTCGGCCCCTCGGGCTCGGGCAAGACGACGCTCCTGCGCATCATCGCCGGGCTCGACTTCCCTGATCGCGGCCGGATCATCTTCGGTGGCGACGACGCCACGCAGGTGCCGGTGCAGCAACGGGCCGTCGGCTTCGTGTTCCAGCACTACGCCCTGTTCAAGCACATGACGGTGGCGCAGAACATCGCCTATGGCCTCAACGCGCGGAAGCGCTCGGAGCGGCCGGACAAGGCCGAGATCAAGCGCCGCGTCGGCAATCTGCTCGATCTGATCAAGCTGTCGGGCTTCGCCGACCGCTATCCGAGCCAGCTCTCCGGCGGCCAGCGCCAGCGCATCGCCCTCGCCCGCGCACTCGCCGTCGAGCCCCGGGTCTTGCTGCTCGACGAGCCGTTTGGCGCCCTCGACGCGCAAGTCCGCAAGGATCTGCGCCGCTGGCTGCGGGAAATCCATGATCGCACCGGCCAGACCACGATCTTCGTTACCCACGATCAGGACGAGGCACTCGAACTGTCCGACCGCGTCGCGGTGCTCGACCGTGGACGGCTCGAACAGATCGGCACCCCTGACGAGGTGCAGGAAAACCCGGTTTCGCCGACCGTGCTCAAGTTCCTCGGCGATACGATCGAGGTCGAGGCGATCGCGCAGGACGGGCAGGTTCTGGTCAGCGGCCGCCCGACGCCGCTGAAGGCACCGGAAGGCTTGGTTGGCCCGGTCAAGCTTTACGCCCGACCGTGGCAAATTCAGTTCGCCGACGTCGAGGCCGCCCACCTGACAGGCACGGTCCGCTCTTCGTATCGGACGCAAGGACGTCAACGGATCGAAGTCGATCGCCCAGGCGCCAAGGTCGTAGTGGTAGAAGCCTCCGACACCGCCCGCCTTGCCGCCGGCCGCGAAGTCGGATTGCGGATCGTAGACGGATACGTCTTCGCTTGAGACGACCACGGGGCCTAACGTCCCCTGTTACCAAACGCCCCGCCGTCTCCCGACAGGAGCCCGGCGGGTTTTTTGTATCGTCGTCATCAGGACTGTGGAGCCGGGAGTGCGAACACAGGACAGGACGGGAAAGCACGAGCCGCTTCGGCAGAATGGCAACCCGTTCGGCGGGATCGCGAGGCGGAAGCTGCAGCCGAGCCGGGTCGCTGCCCGATCCAAATCACCTGGCGCGACGGTGACCGGGGAACGCCCCCTCCCCTCTCGAGCCGGGATTGGCACCGCCGCGCAGTTCCGAACATCAAAAAGCCCGCGCGGCTTTTGGCCATGCGGGCTGTGTTTGGCTGGGCCGGTGCGGATGGTGTGTGTCGTGGTGTTGGTTGCGGGGGCTGGATTTGAACCAGCGACCTTCAGGTTATGAGCCTGACGAGCTACCG
>DYYG01000027.1 GCA_020741775.1 Methylorubrum populi
AGGGTGAGGCCGTCGCCGACCGCGACGGCGGCATGGGTCGAGGGCGCTCCCAGGGTCAGGGCCATGATGGCGCCGGGGCTCATGCTCAGCGTGGTGGCCTCGAGGGTGGTGGCGCCCGAGACCGCCTTCAGAGTGGCGCCGTCGGCGAGGCTGAGCAGGCCCTTGACGGTGCCGGTGGTGGCCCCGGTGGGATCGCCGGTCAGGATGGCGCCGGAGGCGACCTCGACGCTGCGGAGGCGACCACCGCCGCTGAGCTGCAACGTGCCGGCCGAGACGGTGGTGCCGCCACCGAGCGTGCTGACGCCGGTCAGGGTCAGGGTTCCGCTGCCGCGCTTCTCCAAGCTGCCCGAGCCGGAGATCTTGCCGGCATAGGTCACGGCGTCGGAGCGGTCGAAGATCAGGTGGCCCGGATTGGCGCCTTGGAAGTCGGTCACGACATCGCCGACGATCGACCCGGCACTGGCGCCGTCGCCGACCACCAGGGTGCTGTTTTGGAGCACGGTGTTGCCGGTATAGGTGTTGGTGCCGGTCAGCGTCAGGGTCAGGCCGCCGCCGAGGCCGAAGGAGCCGTCTCCGGAGATCGTCCCGGCGAAGGTGACCGTGCCGGTCCGGTTATACGAGAAGATGCCGCCGTTCTTCAGCGTGACATCTCCGGTGATCGCGCCGTTGTTGCCGGGCGAGGCGCCGCCGATGACCACCTGGCCGCCCTCGATGACGGTGCCGCCGGTATAGGTGTGGTCGCCGGTCAAGAAGAGCACATTGCTGCCCTTCTTGATCACCGTGCCGGTGCCGGAGATCACGCCGGTATAGAGCCCACTGCCGGTGGTGTTGTCGAAGACCAGGGCGGCGTTGTTGACCACGCTGGCGCTGTTCGGCAGCACCGATTGGTTGGCCGGGTCGGCCAGCACCAGGGTGCCGGCGCTGATCGTGGTCGTGCCGGCATAGGTGTTGAAACCTGTGAGCGTGAGGGTGCCCGCCCCCTTCTTCTCCAGGCCGCCCGCGCCGGTCAGGGGGCTCGAGACGCCGATGGCGTGACCGTCGGTATCGATCACCGCTCCTTTGGCGAGCAGGGCGATGTCGCTGCCGGTGAAGCCCGACAGGAAGGCGGCCTGATCCGCCGTGGCCTTCAGGGTGCCGCCATCCAGGGAAAGCGTCCCGCCCTGTGCCGCCGCGCCCTTGACGATCTGCCCGACAACGAGCGTGCCGCCATCCGCGATCGCCAGCGCGCCCTTGCCCTTATCACCCACCGTGAGACCGGCGGTGCCGAGGTTCCAAACCGAGTCCTTGCCCGTGACGGTGGCGGAGCCGGTGGAGCCCGCTTTCGAGCCGAGGATGACGGCACCGCCCGTCACCGAGGCGCCCTCGGAGACGATCAACGTTCCCGTGCCGCCATCGCCGCCGAAGGTGAGTTTCCGGGTGCCGAAATCGACGGTCGAGCCGGCTCCGGTGACGGTCAACTGGCCCGTAGCCGCCTGGCCGGTCCCGATCTCGGAATCCTCGCCGAGAGCCTTCACCTTGCCGTGGTCCGAAACCGTGAGCGTACCGTTGCCCTCATAGCCGACATAGAGGCCGCTGACGGTCCAGCTCGATCCCTCGCCGGCCACCGTGGCCGTACCGGTGGAGCCACTCTGACCGGCGATGGTGCCGTACGCGCTCGTCACGGAGCCGCCCTCGGAAACCGTCAACGTTCCTTTGCCGAACATTCCGACATTGAGTGCGCCATTGGCGATATCAAAATCGGCACGTGACTTGGCTCCGGTGACGATCAACGCTCCCGACGCTGCGGGATCGTCGCCGAGGACGACATCCGTCGCCCCCACCAAGGCACCGCCGGCCGCAACCGTGACACTTCCCGTGCCTTCCGAGCCGATCCTCAACCCCGTGACGGATCCGAAATCCCAGCTCGATCCCCCGCCAGTGATGGTCACCGTGCCGGTGGAGCCAGCGCTCCGGCCGACATAGCTGATCGTCCCTGTCTTCAGTACGGCGCCGTCCGAAACCGTCAGCGTGCCCGTGCCGCCATAGCCGACGCTGAATGCGTCCTTCGCGATGACGAGGCTGGTGCCGGAGCCCGTCACGTTCAGCGTGGCGGAGGAGCCGGCATCGAGGGCGATGCTCGCATTCTGGCCCGTCAGGTTACTCTGGCCAGTGGCGAAGGCGAGGGTGCCGCCGTCGATCACGGTGTCGCCGGTGTAGCTTTGGCCGGCCGTGAGCGTCAGCGTGCCGGTGCCCTTCTTCGTGACGGTGCCGGCGCCGGAGATCTGGCCGGCATAGGTGGCGGTGTCCGAATGATCGAACACCAGTGCGGCGGCGTTGGCGATGTCGCCGGTGATCGATCCGCCGGTGCCGATCTGGAGCGTGCCGCCGGTGATGGTGGCGCCGCCGGTGACCGATCCGCCCGCGCTGATCTGGAGCGTGCCGCCGCTGATCGTGGTGCCGCCGGTATAGGTGTTGGCGCCGGTCAGGATGGTGGTGCCGCTGCCCATCTGCGTGACGTGGCCGGCGCCGGAGATGGCCGACGCGAGTTGGAAGGCCGGGGAGCTGTGGTTGAAGGTGATCGTGCCGGTGCCGGCGCCGAACTTGATGCCTTTCGCGGCGGTCACGGTGCCCGCCGCAGCGGCCGTGTCGCTCGCCTTGGCGCCGATGGCCAGTTCGCCGGTCGAACCGGCATTGGTGGCGATGTTCAGGATGTTGGCGACCGTCAGCGTCGCTCCGTCGCGAACGACGAGGGTGCCGTTGCCGTTGGAGCCGACATGGGCGTTGCCCAAATACGTGCCGTTCGGGACCGTGGTCAGGCTCGTTCCCGCCCCGGTCAGCACCACCGCACCGGTGGTGCCGCTATCGACGGCGATGCCCAGGATGGTGGCCGTGGCTTTGGCTCCGTCCGCGAAGGTCAGCGAGCCATTGCCGGCGGTGCCGAACCCGTTACCGCCGACATAGATCAGCACGTGACCGTCCAGAACCGTGCCGCTGCCGGTGACGGTCATCGTGGCCGCGCCCGAAGAGGCGCCCTGGACGTAGACGCCGTCCGCTTCGAGGTGGGCGCCGTTCGAGACGGTCGCCGTGGCGTGGCCGAGGCGGAACCGACCGTCCACGTCGTTGACCGTAGCCGGCGTGCCTGAATGGAGCGTCCCGATCCGGACGACCGTATCGGTGTCCTTGATCGTGGTAACGGACCCTCCCTGGAGAAAGAGGTCGCCGCTGACCGTTTCGAGCGTCGCGCCGCCCTGAACGGTGAGGGAACTCGTCGAGCCGGCTCCGTTGCCCAGATTGGCGCCATTCGTGGCCGTCAGCCTGCTGTTGGCTCCCGACAGGGTGACGGTTGCCGCACCGCCATCGGCAGCGGCGGCGGCGAGGCTGTCCACGGTGACCGTGCCGCCCGCCTTCACCTCCAGGCTGCCGGTGCCCTTGTATCCCAGCGAAACCAGACCGGAGGAGGTGAGGCTGCCGCCATCGAGCACGATCGTGCCGGACGCCCCGCTATTGTAGCCGGCATCCACCGACGCGAAGCTGGCCAGGCCGGAATCGGACACGGTGAGCGAGCCGGTTCCGGACAGTCCGAGATTGAGGTGCTGGTTGCTGGTCCATTGCGAACCGGAGCCGGTGACGGTCGCCTGCCCGTTCGCGGTCGCCTGGTTGCCGATATAGCTGGCCGAGCCATTGGTCGTCAGCGTCGCGCCGCTCGCGATCTGGAGCGTGCCCGACGAGCCGGAATTCATACCGAGCTGGATGGCGGGGAGACTGGCGGTGGCCTGGTTCTTCAGGGTGAGCTGACCCGACCCGTCATAGCCGACATCCACCACGCCGGACGACGTCCACGACGAGTTCGTCCCGTCGATCGTCACGCTGCCCTGCCCGCCCGCCGAGCGGCCGAGATAGACGGCGTTGCTGGTGAGGGTGGCTCCGCCGGAAACGGTGATCTTGCCGCTGCCCGCGTTGCCGACCAGGATCCCGACAGAGTCGTTGGTCCAGTTGCTCCCGCTCCCCGAGACGATGACCTCGGCGGCCGATCCCGCGGTCCCATTGATGGTGCCGACGCCGTCCGTCGTCAGCTTTCCTCCGGATGTGATCGCCAGAATGCCGGCGCTGACCGTCAGATCGCCGGTCAGGGAGCTGGTGCCGGTCAGGGTCAGCGCACCGGCTCCGATCTTCTCCAGGCCGTGGGTGCCGGCCAGCGGGGCCGAAATGGTGGCGAAGGCCGCGGCGTCGACGACATTGATCTTGGGCGCGTTCGTGCCGTCCGCCAGCGTCAGGGTGCCGCCACCGATGGTGTAGCCCGAGGTGACGAATTTCAGCCCTTTGGCCTGGACTGTGCCCTGGCTGTTATCGACCGAGACGGTGCCGGCGGTGCCGGCGAAGATGGCTGTCTTGGCCGGGTCGGAGGCCACGCGGTTGGTGCCGCCGGCATTGGTCCAGTTGGTGACGCCGCCGGACGTGGCGCTCCAGGTGCCGTCGCCACCGGCCACCGGGCCGGTGCTGCCGGAGGTCGTCGTACCGTTCCAGTACAGGCCGCTACCGACCACTTGCAGGAGCAGCAATTTGTTCGTCGAGTCCAGCGTGACCGTGTACTCGAAATCCGTCGGGCCGGAGATGCTGGTGAAGCCGTTGCCGCTGCCGGCGACGATGTTCCCGAACTTGACGAGGGTGTAGCTGCCCTCATTCAGGCTGCCGGTGCTGGCGATGACCAGGGCGCCCTTGTAGCTCAGGTTGAATTGGGTATCGACCAGCGCCGTGGTGCTCGGCGCGCCGAGCGTCACGTTGAAGGTCGAGCCCGCGAGCAGGCCGAACGAGCCGCCGCCGATCGTGAGCGCCGGGCTTCCCGCGACGGCCCGGAGCTTGATGGTGCCGCCACTGTCCGCCATGACCCCGCCGCCGGACACGGTCGCCGCCGCCCCAGCATTCGCCAGGATGGCCCCGCCGTTGACGTTGACGTTGTCGCTGACGACGAGCGTGCCCGACGTCGCCGACGTCCCGATTTGCAGGGTCCCGCCATCGACCGTCCATTTGCTGCCGGTCGATCCGGCCTGCGTCCCGGTCACGACCCAGGTCCCAGTGGTGTTCACCGTGACGGCGCCCATCTTCTGGAACTGAGCGCCGGCTGTGGTGTCGCCCGCCAGCTTCGTCAGGTCGAACACGCCGCCGGCGCCGCCGAGCTTCAGCGTGGTGGATTCGCCGTAGCCCCTCACACCCAGGACATGGCCGGTGATGGTGGCGTAGGTCTGGCCCGAACTGCCGCCGTTGCCCAGAAGCTCCAGCACGTTGTTGCCGCCGGTGAACTGGATCGCGTTGGCGCGCCCGCCACTACCCTGGCCGCCCTCCACGGTCGCCCCGGCAGCGAGCGTCAGCGCGAGGTTCGCACCCGAGATACCGATGCCACCTGCGCCGCGATTGCCGGCCTCCTGGCCTAAGCCGCCTTCACCACCGTCGCCGCCACGCACGATCGTGGACCCCGAGATCACAAGGGTGACGACTCCGCCCCCTTGCCCGTCGACGAGGATGCCGTAGCCGCCGTCGCCGCCGGCACCACCATCGCCAGCTGAACCGGAGGCATTGCCGCCAGCGCCACCAGCACCGCCCAGCACATTGTATTGAATGTCGGCGGAACTTCCGGTGAAGACCAACCCGTAACCACCCGCGCCGCCACCGCCACCGCCGCCGCCGTTGCCGCCACCTCCGGCACCGCCAGCACCGCCGCTCAGCTGCTGCGTTGGCTGTGCCGAGCCGACGTATCCGTGCGCGCCGCCGCCGCCCCCGCCGCCACCGCCAGCGGCCGTGCTGTCCCCACCCTGGCCGCCCTGGCCGCCGGCCGTACTACCGCCACTGCCACCGGCGCCGCCGCTGGCACCCGATCCGCCATTGCCACCGACAGTGCCGGCACCACCGCCGCCGCCGCCGCCGCTCGTCCCACGACCTTTATTCCCGGCGGTACCGCTAGCCGACGCATTACTGGCTCCGCCGTCCCCGCCGGCGGACCCATCGCCGACACCGCCGGCGCCGCCGGCCGCAGCCGCCACCTCTCCGAAACCGAACGGGGCCAGAGCCGCTGGCACCGCCACCAGGGCGGTGGAGGCGAACAGCGCCAGGAGGAACCCTGTGCGCCGCCGCATCCCAGCCGCGCGCACAGCACCAACCTGTTCCATACCGCGCTGTCCGCTCGACATCAGACCCGGCCCCTAGACTGACATAGGCGAACTCTATGGCTCACCTCGATTGAAGACCGGTGGTGGCGCAAAATCAGTCAAAAGAGAACCTTCGCCCTTGACCTTTGTCGGCCGGGACAGCTCATCCAGAACAGACAGGAGAGCGGCGTTGCAAATCTGCACCGCATTGCTAGATCGACTGAACTATCCTGTATATTGATAGGTCTAAAGTGCTTATCGGCGCTCCTTCCGAATTCACACTTCGCTCAATAGAAAACGAATCGGGACCTCGGCAAACCTGAGCGTACCGGTCGCGTCATCGCGGTCGATGCCATGCCGAGTGAGAGCTTATTCGCCGATTTTGTGCGGAGCCGCATGGCGTTCGGCACGCGGAGGAGATGCGCCGACAGCCTCACAGCGGGCAGCGACGCCTGTTCCGGTCGAGCGATAACAGGAGATCGGTCGTCGGGGTGCCTCGGGGCCGAGCTTTGGCTTGCCGCCCCGGTGCCCCGGCACGAGGCCCCGGCCGAAACGGCGCGGTCAAACAGAGTCGGAGACCAGCCCTGCCGTCCGATTCCCCCAGCCGCCGACGTCACGGGACGGCAGTTCGGCATGAGCCCGTCGGCACAGCGCAGGCCCACCGATTCCGCCTCCGCCCAGTCGACCGGACACAGACTTATTCGGCGCCGGCGATGCGGGGGGCCCGGCGTGTCTCGGTCTCGCGCAACGAGCGGTCGGCGTAGGTGCCCGCGACCGCCGCGCGACCGCCATGGTCGAAGAGGTCGAGCATCAGCGCGGAGTGGATGAAGCCGAGATGGCTGAAGGCCTGCGGGAAATTGCCGAGGAAGGTGCCGTCCTCCGCCGCCTCCTCGGCATAGAGGCCGACATCGTTCTGCATCGCGCGCAGGGCCTGGAAGCGGATCCGCGCCTCCTCCCCGCGCCCGAGCCAGAGCAGAGCGTCCACGAGCCAGAAGGCGCAGAGCAGGAAGGTGCCCTCGTGGCCGGGCAGCCCGTCGTCGTTCTTGTAGCGATAGACGAGATGGCCGTGGCCGAGCCGCTCGATCACCACATCGACGGTGCGGGCGAAGGCCGCCTCGTCCACGGGGAAGCCGACCATCGGCGCGATCAGCAGGGCGGCGTCGACCTCGTCTCCGCCGAGATATTGCGGGTAATAGCCGTCGCGGTGGACGCCCTCGCCGTTGACGCAGGCGACGATCCGGTCGCGCTGGCGGCACCATTCCTCTCGCGCGCCGAACAGGCGGATCGCCCGGTCGAGGGCGACCCAGTTCATGATCGCCGCGTGCAGGTAGCGCTGTTCGGGCTTGCGCGGCTCCCACAGGCCCGCATCGGGCTCGTGCCAATGGGCCGCCGAGATGTCGGCGAGGCGCGCGCCATGGGCCCGCATCGCCTCCGGGATCGTGCCGCCCAGACGCTGGTAGAGGTAGAGAAGATCGAGCACCTGCCCATAGGCATCGGCCTGATGCTGCTCGGCGGCCTCGTTGCCGTGGCGCACGGGGGCGCTGCCGCGCCAGCCCTCGAAATGCCCGACGCGGATCTCGCGGAGATCGGCTTTGCCGCAGATGCCGTAGAGGGGCTTGAGCCGGCCCTCCTCCCGCTCGCACAGCTCGGTCACAAAACCGAAGAAGGCCTCCGCCTCCCGGATCATGCCGAACTTCTTCAGCACGTAGAAGGACAGGCAGGCATCGCGGATCCAGCAGAAGCGGTAATCCCAGTTGCGGATGCCGCCGACCTCCTCCGGCAGGGAGGTCGTGGGCGCGGCGATCATCGCTCCCGTGGGCTCGTAGGTCAGCCCCTTCAAGACCAGGGCCGAACGCATCAATTCGTCCGCGAGCGGCCCGACATAGGCGGCCCCCTCCGTCCACGATGTCCAGGCGCGGCGGGTGGCCTCCATCAGCCCCCTGGCATCGGGGCAGGTGCGGGGAAGCGCCCCGCAATAGAGGGCGAAGCTCCGTTCCTGCCCGCCCTCCACGGTGAAGCGTGCCACGGCGACATCGCCTTCGAGGGTGAACGCCACGTCGGAGACGAGGCCGGGGCAGCCGGCGGCGGTGACGCGGCCATCCTCGACCTCCAGCGGCGCGAAGCCCTCGGCGAAACCGGCGAGCGGGCGATAGGCCACCCTCATCGGCACCCGACCGGACACGCCGGTGACGAGGCGCACCAGCCGGGGGCGGCCGTCACCTCCCTCCGGCCCGAGCATGAAGTCATGCAGGGTGACGAAGCCCGTCGCCGTGGTGAAGGTGGTCTCCAGGACATTGCTGCGGCTGAGATAGTGCCGCGCGGTCTCGAAGCGCTCCGTCGGCTGGATCGTGAAAGAGCCGCCCCGCGCGCGGTCGAGCAGGCGCGAGAAGGCGGGATCCGCGTCGAAGCGCTCCAGGCAGGCCCAGTCGATCCCCCCGTCCCGGGCGACCAGGGCGCTGCCCTCGCAATTGCTCAGCAGGGCATAGGCTTCGATCGGCTGATACGGACGATCTTCGAAGTCGGACATGGTCGTTCCTGGGGCGCCGCGGGCCGGCCGCCCTGCTTGAGGTGAAGAGAGAAGCGGGGACGCGCTCAGGCGGCGAGGCGGAAGGCCGGTTCCAGCAGGCCGCGCATGCCGAGATCGATCAGGAGGGTGCGGCCATGTTCCGGGTCTTCCGCCCGCGCGGCCGCATCCATGCCCTCGAACGCGGTCGTGACCAGCAGGTGGTCGAGGTCGCGGCCGGCGAAGGTCGGGCAGGTCGGCTGGCGGGCGGGAACCGGGACGGTGCGCACCCGCTCGCCCTCGGGGCTGTAGGCATCGAGGCAGCCCGCGCCGAAGCGGGCGGTCCAGATCAGCCCCTCGGCGTCCACGGCGGCGCCGTCGATCCCGCCCTTGCCGGCGCTGTGGTCGTAATGGGTCTCGGGCTCGGCGACGGGCTGCCCCGTGGCCGGATCGAGGGCGACGCGCCGCAGCACGCCCTCGTCGGTATCGACGAAGTAGCCGGTGGCGCCGTCCGGCGAGAAGGCGATGCCGTTCGGGATGGTGAGGCCGCCATAGAGCCGCGTGATCCGGGTGCCGGCGACATGGTAGATCGTCCCGCGCCCCGGCTCGGCATCCCGGCCCATGGTGCTGATCCACAGGGCACCGGACGGATGGACCCGGCCGTCATTGGAGCGCGTGCCCGCCTCCTCCGCCTCCAGGGGACAATGGAGGCTCAAGGCCCCGTCGCGGATCGACCGGATGTAGAGCCCGTCCTCCGCCGCGAGCAGCTGCCGCTCCGGGTCGATGGCGGTGACATGGCTCGCCAGGAACGGCAATGTGTGGGTCCGGGCCACGCCGTCGCGCAGCGAGAACGCGAACAGGCGCGCCTCCAAAATATCGACCCACCAAGCCGTGTCGGTCGCCGGATCGTAGCTCGGACCCTCGCCGAGATGGCAGCGGGTCTCGCCGAGGATTCGGATCGCGGGGGCTTCAACCAATGCCGGGCCTCTTCATCGGGGAATGACCGTTGACGCTCCTCCAAGACAGAAGTTCCCGGATCTTTTCTCAGTCTAGTTCGCCTGATTCCAAGTCTTCCACCACGTTCGAGGCTTGAATTTCATCCCCGCCCATCGTCAAGCCGGCAATCGGCGCGCTGTCGATGGCCCCGTCCGGCGGCATCTTCGAGCCTGGGGATTGCGACGCCGCGGAGCCGCGCCGGGAGGAACCCGGAGCACACCGCCCGGCGTTCCCGATGGCCGGCCTCGAAAGCCGGCCAAGAGAGTCGCCAACGACGGAACAGCGATGGCAAAGCCACGGACTGCGAAGCGCCCTGACGATCAGGCCCCCCTCCCGGACACCGAGCAGGATACGGCCGTCGCGCCGCTGATCCCGACCGGCGCTCTCGCGGTCGCGCTGCTCGGCTTCACGGAGGCGGCACGGCCGCTGTTCCACGTGGCGCGCGACGGACGGCGCCTCGACGAGATCGCCGCCGTGATCCGGGCGCTCGCACCGGAGCGGACGGTGGCCGTCTATCCCGAATGGGACTGCCTGCCCTTCGACCGCGCCTCGCCCTCGCGCGGCACCATGGGCGCGCGCACCGGTGTGCTGCGCTGGCTCACCAACCAGGCGGCGCAGCCCGACATCGTGCTCACCACCGCCCCCGCTCTGCTGCAGCGGGTGCCGCCGCCGGCCATCTGGGCCTCCGCCCATGTCGAGCTGACGGTGGGCGATCCGCTCGACCCGGACGAGCTGGCGGCCCGGTTGCGGCGCCTCGGCTACATCCTCGACGACCGGGTCGACGAGCCGGGCGAGGTGGCGATCCGGGGCCGGACCATCGACGTGTTCCCGGCCGCCGCTCCCCTCCCCTGCCGGGTCGAGCATGACGGCGCCCGCATCACCGCGATCCGCTCCTACGATCCGGTGTCGCAGCGCTCGCGGGTCGAAACCGAGACCCTGGTGATCGATCCCGCCACGGAGATCATCCTGGATCCGGATTCGGACACGCGCCTCGAACCCTTCACAGGCCAGGAGCACCGGCTGGCCCGGTTCTACCCGGCCCTTGTCACCGTGCTCGACTACGTTCCCGAGGCGCGCCTCGTGGTCGAGGCCGGGGCGGAGGAGCGCGCCGCCGCGTTTTTCGAGCAGATCGCCGAGGGCCGGGAGGGCAGCGGGCCGGGGCGACAGACCGCCGCGGGATCGACGGACCTCTACCTGTCCCCGGACGAGTGGACGGCGCTGCTGCAGGCGCACAGCCTTGCCACGGCGACCCGGGCGGAAGCGGACCGCGTCGCGCTCTCACCCTTCATCCGCGAGCGCCGGCCGGAGGCGGCCTTCGCCAAGACCCTGCGCGCGCGGCTGAAAGCCGGCGACCGCATCGTGCTGGCCGGGCCGAAAGCGCCCCTGCGCCGGCTGGTGCGGGCGGCGGCCGCGGCCGAGGAGCGGACGGTCCGCCTGATCGATGCCTGGGCCGAGGTCGCGGCGGCGGAGCCCGGCGCGATGCTGGCAATCGAAGCGCCGGTCGAGGCCGGCTTCCACGTCCCGGATGCCGGCGCCACGGTGATCGCCGCCGCCGACCTGCTCGGGCAGGTGAGCGCGGGCGCGGAGCGGCGGGCCGCCGTGCTGCCGATCGGCGAGGTCGAGCTGCGGGTCGGCGATGTGGCGATCGACCGCGACCACGGTCTGTGCGTGTTCGAAGGGTTGGAGGCAATCGGCGGCGAGGAAGGTGAGAAAGCCGGCGAAGTCGTGGGCGAGGATGCCCTGCGCCTGCGCTTCGCCGACGAAGCGGTGCTAATGGTGCCGGTGACCCAAGCCGACCGCATCTGGCGCTACGGCTCGGATGCCGAGGCCGTCACCCTCGACCGGCTCGATGGCGGCACCTGGGGCCGGCGCCGACTGGAGGCGGAAGCGACCCTGGCCAGGGCGGCGCGGACGATGCTGGAGGCCGCCGAGGCCCGCCGGACAGCGCGGGCCCCACGGATCGAGGCGTCCGAGCGCGAGCAGGAGCGCTTCGCCGCCGGATTCGGATATCCGCTCACCGGGGATCAGGCCCGGGCGGTCGAGGAAACCCTGGCCGATCTCGCCCGCCACGCGCCGATGGACCGGCTGGTCTGCGGCGATGTCGGCTTCGGCAAGACCGAGGTGGCCCTCAGGGCCGCCGCGGCGGCGATCTTCGCCGGCCGGCAGGTCGCCGTGATGGCGCCGACCACGGTGCTGGTGCGCCAGCATGTCGAAACCTTCCGGCGGCGCTTCGCCCGCTTCGGCATCGAGGTGGCGCATCTTTCCCGTCTCGTCTCGCCGGCCGAGGCCAAGCGGGTGAAGCAGGGCCTCGCCGAGGGCACGGTGCGCCTCGTCGTCGGCACCCAGGCGCTCGCCGGGCGCGGCCTGCGCTTCCACGATCTCGGTCTCGCGATCATCGACGAGGAGCAGCGCTTCGGGGCCAAGACCAAGGCGAGCCTGCGCAAGGCGGCGGGCGACGCCCACATCCTGACCTTGAGCGCGACCCCGATCCCGCGCACCCTCCAGGCGGCGATGGTCGGGCTTCAGAGCCTCAGCGTGATCGCCACGCCGCCGGCGGTGCGCCAGCCGATCCGCACGGTCATCGCCCCCTTCGAGGGCGAGATCCTGGCCGCGGCACTCAAGCGCGAACATCGTCGCGGCGGCCAGAGTTTCGTGGTCTGCCCGCGCATCGAGGACATCGCGCCGATGGCGAAGCGCCTGGGCGAGCTCGTGCCGGGCCTCACCCTCGTGACAGCGCATGGCGAGATGAAACCCGCCGAGATGGACGACGCCATGGTGCGCTTCGCGGAGGGCGAGGGCGACGTGCTGCTCGCCACCAGCATCATCGAGAGCGGGCTCGACGTGCCCCGGGCCAACACGATGCTGGTCTGGGACGCGGAACGGTTCGGCCTCGCGCAGCTGCACCAGCTGCGCGGCCGGGTCGGACGCGGCCAGCGGCGGGGAGTGGTGTATCTGTTCGGACATCCCCAGAAGCCGCTCAGCCCCTCGACCGAGAAGCGGTTGCGGACGCTGGAGGCCCTCGACCGGCTGGGAGCGGGCTTCGCCATCTCCGCCCGCGATCTCGATCTGCGCGGGGCGGGCGATCTCGTCGGCGATGCCCAGGCCGGCCACGTCAAGCTCGTCGGCCTCGGCCTGTATCAGCACCTGCTGCAGCTCGCCCTGCGGGCGGCGAAGGGTGAGGCCGCCGAGGATTGGAGCCCGGAGGTGCGGATCGGGCTCAGCGGGCGGGTGCCGGCCGATTACATCCCCGAGCCGGAGATCCGCCTGAGCCTGTACACACGCCTGCTGCGCCTGCGGACGGAAGGCGAGATCGACGCCCTGCGCGACGAGATCGAGGACCGGTTCGGGCCAATGCCGGCGCCGGTCGAGGCCCTGTTCACCCTGGCCGCCCTGCGGATCGGCTGCCTCGCCCTCGGCATCGCCCGCCTCAGCGGCGGCCCGCAGGGGATCGCGGCGGACTTCCATCCGGACAGGACCGCACCCATGATCCCGGTTTCCGACGAGGTCACCGTCCGTGACGGCCGCATCGTGCTGCGCCGGGGCAGCGAGGACGCGACCGAGCGCGGGCGGCAGGCCGCCGCGTTCCTGCGCCGGCTCGAAGAAGCGCGCGACCGGCGCGCCTGAGGCAGGAAGCCCTTCCGGTCGACAGGACCGGAAGGGCTGTCTCGCGTTCCGGCTCGGGGCTCAGGCTAGCCCGGCGCGAGGCCGAGGAGGGTTCCGAGGGGAACGACCAGGGTGGCGCCGGCATAGAAGCCGTCCTTGGCCCGGCGCGCGGTGAAGGGGTTCCAGAACGAGTTCGGGTTGACCACGTACTGAACCACCGGCTCGACGATCACGCCCGCGCCCAGATCGAAATG
>DYYG01000028.1 GCA_020741775.1 Methylorubrum populi
AGGGCTTCGACGATGGCGCTGTCGACGTCGATGATCTCGTAGCGGGCGAACAGCCCCTCGGCGGTGGCCACATCCGCCCCCGACTCGATCGCGGAGGTCGTCGGTCCCGCGGCCGGCAGGATCGAGCAGCCCGACACCGCCACGGCGGTGACGAGAACAGTGGCAAGAACGCGCATTCGGATCGCCTGGCGGTTTCCCTCATCGGGTGGGTAGCCCAAACCGGTCAAGCTGTCCGTGGCGAGGCCGCCACACCGGCTGGGGGAGCGCCGGGGGAGCACGGAATACTCCTTCTGTCCCCGCTGCCCACACCCCTTCCGCAGGCCGGAACACCCGCCCGGACCAGGCATGGTCCCGCCGCCGGGCTCCCCTACCTCATCTCGGCCGGCGGAACCCGGCGTCGCCCCCCTCAGCGAAGCGCGGGGCGGGCGACCGAAGCCGGTCCGCACAACACCGTTCAAGGAGCCGGATGACCGTTCCCAGCCCCTCCGCACCGACCGTCCTCGTGGTGATGGGCGTGTCGGGATCCGGCAAGAGCACCGTGGCCGCCCTGCTGGCCGAGACGCTCGGCTGGTCCTTCGTCGACGGCGACGACTTCCATACGCCCGAGAGCGTCGCCCGGATGCGGGAGGGCCATCCCCTCGACGATGAGGCCCGCGCCCCCTGGCTCGGCCGGATCCGGGCATGGATCGACGGCCGGCTCATGGCCCACGAGCCCGGCATCGTCGCCTGCTCGGCGCTCAAGCGCACCTATCGCCGGGCCCTGACCGGGGGTCGCCCGGACGTCCGTATCGTCTTCCTGGAGGGAAGCCGGGCGGTGATCCAGGGCCGGGTCCAAGCGCGGCACGGCCATTTCATGCCCGCCTCCTTGCTCGACAGCCAGTTCGCCGCCCTCGAACCGCCGGGACCGGAGGAGGACCCGATCACCGTCGGGATCGAGGACGGCCCCGACGCCATCGTCGCAGCGGTTCTCACCCGCCTCGGCCTGCCGGCCGCCGGGATTTGCGGATAGGGGATCGCCCATGGATATCGCCCTCGTGGTCTCCGATGTCGACGGAACCCTCGTGACCGACGACAAGCGGCTCACCCCGGCCACCCTCGCGGCGGTCCGCCGGCTCGGCGCAGCGGGAATCGGCTTCACCCTGGCCTCCAGCCGTCCACCGGTCGGCCTGCGCCACCTGGTCGAAGCCCTCGCTCTGCGCCTGCCGCTGGGCGCCTTCAACGGCAGCACCGTCTGCGGCCCCGACCTCGCGCCGATCTCGGAAAAGCTGATTCCGGAGGCGGTCGCCCGCGAGGCGGCGCAGCACCTCGCCGACGCGGGCGTCGATCTCTGGGTGTTCGCCGACGGCTCCTGGAACCTGCGCGACGGGCAAGCCCCCTATACCGACCTGGAACGCCGCACCCTTCAGACCGAACCGAGGATCGTGCCGGATCTCTCTCCCCTGCTCGGATGCGCGGCCAAGATCGTCGGTGTGAGCCGCGACCATGATGCGCTCGCGCGGCTCGAGAATAAGCTCGCGGCGGATCTGGACGGCCGCGCCGCGGTGCATCGCTCGCAGCCCTACTATCTGGACGTGACGCCGCCCGGCATCGACAAGGGCAGCTTCGTCGTCGATCTCGGCCGGCGCCTCGGCATCCCGCGGGAGCGAATCGCCACCCTCGGCGACGCGGCCAACGACATCGCCCTGTTCCGGGAGAGCGGGCTGTCGATCGCCATGGGCAACGCCGCCCCCGCCGTGCAACAGGCGGCCTCGGCGGTGACCGCGCGCAACGAGGAGGATGGTTTCGCCCACGCGATCAATCGCTTCGTGTTCGGCGACCTCTGAGATCCGCCTCCCGGCGGCGACCGCTACCTGTGCTCATCCGGCGACAGGGCCGGCGCCGCGTCCACCGTCCTCCGCAGGGATTTTGGATACGTCCACGTTCCCGCCTCATTTGGACCCGACCCAGGGACGACAAACTGAGCCGTAACAGGCAACGTTCATGGGGGGCCTCCCCGGCATCCTTCCTCCTCGGAGGGGCTGCCGGGCTCGGGACACCCGTGAGCCGCCCAAAACGACCGGGTCTCCCATGCGCCTTCTCCTCGCCGCCCTGCTTGTCGCCGCCGTTCCGGCGCCGGCCTTCGCGCAAGAGGCGCGGGACAACATCGATGCGCTGATCGCCGAACATGCCCGGGCCAACAAGGTGCCGGAGGCCTTCGTTCACCGGGTCGTCAAGCGCGAGAGCAATTACAATGCCCGCGCCAAGGGCGGCTCGGCCCTCGGCCTGATGCAGATCAAGCACGCGACGGCCCGCGGCCTCGGCTATAGCGGCGACGCGGCCGGCCTCTACGATCCCGACACCAACCTGAAATACGGGATCGCCTATCTCGCCGGCGCCTATCGCGCCGCCAAGGGCGACCTCGAACAGGCCTACCGCTACTACAATCGCGGCTATTACTACGTCGCCAAGCGCCTCGGCATCGAGGCGGATGTCCCGGACAGCGCGGGCACGACCGTCGTGGCCTCGGCCGCACCGGCCGCCAGCGCGCCCGTCGGCGGTCCGGCGAAATCCGCCAACGGCTTCGACACCCTGTTCGCCCTGCGCGGCAACGCCCCCGCCGCCGGCACCCAGGCCCTCGCCTATGCCGCGCCCGGCCCCGGCCCGTCCGACGCGGTCGAGGTGCCCCTGCCGCCGCGCCGCCCCGCCGCCCTCTCCGGCGCCCTGGAGACCCTGCAGGTCGCGAGCCTCGCGCCGCAGGCTTCGCCCGTTCCTTCCGCCTCCACCGCCCCGCCGGCCACGCAGCCGGCCCAGAGCCCGACCCAGGCCGCCCAGCCCGCGGCCGGGCCGGAGGCGCAGGCCGTCCTGGCCGATGCCGTCGAGGTGCCGCTGCCGCCGCGCCGCCCGTCTGACATCGTGCTCGCCGCCGTCTCCCGCGCGCCCGTCGTGGTGGCCCGGCGGTCGGCCCCGATCCTGGAAGCGTCGGCTGCCCACAGCACACCCTGACATCGCAAGCCGGCGCTCTAGCCAGTCGCCCTTTGTGCGGTTATACAGCGCGCCTCGAATCTTCGTCACTCAACGCGGTGCCATCGGCGATCCCCGATCGAGGGGATGCCCTGGGCGCCCTTTTTGCCCGAGGTACTACACCCATGGCCGTTCCGAAGCGAAAGACCTCCCCCTCCCGGCGCGGCATGCGCCGCTCCGCCGATGCCCTCAAGGCCCCGACCTATGTCGAGGACAAGGATTCCGGCGAGCTGCGCCGCCCGCACCACATCGACCTGAAGACCGGCATGTATTGCGGCCGTCAGGTGCTGAAGGTGAAGTCCGCCGAGGCGTAAGCCAAACCGCCGTCAGGCTCGTTTTGCGGAGGCCGCGGCCCGCGCGTACAGCGCGGCCGCGGCCTTCGTGCGTTCTGAGCGAGCGGAACGCAGGGTCGGGTCGGCGCTGACGATCAACTGGGTGAGGAAGCCCGCCATCGGGCGACGCCCGCGAATGCGCGGGGCAGGACCAGCGGCCGTTCCGGCCACGAGTTCTCGCGACGGGCCCGCGACCTCACTCGCGACCTGACCCGCATCGGCACGATCTGTCTCGGAATGGTCCATATCGGTCGCGGCTCCGGCCCCACATCCGATCGGGTGCAAGGCCGGGACCGACGTTAACCGGATCTTAACGATCTGTCTCGCGCCACCGGGCGCGAGGGGGAGAGAAGCCGGGCGCTACTTCCGCGCCAGGGCCTCGAGGCGGGCCTGCATGTCCGCCATCTGCTTCTTCAGCTCGTCGAGGTCACCCGCACCCGATCCGCCGGAAACCGGCGCGGGCGGCGTGGCCGCGGCGGAAGCCGGGCCCGGCGGCGGGGCAGGGGGGCCGAACCCGCCCGTAAACATCTTCATCGCATCGCCAAAGAAGGTCATGTTGGCCCGCACCTGCTCCTGCAGCGCCTGCTGGAAGGCGGAGGGGCCGAAGCTCTGGGCGAGCTTTTCGCGCAAGCCGTCCTGATCCTTGGCGAAGTTCGCCATGGAGAATTCGAGGAAGCTCGGCACCATGGTGCGCATGCTGTCGCCGTAGAAGCGGATCAGCTGGCGCAGGAAGGCCACCGGCAGCAAGTTGTCCTCGCCGGCCTTGTTCTCCTGCTCGAAGATGATCTGCGTCAACACCGAGCGGGTGATGTCGTCGCCCGAGCGCGCATCGTAAACGATGAAATCCTCACCGTTCTGCACCATCGTCGCCAGGTCTTCGAGCGTAACGTAGGTGGACGTGCCGGTATGGTAGAGCCGCCGGTTGGCGTATTTCTTGATGACGGTTTGATGCGCCCTGCCGTTCTCGGCCATCGTTGCGACACCTCCCGCTTCGGTCTTGAGTCCGCGCAAAGCTGAATGCTCCGCCATGATGGGCTACCCGCCCGCGCGAGCTGGGCTCTGTTATGGTCGAATCCAACCTTAAGGCTTTCGCGCCGCGGCGAAAACAGCAATTTCCCCCTGTCCCCGCAGATTCCGGTCACTCTCCCGACAGGTCCGGCCCCCTTGCCACGAGGTTATCCGAAAGCCTGCTTGACTTCCCTGGATGCAGGCTCTTCATCCGGGGAACGGCAGGTTGCGCCCCGGACATTCTGGTCCACCAAATATCGCGCCGCCGCATGAGGAGAACGTCACGATGGCAGCCAGCGAAGATATCGTCATTGTCGGGGCGGCGCGGACACCGGTGGGTTCGTTCGCTGGCGCCTTCGGCAGCGTGCCGGCCCATGAGCTCGGCGCCGTGGCGATCAAGGCCGCGCTGGAGCGCGCCGGCGTCTCGCCGGACGAGGTGGACGAGGTGATCTTCGGCCAAGTGCTCACCGCCGCCGCCGGGCAGAACCCGGCCCGTCAGGCCGCCATCGCCGCCGGCATCCCGGAGAAGGCGACCGCCTGGGGTCTCAACCAAGTGTGCGGCTCGGGGCTTCGCACCGTCGCGGTCGGCATGCAGCAGATCGCCAACGGCGACGCCACGATCATCGTGGCCGGCGGCCAGGAATCGATGTCGCTCTCCCCCCACGCCCAGTATCTGCGCGGCGGCCAGAAGATGGGCGACCTCAAGCTCGTCGACACCATGATCAAGGACGGCCTGTGGGACGCCTTCAACGGCTACCACATGGGCCAGACCGCCGAGAACGTCGCCCAGGCCTTCCAGCTCACCCGTGAGCAGCAGGACCAGTTCGCCACCCGTTCGCAGAACAAGGCCGAGGCCGCCCGCAAGGAGGGCCGCTTCAAGGAGGAGATCGTCCCCGTCACGGTGAAGGGCAGGAAGGGCGACACCATCGTCGATACCGACGAGTACATCCGCGACGGCGCCACCGTCGAGGCGATGGCCAAGCTCAAGCCCGCCTTCGCCAAGGACGGCACGGTGACCGCCGCCAACGCCTCCGGCCTCAATGACGGCGCTGCCGCGCTCGTCCTGATGTCGGCCTCGGAAGCCGAGCGCCGGGGCATCAAGCCGCTGGCGAAGATCGTCTCCTGGGCGACCGCCGGCGTCGATCCCAAGGTGATGGGCACCGGCCCGATCCCGGCTTCGCGCAAGGCGCTGGAGAAGGCTGGCTGGAAGCCGGCCGACCTCGACCTGATCGAGGCCAACGAGGCCTTCGCCGCCCAGGCGCTCGCCGTGAACAAGGACATGGGCTGGGACGACGAGAAGGTGAACGTCAATGGCGGCGCCATCGCCATCGGCCACCCGATCGGCGCCTCCGGCGCCCGCGTCCTCATCACCCTGCTGCACGAGCTGAAGCGCCGCGACGCCAAGAAGGGCCTCGCCACCCTGTGCATCGGCGGCGGCATGGGCGTCGCCATGTGCGTCGAGCGCGTCTGACGCCAGCGAATCGTGGGCCTTTCCATGTCGGGGCGAAACCCGCCCCGGCATCGCAGAAGCGGCCCCGCGAGGGTCGGGCGATCCTTGGTCGCCCGACCCGCCACCTCAAGCAGAATTTACCCAAAACGGCTTGAGGCTCCGTAAAATTTAAATGCGATGCGCGCCCGCACCCCGCCGGCTAGACAGTCTGCGGATGATGCGCGGAGGCCCCTCCGGGTAGCGGTGACAGGCTCACACTCCTGTCCGCCGGATGCCTAGCGGGTGTTTTGCGAACCGACGTAACAAGAACCCGATACGGGAGCACGGAGGAAATCATGGCTCAGGAACGCGTCGCCCTCGTCACGGGCGGGACGCGCGGCATCGGCGCCGCGATCTCGAAGCGCCTCAAGGACAAGGGCTACAAGGTCGCCGCAAATTACGGCGGCAACGACGAGGCGGCCAACGCCTTCAAGGCCGAGACCGGCATCCCGGTGTTCAAGTTCGACGTCGGCGATCTGGCGAGCTGCGAGGCCGGCATCAAGGCCATCGAGGCGGAACTCGGCCCGATCGACATCCTGGTGAACAATGCCGGCATCACCCGCGACGGCGCGTTCCACAAGATGAGCTTCGAGAAGTGGCAGGCGGTCATCAAGACCAACCTCGACTCGATGTTCACCTGCACCCGTCCGCTGATCGAGGGCATGCGCAGCCGCAATTTCGGCCGCATCATCATCATCTCGTCGATCAACGGCCAGAAGGGTCAGGCTGGCCAGACCAACTATTCCGCGGCCAAGGCCGGCGTGATCGGCTTCGCCAAGGCGCTGGCGCAGGAGAGCGCCTCCAAGGGCATCACGGTCAACGTGGTGGCTCCCGGCTACATCGCCACCGAGATGGTGATGGCCGTGCCGGAGGACATCCGCAACAAGATCATCTCGACGATCCCGACCGGCCGCCTCGGCGAAGCCGACGAGATCGCCCACGCGGTCGAGTATCTCGCCAGCGACGAGGCGGGCTTCGTCACCGGCTCGACCCTGACCATCAACGGCGGCCAGCACTTCGTCTGATCGCCCCTCACTCCGCTGTCATCCGAAGGCCGTCGGTCCCGCGAAGGATCGGCGGCCTTTGCCGTTTCCGGGCTCCGTGCCGGCAGGCGTGAGGGAAGCCATCCGGGCAGCATGCTCGCCTCCCCGCGGAAAATGCTCTATGGCCGCCCTCCGACCTGACCGTTCTCCTCTCTCGATGAAACGCCTGTGCTGCGCCTCGCGCTGATCCTGCGGCGGAACCTGCCTCGGCTGGCGGGCCTCGCGACCATTCCGCTGATCCGGGCAGTGTTCCTGCTCGCCCGGCTGCTCGGCACCGACCGGGCGAGCGCGGCCGGCGGCCGGCTCGCGCGCTTCGTCGGTCCCTTCCTGCCCTCGCACCGGACGGCGATGGCCAACCTGCGCGCGGCCTATCCCGGTGAGGACGAGGCGCGGCTACGGGCCTTCGCCCTGGAAGCCTGGGAGAATCTCGGCCGGACCGGCGCGGAATACGCCCATCTCGACACGATCTTCGACTACGACCCCGCCAATGCGGCGACCCAGCGCATGGAGGTGCGCGGGCTGGAGCAGTTCTACGCGATCCGCGACGACGGCAAGCCGGGCCTGATCTTCTCCGCGCATCTGGCGAATTGGGAACTGCCCGCGATCTGTGCCGAGAAGTTCGGCCTGGAGACCACCGCCGTGTTCCGGCCGCCGAACAACCCGGCCGCCGCCCAGCTCGTGCAGGAAGTGCGGCGCAAGACCATGGGCGGGCTTGCCGCCTCCGGCCCCGGTTCGGTCTTCGCCATGCAGGGCGTGGTGGAGCGCGGCGGCCATCTCGGCCAGCTCATCGATCAGCACTTCACCCGCGGCGTCGTGGTGCGGTTCTTCGACCGGCCGGTCCTGGTCAACCCGCTGCTCGGCAAGCTCGCCCGGCACCATGACTGCCCCGTCCACGGTGCCCGCGTGGTGCGGAAAGCAGGCGGCCGCTTCCTCCTCGAACTGACGCCGCCCCTCGACCTGCCGCGCGGCCCGGACGGGCTGATCGAGGTTCAGGGGGCGATGCAGGCGATGACGGCGGTGGTCGAGGCCTGGGTGCGCGAGCATCCCGGCCAGTGGCTGTGGATGCATCGCCGCTGGCGCCCCGCCATGCTGCCGAAAGGCACGCTGCCCGAATCCGTTTCAGCGCCTTTGCCCGGCGGAAGCCGCTTCGACTGACGGTCATCTCCTCCGGAACGATGCTCAGCCGCCGGCCAGACGATGGCGGAGCAGAGTCGAGGAGATCCCGGGCGTATAGGGGATGATCGCCCGCATCGCTTCCGGCAGGTCGGCACAATCGGCGAGCTTCGTCGCCAATTCGGCCTCATGGGCGCCGCCGAAGGCGTAGATGTCGTAGCCGCCGCCCCGCATGAACGCACGGTCGATCACCCGCGGACCATCCGTCACGACCGCATCGACCCAGCGGCACGCCGCGACGATCTCGACCCGCTCCTCGAGCGTGAGCACCGGGGGCCGCCCCTTATAGGCCGCGACCCGCTCATCGGGGACCACGCAGACCGTGAGCCGGCTGCCCAGCGCGCGGGCCGCGGCGAAGAAGCGGACATGGCCGGGATGAAGCAGGTCGACCACGACCTTCGCATAGACGGATGCGCCACCGTCTCCCCGGCCGTTCACGCTCCACTCCCTTCACGCAGGATGCGATCCACGGCCGTCGCCACCCGATCGCGGGCGCGGCCGTCGGTGAAGTCACCGAACAGGGCGGCGCGGCGGGCGAGACGCGCCGGCTCGTGGCGATCAGGTTCGGCGAGGCCAGCGGCGACCGCCGCCGGAAGATCGGCGACCCGTTCGACGCGGGCACCGATGTCGCGCCATCGCCACTCGATCCCGTCCGGATCGTAGCTGATCGCCGATGTGAACCGCTCAGGATTATCGATCAGAACGATCGGCCGGTTCAGGGCGAGAAAATGGAAGATCGCGCTGGAGGCGTCCGACACCATCAGGTCAGCTCCGAGGAGAACGGGGATCAGGTCGGCCTCGGGCGGATGCAGCACGACGTTGACGTGCCGCTCCGCCAAGCGGCGCCATCGCTCGATCCAGTCCGGTGCGCTGATCGGGATGTGGGGATGCGGCTTGACGACGATCCCGATCCCTTCGTTCGATCCTCGGATCAGCGCGACGAGGTCATCGCCGAGCATGGCGGCCGAGGAGAGCAGGGGCGTCCAGGTCGGCGCGTAGACCACGCTCACCGCACAGCCCGGGACCCGAACGCCCCGCTCTCGCGGCGCATCCTGGAACAGGGGATCGCTCTGGATCAGGCCAGTCGAGAGATAGCTCCGCCGCGGAACATGACCCTGTGCGGTGAACCGCTCGGCGACGGTGGAACTCGCCACGCAGACATAGTCCGCCGCGTGATAGGACAGGGCAGGACCGTTCTTGCTGATGAGCCCGTGGCCGACATGCAAAATCGTCGCGTCCGGCAAGGTTCGGCGCAGGGCGACCGCCGTGCCGGCATCGGCGACGATGATCAGATCGGCCTTCCGGTCGCCGGGCCAGCGGTCGTCCTCGAAATCAGCCATGGAGATGCGGGCGACCGCGTGCCGCGCCGCAAGAATTTCAGCGAGCGGATCCAGGATGGGGGCATGCCACGCGTACTGATAGATGATCAGAACGGAGAAGACGGCGGGGAGCATGGCCTTGAAATCCGGTCGGATCGTCGCGTCGGAGACCGGCCGAGGCATCCCGAGAGGCGCTGCACGCTCCTCGGAATGCCTTTCTTACATCGCTCCGGCGGCCGCAAGACGACGGCTGAGCCGCCCGGACCCGGAAGAACCCATCAGACCCACTCGCCCGCGCGCATCACCGGCACCGCTTCTCCCGCGGCGGTGAGGCCGTCGACATCGATCTCGGCCGAACCGATCATCCAGTCGATATGGATCAGGCTGCGGTTGGCGCCGCGCTCGGCCAGATCCGCCTCGCTCAGGCCCTCACCGCCGTTGCGGAAGCATTTCGAATAGGCCTGCCCCAGGGCGATGTGGCTGGCGGCGTTCTCGTCGTAGAGGGTGTTGTAGAACAACAGGCCCGAGGCGGAGATCGCCGACGAAGCGGGCACCAGAGCCACCTCGCCGAGGCGCGCGGCGCCCTCGTCGGTCTCGAGCACCCGGGCGAGCACGTCGCCGCCGGTGCGGGCCTGCGCTTCGACAATGCGTCCCTCCGAGAAGCGCACCCGGATGTCGTCGATCAGGGTACCCTGATAGGAGAGCGGCTTGGTGCTGGAGACGTACCCCTCCACCCGCGCCTTGTGGGGCGTGGTGAACACCTCCTCGGTCGGGATGTTAGCGTTGCAGAGGATGCCGTTCTTGGCCGTCGTGGCGCCGCCGCACCATTCGTGGTCGTCGGCCAGCCCCACGGTCAGATCGGTGCCGGGCCCGCGAAAGCGCAAAGCCGCGAAGCGGGCACCGTTGAGCCGCTCGGTGCGGCGGCGCAGATCACCGTTATGGTCGCCCCAGGCCGCCACAGGGTCGGCGTGATCGATGCGGGAGGCGGCGAACACCGCGTCCCATAGGCGGGCGACCGCCTCGTCCTCGGGCAAATCCGGGAAGACGGTGCGCGCCCAGGGCTTGGTCGCCGCCGAGACGATGGTCCAATTGGTCGAAAAACCCGCGATCAGCTCCAGGGCGGGAACATAGGCCTGGGAGCGCGAGCGGTTGGCGCGGGCAACCTTGGCCGGGTCCTGGCCCGCCAGCAGGGAAGGATCGTCGCCGGAGATGGCGAGCCGCGCCGCGCCGTTGCGGTAGGCCTCCGCCATGCCGGAATAGAGCCAGCCGGCGGCTTTGTCGAAGGCCTCGTCGGGGGCGTGGGCGAAGCGGGCGAGCGTGGCGGCATCGTCCGCGTAGAAGGTGGTGACCAGCGAAGCGCCGGCCTTGTAGGCATGTTCGGTGATGGCACGGGCCAGGGGCACCGCCTCCAGCGGCGCCGTCATCACCAGTTCCTGCCCCGGCCTGAGCCCGAGGCCGACCCGCACGGCGACCTCGGCAAGCCGGTCGAGGCGCTCGGCGAAGGGGAGGGCGGCCGTTCCCGGTATCTGGCTCATGGGCGTGGTTCTCCAGGCTGTCCTGTCCCCTGCGCCCGAGCCCCGATCGGAGCGGCCCGTCAGACCGATCCGCGGCTCAGGCCGCGCGCGACCAAGTGATCTCGCCCAGATTCTCGCGGAAGGCAAAGCGCAGGAGGTGATCGGACACCACATTCTCCAGCCGGGTCAGGCCGGCCGGATCGGGGGTGGCGACCTGCATCAGCAGGGCGTCGGCGCTGGCCTCGAAGGTGCAGATCCGATCCTCGCCGAACGGCACCCGGCCCTTGTCGCCGATCTCTTCCACCGGGAACTTGTGGCTCCAATGGCGGCAGAGCTGCTTGAGGTAACGGCTGGCTTCGGCGGTGGGGACCCGAGCCTGTGAGGTGGGCATTGTCGTCTCCTTCAAGATCACTGGCGGCGGGAACGCTCAGACCATCTCCCGCCGCCCTCGGCGCGGCACTTCCCAGGGAAGCGGCACCGCAGCGCAGCATGGAGCAATCGATAAAAACGTCATGCGACGAAACGGTGGCGGTTCACCCTGTTTCGGTCCGTCGCAGAGGGCGATTGTCGATCCTTTCGGGTTAACGATCTGACCATCGGCGCGCCATTCCGGTTGCGCGCAAGGCTGATTCCCGTCTCATGAGCCGGATCATGACGCTTTCTTGTGCGCCGCACAATAACGAGTTGAGGGCCTTCTGGGTTCCCAGGTGCGACTCGTCACCTCCCGCAAGGCTCGGATCGATCGCGTCTGGACGGCGGAGCTGTTTCGAGCCTGCGCGATGCTCGGGGCTTGCCGGAGGGACGCGCTCCGGCAAGCCCGTCACTCGATCATCCCCGCGCCGTGCTCACCAAGGCAGTCCGCCGGAAAAGACGCTCAGACGGGGAGGGCGGGCGGCGGGTCGTCGGAGAGGGCCACGACCTTTCCGGGATTGAGCAGATCGTGCGGATCGAGGGCCGCCTTCAGTCGCCGCATCAGGTCGAAGCCGACCGGATCGGCGGTGCGGGCGAGTTCGTCACGCTTGATCAGGCCGATGCCGTGCTCGGCGGCGATCGAGCCGTCCATCCGCTCGACGATGGCGTGGACGATGCGGTTGAAGCGGCTCCATTGGCTGAGGAAAGCCGCCTTCTCCATGCCGACGGGCTGGGTCAGGTTGAAGTGGATGTTGCCATCGCCGAAATGCCCGAACGGGCAGGGGCGCAGCCCCGGCATCTCGGCCTCGCAGGCGGCGCTCGCCTCGTCCAGGAAGTCGGCGAGCCGGGAGAGCGGCAGCGAGACATCGTGCTTGATCGAGCCGCCCTCCGCCTTCTGCACCTCGGGGAGCAGCTCGCGCAGGCGCCACAGGGCCGCGTCCTGCGCGGCGCTGCCGCCGATGACGGCGTCCTGCACCAGACCCGCCTCCATCGCCTCGGACAGCAGGGCCTCTAGTGTCGCGCGGGCGTCGCTTCCGGGATGGGGAGAGGAAAGCTCGACCAGGGCGTAGGCGTCATGAGTCCCGGCGAGCGGCGGGCGCACATCGATGCCGTGCCTCAACACCATCTCCAGGCCGAACCGGGGCATGTACTCGAAAGCCGTCAGCCCCCGGTCGGCGCCCGACCGCAGCCGCTCGAACAGGGCCAGGGCCGCCTGCGCCGAGGGCAGGCCGACGAAGCCGACGCTCTTGGACAGCGGCTTGGGAAACAGCTTCAGAGTCGCGGCGGTGATGAGGCCGAGGGTCCCCTCCGAACCGACGAAGAGATGCTTGAGGTCGTAGCCCGCATTGTTCTTGCGCAGGGCCTTCAGCCCGTTCCAGATCCGGCCGTCGGCGAGCACGACTTCGAGTCCGAGCACGAGGTCGCGGGCATTGCCGTAGGCGAGCACGGCGAGCCCTCCGGCATTGGTGGCGAGGCCGCCGCCGATCCGCGCCGTGCCTTCCGCCGCCCAGGAGAGCGGGAACAGCATCCCCGCCGCGTCGGCCGCAGCCTGCACCTCGGCCACGGTCAGGCCCGCCTCGACCGTGATGCTGGCGCCCAGGGGATCGACGGCGCGCAGACGCGTCAGGCGGTTCAGCGACAGCACGATGCCGCCGAAGGGCACACCACCGCCGACGAGACCGGTATTGCCCCCCTGGGCCACCACCGGCACCCGCGCCTCGGCGCAGGCCCGCACCGCGAAGGCGACCTCCTCGGTCGTTCCCGGCGCGACCACGGCCAGGGCGTTGCCGCGATAGAGCCCGCGCGCCTCGACGAGATGCGGCGCGAGACCTTCCGGATCGCTGCGGACATGCCGTGCGCCGAGCCGCTCCGAGAGCGTGGCGAGGAGGCGATCACGGGAGGGGCCGGCAGCGGTCATCGGCGAAAGTCGGGCAGTGGAAGCGTCCAGCTCAGATAGGCCAGGGGAGCGCCCATTGCACGCCGGGATGGGTCTTGCGGCAGACAGCCCGAGTCCGGCATGGCACGCAGCGCGCTTCCGATGGTTTTCTTCCCGCGGCGGATCGCCGCCCGGTTCGCTCGCGTTCCGCTCTCCCGACCATGAGGCTTCCAGGCGCCATGCTGTCCGTGATCCCGAACCCGCCCCGCATCACGCTGCCGATCCATGGCAGCGACGATCTCTTCCCCGTGCGGCGGGTCTATTGCGTCGGCCGCAACTACCGCGCCCATGCCCGAGAGATGGGCGCAGACGAGCGCGACCCGCCCTTCTTCTTCCTCAAACCCGCCGACACCCTGCAGGTCGTGCCCGAGGGCGGGACGGCCGACCATCCCTATCCGCCGCGCACCGAGAACTACCATTTCGAGGTGGAGCTGGTGGCTGCCCTCGGCGTGGGCGGACGCGATATCCCCGTCGCCACCGCCGCCGCCCATGTCTACGGCTACGCCATCGGCCTCGACATGACCCGCCGGGACCTCCAGGACGAGGCCAAGCGGCAGGCCAGGCCCTGGGAACTCGGCAAGGCGGCGGATTTCTCCGCGCCGATCGGCCCCCTGCGACCGGCCGGCACCATCGGTCATCCGCGCTCCGGTGCGATCACCCTCGCCGTCGATGGCGACGAGCGCCAGCGGGGCGACCTCTCGGAGATGATCTGGTCGGTCCCGGAGCAGGTCGCGCTGCTCTCGACCTATTTCGAGCTGCATCCCGGCGACCTGATCTTCACCGGCACGCCCTCCGGCGTCGGCCCGGTCCGGCGCGGACAGACGATGACGGCGCGGATCGAGGGCCTCGGCGCGATCGGACTCAAGGTCGTGTGACGCTCGCGCACCGGCAGGATAGAAGCCGGGGATGATCGTGAATCTCGACCGGCCCTGGCTGCAGCGGCTCGCCCTGCGCGCCGCGCTCCTCACCCGCGGCATGACGCTCGGCGTCCGCGGCGTCGCCATCGACGGGCAGGGGAGGGTGTGCCTCGTGCGCCATACCTATGTCGGCGGCTGGCATCTGCCGGGCGGCGGCATCGAACCGGGCGAGAGCGCCCCGGCCGCCATGATCCGCGAGTTCCGCGAGGAGGCCGAGATCGTGGTCGCGCCGGAGGCGCCCCTGCGGCTGCACGGCTTCTTCCTCAATCCGGGAGCGCAGCGCCGCGACCATATCGCCCTCTACGTGGCCCCGGCCTTCACGGTGACCGGTCCGAAGCGGCCCGACCGCGAGATCGCCGAGAGCGGCTTCTTCCCCCTCGACGCCCTGCCGGCGGACACCACCCGCGCCACCCGCACCCGCCTCGGTGAGATCCGCCACGGGCATCCGCCGGCCGAGCTTTGGTGAGCCGCGTAAAAACCGCGAACTTGGCCCTTGCATCCTCCGGCGGAATGGTGTTTAGACAGCGCCACCGACGGAGGCGCCACGGCGCCGGACGAACGGACGAGAGAGCGGGTGTAGCTCAGGGGTAGAGCACAACCTTGCCAAGGTTGGGGTCGAGGGTTCGAATCCCTTCGCCCGCTCCAGTTTTTAAAAACTGACCAACCAACGAAGGCCACCAGCGCGTGTCTTTCGTTCTGGCTCGTAACCGATCGTCCACACGGACGGACATGTGAGCGGGTGTAGCTCAGGGGTAGAGCACAACCTTGCCAAGGTTGGGGTCGAGGGTTCGAATCCCTTCGCCCGCTCCAGTTTCATCGACATCAAGTGATTTCAGCCCCGACCCGCGACGCGATCGCAGGGCCGCGACGGGCTGATCATCCGCGTCTCACCCCTGCTTTTCCTCGACCGGCTCGCTCCGAGCCGCACGCCCGCGCCGGCCGCGACCTCTGTCACCCTGCCGCCACACGCGCTGCGCCGCGTCGGGCGGCGGGCAGAAGAGCCGTCGAGAGTGTCAATCATATGTTATATTCTCCATCCAGAACCGGAGAATGTCGGGCTCGGCGCTCGATCCTGCCCAGACCAGGGTCCTCGTGATCCAGGCTCGAGCAACGGACGGGTCGTAAGGCGGGGCGGTCTTCACCGATCTGAAGACCGAATCGGCTTAAGCGCAGTCACAAAGCCCCGATCACCACGAACGCTCGCGGCGCCAAGACGGCACAGTGGGGGTTGTGGCGAGGCTCCCACGGAGCGTCGTGCCGAGACACCCATCGGCACTTGGAGATGGACGATGCAGAACCCGACAGGCTTGCGCATCCCGGTCAGATCCCGACGCTCTGCGCGGCTCACCATGCCGGGCAACTCGTGACGTCAGCATGTCATGCACCAGCGAAGATGATCCGTGCTGGTCATAGACATACCTCCGGTTATGACCAGATCCGTCAAAGCAAAGATTTGCGTGCCTGTGCCTGTCAGCTTGGCACCGCGTAAGACCAGCGCACGATCACAGGTATAGAAGGGCCCGCTTTTCCATGACTTCGCCCTGGATGTCTCGCCCTCGCCGGCGGATGGATTCAACCCGGCTGGGATGCTCCCTCGCGCTGCTGACGGGAGTGAGCGTCTGCGCGCTGATCGCGACGCAGGGCAGGGAGGCCCGGGCCCAGGACGCCGCGCGCTCCTTCGTGCAGCGCGGGGCCGACGGCCCGAAGGGTGAGAACTGCGCCTTATTCTGCTTCAACAAAGATGGCGGTGACGGCACGAGCGGGCCGAATGTGCAGGCCGCCCAGGGCGACGCGCTGACGATCGTCCAGGGCATGGCCGTCAAGGCCGCGTCGACCGGCGGAAACGGCGGGGACAATCCGAAGGGCCTCGTCTTCGACGGCTATGGCGGTCGGGGCGGAAACAGCGGCGCCGTGACTCTGACCGAGACCGGGTCGGTGAGTGGCGGCATCGATCAGAGCACCGGGCTCGCGCTGATCGGCATCGCCTCGCAGGGCGGCAAGGGCGGGGATGGTGGGGATAAGGGCATCGCCCGGGGCGGCGATGGCGGCCCGGCCCGTCTCATCCTGCAAGCGCCGGTCTCCGCCTTCGGGGATCGCACCTCCGGCGTCTCGGTTCGCTCCAAGGGCGGCAAGGCGGGCGACGGCGCCACCTCCGAAAGCAAGCGCTCGGAGCAGATGGGCGGCCTGGGCGGCTTGGCGGAACTCACCGTTACTCCCGCGGGCAGGATCGAGACCGGCGGCGCCTCCGCGCCCGGTGCCGTGATCGAGTCCCTCGGCGGCGATGGCGGCATGAGAACCACACGGGGCAGCAGCGAGCTTCCCGGCGATGCCGGAGCCGGCGGTCGAGCCGTGCTCGTCAACCAGGGCAGCATCGTCACGGCGGGTGCGAACTCGGTCGGTGTGCTGGTCCAGAGTGTCGGCGGCGCCGGTGGTGGCGACACCACCGGCATCAACGGCTCGGCGGGCGGCAAGGGCGGCGCCGGCGGCGCGGTCAAGGTCGATCAGATCGGGAACATCACGACCCTGGGCGCCTACAGCTCGGCCCTCATCGCCCAATCGGTCGGCGGGCCCGGCGGCGATGGCGGCCGCGCGCCCTTCGGCAGCGGCGGCGACGGCGGCTCGGCCGGGGCCGGCGGACCAGTGGAGGTGACCCAGGCCGGCACGATCCGGACCTCCGGGACCGGCTCGGTCGGCGTCTTGGCGCAGAGCGTCGGCGGCGGCAACGCGCTCGACGCCTTCCAGGCCTCGGCCCCACAGGCCGGGCGCGGCGGGGGCAGCGGCGGACAGGCCGGTATCCTGCCCTTCACCTCCGGCGGAACCGGGGGCATGGGCGGCCTCGGCGGCGCGGTCACGGTGCAGCAGAATGGCGTGATCGAGACGGCGGGGACGGACGCTTACGGCATCCTAGCCCAGAGCATCGGCGGCGGCGGCGGCGTCGGCGGCGCCTCGATCAAACCGGGCGCCTTCTTCACCTACGCGCTGGGCGGCGGCGGCGGAGCCGGCGGCCATGCCGGCACGGTCCAGGTGAAGGCGACGGGCGGATCGATCGCGACCTCCGGGGACGGGGCGAGCGCGATTTTGGCCCAGAGCATCGGCGGCGGCGGCGGCACCGGCGGCGTCGCCTCGGCCACTACCGGAAGTCCGGCCTTCGCCGTCGCCCTCTCGGTGGGCGGCAGCGGCGGCGGCGGCGGAAAGGGCGGCGAGGCCCGGATCGAGAGCGGTGCCAGCGTGACCACGAGCGGTCGCGCGGCGATCGGACTCGATGCGCTCAGCATCGGCGGCGGCGGCGGCATCGGCGGCTCGGCGCGCTCCACGGCCATCGCGACGCCTCTGATCCTGCCCAACGGGAAGGCGGTGCCGAGCGTCGCCGTCAGCGCCTCGGTCGGCGGTTCCGGTGGCCTGGGCGGCGAGGGCGGCCTGGCCTCGGCGACTCAAAGCGGCACCGTCGTCACCTATGGCGTCGGGTCGATCGGCGTGCAGGCCCTCAGCATCGGCGGCGGCGGCGGCATCGCCGGCGACGCTCTGTCCTATGCGCTTGCCATCGCGCCGCCCGGCGAGGCGGCGATCAGCTTCAGCACCACCCTCGGCGGAACCGGCGGTGGCGGCGGCAAGGGCGGCCGGGCCGAAATCACCAATAAAGGTGCCGTCTCCACCTCCGGTGACGAGGCCATCGGCCTCCAGGCCGAGAGCATCGGCGGCGGCGGCGGCAATGCCGGCAAGTCGAACACCACGAGCAACAGTCTCAGCCTGCGGCAGAACATCGACGCGGCACAGGCTATCGGTGGCAAGGGTGGCAGCGGCGGCGATGGCGGCACGATCGGCGTCGACAATTTCGGCACGGTGGTGACCGGCGGCAGCTTCGCCCACGGCATCCTGGCTCAAAGCATCGGCGGCGGCGGCGGCAATGGCGGCAGCGCCACCGGGCTCGCCGCACCCGGCCTCTCCTTCGACAAGACCCTGAACGAGCTCGTCGGCAAGCTCCCGGTGGCGGACACCCTGGCCGTGACCTGGACCATCGGCGGCCAGGGCGGCGGCGGCGGCAAGGGGCAGGCCGTCACCGTGACCAATGCCGGCGGCCTGCGGACCGGCGGCTCCGACGCGATCGGCATCTTCGCCCAAAGTATCGGCGGCGGCGGTGGCACCGGAGGCGACGTGCAGGGCGCTGCCCAGGGCCAGCTCAACGTGAACCTCACCCTCGGCGGCAAGGGTGGCAGCGGCAATACCGGCGGCAGCGTCACGGTCACCAACGCCGCGGCGGGCGGAATCGAGACCTGGGGCGACGGCGCGCACGGCATCGTCGCGCAGAGCATCGGCGGCGGTGGCGGCAGCGGCGGCAGCGTCGCCGCGCGGAAGGATTCCAAGCCGGACGCCGTCGGCGAAATCTGGACCCAGATCAAGACGGCGATCGGCGTCACAGCCTACAACGACTGGGCCAAGGACAAGAAGAACAAGGATTCCAAGGAAGCCCTCGATCAGTTCCTGAAGGACATCAAGAATACCGACCAGTACAAATCCCTCTCCAAGAAAATCAAGGATTCCGAACTCGGCAAGCTCCTGCAATCCTACAGCAAGAACGCGTCGGACTATCTGGCCAAACAGAAGAAGAACAGCGTCAAGCTGCCCGACGTGGCGGCGACCCTAAGCCTCGGCGGCGACGGCGCGAGCGGGGGCAAGGGCGGCATGGTCAGCGTCACCAATGACGGGACCATCACGACCCTCGGTGCCGTGGCCCACGGCGTCTTCGCCCAGAGCGTCGGCGGCGGTGGCGGCCAGGGAGGCTTGGCCTTCGCCGCCGCGACCAATACCAAGAACTTCCGGGGCGTCCTCGGCGGCAAGGGCGGCGATGCCAATGACGGCGGCACGGTCTCGATCGTCAACAGCGGCCGCGTCGCCACGAACGACGACATGTCCTACGGCCTCTACGGCCAGAGCGTCGGCGGTGGCGGCGGCAGCGGCGTGGCGTCGACGACCACCGGCAGCAGCAAGAAGGACAGCCTGACGCTGACCCTCAGCATCGGCGGCAATGGCGGCACGGGCGGCAAGGGCGGCAGCGTCACGGTCAGCAACACGGGCACTGTCGTCACCGCCGGCAGCGAGGCCCACGGCATCGTGGCCCAGAGCGTCGGCGGCGGCGGCGGATCGTTCCTGCTCCCGGTCGCCAAGGACACGAAGACCGTGGGGAGTGCGGCACAGGCCGATAAGGCCAAGTCCGATAAGGCGAAGTCCGGCAGTGAGGCCAAGGACATCGCCACCGCGCTGCTGACGGCACTCGATATCGAGAAGATCGCGGAACAAGATACGTCCGAGGGGGCGCCGAAGAAGTCCGGCAGCCTAACCCTGGGCGGCTCCGGCAAGGCGGCCGGCGATGGCGGCGCCGTAACGGTGACGCAGGGGGGCACCATCACAACCAGCGGCTTCGGCGCCCTCGGCATCCTGGCACAGAGCGTCGGCGGCGGCGGCGGCATGGCCGCGGCGGCCGCTGCCCCCGGCGGCGACGCGTACAACTTCGGGATCGGCGGCGCGGGTGGTGCGAATGGCAACGGCGGCACGGTGGGCGTGACCCTCTCGGCCGGCGCGCGGGTGACGACCACGGGCGATGCCGCGACGGCGCTGCTGCTCCAATCGATCGGCGGCGGCGGCGGCTATGCCGGCGCGCATCAGATCATGGGCTACGCGGTTCCCGTCCTGCTTCGGGATGGCGCGACCGGCAATGGCGGCGCCATCAGCGTCACCCTCAAGGAGGGTGCCGCGATCAGCACCAGCGGAGAGCGCGCCCACGGCATCCTGGCGCAGAGCCTCGGCGGCGGCGGAGGCCTGATCGTGGACCTCTCCAACCCGATCCTCGCCTCCGGCCAATTGGTCAAGGCACCGGAGTCGCCAAAGTCGCGCACTACGTCGGCCGGGGCCGGCGGCCAGATCACCATCGACAGCGCAGGCTCGATCATCGCCTCGGGCAAGGACGCCAACGCGATCTTCGCGCAGAGCGGCGTCCAGAGCGCCAACGGCAGCCTCGATCCGACCCGCGCCGGCGGCACCATCTCCGTGACCGTGAAGGACATCGTCACCGGCGGCAGCGGCACCGGCGCGGCGATCCGCATCGAGGGCGGCGCCTCCAACAACCGCATCTTGATCGACGAGCGGGCGGTGGTCAGCGCCGCCTCCGGCCGCGCCATCGTCGCGACGATCAACCCAGTCGATCTCGTCAACCGCGGCACGGTGATCGGCGACATCAACTTGAGCTCCGTCCCAGGAGAAAAGACCACTGTAACAAACGGGCCGGACGGGTTCGGCTCGGCGATCCTGCGAACCGGCCCGAACGGCGTGATCAATGTCGGCACCGGCAACTGGGTGAAGAATTACGCCACCCTTGACATCGGCGGGGTCGGCACCGTTGCCCGCACCGACCTGATTGGCAATTTCATGCAGTCCGGCAACGGCCAGTTGCTGATCGACGTGGCGCCGCTCGCTCCGGCCGGCGCCCTGCGCGCCGACCTCCTGACGGTGAGCGGCACGGCCTATCTGGACGGCGACGTGCGGCCCAACGTCATCGGGGGTCTTCTGCCCGGGAAATATACATTCCTTAAGGCGAACAGCATCGACGAGGCGCCCTCCTACGCCAAATCCACGACCATCCAATCGAACTCGGTGCCGGTGTCCTGGTCGATCGTGCAATCGGACAACAGCCTCGCCCTAAGCCCGACAGCGCGTTTCACAAGGCCCATCGGGATGAGTCTCAGCAGCGACCAGAGATCCGCGGCTGAGGCCCTGCAGACGCTGTGGGACAAGGGGTCGATCGGCGAGGCCGACCTGTTCGCGCGGTTCCTTTCGGTGACCAGCACCAAGAGCTACGCTGCGGCGCTCGATGAGCTGAATCAGGAATCGACCCAGTACACCCTGACCGACCGCACCTTCGACACCCGGGCCGGGCTGAAGCGGGCGATGAGCTGCCCCGCCTTCGAGGGCACCGGTACCCTGCTGCGCGAGGGTGAATGCGTCTGGGGCCGCGTCACCGCGGCCCGCACCAGCCTGTTCTCCTCACCCGGCGAGGGCGGCTACCGCCAGAACGCCCTGAGCTATCAGGGTGGCCTGCAGACCGAATTCGCCCCCGACTGGTTCTTCGGCCTGTCGGCGGCCTATACCCGCGCTAACCAGAGCGATGCCGACCGGATCACCGGCACGGTCAGCGATGCCGGCGACGTCTCCGCGGCCTTGAAGCACCAAGTCGGCCCCTGGCTCTTCGCCGCCTCGGCCAATCTCGGCTATGCGTGGCAGAACAACCTGCGGGCCATCGATATCGGCGGCGGCAACGCCCTGGCCCGCAGCAAATCGGAAGTGCTGACGGCGGGCGGACGCCTGCGGGCGAGCTATCAGTTCACGTTCGAGACTTGGTACATCAAGCCTTATGTCGATCTGGACGTGCTCTACTCCCACAGCCCGGCCTATTCCGAGACCGGCGCACCGGAGTTGAACCTCGACGTCAGGGCCCTGGGCAAGACGCTGTTTGCCTTCAGCCCGAATGTGGAGATCGGCGGCCGCTTCGATTTCGATGGCGGACGCTGGCTGCGCCCCTACGGCACCCTGGGCGTGACGCTCCTGTCCGACGATCATTTCACCGGGCTCGCGAGCTTCCAGGGCACCGGCCTGAACGGCCTGTTCGCGACGAGCTCCCGCATTCCGGACACGGTCGGCGAGGCGGGCCTCGGCTTCCAAATCGGCCTCGGCGGCGGGGTCGAGCTGACGGGCGAGTACCAAGCCCATGTCGGCGACCGGTTCCTGTCGCATCTCGGCACGGCCCGTCTGGCGGTTCGGTTCTGACGCTGGCGGCGGTGCGCCCAATCGGGGCGCGCCGCCTTGGGTCCGGAATCGATCGCGGCAGGTTTTCGCACGACGCCCTGTTGCTCGGACGGTGTCCGAAGCCTACCAAGACGGCCAAGTCGGCCCGAAATCAACAGGCGATCTGTCGATCCGGCTCCTCCGTCTCGATGATTTACTTTGCCGCCGAGGTTATCTGAGCCACTTATCGGCCGAGACAGTCAATTTAATGATGTTTTAACCATAATCCCGGTCTTGTTCAGATCACGGATCCGCGCGCTCTGCATCGCCTGCAGAGGCCCGGAGCCTCGCTCGCGACGAGCGCTCTTTCCTCAGTCGGACGATCCCCATGTCGGTCACCAAGGCTCGCGGCTTCGGCCTCGGGCTCCTGCTTGCGAGCCTCCTCTCGAGCACGGCTCTGTCCGCCGAACGGTACAGCACGATCTGGAATCTCGGAGACAGCCTCTCCGATACCGGGCGCACCTACGAGGCGACGGGAAGGAAATACGTTCCCGGCAAAAGGCAGCCCATCGGCCAGCCTTACGATGAGGGGCACTTCTCGAACGGCCGGGTATGGGTCGAATATCTCAACAGCGATCTGAACCGGACCCCCTACACCAAGGGCCACAACCTCGCATGGGGCGGTGCCACCGCCGGATATTACGTCAATGCCGGCATCGGCTTCCTCATCGACAAGTTCGAAACTCAGAACTCCACGCTTATCGGCAGCATTTCGAAAAAAACCGGGTTCGGCCTCCTCGGTCCTCAGAACTACAAAACCGACGCGTCCGAATTCGGAAGCAAGCCGCTCTTCACACTCTGGATTGGCGGCAACAATTATCGCCAGGAAGTCGAGGACACATTCCTCGGTCTGGGCAAGACAGACAAACCTGTCAACGAGATGAAGCTCGGCAAGGCGTCGAGCCAATTGCTGGACAGCATTCCGAAAGAGCTGAATCGGCTCCGCGAGGCGGTTCGGGCGCGCAGCGATATCGCACAGGACGGCGCGACCTATTACGTGAACACCGTCCCGAACATCGCCACGACACCCAAGATCACCCGCGACCACCTCACTATCGCCGATCGCCTCGGCGACGAGATTCTCAAGACCAACCGGCAGATCAAGGACAAGCTGTATCAGATCCAGGATCAATTCGACCGGAACGGACGCTCCGAACGCGTCGTCGTGATCGACGCGGCCGCGCTCCTCAACGAGGTTCAGGCCCGGCCGGAGAGCTTCGGCTTCAAGAACGGTCGCGACAACTGCGTCAACGCCGATACCGGCCAATATGTCGGCACCTGCTCGGGCGCGACGGTCGACGACTACCTGTTCTGGGACGAGTTCCACCCGACGACCAAGGCCCATGCCATGATCGCCGATTACGCGTGGAAGACCGATCTGTTGGAGGCGGGCGATCCGGTCGAGCTCGTCCGGCCCTACATCGCCCATATCGAGATCCGCGACCGCACCTTCGCCGGCAGCATCGGCGGCAGCGGTAGCCTGCTCAAGAGCGGCGAGTCGGTGCTGACTCTGGCCGGCCAGAACAGCTATTCCGGCGGAACCCGGATCGACAACGGCACCATCCGCATCGGCAGCGACGCCAATCTCGGCGCCCGCTCGGGGCTCCTGACCCTGCAGGGCGGCACGCTGAACACGACGCGGAGCTTCACCCTGAACCGTGACGTCGCGATCAACACTTCGGTGTCGCAGGAGGAGATCGGCGGTTCGGCCTTCGGGGCGACCTTCCGGACAGAGGCCGGAACGATGCTGACGCTCCGCGACAACACGCTCTCGGGCAGCGGGGACCTCGCCAAGACGGGGCTCGGCACCCTCGACATCCGCTCGTCGGTCACCGAGGCCCGCGCCCTCACCGCCGTTCAGGAAGGCACGCTGAAGATCAACACGGCCACCGTCTACCGGACCGCCGAACTCACCGTGGCGAAGGAGGCGGTGCTCGGCGGCTCGGGGACGATCATCGGCACGGTCCGCAACGCGGGCACGCTCTCGCCAGGCAATTCCATCGGCACCCTGACCATCGACGGCGATTACGAGCAGTCCGGCAGCGGCCGCCTGCTGATGGAGGTCGACACCGACCGCTTCGACGCCCTGCACGTCAACGGCCATCTCGTCGTCGGCGGCGAGATCGACCTCGCCTTCGACCCGACGGACAAGATCGCCAACCAGCACTTCACCTTCGCCACCAGCACGGGCAGCACGAGCGGCCGCTTCGGGCAGGTGATCGATCTCAACCCGTTCCTGACCGAGACCCTGACCTACGAGTCCAACGCGGTCTCGATGACCTTCAACCGCGACTTCACCGCTCCGGCGGTGACGGCCAACCAGCGGGCGGTCGCCCAACACCTGAACCGCTCCTACCTGATGCAGCCGCAGGGCGACCTCGACAGGGTGTTCTTCGCCCTCGACCGGACCGAGACGGATGCCGCCGGAGCCGCCGCCCTGCAGGCCCTGTCGGGCGAGGCCATCGGCCACGCGGCCACGGCGGATGCGGTCCAGCGCGGGCAGTTCGTGCGCGCCCTCGAGGACCGCATGGCGGATCGCCGCGCCGGACGCGCCGACATCCAGCCCGGCATCGGCCTCGACGGGTCCTGGGCCGCCCTGGATCAGGCCGGCACCGGTCAGGCCGTGCGGGCCGCGGCGGCTGGCTTGACCGGCACCGCAGCAGCCGCCGACGGAGGACCAAGCGGGGACGGCCTGTCCGTGTGGGCGCGCGCCCTCGGTGGCCCCGGGCGGATCGGCGGGCGCGGCGGGTTCGATCTCAACCAAGCCGGCGTGCTGGTGGGCGTGGACAAGCCGTTCGACGGCGCCCTGTTCGGTGTCAGCTTCGGCTACGCCGATGGCAGCACCGCCGGCGTTTCCAGCGCGAACCGTGCTTGGACCAGCGCCTATCAGGGCTCGGTCTACGGTTCGCTCGACCTCGATCCGGTCTTCGTCGATGCGGTCGCGGCCTATACCCGTACCGACAATCGGACGAGCCGCGGCCTCGTCTTCGGCGACCTGTCGCGGACGGCCATCGGCAGCTTCGGCGGCGACGACGTGAGCGCCGCGATCAAGCTGGGGACGCGCACCCGGTTCGGCGCCGTCGATGCCGAGCCGAGTCTCGGCCTCGACTGGTATCGCCTGAGCCGCGACGGCTTCTCCGAGCGGAACGCCGGCTCGGCCGGCCTCTTCTCCCGGTCCGAGACGCAGGACATCGTGCAGCCCTCGGTCGGACTGCGCGTGAGTTCCGCCTTCCTGTACGACGGCATCCTGATCAGCCCCGAGCTGCGGGGGCGCTACTATCGCAATCTCGGCGATACGGTTGCGCCGGTGACGGCCTCGCTGATCGGAGCCCCCGGCGCGCCCTTCACCACGCACTTCCCCGGCATCGGCCGCGATACCGGCGTGATCAGCGCCGGCCTCACGGCGCAGAAGGCGACCATTCAGGTCTTCGCCCGCTACGAGGCGGCGGTCGGCGCCAACCTCACCGCCCATCTCTTCGCGGGCGGCCTGCGCTACGCTTGGTAGGAGGCGGGCGCAGTTAACGCTCTGTTAGCCATACAAATCCTACATTCGGCCCGGCGCAGGAAGGCCGGGCATGCTCGAACAACGTCAATCCCGCACGGTCGAGGCGCCGGCGGAGCGCTATGTCGCCAAGGCCGCCGCCCATCGCGCCGCGGGCCGGTTCGACAAGGCGCGCCGCAACCTCCAACGCGCGCTCGAATCGGCACCCGGCCATGCCGGTGCGCATTTCGAACTCGGAATCCTCACCAGCCGCACCGAGGCTCCGGGACCGGCCGTGCCGCATTTCGTCGCCGCGCTGCGGGCGGAGCCCGAGCGGCCCGGCTATTGGCTCGCCCTCGCCCTCACCCTCCTTATGCTGAACCGGGTCGGCGAGGCACGGGCGCTGATGGAGCGCTTCCGGGATCGCGGCCTCCTGGACGAGGAATCCCGCACCACCCTCAGAAGCTTCCTCGATCAAGCCTTCGCCCACGGGCAGGAACGCTACAACGCCGGTGACCTGACCGCCGCGGAGGCGCTGGCCGAGCTGGTCATCAGCCTCGACGACACCCATGCCAACGCGACCCACCTCGCCGGCGCCATCGCTGTCGGGAAGGGCCGCTACCAGCAGGCCTTCGACCTGTTCAGCATCGCGATCTACCGCGAGCCCGGCAATGCCGCCTATTTCAGCAGCCTCGGCGCGCTGCTGATCAAGACGGGCGATCACGTCGGCGCCATTTCGGCGCTGGAGAAGGCGATCGCCCTCGATCCCGACCTGGCGATCGCGCATTCGAACCTGTCGGGCGTCTATCAGCGCGTCAGCCACCACAGCGCGGCCGTGACCCATGCGCGACGGGCGATCGCCCTCGACCCGGATATCTCGAACGCCCACAACAATCTCGGCTGCAGCTTGAAGAGCCTCGGCCAGTTGAGCGAAGCGATCGCCAGCTTCGACCGGGCTCTGGTCCACGATCCGCATCACGTCACCGCCCATTCCAACCGGCTGTTCGCCAAGCTCTATGCCGAGGACGTGCCGCCCGAGGACTATGCGGAGGATGCGCGCAGCTTCGGTGCCCGCTTCGCCGATCCGCTGCTGCGGAAGCGCCCCTTCGCCAACGACCGCGACCCCGACCGGCGGCTGCGGATCGGCTTCGTTTCCGCCGACCTCTGCACCCATGCCGTCGCCCGCTTCATCGAGCCGCTGCTGCGCCATATGGATCGGACGCGCTTCGACCTGCGCGCCTACATGACCCAGGTCAACGAGGATGCGGTCTCGGAGCATCTGCGCACGCTGTTCGACGGCTGGCACAACGTGGCCGGCCTCGACGACGACGAGGCCGCGGACCTGATCGAGGCGGAGGCCATCGACATCCTCGTCGACCTGTCGGGTCACAGCGCCGGCCACCGCCTGCTCATCTTCGCCCGCAAGCCGGCCCCGGTTCAGCTGACCTGGATCGGCCATCCCGCGACGACCGGCCTGCGCGCCATGGATTACCGCCTGACCGATGCCGACCATGACCGGCCCGGCTTGTCGGACACGCTCCATACCGAGACGCTGTGGCGGCTCCCCGTCATGGCCGTCACCTACACGCCGGCGGCCATCGTCCCGGTGCGCGAGCGGCCGCCCTTCGAGGATTATGGCTTCGTCACCTTCGGCGTCATGAACCGCTTCGAGAAGATCGGGGATGGCGCGCTGCAGACCTGGGCCGAGATCCTGCGTGCCCTTCCCGAGGCGCGCCTGTTCATGGTCGTCGCGGATCTCGGAACGCCGGAGATCCGGGTGCAGGTCGAGGCGCGCCTGTCGAAGGCCGGGCTTCCGCTGGAGCGGGTGCGCCTGCAGCCCCGCGTCTCCAACGGCCATTTCATGCTCTATCACGAGGTCGACATCGCCCTCGACTCGTTCCCCTATAACGGTGGAACGACGAGCTGCGACACGCTCGCCATGGGCGTTCCCCTGATCGCCCTGCGGGGGACGCAGGCCGCCTCCTGCGCGGCCGCCGCCGTGCTGACGGCAGCGGGCCTTCCTGAATTCGTGACCGAAACGCGCGAGGATTACGTCGCTCGGGCCGTCGCCCTCGCGAGCGATCTCGACCATCTGCGCGCCGTCCGGTCAGGGCTTCGCGAGCGCGTCTTCGCGAGCCCGCTGATGGATCATGCTCGGCAAGCCAGAGACGTCGGCGAGGCCTTCCGCGCCATGTGGAGGCGCTGGCTCGATGAAACCCCATCCGCTTGAACCCGTCCGCACGGCGGACGCCCCCGGCCTGCCGGAGCTTCCGGTGCAGGCAACCTTGCGCCGGCTGGAGCAGGAATTCGCCGATCTCCTCGGCCAGGCCACCCCGGGGACCGGAACCGAAGCGGGAACGCCGGTCTACGTCACCCGCCCGTTCCTGCCGCCGCTCGAAGAGTTCGAGCCGCTGCTGCGGGAGATTTGGCGGACGCGGATCCTGACCAATGGCGGCCCGTTCCACCGGGAGCTGGAGGAGCGCCTCGCCGACCATCTCGGCGTGCCGCATATCGCCCTGTTCAACAACGCCACCACCGCGCTGATCGTGGCGCTGCGGGCACTCGATCTCTCCGGCGAGGTGATCACCACGCCCTATTCCTTCGTCGCGACCTCGCACGCGCTGATGTGGAGCGGCCTGACCCCGGTCTTCGTCGATATCGATCCGTCCACCCTCAACCTCGACCCCGCCCGGATCGAGGCCGCGATCACACCACGCACCCGCGCGATCCTGCCGGTGCATTGCTACGGCCAGCCCTGCGACGTGGAGGCCATCGCCGCCATCGCCGCCCGGCACGGGCTCAAGGTGATCTACGACGCCGCCCATGCCTTCGGCGTGCGCCATCGCGGCGCGAGCGTCCTCACCCATGGCGATCTGTCGGTGCTGAGCTTTCACGCCACCAAGGTGTTCAACACCTTCGAGGGCGGAGCCATCGTCTGCGCCGATCCGGCGATGAAGGACCGGATCGACAAGCTGAAGAATTTCGGTTTCGAGGACGAGACCTCGGTGATCGGGGTCGGCCTCAACGGCAAGATGAGCGAATTGAACGCGGCCTTCGGCCTCGTGCAGCTCCGGCATATCGACACCGCTCTGGCGGGCCGGAGGGCGGTGGACGCGGCCTATCGCGCGGGCCTGCGCGGACTCCCCGGGATTCGCTGCCTCGAGGCGGCGGGGGAGGGCAACTATGCCTATTTCCCGATCCTAGTCGGGCCGGATTATCCCATCGGCCGCGACGCGCTCTACGATGCGCTCAAGCGCGACGGCATTCACGCCCGGCGCTACTTCTATCCGCTGATCTCCGACTTTCCCGCCTACCGGACCCTGCCCAGTGCCGCGCGGGCCGGATTGCCGGTTTCGGCCACGATGGCCGACCGGGTGCTGTGCCTGCCGATCTATCCCGATCTCGATGCGAGCGTGGTGGACCGTGTGATCCGCCGGATCGCGCAGCCCTGACCGTCCCGGCCCGGCCTCTTCGCGGTTCGGATCGGCGCCGAACGGAAATCTCCGCGAACGGCCTCTCCGGCGCGGGACCTGCGCAGGAGGGAAGCCGGCGCGGGGGACGCGGCCCTACCGTTTCCTCGCAACGGCCGTGTACTGGATCGGCATCAACGGGCGATCCGGCGTCTCGAGCGGTACGATCATCTCGACATCGAACGCGCTCAGAAGTGCACGAAGGCCGTGTTCGGTGAAGCGCCAACAATCGGGAAGCGGCCCGTGGATGCGGAAGTTGAAGGGCGTGGACAGGCACAGCCTTCCGCCGGATTTCAGCATCCGGTGCAGCGTCGCGACCGCGGCGAACGGATTGAGCGTGTGCTCGAGAACCTCCGTACAGACGACGACATCGAACCGCTCCGCGGGAATGGGCGCGGCCGGCGCGCAGAGATCCACGATGTGTGTGGCGTCCGAGGCGGGATCGATATCGAGCGTTTCGAGAAGCGCCCGAGCGGGAAGATGCGGGCGAATGCCGGCATGGGCCTCAGGGGCGACATCGAGAACCGTGACCTCGCCTCGACAGTAACGCTCGGAGATGTCGCGATAGAAACGCTCGATGTTCTCACGCAAGGCGGCGTAATGGGCCTGATCCATCGCCGATGGTGTCTGCGGGTTGGCGTATCGTCGAACTGTCATGGGAATCGGTTGGACCTTGCGCGAACGGGAGGAACGGCGGCGCGGTCTCCCGGGGCGGACCCTGCTGCGACCGCGCGAGGAGGCTGGCGGCCAAGCCCACAGGCCGCCCGCGCGGAGCCCTCAGGCGCGCTCATCGAGGAGACATTCCACGGCCGAGCTGTCGAAGGTTTTGATCCCGCGCGCCCGCGCCACCCTTCGCCGCTCGCTGAAGCTGTCATCGATGAAGATCGCATCCGGCTCGCGGATGAACTCCGATTTGCAGGTCGCGTCGTCGACCCGGCGGACGGAGTCGAAGATCGTGTGCAGGCGGTACCGTCTCAAGGTCGCATCGAGGTCGAAGCGGTGCCGCGTCAGGAGATGAATCGGCTTTTTTTCGTTGATGCACTGGTACAGAAACCGCACGAGGCGCGTATTGACCTGATCGCGCACGATCAACGTATCATCCAGATCGACATAGACGGCCGAAAATTCAAAACCGATCCGATAGTGATTGTCCAATGATCGGCTGATCTCGATATCGGCGTCGAAGGCTTCCACCCCCACATCGAAACCGGCCGCCTCATAGATCGTCAGCAGCGGGAAATTCACTCCGGTCACGCGGCTCAAGGCCATCGCACCGGCAATGCGCGGTGCGATCTCGAGGAGGGTCAACACCCCGTGCCGATCCCGCTTCAACTGGAAGAACCACGCGCCCGTCATCGGCAGCAATCCGTCGATGCTGCGTGCGATGTCGAGAAAGAGAGGGTCGTCGACCGGGTGAGATTGCATGGAAATCCCGGATCGCACGCGCGTCCGTTGGCGCCCCCGGCAGAAGATCAGTCCTTTCGTCTTCGAGCTGAAGCAATCGACGGTGTACTCGTCTCCGGGAAGGAATTCGGTGACGATGAGCCCCGGTTCCTGGCCACAAACCGCACGAAGGGTCTCGATGTCGTCGATGCGGCGCGCGCCCTGACTGCCCTGACCGCGATCCGGTTTCACGAAGACCGGAAAGTGCGGCGTCTCCTCGGACGAGACGACCTCCGGTACTTTGACGGCTCCCGCGACGGCCCGATAGGTGCGCGATTTGAAGCGCGTGATTTCGCAGATCCGCGGCTCGGCGCCGAGCACTCGGGCCTTGATCGCGGACCGATGGAGCGCCAGCGCGAGAATGACGTCGTCATGCGCCGGAAACACGAAATCGATTTCGTTGCGCTCGATGATGGCGTTGATCGCGGCAATCGCGCCGTCGTCGGAGATCGGCGGCATCGAGACATGCCGCTTGAAGCGGAACTCGGATGCAGAGGGAAGATCCTGCCCGGCGGAATAGAGATCGACCTCTTTGCAGTCGCGCAACGCCCTGTTGATTTCCAGTCCGATTTCCGTACCGCCCGGAATGACCAGAACCCGCCAAGGCCGCCGCATGCCAGAGGTCACGTTTCCATCTCCCCCCGCCCGTCTCCCCTCGACAGACGCACGCGCGGTTGCCGCGCCCGAAACGTCCTGTCGTGACGGTGTCTCCAAGAGCGGAGGCGGGGTGGAGCGGCGGCGCGCAGTGTAAATCACATCGTCTGCCGCAGCCAGCCACGCTCAAGGTTTCGAGCGACCGCGCCTTGGCGGCCGGCGGGTTGCCCCAGGGTGCCGGACAGCGTCGAGACGCCGCTGCCCCCGCCTCACTCCCGATCCGGCTCCTGCGTCACCGCCTCTCCGAAGGGGAGAGTCAGGACGGGCTCGCCCGCCTCATCGACGATCTCGAAGCTGCAGATGAACCAGTCGCGGACAAAGTCCGAGCGGGTCCGGGCGATCAGGTCGCGCGCTGCGGCCAGGGCGTGAGCGCGGGCGACCTGCGGATCGGCCAGGATCTCCCCTTCCGGATCGGCCGCCAGCTTGTCGGGACCGTAGCGCAGATGGAAGAAGTAGCGGGGCATCACGCGCCCTCGATCAGCCGTGCATATTCGGCCTCCGCCACGCCGTAGCTGGTATCGGCCAGGGCCTCCAGAAGCGTGCGGTCGAGGACGATGATGCGCCCGCGCCGGCTTCGGATCCGGCCCGCCCCCTCCAGATTCTGCAGGGCCAAGGTCACACCCGAGCGCTGCACCCCCAGCATCATCGCGAGGAACTCGTGCTTGATCTGCAGTTCGTCGCCATCGAGCCGGTCGTGGCACATCAGGAGCCAGCGGGCGAGGCGGACCTCGATGGTGAAGCGGGCCGTGGCGAAGGCGGTCTGCCGGATCTGCACGATCTCGGTCTGCAGGTAGCGCAGCAGCAGGGCGCGCAGGGGCGCGCTCTCCTCGACGGCTTCGTCGAAGGGGGCCACCGCGATGCGCAAGGCTTGGCCGGCCACCTGGACGAAGTGGTTGTGCGGAACACGATCACTGCCGGTCAGAATGGGCACCGCGCCGACCAAGCCTTCCCGCCCGATCATTCCGACCTCGACGCCGCCGTCCGGACCATTCGCCGTGATCGAGTAGATGCCGCTCTCCGGAAAATAGAGATGCTCGACCGGCCGGTCGGGGGCGATCAAGGTCTCCTGAACCGCCAAGTCCAAGCTCTGCAGATACGGTGCGAGCCGGGCAAAGTCCTCGGACGAGAGCGCCCGGAGCAGACGGTTGCGGATCGTCGCCTGGTGAGGATGAGCCATTGCTCCTCCTTCTCGGGATGGCCGCCAGGGATCAGAGCACGCTTCAGGCCAACAAATGAATAAGATGATTTATGATTATATTTACAAATCCCAAGCTCAGATTATAATATAGCCTCGATTCGTTATAGCATATAACAAAAATCACTTTGTCGGAAATCGCACCAAGCGTGGCGTCTGACTTACATGCCGTTCAAACCACGCTTAGGATGGGTGCATCGCCCAACATTTCCGAGGCGCTGATCAATTTTTTGTCGGGAGCGAGCATGGAACCCCGGGGACAGGAAGATGTCGTGCTGCTGGTCGAAGCCGACCCGGTCGTTGGCCTGGACCTGGCGGATGCCCTGGAGGCGGCGGGCTACCGTGTGACGGGGCCGATCCGAACCGCCGCCGAAGCGGAGGCGCAGCTCGCGCATCAAATTCCCGCCTTGGCCGTGCTCGATTGCGCGACAACGGATGATGCGCGGCTGGCGCGCACGCTTCACCGACGCGGAGTGCCCTTCCTCGTCTGCGCCGAGCGCGACGGCCCGACCGGCCGCAGCGTGGAATTCACCGCGATGCCGTGGCTGTCCAAACCGGCCTGGCACCACGACGTGGTCTGGACGATGGACGAACTCTCCGCTCGCAGGGGGCAGGTCGGATGAGGACCATGATCGATGACAGAATCGTCGTGCGCGGCCCGCTTTTCCGCAAGCTGCAGGTCTGCGGGCCGCTGCAGCAGGCGGATGAGGAGATCGTGGCCGGCATCGAGGCGAGCGCCCGCCCGGTCCCGTCCGGGACCGACCTGATCCGTGAAGGCCACAGGCCCGACGGCATGGTCGTCATCACCGAAGGCTTCGCCTGTCGGTACAAGTTGCGGGAGAATGGCGCGCGCCAGATCATAGCCTATCTCGTCCCGGGGGATGTCTGCGACCTCGACGCGTCGGTGGTGAGCCGGATGGACCATGCCGTCGGCACGCTCTCCGCCTGCCGTGTCGCGCGGTTGGCGCCGGAGAACGGGCGGGACCTCCGCCGACGCCCGGCCTGCGGCCAGGCCTTGGAGACAGCAGCGCTCATCGAAGGGGCGACCCTGCGCGAATGGCTCGTCAATATCGGCCGCCGTTCCGCCGTGGAGCGCCTCGCGCATCTGTTCTGCGAATTGTTCGTGCGCCTGGGCGCCGTGGGGCTGACGAGCGAGAGCGGCTACGACTTGCCGATCACGCAGATCGACCTCGCGGACACGACCGGCATGACCAGCGTCCACGTCAACCGCTCCCTGGGGGAACTCAAGCGCGCGGGGCTGATCGAGCGCAGGGGCAAGCGCCTGATCCTGCGCGATCTGCCCCGCCTCATGGAAGTGGCCGAGTTTCGGGCGGATTACCTGCACCCGATGGATCTGGCCCTGGCCTGACACCGGGCCCGCAGCCGGCAGGCCCGGTGTCGCGAGGGGATGGAAGCGCGGGGCAGGGCGCAGACGAGACGGGCAGCCCTGCCCGTTTTCGGGAATCAGCGGTCCCGCGAGGTCGTGGTCCGCGAATCCTGATTCTTGTTGCCCTCAGCGGCGGGCGCGCTCCCCGGCATGCCGGTATTGCCCGAGCCACCTCCCATCTCGCCGCCCTTCATCGCATCCCCCTTCTGCATGCCGCCCGCCGTGCCCGTCCGCGAGGTCTCGGATGGAACCGGCGTCGGAGGCTGCTTGGACGCGTCCTGGGCGAGGGCGGCACCGGCGCCGCCGATCAGGAGGGACGAGGCGAGACACAGCGTGGACAGCTTCAACATCGATGACTCCTGGATGGGATGTCATCGTAATCTGGCGACTTTCGCGATGTTTCCGATAAAATTCAGCGCTGTCCTTTAATATTCATTTATTTGAACATCTCTCCGACGCCACAAAAGCAACGATCGGACATTTCCTCGCATTGTCCAGACATCACCGACCGCACGGGAGCGGTGAGCAGCTGGGCTAGCGGATCTCCCATCCCAGAGGCGTCCCGCCCGCCGTGCCGCGAAAAGCGGCATCGGACCCCGGCACCCTGCCCGTCGCGTGCTCAGCAGCCTCCGCTTCCCCCGAATGCCCGCGAATCCGAGGGCGCCGATGCCCGGTTTGACCGCTTTCCGGCATTGGCACGCGTCCTGCTACGTGGATTTTGACCACTATGATGGATTTGTGGAAATTTGGGGCATCGAGATGGCGGATAGGATCGATCGTCGGCGGTTCCTCCAGGGCAGCGCCGCCGCCCTGGGCTTTGCTCAGATCAACCCGGATTTCCTGATCGGCTCGGCCTTCGCCCAGACGGGCAAGCCGCTGGTGTTCCTCTCGGCCGAGAACATCACCGGCAACTGGGACCCGACCGCCCACACCACGCTCTCGCAGAAGAACATCGAGGGCTTCGTGATGGGCTTTCTGACCCGCACGCCGATGACCCTCGATGACCCCGGCAAGGTGGTCTACGAACTCGCCACCGACATCCAGTTGCTCGATCCGCACCGGCTTCAGATCAAGCTGCGCAAGGGCGTACATTTCCACGACGGCAAGCCGTTCACGGCGGAAGACGTCAAGGCGACCTTCGAATACGGGTCCGGCAAGGATCGGCCAGCGCAATGGTATCCCGGCCCGACCGAGACGCTCACGATCACCACGCCCGACGACGAGACCGTGATCGTCGATACCGCCAAGGGCGGCTATCCCGCCCATCTCTTCCTGTTTCTGGCCTCGTTCCTGCCGATCATGTCCGCCAAGGACATCGCGGAGGGCCCGGGCGGCGTCCTGACCCGGCGCCTGAATGGCACCGGCCCGTTCCGCTTCGTCGAGCAGCGCGGCAACGACACCGTGCTCGCGGCCTATGACGGCTACTTCAAGGGCAAGCCGGCGATCCCCGGCATCAACTTCACCTTCACCGGCGACTCGACCACCCGGATGCTGTCGCTGATGAACGGTCAGGCCGCGATCGTCGAGCGGCTCGAACCGGAGCAGGTCGAGACGGTGAGGGCCAACCCGAAGATCGCCATCAACCAAGTCGTCTCGGTCGAGAACAAGTATCTCTGGTTCCGCTGCTCCAAGCCGCCCTTCAATGATCTGCGGCTGCGCATGGCCGCCTGCCATTCCATCGACCGGGCGATGCTCCTGGAGATCCTGGGCGCGGCCGGCCACGCCTCGGCGAACTTCATCTCGCCGGTCAAGTTCGGCTACACCGATCTCAAGAACTACCCGGCCTACGACCCCGCCAAGGCCCAGGCGCTGCTGGCCGAGGCGGGTTACCCCAAGGGCAAGGGGTTGCCGCCGCTCGAATACATCACCTCGGTCGGGTTCTACCCGAAGACCAAGGAATACGGCGAAGTCATCACCGCAATGCTCAACGAGCAGGGTTTCCCGGTGAGCCTCACCGTGCTCGAACCGGCGGCCTGGAACGAGCGCCTCTATCACCGCCCCGGCGGCGGCCCCGGCCACATGGTCGATTGCGGCTGGTCCACCGGCTCGCCCGAGCCGGATCTGGTGCTGCGCACGCATTTCCACTCCTCCTCGCACCGGATCACCGGCATCGAGGATGCCGAACTCGACGCGAGCCTCGACAAGGAGCGGGCGGCGCCCAGCCTGGAGGAGCGCAAGGCCATCCTCCAGAACGAGACCATGCCGCTGATCGCGGCCAAGGTGCCGGCCCTGTCGCTGTTCACCTCGGTGATGATCCACGCGATGCGGAAGGAGCTGCAGGGTCTCTACGTCTACCCGGACGGCTCCATCGACGCCTCGAAGACCGCCTGACCGAACCGCCCGCGCCCGACGCGTGATCCGGCCCCTCCCACAGCGGCCGGATCCGCTCCGCCGATTCCGTCACCGGACCCGAAACCCGATGTTCGTTCTCAGCTTCCTCACCCGGCGCCTCGCGCAGGGGGCGGTGATCGTCTTCCTCGTCTCGCTCCTGATCTTCACCCTCCTGCGGGTGGTGCCGGGCGATCCCGTGCGCCTGATGGCCGGCGGCATGGCGCCCGAGGCGCTGATCGAGCAGATCGCCACGCGGATGGGCCTGCGCGATCCGATCCCGGTGCAGTTCGGCCGCTATATCGGCCATGTCGTTCAGGGCGATCTCGGCCAGAGCTTCGTGCGGCCGGCCAACGGCGCGGCCACCGGCGGGGCGAATTTCAACGACGCCACGCGGGGCGAGCGGGCCGAGGTGATCCGCCTCATCCTCGACGCCCTGCCGATGACCTTGCAGCTCGCGGCCCTGGCGCTCGCCTTCGCGCTGGTCTTCTCCGGCCTGCTCGGGATCGCGGCGGGCCTGCACCCCGGCGGCATCGCCGACCGGGTCGCCTTCGCCGTGTCCTCGGTCTTCATCTCCCTGCCGAACTTCTGGCTCGGCATCGTCCTGGCCCTGCTGCTCTCGGTGAAGCTCGGCTGGCTGCCGGCGATCGGTTATGGCGGCTTCTCCTACACGGTGCTGCCGGCGCTGGTGCTCGCGGTCGAGCTGTCGCCGGTGCTGATCCGGACGCTCTCCGGCGCCGTCGCGGCGCAGATGTCGGAATCCTACGTCGCGGTCGGCCATGTGCGCGGCCTGTCGCGGCCGCGGATCGTGGCGGCGCATGCGCTGCGCAACGCCTCGGTGCCGCTCCTCAACCTGCTCGGCGTGCAGTTCTCGTCCCTGCTCGGGGGCGTGATCATCGTCGAATACATCTTCGACTATCCCGGCCTCGGCCTGCTCACGATCAATGCCGTGCTCCAGCGCGACTTTCCGCTGATCCAGGGCATCGCCATCGTCACCAGCGCGATCTTCGTCCTCATCAATATTCTCGTCGATCTCGCCGCCACCACCATCGATCCGAGGCTCGCCTACTGATGGATGCCGTCGAGACCTCCCTGGCGCTCCCGCCGCCCCACGCCGACACCGCTGAGGCGCGCCTGATGTCGCGCTCCATCGGCCGGCGCATCCTCGGACAGGCGACCGGATCCACCGGCTTCAAGATCGGGCTCGCCCTGGTCCTGATCCTGGCGCTGGCCGCCGCCCTCTATCCCGAACTCAGCGGCATCGACCCGGTGAAGATGGATGTGCGGGCCCGCCTGCTGCCGCCCCTGTTCCTCGGCGAGAAATGGAGCTGGGCCCACCCACTCGGCACCGACCAGATCGGCCGCGACATGCTGGTGCGCAGCCTCGTGGGCCTGCGCACCTCGTTCCTGATCGGCGTCGCCTCGGTGGCGCTCACCCTGCTGATCGGCTGCGCCCTCGGCACCGTCGCCGGCTATTTCGGCGGCCGCACCGACACGGTCGTGATGCGCATCACCGACGCGCAGCTCTCGATTCCGATGATCATCCTGGCGATCGCGGTGCTCGGCGTCTCGCGCCCGACCATCCCCGCCATCATCCTCGTGCTCGGCCTGTCGAACTGGCCGGTCTATGCCCGGGTGATGCGCTCGGTGGTGATGGCCGAGCGCGGGCGCGAATATGTCCGCGCCGCGCAGGTCTCGGGCGCCACCCATCCGCGCATCATCCTGACCCTGCTGGTGCCGCTGCTGCTGCCGCCGCTGCTGTTCACCTCCGTGCTCGACGTGGCGCGGATGATGATCTTCGAATCGACCCTCGGCTTCCTCGGCCTCGGCGTGCAGCCGCCGACGCCTACCTTCGGCAACATCATCGCCGACGGGCGCAAGTACCTGCTCAACGCGTGGTGGATCGCCACCATGCCCGGCCTGTTCCTGTGCCTCACCCTCACCAGCATCAACCTGATCGGCGCCGCCTTCGAGCGCGCCCGCAACACGATCCATGGGGGCGCCTGATGGACCCGGTGCTCTCCGTCCGCGACCTCTCCGTCGCGCTCACGCTCCCCGGCCGCCAGCGGACCCTCCTCGACGGCATCGGCTTCGATGTCGCCCCGCGCGAGATCGTGGGCGTCGTCGGCGCCTCGGGTGCCGGCAAGACGGTGCTGTCGCGGGCCGTGGTGAACTGGATCGAGCCGCCGCTCGCCATCCGCTCCGGCAGCGTGTCCTTCCGCGGGCGCAACCTCCTCGCGCTGCCCCCGCGCGAGATGCGGCGGCTGCGCCGGGACATCGCCTATGTCGGCGCCAACCCGATGGGCGCCCTCGATCCGACCCTGCCGGTTGGCCGCCAGATCGTCGAGAAGCTGCGCGCGGTGATGCCGGAGGTGTCCCCGAAGGAGGCGCAGGCCCGCGTCGTCGCCCTGCTCGATGCCGTGCGCATCCCCTCCGCCGCGTCGCGCTTCCACGATTACCCGTCGCAATTCTCCGGCGGGATGATGCAGCGGGCGCTGATCGTCGACGCGATGGTCTCCAACCCGGCGCTGCTCGTCGCCGACAACGTGACCCAGCCCCTCGACGTGACGGTGGCGGCCCAGGTGATCCGCCTGATGCGCGAACTCACCGAACGGTTCGATACGGCGATCCTGTTCGTCTCCTCCTCGCTTCCCGTGGCTCGCGAGGCGGCGAGCCGGACCCTGGTGATCGATGCCGGAAAACTGGTGGAGGAGCAGGCGACCGAGGCGCTGATCGCCGCCCCGCGCCATGCCTATACCCGCGCGCTGGTCGCGCAGATCCCGGTGATCTGGGGCGAGCGGCCGACCTTGCCTGCAGCCCCGAAGCCGGCCGCGCCGGTCCATGCCGACGCCATCATCAGCCTGCGGGACGTGTCGCAGACCTACCGGGTGAAGAAGCGCGGCAGCTTCGCCGGCACCAGCGCCCTGCGCGCCGTCCGCAACGTCACCTTCGACATCGTCAAGGGCGACAGCTTCGCGGTGGTGGGCGAATCCGGCTGCGGCAAGTCCACCCTGATGCGGCTCCTGAGCCGGCTGGAGCACCCGAGCGGCGGCAGCGTGCTGTGCGAGGGCCGCGACATCGCCGGATTGTCAGGGGCCGAGCTGCTCGGCTTCCGCCGCAAGCTCCAGCTCGTGCTCCAAGACCCGTTCAACTCGCTGCCGCCGCGCACCGGCATCGGCGCCATGCTCGAAGCTCCCTTGCGGACCCATGGCTGGCGCGACCCGAGGAAGATCCGGGAGAAGGTGCGCGCGGTGATGGACGATGTCGGGCTGCCGGTCTCGCTCTACGACGACCTGCCGCTCGGGCTCTCGGCCGGGCAGCGCCAGCGCGTCAACGTCGCCCGCGCCATGGTGCTGGACCCCGAGATCCTGCTCATGGACGAGACGCTCTCGGCCCTCGACCAGACCGAGCAGTTCAAGCTGCTCGCCCTGTTCGACAAGCTTCAGCGGGCGCACGGGCTGACCTACATCTATATCAGCCACGATCTCGCGATGGTGCGCAAAGCCTGCAACCGCATCGCCGTGATGTATCTCGGCGAGGTGGTGGAACTCGCCGACAACGAGCGCCTGTTCTTCGATCCCGGCCATCCCTACACCCGGGCGCTGCTCTCGGCGATGCCGTCCCTGGAGGAGCGGCGCTACCGGCCGGAGGATTGTCTGATGGAGGGCGAGCCGCCGAGCCCGATCGATCTGCCCCTCGGCTGCGCCTTCCGCTCCCGCTGCCCGCAGGCCTTCGGCCCCTGCCTCGACCGTCCGCCGCTGCTGTCGGTGCGCGGCGCCCGCGACCTCGCCTCCTGCCATCTCGTGCCGGGGCCCGGCGCCACCCTCGCGGGCGCGGCCTGATGCCCGGCGCGATGCCGTCACGGCCCCTCTCCCCGGCGTGCGACCTCGCGCCCGCCACCCCCTCCTCAGAAGTCGATGTGACCCATGCCTGACACGATGGCCCTTCCCGCCGCCCGGATCGACCCGGCCCGCCTTCAGGCGATGATGGAGGCGGTCTGCGCCTTCGGCGGCGGGCCGGACGGCGCCATGACCCGCCTCGCCCTGTCCGATGAGGACGGCCGGGCGCGGGACTGGCTCGCCGCCTGGTTCCGCAGCCACGGCCTCGCGCCGCGGGTCGACGCCATCGGCAACCAGTTCGGTCATCTGGAGCTGGCCGGGCCGGGGGCGCCGACGGTGATGGTCGGCTCGCATCTCGACAGCCAGCCCAATGGCGGCCGCTTCGACGGGGCGCTCGGCGTGATCGCCGCCTGCGAGGCCATCCTGTCGGTGCGCGAGAGCCTGGCCGAGGCGGGGACGAAGCCGGCCTGCAACTTCACGGTCGCCAACTGGACCAACGAGGAGGGGGCCCGGTTCCAGCCGAGCCTGCTCGGCAGCAGCGTCTTCACCGGCGCCGCCGATCTCGACTGGGCGCTCGCCCGCCGCGACGGCGACGGCATCGCCGTCGGCGAGGCGCTGGCGGCAATCGGCTATGCCGGGACCGACCGGGTGCCGGTGCCCGATGCCTTTGTCGAATTGCATATCGAGGGCGGGCCGATCCTGGAGCGCGAGGGCCTGCGCTTCGGCGCCTTCACCCGGTTCTGGGGCGCCACCAAGTACCGCCTCGCCTTCCTCGGGCGCCAAGCCCATACCGGCCCGACGCCGATGGCCGAGCGGCGCGACGCGCTGCTTGCCGCCGCCTACCTGATCGCCGACCTCAAGGCGATGACGGCCGATTACGGCCTCGACCTGCACAGCTCCGTCGGCCGGCTCGAAGTGCGGCCCAACTCGCCCAACACCGTGCCGAGCGAGGCGGTGCTGTTCATCGAACTGCGCTCCGGCTCCCCCGCCATCCTGGAAGAGGCCGAACTGCGGCTGAAGGCGGCGATCGATCTGGCCTGCGCCCGCGCCGAGGTCGGCCATGAGGTGCGGGCGATCGACCGCCGCGCCGCCGGCCCGATGGCGCTGGGCCTCGTGCGGCTGGCCGAGCGGGCGAGCGCATGCCACGGCATCGCGGCCCGCCATCTCGACACCATCGGCGGCCACGATGCGGTCAGCCTGTCGGCGGTCTGCCCTTCGGTGGTGCTGGCCGTGCCCTGCCGGGGCGGAGTGATGCATCACCCGACCGAGTTCGCCTCGCCCGAGGATCAGGCCTTCGGCACCCAGGTGCTGGCCGACATGCTGACGATTCTGGCCACCGAGGGCCTGGCCGCCCTTGAGACCGGGGAGCAGGGCCGATGAAGGGACTCGGCACGCCCGAGGACGCGCAGGAGCGGCTGGCCGAGGCGGCCCTCGCCGAGGCCTTTGCAGCGCAGCCTGCCTTGCGGGGCAGGGCTCCCCATTACGGCCCGGCCCTGCCCGGCCTCGCCTCGCCCTCCTATCAGGGGGTCGAGTCCACGGCCTATCTCGTGGCGGACGGGGAGGGGCGGGAGCCCGCCTATTTCCTCAAAGTGGCCGAGCCGGCCGCCGCGCCGCTGCTCGATCCCGCCACCGCCTTCCGCGCGGCGACGGCCATCGCCGCCCTCGACCTCGCTCCGGAGCCGCTGCACCGGGCGGAAGGGCAGGGCGCGATCCTGTTTCGGTACCTCGGCCCGGACTGGCGTCCGGCCACCCTGGACATGCTGCAGCGGCCCGAATCCATGGGCGCGGTGATCGCGGCCTTCCGCCGGATCGGGGAGGGCGCCCCGTTCGGGCGGCGCTGGAGCGTCTTCGAGGCGATCCGTGCGCTGCGCGCCCTGCTCGGCGAGGAGGCCGACACCCTTCCCCCCGATGCGTGGTTCCTGTTCGATTGGGCCGAGGCCATCGAGGCGGCGCTGACCGCCGCCGGCACGGATGTCCGGCCGGCCCATGCCGACCCGCACGCCTCGAACCTGCTGTTCGGGCCCGGCGGCGCCCTGCGCCTCGTCGATTTCGACATGGCCTGCGACACCGACCCCCATTACCAGCTCGGCGCTTTCCTGAACGAAGCCTGCCCGTTCGAGACGCCGATGAAGGCGGGCATCGAGATGGCCGAAGGGCGCTTTCGGCAGGACGTGTTCAACCGCGCCCGCGCCTACGCCGCCGCCGACGACCTCCACTGGGCCCTGCGGGCCCTGGCGATGGATCGGCTCTCACCGCGCCGAGGGCTGGAATTCCGCAAATACGCCAGTTGGCGCTTCCTGCGCTGCCGGATGCAGGTCGGGCGGCCGGGCTTCGAGGAAACCCTGAGGGACCTGTGAGCGCGACTGTCCCACCCGTTCCCCTCATCCAGAGGTGCCGCGTCAGCGGCCGCGAAGGATGCGCCAGGGGTCGCTGCGGGAACTGGAACACCCTTCGAGACCGGCGCTGCGCGCCGACACCTCAGATAAGGCCGAGCTTCGAAGGTCCCTTTCGATCGATGAGCGCTTTGTGAGGAGCCGAGCATGATCTCCCTGGGCAATGCCGCCACCGAGGCCGAGCGCGCCTTCGAGGCCGTTCTTCGCACCGTCGCGTCCTGGCAGGGACGGCCGATGCGCTACCGACCGGTCCATGGCGGGATCAGCAACATGAACTGGCGCGTCGAGGTGGCGGGCGAGCCGCATTCCTACTTCGTGAAGATGCCCGGCCGGGGCACCGAGATGTTCATCGACCGCGCCGCCGCCCGCGCCGCCAGCCGGCAGGCGGAGGTCATCGGCCTCGGGCCCCGCACCTTCGACTATCTCGACGCGCAGGACATCGAGATTGCCGAATTTATCGACGGGCGCCGCCCCTCGACCAACCGCGACTTCGCCGACCCGGCCCTGCGGGCGGAAGCGATGCGGATCTACCGCCGCTTCCACGACGCGCCGCTCCTGCCGCTGACCAAGACCGTGTTCGACATGATCGACGAGCACGACCGGCAGGCGGCGGAACTCGGCGCCCTGCTGCCGCCGGACCAAGCCTGGCTGACCCGCCAGACCCGGCTGGCGCGGGCGGCGCTCGACGCCTCCGGCCTCGACCTCGTGCCCTGCTTCAACGACCCGATGCCGGGCAACTTCCTCGTCGGCGACGACAAGTCGATTCTGCTGATCGATTTCGAATACGCCTCCAACAACGACCGGCTCTACGATCTTGCGATCTGGAGCGGGGAGATGTTCTTCCCCGAAAGCGTCGATCGCGAGCTGATCGAACAGTATTTCGGCCGTTACGACGAGGCCCTGTTCGCCCGGCTGATGGTGCACAAGGCGCTCGCCGACGTGAAATGGTCGACCTGGGCGATGGTGCAGAACCGCATCTCCACCCTCGATTTCGATTTCTACAAATACGGGATCTGGAAACACATGCGCGCCCGCTCGATCATGAACGACCCGCGCTGGCCGCTCTTCCTGAAGGCGCTCTGACCGATGGCGCCCGCCGCTCCGCTCGCCCCCGAAGACATCCTCGCCTTCGCGGCCGACCTCGCCGACGCCGCACGGCCCCTGGCGCTCGCCTATTTCCGCACCCCGCTCGACATCGTGTCCAAGGCCGACGAGAGCCCGGTGACGGTGGCCGACCGCGCCATCGAGGCGCATCTGCGCGGCCTGATCGAGGCGCGGTTTCCCGATCACGGCATCTTCGGCGAGGAGATGGGGGTGAAGCCGGGCAGCGGCCCGGTCTGGGTGATCGACCCGATCGACGGCACCAAGAGCTTCGTCACCGGCCTGCCGCTGTTCGGCACCCTGATCGCCTTCCTCGACGGCGAGACGCCGCTGGTCGGAGTGATCGACATGCCGGCTTTGGGCGAGCGCTGGACCGGCCTGCCGGGGGAGGCGCGCTTCGGCCAGGCGCCCGCCCGCACCAGCGCCTGCCAGAGGCTCTCCGACGCGCGCTTCTTCACCACCTCGCCCGAGGGATTCTCCGGCGCGGACGAGGCGCGCTACCGCCGCCTGATCGCGCGAACGGCTTTGCGCCGCTTCGGCGGCGATTGCTACGCCTACGGCCTCCTCGCCTCCGGCCATTGCGACCTGATCGCCGAGACCGGGCTGCAGCCCTACGATATCATGGCGCTGGTGCCGGTAATCCGGGCCGCCGGCGGGGTCATCACGGATTGGACGGGCGCCGACCTGACCCTCACCTCCGATGGCAGGGTGCTGGCCGCAGCGACGCCGGAGCTGCATCGAGAGGCGCTGGCGGTTCTACGGGAGTGAGGCGGTTGGAACGCCCCTCTCGCTTCGATTCGGGAGTCCGCGACGATGATGCCCCCTCCCACCGATCCGGCCACGCGGCCGGTGCGGAACCGGACGGCCCGGAACGGCGCTTGGTGGCGGCCCTGGCCCGAAATCCGAGCGAAACGCTGACGACCGGTTCGATACTTTTCGCGGAACGGTTTGCTCCCGTTCGCCGTCTCTGCTCGGTAGTCGGCAACACTCCGACACTAGGGAGGCGATCAATGGTCCGCAAACCGACTTTGGCCGTGCTCGGCGCACTGGTCCTTGCTGGCGCCGTCCTCGGGAGTTCCTCGGCCGCCATGGCCGATCCGCCCTGGGCCCGAGGCGAGCGCGGCCTTCGGCATGGTGGCCCTCCGCCCTGGGCCCCCGCTCATGGCTATCGACGGCACCGGGAATTCGGCGGCTACGGCCGCAGGGATGTGCGCATCTATGAGGGGCGCCGTTACGGAGGGTCCCGCTACTCCGACCGCTACTAGAACATGTTCCGCGGAAGTGGCTGCCGGCTCCGCGAGAGACAACGCGGCACGATCAAGAAGTTAGAGCATTTTCCGTGATCCAATGATCATGGAAGATGCCCTAGAGTCGTCCCCGACCACGTTGAGTCGGAGCCCGTCTCGCAGCTCTTGTCTTGCCGCGCTTGCTGTCGACGAACCGGCATCCGCTTCGGCGGAGAGCGCTCGAAGTCCGACAGAGTTCATCCGGGGGCTCGCAGCTCCTCAGACCTGTCCGCGCCGCAGCACAGCCTGCTTGGGCGGAAGCGTCTTCTCACCATCGTCACCGGCCTCCTGAGAAATCTCAAAGATCTGGCCGAGAGCACACGACTAAAAAGACCCAAGCTTCGCAATAAATCGGTGGCTGGAGGCCTTCGCGCCTCACAGCCCAATCACGTATGCATTCAATAGATAAACTTATAATTACTTCGAAGATTGCCTATTGATCCCACATTTTGCCGGAACGCTTTGCAAAGCGCCGTTGTTTTGAGCTCCGTACGAACCACAATTCGGAGGCTTTACATGTTGAAGCACGCTCGCGTCGCGCTTCTCGCGACCACCTTCGTCGTCGGCGGTGCGGCCATGGCTCTCGCGCAGTCTTCCTCCACCGTCGGCACCGGAGGCTCGTCTGCCGGCGGCGGCACCAGCTCGTCCACCGTCGGCACCGGGGGCTCCTCCGCCGGCTCGGGCAGCGGATCCGGCTCCTCTTCGACCCTGGGCACGGGAGGCTCGTCGGCCGGCGGCGGGACCAGCTCCTCGTCCGTGGGCACCGGTGGTTCGTCCGCGGGCAAGGGCACCAGCAGTTCGTCGATGGGCACGGGCGGCTCGTCGTCCGGGATGTCCGACGGCGCCGGCAAGTCGGGCAGCGCCCCTGGCCATGACCGGAGCGGTCCCGGCAATTCCGAGAACGCACCGGGCCACAACAAGCGCTGAGCCCACGGCGGGCCCAGCATCGGGCGCGGTCCACCGGGGCCGCGCCCATCCCGCATCCGAGGAGACTGGACCATGGCGCGCCTGACCCTGCCGCTTCTCGGCGGCGCCCTCCTGCTCGCCGGCATCGCCGCGAGCCACGCTCAGACCAGCACGGTCACGACGAGCCCGAACGGAGTCTCGGGCAGCACGACGGTCACAACCGGCCCGAACGGCAAGCCTTGCAAGGTCGTGCATGCCGATGCCGCGAGGAACACCGGCGCGATGTCGAGTTCGGTGACCGCCGGACCGAACGGCGTCAGCACGTCCACCACAGGTGGCCCCTCGGTGACCACGAAGTCCGGGAACGGATCGACGAGCAGTTCCGCATCTTCCTCAAGTTCCGGGGACGGCACCGCCATGACGACCACGGGCGATGGCGATTGCATCGTCACCGTCCCCAAGGACACGAAGTGAGGCCGACATGAAGACACGGTTCATCATCTCCCTCGCCGCCTTCGGGCTCCTCATCGGCTCCCCGCTCGCGCAGGCCGGGGGCAGCGCCACCGGTGGCACCGCCGGCTCGGCCGCGGCCGGAGGCACCTCCGCCTCGACCGTCGGAACCGGCGGCACCTCGACCGGCGCGGATGGAAAGACCGGCTCGTCTCTCGCCACCGGGGGCTCCGCCGCCGGCGGCAAGACCATGGATCGCTCGCACGTCAACGAGACCGGCAATGGCGGACTCAACGGGCAATCGAAGGCGATGGCCCATGACGGCGGCACCTTCTCGAAGTCGCATACCAAGACCAAGGTCCGCGACGGCGAGAGCGTGGAATCTCGCACGAAGACCATGTCGCACGAGCCCGGCTCCAAGCCGGTGAAATCGACGACCACCACCGGATCGACGACCGGTCAATAGGGACGGCGCCGCAGATCGCCTGGCCAGTGCGGCGTGACGAGGCGGACGCTGTCCCGGCGCCGGGTCGCCCGAGCGGGGGCGGCCCGATGCCCAAAACCCGGGCGCAGATCGCCCACGGCCTCGAGATCCTGGCTCACGCGTCCGAGGGATGGCCGGCGCTGGCCTCGAACGACATCTGACGTCGCTTCCCCCCATCGGGCACGAAGCGGAACAGAACCATCCCGACGACCATGGCCGCGACGAAGATCGCGGCCTGCACCGGAGCGACGGTGAGCAGGGTCAGGGCCGGGCCGGGGCAGAGGCCGGCCAAGCCCCAGCCGATTCCGAACAGGGCGGCACCCGCGAGCAGGCGGGCGTCGAGGTCGCGCCGGGTCGGGATCTCCAGCCGCTCCGCGAAGACGGGCCGGCCCCGGCGCCGCGCGAGGACATAGCCCGCCGCCGACACGGCGACGGCGCCGGCCATGACGAAGGCGAGACTCGGATCCCACCGGCCGGCAATGTCGAGGAAGGCGAGAACCTTGGCGGGATTGGCCATGCCGGAGACGAGGAGGCCGCATCCGAACAGCAGGCCGATGGCGAAGGCCGAGACGATCCGAGCCATGGTTCAGGCTCCGGCAAGGTGGCGGATGAGGAAGACCGTGAGGATGGCGACGGCCATGAAGGTGCCGGTCGCCACCAGGGACCGGGGCGATCCCCGGCCGATGCCGCAGACACCGTGGCCGCTGGTGCAGCCGGCTCCGAGCCGCGCGCCGAAGCCGACGAGCAATCCCGCGAGGACGAGCAGGGGGGCCGAGGCGCCGAGGCTCACCGGGGGCAGGCGGCCGCCGAGGCCGGCATAGGCGAGCGGCGCCAGGATGAGGCCGGCCAGGAAGGCGACGCGCCAGCCCGTCTCGCGGGAGGGGGATGCGAGCAGCCCGCCGAGAATGCCGCTGATGCCGGCGATGCGCCCGTTGAGCAGCAGCAGCAGCGCGGCCGAGGCACCGATCATGAGGCCGCCGAGCAGGGCGGAGAGGGGTGTGACATCGTCCATGGCAGGCACTCCGGGACGCAGGTTCGGGGCGACCGCCCCCGGCGGGAACACGGGGCGGACTCGGTCGTCGCGAACGCGGCCTTGCATGTGTTAAAACATGAGGGCGGCGGTCGCGAGGAGCGAGGACAGACGCGACCCCGGGTCGATAAATCCGGGGGTCTCTTCGGAACGAGGCCCTGGAGCATTGTCCGCGGAACGGGTTGCCGGTTTCGCGAGAGACAATGCGGCACGATCAAGTCGCGAGAGAATCTTCGCGATCCGAGGATCATGGAAAAGTGCTCTAGCCCCGCCCGACGAAGGGCATGCTGGTCGCCATCACTGTCATGAACAGGACATTGGCGGAGAGCGGCAGACCGGCCATGTAGAGCACGGCCTCGGCGACGTGTTTCGCGTCCATGTAGGGCTCGGGGCGGATCGCGCCGTCAGCCTGCCGCGCCCCCTGCCCGAAGGTGCGGGTCATCTCGGTCTCGGCATTGCCGACATCGATCTGCCCACAGGCGATGTCGAACGGGCGTCCATCGAGGGCGGTCGCGCGGGTGAGGCCGGTGATGGCGTGTTTGGTGGCGCTGTAGGGCGCCGACATCGGCCGCGGCGCGTGGGCCGCAATGGAGCCGTTGTTGATGATGCGGCCGCCCCGCGGCTCCTGCGCGCGCATCATCCGGAAGGCGGCGCGGGTGCAAAGGAAGGCGCCGGTGAGATTGACGTTGACGCTGGCCAGCCAATCCTCGACCGCGACCTCGTCCACCGTGGCGGCGGGGGTGAAGATCCCGGCATTGTTGAACAGCAGGTCGAGCCGTCCGAACCGTTCGGCGACGCGTGCGAACAGCCGCTCGACGGCCTGCGCATCGGAGATGTCGGTCGGCACGCTCACCGCCTCACCCGGCATCTCGGCGGCAACGCGCTCCAGCACCTCTCCCCGCCGACCGGCCAGAACCAGCCGCCACCCGGCCTCCGCCAGGCCGAGCGCCACCGCCCGCCCGATGCCGGATCCTGCCCCTGTCACCACCGCGACCCGTTCACCCATCGCCCGTTCGCCTTCCCACGCCCCCGCGCTCCGGACCAGATTAGCCGATCCGCAGCCCCAAGGCAGGACCGCGCGACCGCTTCGGCATCAGGCCCGGTTTTCCGCCCCGGCCCATCGCGCGACGCCAGGCCGACCACCAACCCGGTTGCCAGCCCCGCCCGGCCCGTCTAGAGAACCGTCGGCGTGGAGCCGATGGGGCGTCGCCAAGTGGTAAGGCAGCGGTTTTTGGTACCGCCATTCCCAGGTTCGAATCCTGGCGCCCCAGCCAAACGCCTTTGATTCTTAGCCGACCGGTGATTCTCCGGCTGTTTTCGGACCCGCCCGGGCCGACCGCTCCGTCCAGGTCCACTTGGGAGGTCCACAGGTCTGAGCGGCAAGGATCTCTGCTTCGCCTCGTCCCCCATGGCACAGGCCATCTGCTTCGCGACGGCCCATTGCGAGATCCCCAGTTCAGCAGGACGATGCGGTGGGTCCGGTCCGGCAGAGCGGCGATGGCGTCCTCGGCCGAACGAAGGTCCTCACGCGCTGAAACGATGTCGAATGGTATCGGCGGAGCATATTGCTCCGGGAGCAGACCGGCGATGAAGCGCTCGCGCCGCGCGACCGCTCGATCCTGGTCTATCGCGTGCGTGAGGAGCATCGGGTCCTTCGATCAATCTGCGCGTGAGCCTCGCACGCTCGCCGGCAGACGGAACCGCACACTTCCGGGCCTGAGCGGTCATCTGACGGCGTGCTGCGGGTCAGATGCGCTCAGACGCAACAGGCATCTGAAAAGAACCATTGAACTCAAGAAACCCCTTTGCGACGGCAGTGAATTAGACCGCTTCCAAGGCAATCGACTCAAGGGGCGCGAGTTAATCGCGAGCGAGGACGTCAGGGGTTGTTTTCCCTGCACTGTCGCGACAGCGGTCGTCATGGACGCTCCCTTGGATTTGGCACGACGCCACTGAACGGCAGCCGCTTTGACCGGGGCGACGGGGACGGATATCCAAATCGTCGGACCTGGGCGCTCGACGTGGTCCCGGCCGGTTCACGCTCCGCCATGACGTCATCGATATCCGGCGACCACGTGCCTCCACCCGACGACCCTTGGCGATCGCGCAGCCCACCCCTTTCGACGCTCAGGCTGTTCGATGCGGCCGGCCGCCATCTCAGTTTCGCCCGAGCTGCGTCCGAGCTGAACCTCACGCCGAGCGCCGTGAGTCATGGGATCGTCGGCCTTGAGAAGGCGCTGGGCGTCAAGCTCTTCATCCGGGAGCCGGGCCGGATCGCGCTGACCCGCGAGGGCGCGGACTACCTCACCTACGTGTCCGAGGCGCTGTCCCTCATCCATATCGGAACCCGGCGCCTGCCATCGCCGCGTTCCGGCAGGACCCTCGCCATCAGCTGCGCCCCCACCTTCGCGTCGCGGTGGTTGCTCCCCCGGCTCCCCACCTTCCGCGCGCGCCATCCGCAGATTGCGATCCGGATCGACACCTCGCATCGGCATGTCGGGTTTCCGATCGACGGCTTCGACCTCGCCATCCGCATGAGCCGGATTCCAGCTTCGATGCCGCACGGGATCCGCCTCTTCGACGATTGGCTGATTCCTGTCTGCAGCCCCGCCTATCGGGACACCCTCACCGGGCGCGATGGCGGCGTCGATCTTACGCGCGCCACGCTGCTCCATGTCACGTCCGTCACGGAGGACTGGCAGGCTTGGTTCGACGCTACGGACGCGCGTGATGCCCAATCGGGTGACACCCTGCATGTCGATACGTTCGGACTGTCGCTCGAAGCCGCCGCGTCAGGTCTTGGCATCGCCCTCGGCCGGCGATCGCTGATGGATCGCGAGCTCCAGGACCGCACCCTCGTCGTCATCGGGCGCGCCGTCCCGGCCGCGACGTCCCACTGGCTCGTCGGCTCCGAGAGAGGTGACGATCATCAGGATTTCGGTCGTTTCCGCGATTGGCTGCTCACGGAGGCAGCCCGCTTCGCGGACGAACAGAAGCAACGCTTCCCTCTCCCGTCCTTCGGCCAGGACTGAACGCCCTGCGGGCGCGCCGTCACGCGACATTCTCGCGCCCGTGAGCGCGGCTCACCGCCCGGAGAGATCTTCTCGTTTGCCGCCCCGGCCTCCGCCTGCGACCGTCGCGTGGAAGGAGACGGCAGATGGGAACGAGTGGGGACGCGCGGGGCTCAGGGGGAAGCGGGATGCGCGCAGCGTTCGCGGTGGCCGCAGCGGGGCTGGTCCTGAGCGGCGCGATGGGGATCCGGCAGACCTTCGGGCTGTTCCTCGGGCCCTTCTCCCTGGAGACCGGCATCCCAGTGGCGACGACCGCCCTCGCCATCGCCCTGCACAACCTCGTCTGGGGCTTTGCGCAGCCCTTCGCAGGCGCGGCGGCCGACCGCTACGGGGCCGCTCCGGTCATCGTGTTCGGCGCCCTGGTCTACGCGGGCGGCTTGGCGCTGACCGCGCTCGTGCCGACGGCGTCGGCGCTGATGGTCGGAATGGGGCTGATGGTCGGCATCGGGATCAGTTGCACCAGCTTCGGCGTCGTCCTGCCCGCGGTCGGTCGTGCCTCCGCCCCGGAGCGGCGCAGCGCGGCCTTGGGCCTCGCGAGTGCCGGCGGCTCGCTGGGCCAGGTCCTGCTCGTGCCGTTCGCGCAATCGATCAGCTCGCTCGCCGGCATGAGCGTGGCGCTCCTCGCCCTCGCTGGGATCATCTTGACGGTCGCGCCCCTCGGCCTCTGGCTCGATCGCGCATCCCGAAGCTCGACCATCGCGGATCGGACGGCATCCGGCGCCCTGTCCGATGCGATCGAGCAGGCCTGGCGGAACCCAGGCTATCGCCTGCTCACGCTCGGCTTCTTCACCTGCGGCTTCCAGCTCGCCTTCATCGCGACGCATCTTCCGGGATACCTTTCCCTCTGCCACATGCCGGTCGGCCTCAGCGCCACGGCCCTGGCCCTGATCGGCCTATTCAACATGGTCGGCAGCTGGGGCTGCGGCTGGCTCGGCGGCCGCTTCCGGCCGCAGCATGTGCTCGGCTGGCTCTACGTGGTCCGGGGCACCGCGATCGGCCTCTTCGTCGCCGCGCCGAAATCAGAAGCCGTCGTCGTCGCGTTCGCCGCGATCATGGGGCTGACTTGGCTCGGCACGGTGCCGCTGACCAGCGGGCTCGTGGCACGGGTCTTCGGCGTCCGTCACCTCGGGACGCTGTTCGGCATCGTCTTCCTGAGCCACCAGGTCGGATCGTTCCTCGGAGCGTGGCTCGGGGGCGTGATCCTGGATGTCGCCGGCTCCTACGATCCGGTCTGGCTCGCCACCGCCCTCGCGGGCTTCGTCGCGGCGCTGCTCCACTTCCCGATCGATGACCGACCGGTTCTCGCCAGCGCGCCGCTCGCGGAGCGGGCCTGATGCGCACCGTTGTCGAGACGGCCCGCCAAGCCGGCGCTGCCCTGCCGGAGCCGGTGACGATCACCTGCCGCGACGGGTACCGGCTGCACGGTCATCTTTGGTACCCCGAGTACGGGCAGGGGCGCGGGCAAGAGCCGATCCACGGCACGGTCATCGTCAATCCGGCAACGGGGGTGCTCGGGCGCTACTACCATGCCTACGCGCAGTTCCTGGCCCGTCACGGCTTCGCGGTGCTGACCTACGATTATCGGGGGATCGGCTTATCTCGGCCACCCGCCCTCCGCCGCTGCGGCGTCCGGTGGCGGGACTGGGGAGAGCGCGACTTCGATGCCGCCCTGCGCTGGGTGCGCCGGCGTGATGCGGGGCCGATCAGCGTGGTCGGCCACAGCATCGGCGGTTTCCTGCCGGGCTTCGCGGAGACGGCTCCCCTCGTGGATCGCATCCTGACGGTCGGCGCGCAATTCGCCTATCGCAAGGACTACGCCCCGGGACAGCGGCTGCGCATGACCGCGAAATGGCATCTCGCCATGCCATTTCTGACGGCCGTCACGGGCTATTTCCCCGGTCGCCGCCTGGGTTGGCTGGAGGACCTCCCGGCCGGTGTCGCCTACGAGTGGAGCTTTCGCCGCGCCGACATGGCGGCGAGTTACCCGGAAGCGGATCGTGCGGGGATCCTCGCCCGCTTCGCCGCCGTGACGGCGCCGATCCTCGCCGTCGGGACAACGGACGATGCATTCGGAACCCCGGCCGCGATCCGGCGGGGCTTGAGCTACTACACGGCGAGCCAACGCATCCAGGTCCAGTTGCATCCGGACGCTCTGGGCGTCTCGGCGGCCGGCCATTTCGGCCTGTTCCATGCCCGCCGGAGCGGCTCATTCTGGCCTGCCACGCTGAGTTGGCTGCGCGATGGGCGAAATCCCTGGCCGCAGGCGGTCATCGACATGGAGGGGATCGGAAGCATTCCGCAGCACCGGATGCAAACAGATGAGCAACACCAATCGCTCTGGCGACAACGACATCCCGGCCTCGGTTCATGGCGACTTGGCTTATGTGAGCGGCCAGTTCCCTCGCCGAGGCGAAGACCCTCGCGATAGAGGCAAGGTGGGAGACGAGGTCACGATCCGGCCGCGCCCCCTGTCTCGCCGCAGCCGAAACCGCCGGATCTTTTTGCGGATTTCCTGCCCTCACCCAGTTTCTTCGCGGACGGCGCCCGGGCCTGTTCCAGCTCGGCCCTCTGGGCGAGGACGCATTCCCGGCGAAGCTGTAAGCGCAGATGTATCGCCGGGCGGCAGATGCCGGTGCGATGCACCTCCATTCCGACGCCGAGACCGAGCGCGATATGGCTCCGGTGCGGGAAACCCGCACCGGCCCTCATCAAGCCTCGAAGAGCCTTTGAAGGAGCGGCTTCAGGACGCGAGCGGCGCGGAGCTCCCCAAGAACTGAGTCCGTGACGACGGGCGGATCGCCAGGGCCAGCATGAGGTAAGAGCCGACGACCGTGGCCGCGCAGCCGGCCAACATGCCGCTCAGGCTGACTCCTTTCTCCAGAGCCGCGCCGGCGAGACCCGGCCCGAAGGCGAGGCCCGCGCCGATCATGAGGTTGACGACACCCATGAGCCGGCCCTGGCCGTCGATCTCGGCCATCGACGCGAGGATGTAGGGGACGATGAAGGTCCAAGCCATCTTGAACAGCAGGGCGGCGACCGTGAACATGACGACCCCGGACAGTCCCGTCAGCATCAGGATCGCGAGCGTAGCGGCCGCATATCCCGCCAGGATGAGCACACGGCGTGGCCAGCGCTGCCCGAGCACCGTCGTCAGGACGGCGGTCGGAATGCCGCACAGGGTAGCGGCGGCGAGGATGCTGCCGGCCGTCGCTGGGTCGAGGCCGATCTTCGTGGCGACCATCCCGACGAAGGTCCAGACGCTGCTGATGCCGATATAGAGGGTGAAGATCGCCACCAGGCCGAGCCCCTGGCGCAGCCTTCCTGCGCCAGCCCCCCCGCCGATCGAGGCGCTCGGCCGTGCCTGCGGCGGACCGGCCTCGAAGGACAGGGCGAACGGCACCGAGAGCAGCACGAAGACGACGAGTGTGATGTAGAGGGCTTTCAGGCCGAAGGCCCCGAACAGGAGCGGCATGACATAGAGGCCGACGGCGCCCAGCAGAAGCTGCCCGACGAGCCAGAACCCGTAGACCCGGTCCGGATCGCTGCTGGTCGCCGCGCTCGACAGGCTCAGCACCATCAGAGTGCCGCCGCCGAGCGCACTCAGGAAGCGCAGGACGAGCAGAACCTGGTAACTCGCCACGAAGACGGAGGCGACGTTCGCCGCGAGGAAGAGCGCGACGGAGACGAGGGCGACTTTGCGCCAGTCGACACGGGTCTGCCAGTAGAATCCGGGCAGAACCGCAAGGCTCATCGCGGCAAGCTCGGTGAAGAAGTAGCGGCCGATCTCGGCCGGACCCAGCCCGTTCTCGATCGCGAGTTGCGAGGCGATGGCGGGCGCCATGAGCAGGACACTCGGCGTGATGGCCGAGAAGATCACGATCGCGCATAGCCGGCGGAATGGCAGGCCGTAATACTGCTTTGTCAGCATGGTCGTTCCCTGCGATGTAAGAGATCTCTTGTTGGATGGACCGAAAGCGCCCGAGGTTTTCCGATTTCGGGATCCGGTCGAGCGGGTTCAGAAAACGGTGAAGCTTAGGCCGGCGAGGAACGACTTCGTGACCGCACCCGGGGTGAACCGGGGGTTGGCGCCGTTCATGTCCTGAAGCCAGAGAAAGCCGATGAAGGCCTTCACGCGCTCGGGCTGCTGATCGGCCAAGGCGCCGATATCGAGCACGAGGTCGCTGCGGGAGACGACCTCCGCCTTCATGTTGCCGCCGTGGGGGTTGAGGCCGCGGGGCAGCGCGTAGGCGAAGAATCCGGAGAGCGCCAAGGGCAGATCCGTGAACGTCAGCGGCAGATGATAGGCAACTTCCATCCGCGGCACGGTATCGCCCGTCGTATCGCGGAGGGGCGGGACGAGATCGGCGAAGCGGAACCAGTCCTTCTGCACGAGCAGACTGACGTTGACGAAGCCCACCGGAACGTCGAGGGCCAGGCTGACGCCGCCGACGACACGGGTCTTGAGCAGCGATGACAGCGTGTTGTCGCTCTGATGATCGACGCCGTAGGCCAGCGACATGTTCTTGATCAGGCCGGGAACGGTGAAGACCGGCGCGCCAGCGAACACATTCCCGCTTAGCGTTCCGCGATAGGTAAACAACAGTGTCGTCTGGCCGTAATCGAAGTTCGCGAGCTGCGGCAGCGGGCTGCCAGCCGGCGTCTGGGACCCGCTGCGGGCGAGGTCGAGATTGATGAAGTTCGTCCCGTATTCCCACGCATCGGCATGCGTGATCGACAGCATGTTCGCGGGAGCGCTGCGGCCCGGCAAGAACGTCTTCGGCCTGAGGCCCGGGAAGCCGGGATATCGGGTGTCGGCCAGATAGGTATAGGAAAACTGCGTGCTGCTGAAGAGGAAGAACGGCTGATCCGTCACCGTCTGTTTGGGAAGCTGCGGTACTTCGGCCCTGTTCGCGGCCGGTTGCGGAACCGGAACGACCCGCCGACCGGTGCGCTGCGGCAACAGGCCGACACTCTCGGGGGCAACGGCCACCCCGGTCGTTTCGGTGGCCGAGCCCGCTTCCATCAGCAGGAGACCGGCCACCGCCGCCGCACTGAAAAGCCGCCCGATCCTCTGTCCCCCGGTGTCGGATCGACACCTACGCTTACGCTCAGCCATTTCCTCGTCCCTAGGTCAAAAATGGTCGTTGATGATCGTTGTTGATGGCGCGTTGATCGGAACAGGGATTTTTCTGGTTTTCCTGGTTCTCGATCGCCCACTTCTGGTTTTTATGCAGCGCGTCAATGTATCGATGCGTGCAATCCTTTTGGTGGAGGCAAGGAATACCGATCTCGATGGCTCCTCAATCGCGCCAAGCGCCAATAATCGACAATTCGCGCCATTGGCATCGTTTTTCAGCACGATCCACGGCGATGTACAGAAGCGCAGCGCATACTGCATAGGGGGAGATCTCGGAGGACGGTGTCGCCGACGCTCATGCGCGTTCGGACCGCTCACCGAAACGCACCCTATTGGATCCTAGCGATGTATCCGTCGCTCTCCTGGCGGCGATGAGAGTGTTGCCGATGCGCCTCTGCCTGACCGGATCGTTCCGAACCGATCATGCCATGGCTTCGGCGGCCGGCACGCTGAGCAGGTTTAGCCGAAGAGGATCCGGACCTACGGAAAAAAGCCCGCATCCAGCTAAGGTTAGCAGCGAACGAGGCATTCGCCCCCCGGGGGGGCATGACAGGGGAACGACGCATTCCAACCCTGCCTCGCAGCCTGAAGCGCTGAGCGCAGAAGGTCTCGAAGCGGCCGAGGATCACGGAGCCGGAGGGAGGGCCGCTTCGGGGCGGCTCACCCCGGATCTCAAGATGAGGGGGAGGGTTGGGACCAGCAGCTTCCATGATCCTTGGATCGCAAAAAATGCTCTCGCTGCTTGATCGTGCCGCGATGTCTCTCGCGGAATCGGCCATCACTTCCGCGGAAAATGCTCTACAACGGGGGCACGCTATCCAGCCTGTCTCAGGGATGGCGGCGGCGCTTCGTCACCTTCGACGGAGACGTGCCGTTGGAGGAAGATCCGCGGGCTCTCCTGCCCGTGGGGTATCCTGAGCGCGAGATCGCTGCTGCGGACGAGGATCGCATCCGAACCCATGTTCCGGAAGCCGAGGAACGGGTCACCGATCTCGGCGGCGGCCCGCGCGAAGAGATGCAGGTCGCGCTCGAGACAGATCAGGTTATCGCCATCCTCCAGGACGGCACGGTGAGGCCTTCCTCCTGCAGCAGGACATCTGCCCGTCCGCTGCGTTCATCCAGTGCCCGAACCAGAAGTGACAGGAGCGTTGCACGGACAGTCGCGACCACCGTCCCCTCGCGGATTTACATTGACGATCCGAACTCTTCGAGGCTCATCGCATCTTCACTGTTCCAGCCACCGGATCGGTGCTTCATCCCCCGGGAGAGCGACGTGACGATCCTTCAGCACAATCCCGGTGGCGGAAAGCCGCCGGGCTTCGTTCAGAAGCCAAAGGATCTTGTCGGCGGCCGCCAGAGGGTGGAGCCCGTCCCGCGTGCGGATATTGGAGACGCAGTTGCGCTCGCTGTCCCGGCGTCCCGGGATCGGATTCCAAGTCAGGTAGGCGCCGAGGCTGTCGGCGGCGCTCAGGCCCGGCCGCTCGCCGATGAGCATCAGCACGCAGCGTGCGCCGAGCCGCTCGCCGATCGGGTCGCCGAGGGCGACGCGGGCCTGCCGGGCGACGATGACCGGTGAGACCGTCCACCCTGCGAGCATGGGCAGCAGAGCCGCGAGGAGCGGCGGCGCATGGGCCTCGACAGCGGTGGCGGACAACCCGTCGCCGAGGACAATCGCCAGGTCGCACCCGCCGCGCGGCAGATCGAGCACGGATTCGGACAGTCGGCGCCCGAGGTCCGGGCGCTGCAGATAGGTGGCGCGGTTCCCCGCCGCACTCTCGACCACGAGGAAGGGGTGCGGCAGCTTCCGCCCGAGGCGCGCGAGGTCCAGTTCCGCGCGTACGGCGTCCTGCGCCCGGGCATGGGCGAGTTGGAATTCCAGCATCGACTCCGTCGGCAACCCCTGTCCTGCGCGGCCGAGCCCCACGCGTGCGGGGGTCAGCCTGCGCAGCCTGTCGAAAGCCTCGTTGCGCACCGGCTGCCGCTCACGCATGGACGGCACCCGTCAGAAGCGGATGCGGCAGGGCCGAGCCGTCGAGTTCCCGGACGCGTCCCTGCCCGTCGAGGAGGTCGATGGAGGCCAGCCAAGCCTCGAATTCCGGCGCCGGCCTCAATCGCAGCACGTCCCGCACGTAGAGCGCATCGTGGAAGCTTGTGCTCTGATAGTTGAGCATGATGTCGTCGGCACCGGGCACACCGATGACGAAGGTGGTCCCCGCGACGCCCAAAAGGGTCAGCAGGGAATCCATATCGTCTTGGTCGGCCGTCGTATGGTTCGTGTAGCAGACATCGACGCCCATCGGCAGGCCGAGGAGTTTTCCGCAAAAATTGTCTTCGAGGGCGGCGCGTGTGATCTGCTTGCCGTCGTAGAGGTATTCGGGGCCGATGAAGCCCACGACGGTGTTCACCAGGAGCGGCCGGAAAGCCCTCGCCACGGCATAGGCCCGCGCCTCCAGCGTCTGCTGATCGACCCCGTGATGCGCCTCGGCGGAGAGGGCCGATCCCTGTCCGGTCTCGAAATACATGACGTTGTCACCGACGCTCCCCCGCCGGAGCGAACGCGTCGCGTCGTCGCCTTCGGCCAGGACCGTCAGATCGATGCCGAAGCCCCTGTTGGCGGCCTCGGTGCCGGCAATCGACTGGAAGCAGAGATCGACCGGCGCGCCACCATTCACCAGTTCGATCGTGTTCGTCACATGCGTCAGCACGCAGCTCTGCGTCGGCACGGCAAAGCGCTCGCGGATGTCGTCGATCAGCCGGAGCAGGGTATCGGCCGCTCCGATGCTGTCGGTGGCGGGATTGATGCCGATCACCGCATCGCCGCAGCCCATGGTCAGCCCGTCGGCGATCGAGGCCGCAATCCCCTTCGGATCATCGGTCGGATGGTTGGGCTGAAGGCGCACCGCCAGGCGTCCGGGCAGGCCCAGGGTGTTGCGGAATGCGGTGACGACTCTCACCTTGCGCGCGACAGCGATAAGATCCTGATTGCGCATCAGCTTGGACACGGCGGCGGCCATCTCCGGCGTGATCCCCGATGCGACGGAGGCGAGGGTCACGGCCTGGGTCTCGTTGCGCAGAAGCCAGTCCCGGAATTCGCCGACGGTGAGATGGGCGATCGGCTGGAAGGCGCTGGAATCGTGGGTGTCGATGATCAAGCGACTGACTTCGTCCGCCTCGTAGGGCACGACGAGCTCGTTGAGAAAGTGCCGGAGCGGCAGGTTGGCAAGGGCGGTCCGGGCCGCGATCCGCTCTTCCGCGCTCCGGGCCCCGAGCCCGGCGAGGCGATCGCCGGAGCGCTCCGGCGTCGCCGCCGCGAGAAGGTGCTTGAGGTCGTCGAAGCGATGGCGGACGCGACCCAGATCAGCCGTGTACATGGAGGACCCCAGAGACACCCCACCGGATGGGTGAAGGACGGTTCTGACGACGATCCTTGCGGGTCGCCGTCCCTTTCGAAGCGGATCGGGGCTCGGCCGCGACCCTCCGCAGCATCGGAATCCCCACGGCTTCAGACAGCCGACGAGACGGAGCCGTTCGCCCCACGCGCCATGGCACGCCCCATGGCATGCCCCATGGCGAGAGCAGGCTTGCGGTGCGCCCAGGGCGCCAGCCGCTCGATCGTGCCGGCCACGCGAAACAGCAGATCTTCCCTGCCCAGCGCTGCGACGGCCTGGACGGCCACCGGCAGGCCGGCCGGCGTCCAGCCCATCGGGATCGAAGCGGCCGGCTGTCCCGTGGCGTTGAAAGGCGCGGTGAAGGCCAGGGCGTTCAGGGCGTCGGGCGGTTCGACCGGCTGAGCCCGGGCAGATCCGAGCACCGGTGCGACCCAGGGGGAGACCGGGGCGAGCAGGATGTCGAAATCCTGCCACCACGCCTTCATCCGGCGGGACCAGGCATGGATCGCCTCCATCGCGGCGACGTAACGGGTGGCGGGTAGCGACCGGGCGACCTCGAGGGCAGACAAGACGGGCGGCGAAAGATCGCCTTCCTCCGGCTCGACCCCCGAGCGGCGGATCAAATCCTCGATTTCGTAGCCGACCCAGGACATGACGATCTTGACGAAATCTTCGCCCTGGAACGCTTGGTAGGCGCCGGGATGGCTCTCTTCGACGGCAGCACCGGCCTCCTCAAGGAGTCTGCCTGCGCGGGCTACCGCGTCCGCGCATTCGGGATCGACCGGACCGCCGAGCGGGCTGTGCCGCAGGATCCCGACCCTCAAGCCCCGCACGCCGCCGCAAACCTCGTCGCGATACGGACCGGCGGCCGCGGGAGCGACATAGGGGTCGCCGGGGCCCGGCCTGGAAACGTGGTCGAGAAGAAGCGCACTGTCTCGCACCGAGCGGGTGAGGACGTGGCGGCAGACCAAACCACCCCAGGCATCCGCTTCGAGGGGCGCGTTCGAGACTCGCCCACGGCTCGGCTTGAGCCCGAACAAGCCATTGAAGGCGGAGGGGACGCGGATCGAGCCACCCCCATCACCGGCATGGGCGACGGGCACCATGCGGGCGGCCACGGCCGCTCCCGAGCCACCGCTTGACCCTCCCGCGCTGTGATCGAGGTTCCAGGGGTTCCGCGTCACCCCGTGCACGTCGCTGACGGTGTTCAGCTGCATGCCGAACTCGGGGGTCGCGGTCTTCCCGACGATGATCAGGCCGGCCCGCCGCATCTGGGCGATGGCATGGGAATCGTCCGGTTCCCGCCAGCCGAGCTTCTTGAGATAGAGGGATCCGCCATACCAGGGATCGCCGGCGCTGCTGCCATCGAGATCCTTGATGAGGGTCGGCACACCACGCAGCGGCGTCTCCGCCAGCTTCGGGTCCTCGGCCGCCGCGATCGCCGCATCGTAGAGCTTGTGAATGACCGCGTTGACGGCCGGATTCCGCTCCTCGATGCGTTCGATGGCCGCCATCACCAGCTCGCGGGACGATACCGCCCTCGTTCCAATTAAATCGGAAGCGGATATTGCGTCCAGATCGCCGAGGTCCATGTACAGCCCTACGTCTTCGCCGGAACTATTTCTATTTTGTTCCGAAAATTTATCCTGGCACGCACACACTCTGTACTTGGCAGAACCTTCGCCCCCGAAAACAAAGAGGCCAGCCGTGCGGCCGCTCATCGTCGGCCGGCGGTTCCGTTTCGAGGCCGCCATTTATGCTAGTGATCGCTAACTTTTTCTGTATGACCATCGTGTCAGAGCTGTCAAGCGGCTGGGTTCAGCCGGAGGCGGCGCGGCCGAGAAACGGTTGTCTGGGTGCCGGAGGTGAAGGATGATGACAGCTGGCGTCATCGGATCGGGGACGGAGGCTTGCCCCGCCGCGCTCCACCACTCACATCGCCGCGGGAAGGGGCCGCCGAGGCGCTCGCAACACCATCCCGAAGATGACATCGCTGCTTCGGGGGTCAGGTTTCGCACGAATGTTTCCGTTGTTCGCTTGCAGTCTTGCGGTCGCGCTGGCTCGGAAAAGTTCGGCGCGCGCTCGATGACATTTTTATAAAGGGAGTTTTTAGTGCAGAGCAGCGAAGGCGAAGCAGCGGTTGACTTGGAGGCGAAAGCTCAGCCGGCGCAGAAGCGCTCCCGCGAGACCTATATCCGCATTCTGAGGGTGACGGGCGAGCTTCTCGAAGAGGTGGGAATGGAGCGGATTTCCACCAACATGGTTGCGAAGCGCGCCGGGATCAGCCCGCCGGCCCTCTACCGGTATTTCCCGAACAAGTACGCTCTCATCGTCGCTCTGGCCGAACTCATCTACGCGCAATTCTACGAAGCCCTAGCGGAATGGGTCGATGCCGGGGGGCTCGATACGCACTCGGTGGAGGAGGCGACGGAAAGCAACTTCGTCATTCAACAGCGAGTGACGGCACTGGTGCGGGAATTTCCCGGCGGGATCTGGATCCTGCGCTCCATCCATGCCCTGCCCGCCCTGCGCGAGGTGGCAAACCGCTTCCGGACAGAGGTGGTCGAGCGTCTTCTGGTGTTCCAGAAGCGCCGCTACGGGCACATCCCGGAAGCCGAACTCCGAACAGCCGTGCGGCTGACAACCGAGATGTTTCTGGCCACGATAGCCATGCTTCTCGAAGATCCAGAGCTTGACGAAGACAAGATTAATTATGAGATTTGCAAAATCGTGGCAACATATTACGGAAAATTCTGACTATAAATGCAAGAAAACTAATGCATTGCATCCGCATTTCATCGACCGCGCGCCACCGTCTGCAACCGTTTCAATCGAGGGTGGCCCGAACACGCGGCGCGTTCCTGCAGCCTGATTATGCTGGACCCCACCAGACGGTTCGGGCAAAAGTGGCAATCACGAAAAGAAGCGGGGGCGGGGAGGCGAGGGATGCGACAGCGGGCGGTTCTGTCCGCGTGGCTGGTGCTGGGCGGATGTGCGCTCGGCGCCCTGATGCTGACGGAAGCCGGCGCCGACTTGCGGAATCGGGCCGGGCCGCTCCTGACCGATCTGCGCGCTCGGCTTCCCGGCGCTCCCGCACTCGCCACCCATCTCCCGGCATCGGCGCAACATCGTCCCTCCGCGCGCACCAGCCTGGAGGGCGGCCGCATCGTCGTGCGGCTGACCGATGCGGAACAGGAGCGGATCGGGATCGAGACGGCGCGGCTCGTCCGTCAGCCCCACCCGATCGAACTGCAGGCCTACGGCGCGATCCTCGATCTCGCCCGGGTCACCGAGCTGACCAACAATTATGCCAGTGCCAAGGCGCAATTGCAGACGGCGGAGGCGAAGGCGGAGGTGTCCCGCAGCGCCTATGCCCGTGCCCGCAACCTCGGACAATACGCGACACAGGTCCAGCTTGAGACCGCCGAGGGCACCTTCCGCACCGACGAGGCGGCCCTGGCCGCCGCGCAATCCCAGCTCCGCACGCTCGCGGCAACCGCCCAGCAGGAATGGGGGCCGGTGATCGGCCGGGCAATCATCGAGCGCGCACCGATGATCACCCGCCTGATCGAGCGGACCGATTTCCTGGTTCAGGTGACCCTGCCGCCCGGTGGGACGCTCAAGACGCCGCCGAAAACGGCCTTCGTCGAGGTGCCGCCGCAGAGCGAGCGCATCGCCCTGCGCTACGTCTCCTCCGCGACCCGGACCGATCAGCGCATCCAGGGGGTCAGCTACTTCTACACGGTTGCCGGCGATAGCGGCCTTCTGCCCGGCATGAGCGTCATGGCCTTCCTCACCTCCGATCGCGCGACGACGGGCATCGCGGTCCCGGAAAGCGCGGTGGTGCATTGGCAGGGGAATGCCTGGATCTACCGAAGCGTCGGCGACGACGCCTTCGCCCGTCATCTCCTCCGCCTCGACGTGCCGATCTCGGCGGACGCTTTCGTCGTCGACGATCTCGGGCCCGAGGCGGAACTCGTCGTGAGCGGCCCGCAGGCGCTGCTCTCCGAGGAGATGCGTGGCCAGGGGCAGGCTGCCGCTGACGCGGACGACGATTGAGCATGTCGACCGAACAGCGCGATCGCCCTGTGGCGCGGACGAACGAGCCCGCCGGATCCGCGCGCGCCGCCCCCTCCGGCCTGCAGGCCTCTCTGGTCGCCTTCGCGGTCCGCCGGCCGGGGATCGTCCTGGCCTCGGCCCTCGCGCTTCTGTTCTACGGCCTCGTCGCCCTCGGCTCGGCCCAGTACGACGTCTTCCCGGAATTCGCGCCGCCCACGGTAACGGTGCAGACCGAGGCTCCGGGTCTCAGCCCGGAGCAGGTCGAGGTGCTGGTGACCCAAGCCCTGGAGGTGGCGATCGGCGGCCTGCCCGGGCTGGCGACGATGCGCTCGAACTCGATCCAGGGCCTGTCGGTCATCACCGTGACCTTCGGCTCGGGCAGCGACATCTACCGGGCGCGCCAGCTCGTGAACGAGCGCCTGGCCTCGGTCGCGGGCCGGCTGCCGCAGGGTGTGCTGCCGCCGACGATGACGGCGCTGACCACGGCGACCAGTTCCGTGCTCCTGGTCGGCCTGACCTCCTCCACCCGTTCGCCGATGGATCTGCGGACGGTGGCGGATTGGAACCTGCGCCTGCGCCTGCTCGCCGCCCCCGGCGTCGGCGAGGTGCTGGTCTATGGCGGCGACGTGCGCTCGATCCGCATCCAGATCCGGCCGCAGGATCTGATCCGCTTCCGCATCGGCATCAACGACGTGCTCGCCGCCGCCCGCAAGGCGACGGGGGTGCGCGGGGCCGGGTTCATCGACACCGCCAACCAGCGCATCGCCCTGCAGACCGAGGGGCAATCCCTGACCCCGGAGGCGGTGGCCCGCACCGTGCTGGTCAACGAAGGCGGGGCCAGCGTCGTCCTTGGCGATGTCGCCGACGTCGCCGACGCGCCGGAACCGGCCATCAGCGCGGCTCTGGTCGACGGGCAGCCGGGGGTGCTGCTGATGGTCGGCGCGCAATACGGGACCAATACCCTGGACGTGACCGCCAAGGTCGAGGCCGCCCTGGCCGAATTGCGCCCTGGACTGGAACGGGACGGGATCGTGCTGCGCACCGACCTGTTCCGCCCGGCGGGGTTCATCGCGCAGGCCACCGGCAACGTCATGCAGGCGCTGGTGCTCGGCGGCCTCCTCGTCGTGGTGGTGCTGTTCGTCTTCCTCTTCGACTGGCGGACGGCGCTGATCAGCGCCACGGCGATCCCTCTCTCGCTGATCGGAGCGGTGCTGGTCCTCGGCGCCCTCGGCCAGAGCCTCAACACCATGACCCTCGGCGGTCTCGCCATCGCCATCGGCGAGGTCGTCGACGATGCGGTGATCGGCGTCGAGAACGTCATGCGCCGCCTGCGCGAAAACCGGCGCTCCGGCTCGCCCCTGCCGGGCGCGCGGGTGGTGCGCGACGCCTTTCTGGAGGTGCGCGTCTCGGTCGCCTACGCCACCTTCGCGGTGCTGCTCGTCTTCCTGCCGGTCCTGGCGCTCACCGACGTGTCCGGGCGCCTGTTCGGCCCCCTGGCGCTCGCCTATATCCTCGCCGTCCTCACTTCTCTCGCCGTCGCGCTGACGGTGACGCCGGCCCTGGCCCGCCTGCTGCTCGCCGGCCGGAAGGACCTGCCGGTGCAGGATCCGCCGGTGACCCGGCTGCTGCGGCGTCTCTACATCCGCGGGCTGACCCGCCTCGACAGGCACCCGCGGCTCGTGATCGGCGCGGGCCTCGCCACGATGCTGGCGGGGGGCGCCTTGCTGCCGTTCTTCGGCGGCGCCTTCCTGCCCGACCTGAAGGAAGGTCACCTCATCCTGCACATGGCCTCGGCGCCCGGCACGTCCCTTCAGGAAACCCTGCGGCTCGGCGCCCATGTCACCGCCGGCCTGAAGGCGGTCCCCGGCGTCCGGGCGGTCGCCCAGCAGGTCGGCCGGGCCGAGGCGGGCTACGATCTCGGGGGAACCCACGACAGCGAGATCCATATCGACCTCGAACCGGGGCTCGACGGCGCGGCGCAGGAGCGGGCGGAGGCCGGCATCCGCGCCCTGATGGCGGCGACACCCGGCGCGAGCTTCTCGCTCAAGACCTTCCTGACGGAGCGGATCGAGGAGGTCGTCTCAGGCTTCACCGCGCCGGTGGTGGTCAGCCTCTACGGCACGGATCTCGACCGGATCGAGGCGGCGGCGCGGGATGTGGCGCGGGAGCTGGCCGAGGTTCGCGGCGCGGCCGATGTCCAGCTGAAATCCCCGCCGGGCCTGCCGCAGATCACCGTGAGCCTGCGCCAGGCCGACCTGCGTCACTGGGGCCTCGACCCGATCGAGGTGCTGGAGATCGTGCGCACCGCCTATCAGGGCGATATCGTCGGCCAGGCCTACGAGGGCAACGCCGTGTTCAACGTCGTGGTCGCCCTCGACCGCGCCGCGCGCACCCGCGTCTCCACCCTCGGCGACCTGCCGCTCAAAACCCCGAGCGGCAGCTATATCCGCCTCGCCCATGTCGCGGACGTCTACGAAACCTCGGGCCGCTACGCCGTCGGCCATGTCGGCGCGCAAAGGGTGCGGGTGGTGACGGCCAATGTCGAGGGGCGCGACGTCGCCTCGTTCACCGAGGCGGCCAAGCGCAAGATCGCCCGCGAGGTCGCGCTGCCGGCTGGCGTCTATGTCGGGTTCGGGGGCGCCGCCGAGGCCCAGGCCAGGGCGCGGCAGGATCTGGCCCTGTATACCGGCCTCGCCGGGCTCGGGATCGTGCTGCTCCTGGCCATGGTCACCGGCTCGCTCGCCAACCTTGCCCTCGTCCTCGTCAACATGCCCTTCGCCTTCGTCGGGGGCGTGCTGACGGTCGGAGCCACCGGGGCCGTGATCTCGCTCGGTTCGATCGTCGGCTTCGTGACCCTGTTCGGCATCTCCCTGCGCAACACCATCATGATGATCGCCCATTACGAGCATCTGGTGCTGGTGGAAGGGCGATCATGGAATGCGGCGGCAGCGATCGAGGGCGCCGCCGATCGCTTGGTGCCGATCCTGATGACCTCCCTCGTCACCGGGCTCGGGCTGCTGCCCCTGGCGCTCGGCGCCGGCGAGCCGGGCCGCGAGATCGAGGGCCCGATGGCACAGGTCATCCTCGGCGGCCTCGCGACCTCGACCGTGCTCAATCTCGCCGTGCTGCCGGTGCTGGCCTGGCGCTTCGCCCGCTTCCGGCCGCAGGAGAGCGTGGTCTAGGATGCCGGCCGGCTTTGCGTAGGACGCGCGGACCGCGTAGAGAGCAGGCACCGCCCGGCCCCCATTCGAGACGAGCGGCCGCCCTCAACCCGGCGGCCGATGCCCGCCATGCTGATGCAGACCGAATCCAAACCCGCCGACCCGAAGGCCGATCCGGTCGCCCGGCGCCGCACCTTCGCGATCATTTCGCACCCGGATGCGGGCAAGACCACGCTCACGGAGAAGCTGCTGCTGTTCGGCGGAGCGATCCAGCTCGCGGGTGAGGTGAAGGCCAAGCGCAATCGCGTCTCGACCCGCTCCGACTGGATGGGCATCGAGAAGGAGCGCGGCATCTCGGTCGTCACCTCGGTGATGACCTTCGAATACGGCGATTGCGTCTTCAACCTGCTCGATACGCCGGGCCACGAGGACTTCTCGGAGGATACCTACCGCACGCTCACCGCCGTCGACTCGGCCGTGATGGTGATCGACGCGGCCAAGGGCATCGAGGCGCGCACGCGGAAGCTGTTCGAGGTGTGCCGGCTGCGCGACATCCCGATCGTCACCTTCGTGAACAAGCTCGACCGCGAGGCCCGCGACCCGTTCGAGACCCTCGACGAGATCGAGAAGACGCTCGCCCTCGACGTGGCCCCGGTCACTTGGCCGATCGGCCTCGGCCGCAACTTTGCCGGCACCTACGAACTGGGCCAGAACCGCGTCCGCCGGCTCGATGCCGCCGACGATGCCGGCATGATTTCCGTCTCCGGTCCGGGCGATCCGTTGTTCGACACGCTGCTGACCGAGAACGGCGCGGCCGATGCGTGGCGCGAGGAGGTGGAGCTGGCTGAGGGCGGCCTGAAGACCTTCGACCTGACCGCCTTCCGTGAAGGCCATCTGACGCCGGTCTTCTTCGGTTCGGCGCTGCGCAATTTCGGGGTGCGCGACCTGATCGACGGGCTCGCCCGCTTCGCCCCGCCGCCACGGGGCCAGGAGGCCGACAAGCGCGCGGTGCAGCCGACCGAGCCGAAGATGACCGGCTTCGTGTTCAAGATCCAGGCGAACATGGACCCGAACCACCGCGACCGCATCGCCTTCATGCGGGTCTGCTCGGGTCAACTCCGGCGTGGAATGAAGGCCAAGCTCGTGCGCACGGGCAAGCCGATGTCCCTCTCGGCGCCGCAATTCTTCTTCGCCCAGGACCGGGCCATCGCCGACGAGGCCTATGCCGGCGACGTCGTCGGCATTCCCAACCACGGCACCTTGCGCATCGGTGACACGCTCACCGAGGGCGAGGAGATCGTGTTCCGCGGCGTGCCGAGCTTCGCCCCCGAGATCATGCGCCGGATCAAGCTCACCGACGCGATGAAGGCCAAGAAGCTGAAGGAAGCGCTCCAGCAGATGGGCGAGGAGGGCGTGGTGCAGGTCTTCGTGCCGCAGGACGGCTCGCCGGCCATCGTCGGCGTGGTCGGCGCGCTCCAGCTCGACGTGCTGAAGGAGCGGCTCCAGGCCGAGTACGGCCTGCCGATCGATTTCGAGACGAGCCGGTTCTCGGTCTGCCGCTGGATCGAGTCGGATTCGGACACCGAAATCGACAAGTTCATCGATTCCCACGGCTCGGCCATGGCGAGCGATCTCGACGGCGCGCCGGTCTTCATGGCCACCACCGCCTTCTCCCTACGCTACGAGGAGGAGCGCTGGGAGAAGATCCGGTTCACCGATGTCAAGGATTATCAGAAGCGGGCGGCGTGAGCGGGTTTCCGCTCCGTCGCCGCCCGCCCCGCCGGCCTCAATAATCGTAGTCGAAATCGAGGGAGCGCTCGAAGGCGAGGGCGCTCATCTCGCGCCCCTTCGGATCGGCGACGGAGATGTTGCGAAAGCCGCGCCCCGCCAGCTCCCAGGTCTTTTCGAGGGCCTGCTCATCGGTCCCGCAGGCGAAGGCCAGCGTCCGACCGGAGGGGTCCGTTCCCGTTACCTTGTACATGGCTACCCTCCACACCAGACCTGAAAGATAGGCCGCCCGCCGTCCCCCGCGAAGGGTCAGCGGATCTTCTTGCACCCGGCTGGGCGATCCTGCCGCTGCGGCCTCATGCCCGCCCGGCTTCAGCCGAGCAGGGTGGCCTTGTCGACATCCAGCGCCTTCGCCAGTTCGTCGAGCGCCTTGTGCTCGCTCTCGGTGATGCCGCCTTTGTCAGCGACATCCGCGGCGATGAGGAAGACGTGCTGGCGCTGCTCTTGCGGACGGTCGGCAATGGCTGCGACCTGCTGCAGGTTCTCCAGCCGCCCGGCGCGCAGCTCCGCCCGGGCCAAAGCCTCGAACAGCGCCCGCTCCAGGGCCAGGGTATCGTAGGATTTCTCCAGGATCGGGTTCGCCCGCATGCTGACGAGGGCCGCCTCGATCTCCTCCTCGTCGGTGTCGCCATCGGCCACGATCACGTTGGCCGCCGCGGAGACCGCCGCCTGCATGAACACGGCATCGCCCGCGTAGGACATCACCACCCGGTTGAAACGCACGAGGGCGTCCTGAAAAAACCCCATCTTGCTCTCCCGAGGTACCCTGTCCGGGGCCGTCGCAGGTTCCGACGCGGCCGTAGAACCGTCAAGATAGGGCGACGACCCGAAAGATGGTTCCCGGCCCCGAAAAGAGCGGATCACCCAAGAGGGGGGATCAGAGTTCTGCCGAGCGCCGCGACAGCTCCGCCCGCAGGTGGCGCGCCGCCTCGACCAGGGCCGCATCCCGGCGCTGGCGCGGGCGGGGAAGGGCAATGGACACATCCGCGGCGATGCGGCCGGGGCTGCCGGCCAGCACCACGACCCGGTCGGCGAGATAGACCGCCTCGTCGATGTCGTGGGTCACGAACAGGACCGTCTTGCCCGTCTGCGCCTTGATGCGCTGGATCTCGTCCTGAAGCCCTTCGCGGGTGAAGCTGTCGAGGGCCGAGAACGGCTCGTCCATCAGGAGCACCTCCGGCTCGACCGCGAGTGCGCGGGCGATGGCGATCCGCTGGCGCTGGCCGCCGGAGAGCTGGTGCGGCCAGCGGCCGGCAAGGTCGGACAGGCCGACGAGCTTGAGCATCGCCGCCGCCCGCTCCCGGCGCTCGGATTTCGTGAGACCGTGCCGCTCCAGGCCGAAGGCGACGTTGTCGATCACCCGGCGCCAGGGCAGCAGCCGCGCATCCTGGAAGACCAGCGCCATCGGCGTGCGGGTCGCCGGGTCGGTATCGAGGGCGACCGTGCCACCGCTCGGCTTGGCCAGGTCGATCAGCACGCGCAGCAGGGTCGACTTGCCGACACCGGATTCGCCGACGATGACGAGGAACTGGCCGCGCGGCACCGCGAGGTCGAGGGCGGAGAGAATCTCGGTGCGCCGCCCGTCCCGCTCGTAGGCGAGGCTCAAGCCGCGGATATCGATGATCGGAGAAGAGGTCGTCATGCGCGCCACCGCAGCAGCCAGCCCTGCAGGGCGACGAAGCCGGTATCGAACAGGCCGTAGAGGGCGGCCATGGTGAGCATGTAGACCACGACGATATCGGTGGAGAGGAGCGAGGAGGCCTGCATCATCCGCGCGCCGATCCCCGGAACACCGAAGATCTCGGCGGCGACCACCGCCATCCAGGCCTGGCCCAAGGCCGTGCGCAGGCCGACGAGGATGCCCGGCGTCGCGGCCGGCAGCAGGATCTTGGTCAGCCGGGGCCAAGCGCCGCGGAAACCGAAGGCCTTGGCGACCTCGATCAGATCGCGGTCGACCCCGCGCACCGCGCCCTGCGTCGCGAAGAACACGATCCAGAACACGCCCACCGCGATGATGAACACGGCGGCCGAGGGCTGAACACCGAACCAGATGATCGCGAAGGGCACCCAGGCAAGGCCGGGGATCGGCCGCAGCAGCCGCACGATCCCGGCGGTCAGGCTCTCGAACCAGCCGAACATGCCGGAGGCGAGCCCGAGGGCGATGCCCGCCCCCGCGCCGGCCACGAGACCGACCACGTAGTGGCTCAGGCTCTCGACCACGGCGCGCGGCCAGGCGCCGCCGGAGATCTCGCGGGCGAAGGCGGCCGGGATGGAGGAGGGCGGCGGCAGAAAGGCCGGATTGACAAGGTCGAGCCGGGGCGCAGCCTCCCACAGGGCGAGGAAGGCGGCGAGCCCCGCGACCGCCAGGGCGGCCGAGCGGAACGAGGTCATGGGGCGGAGATCGGGCTCAGGGTTGGATCGGCGGCATCACGGCTTTGTAGCCGCATCGAAGGGCTTGGAGTCGAACAGGCCATCGGTCGGCGCTTCCTTGTCCAGGGTGCCGATGGAGACCTGATAGGCCTGCATCTTCTTCGTCGCCTCAATGATCGTGCGCGGATCGGCGACGAACTTCGCGGCCGGCGACGACAGCGCCTTCTGGATCGTGGCGACATCGGTGATGCCCTTGCCGAGCGCCGCCTCGACCGGTCCGGCGGCCCGGGCCGGATCCTTCTTCAGGAGGTCGGTCGCCTTGACCAATGCCGAGACGAGGCCTTCCACCGCCTTCGGGTTGGCATCGGCGAACTTGCCATAGACGGCGACCACGGTGCCGGGCTGGTCGGGGAACATCTCGCCACCGGTGGCGACCAGCTTGATCTTCGGATTGCGGCCCTGAACGATGGTCAATGCCGGCTCGCGGATCGAGGCGCCGTCGACGGCCCCGGCGAGCAGCGCCTGCTGCGTCGCGTCGATGCCCATGGAGACGATTTCGACATCGGCCTTATCGGCCTTCGCCACCTGCCAGAGCCAGTGCTGGAGGGTCGTGTTAGGCACCGAGCCCGGCGGCTGGGTGGCGAGCCGGGCCGGGCGGCCCTCCTTCGCCTTGAACTGCTTGAAGGCCTCCGCCTTGCTCGGGGCCGACTCGAAATAGGGGGCGAGCTTGGGGGCGGCCACGAACACCATCTCCTCGATGGCGGTGGCGGCCACGACCCGCACATCGATGCCCTTGGTGCGGGCCACCGCGAGCGGCGCGATGCCGGCGACGTAGACGTCGATGGTGCCCGAGGCGAGCGCCTGGATCATGTTCGGGCCCGACTCGAAGGTGGTGAAGGTGGAGGCGAGCCCAGCCTCCTTCAGCCAGCCCTCGCCGTTGGCGACGAAGATGGGGGCCGCGCCGACCACCGGAATCACGCCGATGCGCACGGGCACGGTCTGGGCGGCGAGGGGGGCGGCAAAGAAAACGGGGAGGGCGAGAAGCCCTGCAACCAGGGCGAAGGCCTTGAGCAGATTGCGCATCGAAAGGGGTTCCAGGAGGCAGGGCGGTGCTTCCCATGGCACAGCGCGCCCGATCTTCCAATCTCAGGCGGCGGTCAAATGCTATGCGGAACAGGAAAGCTTTGCCGGCCCGCAACGGAACAGCTGTTCCGGTCCTGCCGTTTATCCAGCCGAACGCGGCAGAGCTGCCGCCGGAAGACAAGAGGATAGGTCACGCCATGAGCCTCATCGGCAGCATCGTCAGCAAGATCCTCCACCCGTTCGGCTCGTCGGAGGCGCAGGCCGCCGAGGCGACCCCGTCATCCTCCAAGCCGTCGGAAGTGCAGGCCCAACCCTCGTCCGGCGGCGGCAGCGCGCCGGCCTCCACGCCCACCAGCGGCGGCGCCACTTCGGGCGGATCGGTCGATGTCGAGGCCGTCCTCAACGACCTCGCCGCCAAGAACCCGCAGAAGCTGAACTGGCGCACCTCCATCGTCGATCTGATGAAGCTGCTCGACCTCGATTCGAGCCTGCATGCCCGCCAGCAGCTCGCCGACGAGCTGCATTACAGCGGCGACAAGAACGACTCGGCTTCCATGAACGTCTGGCTGCACAAGCAGGTCATCAAGAAGCTCGAGGAGAACGGCGGCAAGGTTCCCGCCGACCTCAAGGATTGATCCTCGCGCACCAGCGCAGGATCATCGAACGGCTTCAACGCGAAAGGCGGACGGCGGGATAACCTGCCGTCCGCCTCTTCTTTCAGACGAGAGATTCGCGCCGATCAGGCGACCCAGCGGCTCGCGGCATCCCAGTCGCACTGCGCGCTGAGCGAGCCGGCGAACACGGCATCGAGACGCAGGCGCTCGGCCTCGACCACCGAACCCTCCACCGCGACCGGGCGGCAGCGGCCGTTCCAACCCGCCGGCACGAAGTCCGGGTTGTGCAGGGCGTGATCCGAGGCTTCGGCGAAGAAGGCGCGGTCGCCGCCGTCGATGTAGCTCTCGGCCGGCAGGCCCTCGGCGAGCAGGATGTCGTGAGCATCGAGCTCGACGTGCCAGTAGGTGACGGTGGCGCGCGGCTCGCGGGTGATGGAGGTGCCATTGATGAGGCACATCACCGGCACGAGCACGCCACCCTCGTTGTCGGCATCGGCGCCGACCAGCACCGGGTGACCGGGCGAGAGGAGGAGGTCACGGGCCGGCAGGCCGTGGCCGAAGGCGCCGGCGCGGACATGGACCGGCTGCTGGTGGAAGGGGAGGGCAGCACCGACGGCCTTCATGTCGCGGTGTCCGATCCAGGTGATGGGCCGCAGACGACCGGAGGCGGTGACGGCGACGTCGCCGACCTTGAGATCCTCGACGGCCACGTCGCCGCGCTCGGTGCGGATCTGGGTGCCGGTCACGAAGCAGACGGGCGCCGCATAGGCTCCGAGGGTCTGGTTGCCGTCATCCGCGAAGGTGGTGCGGTTCGGATCGCCGCTGCCATACATCTGAACGTTGGAGAACACGAAGCGGTTGGTGCCCGCGGCCGTGCTGCCCGGCACGCTGCCGCCCGTGAACAGGATCATATTGCCGTTGTCGAGCGCCGTCGCGGTCAGCGTCTGCGACGTCGGCGTCGAGCTGCCTGGAAGCGTGTAGGTCAGCGTGACGGTGTCGCCGGGATTGTTGACCGTCCCGTTGACGGTGACGGGGAAGCTGTAAACGTCGTCGATCCGGAAGCTACGGGTCGCGTTGGTCGGCACGCCGCCATCATCGGTCCCGAAGTAGCCGGGCTGATACACAGTGTTATTGAAAACAATCGGCGTCGCCATTGCTTAACCTCCCACAATCGAGGCGATGACATTTTTGAGAGACGTGCTCGATCACCTCGGATTCGGCACAACTCTGATAAACTCAAAGAAAGGACTGGCGCCAATCGAATGACACCACTCAGGAAGACTTTCTAAAGAGGCAGGCCGCCAACGCGATCACAAAGACCGACAAGCCCAATAAGTAATAATGAGAATTCCGAAAAGCGAAAGCGGATAAAGTCCGCTTCTCACTGAATTTTGGAAATTGCCCTCGCCGACAACACCGAATTTACGCGATGTGATTGTTGCGCAACATGCCAAAATCACCTGGCATCGGTAGGATTTATTGGCAAAGCCCTTGTTACTCAGTCTTCGGCCAGACTCGAGAGCGCTGGGGAGCCCTCTCACAACGGGAAAGCACAAGCGGCCTGCACGCCCTGAGAGCGAATCGCGGAACGTGAACGCAAGCTTCGACGGGAAACGGCCGCGTGCCCATGCCACGCGGCCGTTTCGTCATTCTCAGAATTTGCGGACCAGCGGCTCCACCGGCGCCGGCACGACCTCGGCATCGAAGACGTAGCGAATGCCGCCATAGATCGAGAGCGGCTGCGCCAGGGTCGTGGTGCGCACATCGGTGACCGGATAGCGGTTCGCCACCAGTCCAGGCTCGAAGAAGGTGCCGAAACTGGCGTACCGGTTATTGGTCAGGTTCGTGATCAGGCCGAACACCTCCAGGTTCTTGTTGACCTGATAGCTCGTGTTCAGATTGAGCACGTAATAGGCCGGCAGCTTTCGGTTCAGGTTCGAGTCGTCGCCGCGATAGAAGGAGGAGGAGAAGGCCTGAACGTTCAGGCCGAGGCGCCAGCCCGGCAGGAGCAGATAGTCGAAACCGGCCTTGATCTGGTGCTCGGGAACCAGCGGCACCTTGTTGCCCGGCGTGACCGTGATCGCGCCGTCGTCCGAGAGCGGATTGTTGGGCGAGGACAGGGTGCCGTTGAAGCGGTAGGTCGCGTCGATGAGGGCGTAGTTCGCGTAGAGCGAGAGGTCGCCGCGGGTGTATTCCGCCGCCACCTCGATGCCCTGGCGCCGCGTCGCCGGAACGTTGACGTAGTAGCCGCGCGCCGCGTTGCCCGGCGTGGCGAGCTGGATGATGTCGTTGGTCAGATCGGTGCGGAAGGCGCCGAGCTTATAGCTGAGCAGGCCGCCCTCGTAGAAATTCGGCACGGCTCCGCGGAAGCCGACCTCGTAGGTCTGCGCCGTGACCTGCTTGAGCGGAGGATCGGCCACGAGAGAGTTGGGCAGGAGGCACGGCCGGTCCGGATTGGCGCAGGCGAGTTCGAGCGGGGTCGGCGCCCGGTTCGATTCCGAGTAGCCGCCATAGAGCGACAGCTCGGGGGTGAAGCGGTAGGTCAGACCCGCGACCGGGTTCACCTTGGTGAAGTAGTGGGTGCCCGTCACGTCCGGCGAGAAGCCGGTCAGATCCTGGGTGCTGATGCGGGCGAAGTTCAAGCGCGCCCCGGCGGTCAGCGAGAGCCGATCGGTCACGTCGAAGGTGTCGCTCGCGTAGAGGCCCATATAGAGATTCGAGCCGATCACCTGGCTCGGCGCGATGCCCAGCGCTCCGGCGGTGCGGATCTGCTGGGTGCCGAGGCCGGGAATGGCCCCGTAGAACGGATTGTTCGGGTCGGTCGTGACCGAGAGGTCGGGGTTGATGACGCCGAGCGTGCTCGACGATTTGAAGCTGTAATCGGCGACATCGATGCTGCCGCCCACCACGAAGCTGTTGCCGTGGTCGAACACCCGGTCGCGGTTGGCCGCCTGGAGCGAGCCGCCATAGCCCGTCGCCTCGGTCTTGGTCACGTCGAGGGTGCCGTAGGGCACGCCACCCGTATACGGAATGCCGGGCGCGTTGACGCCGCGCCCGAGGATCAGGAACTGGTTGCGGAAGTCGAGCTGCGACTGGCCGGCGGCCGGCGAGAAGCCGTCATCCTCGAAGCAGAGCCGGCCGCGGAAGCTCGAACGGGTGCTGCAATTCTCGAAGTCGCCGTCGTTGCCGTCGATATATTGGTTGCTGTAGCGGCGGAAATAGGCGTTGCCGGCGAGATCCCAGGTCGGAGAGACGTCGACGCGGCCCGTCACCTGCAGCGTGCCGACCTGCTGCGTCGTCGTCTGCGGATAGGTGAAGATGGCACGCTCATCGACATGGGTGAAGTCGACCGGCGTCGCCGCGGCGGCGCCGAAGAAGGTGCGCGCGAACTGCCCGATCAGGTGGAATTCGGAATCCGGCGTGCGGTAGCCGAGATCGCTATAGATGCGGCCGATGGTGCTCGGCGACTGGAAGCGCCAGCCGCGGTCGTTGAGGCCGTCACCGGCGAAGTAGAAGCTCCAGGGGCCGATCATCTTCCCGTATTGAAGCGAGCCGGCGATGCGCCCGTCGGAGCCGCCCAGGGCGGTGATCTCCGTGCCCTGCCAGGTGAAGCCGTTCTTCATCTGGATGTTGACCGCCCCGCCCAGGGCGTTCAGGCCGAAGACCGGGTTGCCGGTGACGACGTCGATGCGCTGGATCGCGATCGGCGGGATCAGATCGAAGTTGACGACGTCACCGAAGGCCTCGTTGATACGCACGCCGTTCTGGTAGACCGCCAGCCCCTGCGGCACGCCCTGGACCGGCGAGGCGGTGAAGCCGCGATAGGTCACGTCGACGCGGTTCGAATTGCCCTGCGAGTCGCTGAGGTTGAGGCCCGGCGTACGCCGGGCTAGGGTCGCGACGGCATTGAAGGTGCCCCGGTCGATATCGAGGTCGGCCGCGGTCACCGTCTCGACGGTGCTCGGGATCTTGTAGAGCGGCTGCTCTCCCCCGCGCAGCCGGGGCACCGCGCTCCCCGCCACCGTCTCCTGCGCCGAAGCCGCCAGCCGGCCACCCCCGGAGCCGGCCGCGCCGACCGGCGTGGTCGCGACGACACTGATTTCACTCAGGCTGATAGCCTCCTGCGCAAGGGCAGTACCTGGCAGAAGGGCGACCGAAGCGATCAGGCTGCGACGAAGCGCTCGCATCGAATTTTGGACCCGCGTTGGTGTTTCTTGACGACCGCCTGAGGCAGAGATCCATAGTCTGTGCGCGATCGCAGAGGCCGGCACAACGCGCCGCGGCCGGCTTTAATTCGCTTCGAGCCGGAGGAATGCCACATTTCCCCAGGCCGTGGCCCCATCGCAACAAATTCGTTGTAATTCAACAGTTTATATGAAGATTAGGCAAGTCGAGCCGGGAGCTTTAGGCAAGCCATCTCAAGTTGCTCGCCCTGGCCGGAATCGGCCCGCTTTCCTGCGCAGCATCCGCGAAAAGGGCGATGCGGCCCACCCCCTGACATAATACGGCAGCATGGTGGGGGCATCCTGGTGTCGGAACCGGCCGGACACCGGACCGGCCAAGGGCGCTCCCGCGGAGACTGCGCGCATGAACATCCTGGCTCGCCTCGGAAGCAGCGTCGCATCCGCCGCAGTTCGTCTCGGCCGTCTCGCGCCGAGGCTGATCCCGCTCGCGGTGGTCTCGATGATCGGCCTCTCGGCCGGACAGGCTGCGGGCCAGGATCTGGACGGTGATGGCGACGAGACGGCGCGCTCCATCGTCTATCGCCATTACGTCTGACGCCCCCCGATTCCCTACATCGGCCGGATTTAGAGCCAGTTCCTGCCGCGCGACCTGCGCGAGAGCATCACGGCCGCCATCGCGGCGAGACCGGCAGCCACGCTCGCCGTCGCCAGCGGATGCAGACTTGCACGCGTATAGGCGCTGGTCCGCTGAACATAGATCGGCGCTTCACCCCGCTCCCGGCCGGCGCCTCGCGGCTCATGCAGGGCGCCTTCCGGGCTCTCCGGCGGCCGCGCCCTCTTCTGCAAGGCGATGATGGCCGGCGCCAGCTCATCGTAGGCTCCCGGCGCGAATTCCTTGCCCATCACGAACAACTTGCCGCCTCCGCCAACGAAGATGTCGCGCTGCGGATGCACGGCCGCGTACAGGATGGCATGGGCGACCTCCTTTGGAGGGTAGATCGGGGGCGGCAGCGTCGGCTCGCAATCCATGTAGTTGCGCGCCCGGCTCGGCAGCGGCGTATCGATCGAGGCCGGCTTCACCAGCGTCACGGAGACGGGCGCGCCCTCGGCGATCAGTTCCATGCGCAACGTGTCGGTGAAGCCCTTCACCGCATGCTTCGAGGCGGCGTAGAGCCCCTGGAACGGGAAGGCGAGGTCGGAGGCGATGCTGCCGACATTGATGAGTGCTCCGCCGCGTCGGCGCAGATGCTCGACCGCGACAAGCGAGCCGTTCACCGTTCCCCAGAAATTCGTCTTGATCAGCCGCTCATGGTCCTCCTGCGTGATCTCGCGCAAAGGCCCGTAGACCGTCAGCCCCGCGACATTCACCCAGGTGTCGAAACCGCCGAAAACATCGATTGCTGTATCGGCAACGGCTTGGACATCCTCGCGCCGGCCGACATCCGCCTTGAGGAAGACGGCACGCGCCCCGAGTTCGTCAGCCACCCTGGACAGCACATCCCCGCTGCGGGCGGCCAGCACCACCCGTGCCCCGCGCCGAGCGGCCATCCGGGCTGTGGCCAAGCCGATGCCGCTCGACGCACCGGTGATCACGATGACCTGGTCACGCAGGGGCTTGTGGGTCATCTCGGCCTTTCCCGATTGCGCTCACCTTGGAGCATCGGGAAAGCTACGCACCAGCGGGTCCCGCGTTGCGGGCTGCGCGGTTTTCACGCGCCACGTCGAGCCCGGGCGAGGGAAGCCGCTTCAGGAGCCGCTCGAGCGTCAGCGGGCCTCCCGAAGCACGCGCCGCGCTTCCTGATGCAGCACCGTATGCCGGATCGCGGCGGGCCCTTGGCTCGGCGAGTCCTGCCCTTCCTCATGCACGCAGCGAAGGAAGCGCTTCCGATTGAAGCCGAGAGGACGCAGGCTTGCGATCAGGGCGCGCAGCACCATGCGCACGGCCTCTTCGCGCTGCTCGGCAACGAGGAGACGGGCCTTCAGCGCCTCCACCTCGCTCGCGGTCTCCGGCCGGACCATCGGCAAGCCTGATCGCACTCCGTCCGCCACCTTCACCCTCCTCATCATGGCCGACGACCTTTGGCGTGCGGAGCGTCGATTGTCGACCGGTGGGCCCTGCAAAGCCGCGGAATTTTATCGTTACGGCGGCCTCCGGCGGAGGAGACGCGCATCACCTCAGACAAGCCGGGAAGCCAAGTTGTCCGGGAACAAGAGGGTGCTCATGCCGCCGCGCAAGGCGCTCGATCGCCAACATGCAACAGAGCCGGAAGAACTCATCACCTCCGCCACACAGGAGACGAGGAACCTCAAAGCGCCGACACCGATCTTTTAACGCATGATATAGATCTTATTGCTTACTCCTTTTGATACTTGCAATTGTTATTGAATTAACATCTAGTTCATTACTTCCAGTGTTGCAATTTTAACACTAAAACATACACAAACATGTGCTAGCGTTGCATCGCAAGGCCAGCCAATCTGAGTAACGGAGCAGCGTGATGGCGCTACCTATCGTCTTCAACAATACTGCCGTGAATGCCGGATTCTTCGCCGAAAACGTCAATGGATTACAGGGATCCAGCTTCACCGCGCTAGAGCTTTCTCCGGAAACCTACTTTTTCAATGGAACGGTCAACGCTGCCGGTGACGCGGTCGTCGTAACGGACGGCAATGGGCAGACATTTCAAACGCTCTACGCGACCAACTTTGACGACGCGAACCATCTTGTCTTCACAACCAACCAGAACGGGTCGGGCTTCGCTTACGCGATCTCGACGCAGGCTTTCACCCAGGGACAGACGATCAACTTCACTGAGTCCGCCCTCGGTGATTTCGTCGTCTGCTTCGTGACCGGTACCCAGATCCGCACCGAGCGCGGCGACGTGGCCGTCGAGGATCTGCGGGTCGGCGACTTCGCCGTTACCGCCTCCGGCGCCCTGCGGCCCATCACCTGGATCGGACACCGCGAGATCACCGCGGAAGCCGGCTCGCTCCCCTTCCACCAGCAGCCGGTCCATGTCCGGGCCGGCGCCTTCGGCCACGGCCTGCCGGCCCGTAACCTGTTCCTCTCGCCCGGTCACCCGGTGCTGGTCGGCGCCGATGCCGACAACGAGGGCGGCGTGCTCGTGCCGGTG
>DYYG01000029.1 GCA_020741775.1 Methylorubrum populi
GGATGCGCCGGTGCGGGTGGTGGTGCAGCTGCCGGCCGGGGTGTGGCTCCCGGCCGGGGCGAAGCTGCAGCCGGGGGAGAAGGCCAAGCCGGTGGCGCTGGAGTTCAAGCGCTGTCTGCAGGGCTGCTTCGCCGAGGCCGAGCTCGACCGGGGCGCCGAGCAGGCCCTGCGCGGGGCCACCGGCACCGGCAGCCTGCAGTTCGAGGACGGCGCACGCCGCGCGGTGAGCCTGCCCTTCTCGCTCAAGGGCCTCACCCCAGCCCTCGACGCCGCTCTCAAATCCCGCTGAACTCGATTCCGGCTCGCCGCTCGTTGGAGTGGCAAGCCGAGGCGGATTTTCTCTGCGCCCGGCGAAGCCCGCCGGTCGCCACGCGTCTGTCGCCGTACGAGGTTGCCACCTCCGCAGCCTGCGCCGCCCTGCATGTTTTCGACGGTGCCGTGCCTGGCATCCACCCAAGTCATGAGGCCGATGCCGAGAACCTGCGCTCGGCCCAGACCGATCCTCGCCGATGTCTCGCTATGGGGGTTCGCTCGCCTTCCGCTCCGCCCGCTCGGACATGATGGCATCCAGCGTAGCGTGGAGAGGCGGCCGATTGCTGTGGCACTCGACACGGGCGAACAGGTCGCGTCGGGTCTCCTCCCGAGACGCTCCTCTCATCGGAGACACGTTCGACCTTGAGGGCTGGAGAAGCTCTCTAGCGGAATGTCGTGTCGTTGCAGCCGCCCGTCAGCAACCCGGTCGGCTCACGGACGATGTCGCTCCCGTGCCGGCAAGCTGCCTCCAGGTGCCTTGGCGGCCTGTGGGCCGCCGCGCTCGAAGGGGCAGGTGAGCCCGGCAGCCGGTCGCTGCCGCCGAGCGGTCGGCATCAGCACCCCACGGGATCGAGCGCGAGCGTCGTTGAGACGTCTGCGCCGAGCGGCAGGGCGAGGACGGGCGTCAGGCGACCACCGCCTGCGGAAGCTCGGCCGTGTGCGGTCCTGCGAGAGGAGCTTGCAGCGCGGTCGGGGCGAACATCTCGATATCATCGGCGAATTGCTCGAGGATCGAGTCCGAGTTCGCCAGGCAGGTTGACAGGTACTCCGTCAGCGCCGGCGCCGGAGCCACGCCCTCGCCGAGCAGCCGGTCATTGGCGAAGGTCATGTCGAGCGCGCAGAAGCCGAAATAGGCGCGCGTTGCCCGGAGCATCGTGCGTTTCAGCGGGCTGTCCAGGCCGAAGACCGCCCGGAAACGCTCCCGCAGCACGGTCCGATCGTCCAGGTCGAAGCTCGACAGGGTCCGAACGCCGTCGCTCGGCTCGGCCGCCTCGAAGGCCCGGTTGAGCTCGCTCCACCGGGTCCGGCTCGGGAGGCCGGCCGAGACATGGTAGAGGTTATGCGCCAGATCCGGCTTGAGAAGCAGGGTGATCAGCGCCTCCGCGGCCCAATCCGCCGGGATGATGTCGCAGCAGCTCTCGGGCCGGCACGGGAGGAGACGCAGCCGGTCGGCCGCGCGCACGAGCCACAGGATGCTGGAACTCGGCCCCGCGCCGAGCGTGCTGTGACCGACGACGATCGAGGGTCTGGCGACCACGAGCGGAAGGTCGGGATGCTCGGCTGCCAGCGCCTCCTCGGCTGCGGCCTTGGAGGCGGTGTAGGGCACGAGATGGCGGGCGGCCGGGTCGGGCTGGGCCTCGGCGACGAGCGATCCGGCATCCGCGCCGCAGCTCATAGCCGTCCCGATATGCAGGAAGCGGCGCAGGTTGCGCATGCGGGCCGCCCGGCGGGCAAGCGCCAGCGTGCCGTCACGGTTCGTCTGGAACAAGCGATCGTCGCCGAAATACGACGTGTCGGCGGCGAGGTGCAGGATGTGTGTCACATCGTCGAGGCGGGCATCGTGATCACGATCGGCTTGCGTGAAGTCGCCGGGCACGATTTCGGCCCGACGCACCAGACGCTGGGCCGTGAAGGCATCCGTGAACCGGGCGAGACGTGCCGCGACGCGCTGCCGTCCCTGGTCGGCATTCGCGCAGCGGACAAGACAAACCCATTGGCGGCCGTCGTCGCGTTCCAGTGCCTGATGGAGGATCGCGCCGCCGATCAGGCCGGTCGCGCCCGTCAAGAGTATGCGTGCCAAGGATGTCTCTCCCGCCCCTCCGGGTTTATAAGCAGAGACAATCGGAAATAATCCATCAATTCTCTGACGATTGATCTGATCTGATCGGCTGTGACGTCTATGCCACATGCCTTCGCGCCGATGCCGGCCTCCTTTGAATTTGATCGATAAAAATCTTGAAAAGTTCGGAGTTTCTCAATGGATGGTTCTATTCACTCTAGGTTTGATAGGAGCGCCTGCCTCGACGAGGGAGCTCGCGGGGCAGCCGATGAGAGGGCGGGAGCGAGACGCCGCAGGCTTCGAGGGAGGGCGGCGTGCCTTCGGGCTAGGATGTCATTCCCGCAGCCAGGTCTAGCCGAGCGTCGCTGGTGCCCGCTCGCGGCGCCATGTGCTTCCGGCGCGGAACCCGAAACCGATGGGTTTTCGCGGTGCCGTGATCTCGAATTCCCGAGATTGGCATGCCGGCGAGAACGATCCTGCCGGAACCGACGGAGAGTCAGGCGCAGGAACGCCGTCACCCGGATCGGTGCGGCTAGAGCCGTGCCCGACCGCGTTGCAATCGGGCACGGCTCTAGGCCCCTGTTGTGACGCGCTTTCTAGCGCCGAACCGGTGTCCACTTCGGCGGAAAGCGCTCTAGGGTTCCTCATCAGGTCCGGCGACGGCTTCTCCCGCGAGAGGGGGGAGAACCTGACGCAGCACATGGCGGAGCTTGTCGGGGTTGCGGGTGATGTAGATGGCGGTGATCCGGCCATTCTCGATGGAGAGCGCGGTCGTCTGCAGGACATCCCCGCGCTCCCGGCTGACATATCCTGGCAGCCCGTCGATTCGGATGGGCGCGACCATCGCCGCCCGGCCGGGTCCCCATTTGCGCCGGACGCCGGCGAAGAGGCGCAGCAGGCGCTCCGGCCCGTTGATCGGATTGCGGAAGGCCAGGACCTTGCCGCCCCCGTCCGAGCAGAGCACCACCTGCTCCGCGAGCAGTGTGCGCAGGGTGGCGACGTCGCCGCTCACGGAGGCGTCGAAGAAGGCGCGGGCGATGCGCTCGCCCTCCTCGCGCGCGACGGGAAACCGCGGCCGCGCGGATTGCACGTTCCGGCGAGCCCGCGCCGCGAGCTGGCGCACGGCCGCAGCCTCCCGATCGAGCGTTTCCGCCACCGCGCCGAGCGGGATGCCGAACACGTCGTGGAGCAGGAAGGCCGCACGCTCGAGGGGCGACAGACGCTCCAGCGCCATCATCAGCGTCAGCGTGAGATCGTCCTCGTCCACGCCGTCCTCTCCCGTCTCGACCAGCGGCTCCGGCAGCCAGGCGCCGACATAGGTCTCCCGGCGCGCGCGGGCCGACTTCATCTGATCGAGGCAGAGCCGGGTCACGATGCGCGCCAGGAACGGATACGGGGCCGCGACCGCGCCATGATCCGCCGCGATCCAGCGCAGCCACGTCTCCTGCACCAGATCCTCGGCCTCGCTACGCGAGCCGAGCATGCGATAGGCGATGCGCAGGAGGCGCGCACGATGGGCCTCGAAGAGGGCGGTCGCCGTATCGGTCTGCGCCATGGTCCCGGGCCTGCGGTGCGCGCGCGTGATGACGCGATCCTCGCATGCGGGCGGCGGGGGCGTCACGGCCGGTCCGGCACGCGATCGGCCGTCTCGACGACGAAGCCCGCGACAAGCGCGAGGACAAAGGCCGTGAACATGGAGCGTCGTCCGTCGTGGTGAGGGGCTGTCAGGCCGCCGCGAGCCAGGTCTCGAAGCGCGTGAGGCCGAGGCGCGCCGAGGCGCCGTCCTCGGGAACGAGGGAACCCTGCTCCAGTGCTGCGCCGAAATACTGCGCCGAGCGGTCGACCGAGACTTCCCGGCCATCGCCGGAGACCGCAACGCGGCGGGCCACGACGTCGCGGAACGGCAACCGGTCCGGTCCGGCGATCTCGATCGTCCCGTTGCGGGGGGCCTGGACAGCGACGTCCGCGAGCGCGGAGGCGACATCGGCTGCGGCGATCGGCTGGAAGTCGGCGTCGGGCACGACGATGCGGTCGCCCGCGACGGAGGCCGCCGCGATCGTGGCGACGAACTCGAAGAACTGCGTCGCGCGGACGATGGTGTAGGGCAGGCCGGACGCCGCGATCAGCTGCTCCTGCGCGACCTTTGCCCGGAAGTATCCGTTCCCCTGCACGCGATCCACGCCGACGATCGAGAGGGCGACATGATGCTTCACCCCGGCCCGACGCCCGGCGGCCAGGAGGTTGCGGCTTGAGCGTTCGAAGAAGTCGAGCACCGCCGCATCCTCGAAGGACGGGGCATTCGCGACGTCGACCACGACTTCGGCGCCGACAAGGGCCTCGGCGAGGCCTTCACCCGTGAGAGCGTTGACGCCCGTGCGCGGGGAGGCCGCGATGGCTTCGTGTCCCTTGCGTGCGAGCCCGGCGGTCAGCTGCCCGCCGATGAGCCCGCTTCCGCCGATCACTACAATCTTCATGACGCCCGTCTCCTGCATGGAACGGGCGGGGCGGCACCCTGCCGCTCAGGCGCCCGTTCGAGGACAAGACGATGGGGCGACGCGGAATGTGACATGCCGCTGAAGAAAAATACGCGTGGCCACATTCACCGGCGGGCGGGACAATCGGGCCGTCCCGGACAGATCGGACTTGTTCGCGGGGGCCCAAGCGTTCCCGCCCCTGTCGTTCGGCCGGGCCCCGCTTCCGGAAGCTCGATTCCTGCCGGGGGCGGACCTTCTGACTTGCGCCCGCTTCAGCCCGCACGGGGCTGAAGACCGGTCATGTCGCCGGGCATGCCTTCCGGCCGCGTCGCGAGAAGGACTGGCTCGGAAGGATGACGTTCGCGGGCGCTCGCTTCAGGAGGCCGGTTGGACCGCTGGAACCGGCCCCGGCGTCGATGCCTCCCTGTGACCGAGGGCAGGTTGTCCGACGGACATCGTCGCGCCCGCGTGCCGATACGGAGCCGGGGCGCCCAGGGCCTCGGCGAGGCGTTCGCGGTCGAGGACGCCCTCCCAGGCGGCCACGGCCAGCGTGCCGAGGGCATTCCCGATCGTGTTGGTGACCGAGCGCGCCTCGGCCATGAACCGGTCGACGCCCAGCAGCAGCACCATGCCGGCGAGGGGGATCTTGTCCATCGCCCCCAGGGTCGCCGCCAGCGTGACGAATCCGGCGCCCGCCACGCCGGCGGAGCCCTTCGAGGTGAGCAGGAGCACGCCGAGGATGACGAACTGATCGATCAGGGTCAGAGGCGTGTTGGTCGCCTGGGCCACGAAGATCGCGGCGATGCTGAAATAGATCGCGCTGCCATCGGGGTTGAACGTCAGGCCGGCCGGAACGACGAGGCCGACGACGGGCCGCGGGCAGCCGGCCTGCTCCAGCTTGCGCATCAGTTGCGGCAGCACCGATTCCGAGGAGCAGGTGCCGAACACGGTGAAGATCTCGTCCTTGAAATAGACGAGGAAGCGCCAGAGCGAGAACCCGCTGAGCCGGGCGACGAGCCCGAACACGAGGGTCACGAACAGGATACAGGTGAGGTAGACGCAGACGAGCAGAAGGCCGAGCGAGAGCAGCGAGCCGACCCCGTAGCGGCCGAGGGTGAAGGCCATCGCGCCGAAGGCGCCGATCGGCGCGAGCCGCATGATCGCGCGCACGATCCGGAAGAAGGCGTCGAGCAGGCTGTCCAGCAGCGCGATGACAGGTTGCGCCCGCTCGCCCCCTTGCGAGAGGGCGACGCCGAGCAACAGGCCGAAGAATAGGATCGGCAGGATCTCGCCTTTGGCGAAGGCCTCGGTCACGCTGACCGGGATGATGTGGAGGAAGAAGTCGACGACGGATTCCTGCTTGGCCACCGTGGCGTATTGCGCCACCGCCTTCACGTCGAGGGTGTGGGGATCGGCGTTGATGCCGACGCCCGGCCGGACGACGTTGACGACGATGAGGCCGATGACGAGCGCCGCCGTCGAGAGCAGCTCGAAGTAGAGCAGCGCCTTCAGGCCGACGCGCCCGAGTTCCTTCATGCTCTCCATCTTGGCGATGCCCAGCACGACGGTGACGAAGATCACGGGGGCCAGCATCATCCGGATCAGGCGGATGAACCCATCGCCGAGAACCTTCAGTTCGGTTCCGAACGGCGGAAGAAGTATGCCGAGCAATGCACCCAGACAGACGCCGATGACGACCTGGACATAAAGCTTGCCGAGAATTCTTGACATCGCGCCCCCCCTCCCGCACGGGCCCGTCGTGTCGCGGACCTCTTCTCTCGCAGGCTAGACGAGGCCGGCGACGACCGGCCAATGCCGATCGTCGATGCAATCATGCCGGAGACGATGGCGCGCCGACGCCCTCGGACTGGGCCTGCAGGTGCGTCCAGAACGCCTCGGCCGACCGGCTCTGGCGGGCGCGCGGCCTGATCAGGCGGATCTCGATCTCGACATCCCAGCGCGCGTCGCCCGCGCGCACGAGGCGGCCGGCGGCGAGATCGTCCGCGGCCAGGCACAGGGGAGCCCAGGCGATGCCGCGACCGCTCAGGGCCAGCGTCTTCAGTACGGATGCCGCGTGCGAGGTGAAGACGGGCCGGAGATGGCCGAAGGTGGCGTCAGCCAAGTGGGCGGCGGTGTGGGCGGCGGTCAGGATCCGCCCCATGCCCGAAGCGGGTGAATAGGTGAGAAAGGGCAGCGGCGCTTCGGGCGTGCCGGGCAGGCGATGAAGCGGGTTGCCGCCGTCATCGGGCGCGCTCACCGGCACCAGCCGGTCCATGCCGAGCGGATGGGAGACGAAGCCCTTGTCCTCCAGGGGCGTCGCCGCGCGGGGATGGTGATGGCACAGCAGGAAATGCGCACCGCCGCGCAGCATCAGCGCCTCGCAGGCCTGCATATGGTCGGCGACGAGACTGATCGGGCCGGCGATGCCCGCGCTCTCCAGCGTTCGCAGCCAGGCCGGAAAGAAGGTGAGCGACAGGGCATGCGTGGCCGCGAAGCGGAGGGTCAGGGCCGTGTCGCCCGCCGTCTCCAGCGCCTCCTCCCGCGCGAAGCGCAGGCGCCGCAGCATCTCGTCCGCGGCGGGGCGGAAGCAATCGCCGGCGGGTGTCAGCGCGATCTGATGGGTGTCGCGGCTGAACAAGGCCGTTCCGACCCATTCCTCCAGGGCGCGGATGCGGCGACTGAAAGCCGGCTGCGTCATGTGGCGCTGCTCGGCGGCGCGGGAGAAGTTGGCGCATTCCGCGAGTGTCAGGAAGTCCTCCAACCAAGACGTATCCACTGCGTCAGTCCTCGCTCGGCGCGCATGAAACCATAGCAAAGCGGCATTGGCCCAAGCCCGGCCATGCCGCCTAGAGCCTCTGACGGATCGCGCGGAGGAACGCCATGGCGCAGGGGCGCACGCTCTACGACAAGCTGATCGATGCCCATCTCGTGCGCCGGCTCGACGATCGCGACGGGCCCGGCGCCGAGGTGCTGCTCTACATCGATCGCACCGTGCTCAACGAATATACCAGTCCCCAGGCCTTCAGCGGCCTGCGCGAGGCGGGCCGCCAGGTCTGGCGTCCGAGTGCCGCGCTCGCTGTCGTCGACCACGTCAATCCGACCGCCCCGAACCGGGTCGCGGCGATGCCGGATGCGGGCGGGGCGCGTCAGGTCGCTTATTTCGCCGAAAACTGCCGGGATTTCGGAATCGAATTGCTCGACGTGCTCAACCCGCTCCAGGGCATCGAGCACGTGGTGGCGCCCGAACTCGGCTTCATCCTGCCCGGCATGGTCGTCGCGGCCGGAGACAGCCACACGACGACGTATGGCGCCCTCGGCGCGCTCGGCTTCGGGATCGGCACCTCGGACATCGAGCATTACCTCGCCACACAGACGCTCCGGTATCGGCGGATGCGCCGAATGCGCGTGAGCCTCGACGGCATCCTGCCGGCGGGCGTCACGGCGAAGGATGCCGTGATGGCTCTGATCCGCCTGATCGGCGCGTCCGGTGCGACGGGCTATGCCGTGGAGTTCGCCGGCTCTGGTATCGCGGCGCTCTCCGTCGAGGGGCGAATGACCGTCTGCAACATGGCCGTCGAATGCGGTGCCCGCGGCGTGGTCATGGCGCCGGACGCGGCCGTGTTCGACGATCTGCGCGGGCGCCCGCGCGCGCCGAAGGGCGCCGCCTGGGATGCGGCCGTCGCCGACTGGTCGCGCCTGCGCAGCGATCCCGACGCCGTCTTCGACCGGGAGGTCACCCTCTCGGCGGCCGAGATCGAACCCCTGGTGACCTGGGGCACCAGCCCGGATCAAGCCGCGGCGATCGGGGACGTCGTCCCGGATCCCTCGGCCGAGCCGGAGGGAGCCCGGCGCCGCGACATGGCAAGGGCGCTCGCCTACATGGATCTGACACCCGGCACGGCCCTGTCCTCGGTTCCGATCCAGCGGGCCTTCATCGGCTCCTGTACCAATGCCCGCCTCTCCGATCTGCGCGAGGCGGCGACGGTGCTGCGCGGGCGACGCATTGCCGAGGGCGTGCGCGGCATGGTGGTGCCCGGTTCCTCCAGCGTGCGCCGGGCGGCGGAGGCCGAGGGCCTCGACCGCATCTTCCGCGAAGCGGGCTTCGAGTGGCGGCAATCGGGCTGCTCGCTGTGTCTGGCCATGAACGACGACGTGCTGGCCCCGGGAGAGCGCTGCGCCTCGAGCACCAACCGCAACTTCGAGGGGCGCCAGGGCACGGGGGGGCGCACCCATCTGATGAGCCCGGCCATGGTCGCCGCGGCAGCCGTCGCCGGCCATCTGACCGATGTCCGGCGTTTCGGGCGGGAGAACTGACGATGGAGCCCTTCACCACCGTCTCCGGGCCGGCTGCGGCGCTGCCCGCCGCCAATATCGACACCGACGTGATCATGCCCAAGCAGTTCCTGAAGGGCATTGATCGCCGCGGCCTCGACCGCGGTGCCTTCCACGACCTTCGCTTCGACGAGACCGGAGCGGCGCGGCCCGGCTTCATTCTCAACCGGCCCGAATGGGCCGCGGCGCGCTTTCTCGTCGTCGGCCCGAATTTCGGCTGCGGCTCGTCGCGCGAGCACGCGGTCTGGGGTCTGCTGCAACTCGGCATCCGGGCCATCCTGGGCACGAGCTTCGCGGGGATCTTCGCCGACAACGCAGCCAATAACGGGCTCCTGCTGATCTCTCTCAATGAAGAAGCCCTGGCCGCGTTCGCCCGGCGCGCCGCCGACCCGGGCGGAAACGGCCTGACCGCCGATCTGGCGGCGCAGTGCATCACCGCTTGCGACGGTTTCGAGGCGACCTTCACGATCACACCGAGCCGGAAGGATGCGCTGCTGCGCGGGCTCGATGCCATCGGCGCGACCCTCGACCACGCCGCCGAGATCCGCGCCTTCGAAGCACGCCACCTTGCCGCGCAGCCCTGGCTCGCCTGAACAGGAGAGAACCGCCATGCCGAGGCCGGACCCATTCCTCCCAGGTTTCGACTTGCACGACATCGCAGCCGGGCCCGTGCGGATCCGCGCCGCCACGGGCGGCCGCGGACCGGCGGTGCTGCTCCTGCATGGCCATCCGCAGACCCACTCGACATGGCGGGCGGTCGCGCCTCGCCTCGCCGAGCAGTTCAGCGTCGTGGCGATGGACCTGCGCGGCTACGGCGATTCCGACAAGCCCGAGGGCGGCGAGCGCCACGTCAATTATTCCAAGCGCGCCATGGCGGCCGACGCGGTCGCGGTGATGCGCAGCCTCGGCCATGAGACCTTCGCGGTGGTCGGGCATGATCGCGGCGGGCGGGTCGCTCACCGCCTCGCCCTCGACCATCCGCAGGCCGTCACGCGGGTGGCCGTGTTCGACATCGCGCCGACGGCGACGATGTATGCGCGCACGGACAAAGATTTCGCCACACGCTATTTCTGGTGGTTCTTCCTGATCCAGCCCGCTCCGCTGCCCGAACGACTGATCGCGGCCGACCCGGAATTCTTCCTTCGCACGCATGTGGACGGACAATCGAAGACGCCGGGCTCGCCGAGCGCGGACCTCTTCGCCGAATATCTGCGCGTCTACCGCGATCCGGCGACGCGGCACGCGATCTGCGAGGATTATCGGGCGGCAGCCACGATCGACCTGGAGCACGACGCGGCGGATGCCGACAAGCGCATCGACGTGCCGCTGCTGGCGCTCTGGGGAGCGAAGGGGACGGTTGGACGAACCTATGACGTGCTGGAGACATGGCGCGACAAGGCGCGCGACATAGGCGGGCGGGCACTCGATTGCGGCCACACCCTGCAGGAAGAACGGCCAGATGAGGTGACGTCGGAACTGTTGACGTTCCTCAGGTGAGACCGCGCCATTCCCCGGTTCCATGGAACTGGCGCGGCGGGTGGGTGAGGTCGCGGATACATCGAGCCCGTAACCGGACTGAGCCTGCCTCTATTCTGAAGCTGGAGCTTCTTCGATTTAGGCTGAGCGGGGGGCCGGGCGTCGCGTTCCCCTACCGCCTTCGGACGGCCGCGCCCAAGAAACATGCTCTTGCCCATGGCCGGCGGGTGTGCGGGACCGCTGGACCTTGGTGAGGCAAGGCATGCCGCTCCCGCGCTCGCTGTCAAAATGCGCTAGGAGCCGGGCGCCCAATCGATCTTGGGCCGCTGTGACAGGATCCGCTCGAAGTAATTGGCGACGGCCTGCGCGCCATCGGCATGCATCATGGCAACCGGATGCGCGAGGTAGGCACGGGCCAGATCAAGCGGGATTTCGCCGGCCTGGAGGGCACCGAGCACCGCATCGATGAAGGCGTCATTGGCCTCGTTGAAGTCGCTCGACAGCTTCTTGCGATCGTTTAGGGCCTTGATCGGCATCGTGCGGTGGATCCTTTCGCGATCGAGTTCATAGCGCCTCAGCGCCCCAGGGTGGGGCGCTTGCCCTTGATGGGCATAGCGTGTCGGACCACCGAACGCACGAATCGACCGGATTTCTCCTCCTGCTTCCGCAGCCCCTGCCGAGCGGGGCGCAAAAAAAAGCCGCTAAGTGATCGAGGAGATTGGCGCACCCGACACGATTCGAACGTGTGACCTTTGCCTTCGGAGGGCAACGCTCTATCCAGCTGAGCTACGGGTGCTTGCCGTGGCCCGTGAGTAGCCCAACTGAACGGCCGACGCAACGGCGCTGTGTGGGCCAATTGAAAATCCCGATCGCTCAAAGGGATGGGTGAGGAGCCCTCTTCAGGAACGGGTCGCACGTTCGACTCGTGCCAGGGGCGCCAGGGGACCACGGAGGGGCCGCTCAAGCCCTGCCTTGAACTGCCAGCTGTCGTGGTTGTGGCACTGATGCGCCGCACGGCATGAGCCACCTGGGGATGTTCGCGCCATCAAACTTATGGTCAAACATTTAGAAATCGCACTGACGAAGTTCTGTGAGATAAAATAGTCAGTCCATCAAGAATATTGATGGCTTCGCGAAGATATGATGGATTGAATATTGGCTGCATTATAAAAATGCGCCGATTTCGCACGGTCATGTTTGCGTGGAAATGTTTCCACGATTGAGGAACGCGCCGCGATAACGCGCGGCGGGGTGACGGTCGTTAAGGCGTGGGCCACGTCCGGCGAAGAGGCGCTCCCGATAGGTGCCGGGACCGTACTCGGTCTGAGCGAGGCCGCGGGCCTGCAGCACCGGCACGACATGCTCGATGAAGTCGACGAACGAGCCCGGCGTCGTCTGGTAGATGACGTTCACGCCATCGATGCCCGCCTCCTGCCAGCGGGCGAGGTCGTCGGCGATGCTCTCCGGCGTGCCGACGATGCGGGTGTTGTAGGCGTAGGCGTTGCCGAGATCGGCCACCGTCGCCCGCTTGCCGGGATTTGCCTCCTCAAAGAAGCGCACCAGCCCCTGGACCCCCTGGATGTCGAGTTCGTCGACCGGCTTGTCGGGCGGCAGCAGCCCGAGATCGATGCCGAGATCGCGGCTGATATGGGCGAGCAGGCCGTCGGTGCTGCGATACGCATCAAGGTCGCGCGCCTTGCGCCGCGCCTCCTCCTCGGTGCTGCCGACGACGAAGGACAGACCCTGGATGAACAGCAGGTCGCTCGGGTCGCGTCCGGCGGCCGCGACCTGCGCACGCATTTCCTGCACGAGCTTGCGCGCGCCCTCCGGCGTGAGGCTGGCGATGAAGGTGCCCTCGGCGTTGCGGGCGGCGAAGGCCCGGCCCGCCCGCGACGAGCCGGCCTGGAACAGCACCGGCGTGCGCTGGCGCGAGGGCTGCGACAGGTGCGGGCCGAGCACCCGGTAGCGCTCGCTCTCATGGTGGATGCGGTGGACCCGGCTCGGATCGGCGTAGAGGCCGGCGCTCTTGTCGGCCAGCACGGCATCGTCGTCCCAGGATCCTTCCCAAAGCTTGTAGGCGACATCGACATACTCATCGGCCCAGCGGTAGCGCTCGTCATGCGGGACGATACGGTCAAAGCCGTAGTTCTGCGCCGCGTTATGGCTGACGCTGGTGACGATGTTCCAGCCGATGCGGCCGCGGCTGAGATGGTCGAGGGTCGAAACCTTGTGGGCGAAGTTGAACGGGTGCTCCTGAAGGATCGAGCTCGTGAAGGTCAGCCCGAGATGCTCCGTCGCCCCGATCAGGGCCGCGATGAGAGCGCCCGAGTCGTTGATCGGGATCTGTACCGCTTCTTCGAGATAGGTGTCCCAGCTTTCCTTGTAGGCCGGATCGACGCCGATCACGTCGGCCACGAACAGGGCGTCGAAGCGGCCCTTCTCCAGGAGACGGGCGAGTTCGACCCACGGCGCGAGATCGTTGAACTCGGTCTGGCGCGTGTCCTCGCGGTGCCAGAGGCCGTGATAGACGTGGGAGACGGCGTTCATCGAGAAGCCGTTGAGGATGAGGCGCTTGGTCATCGGATCGGCCTCACTTCACCAGAGCGGAGAGCGAGCGCTCGCGGCTCACCAGCACCGCGGCGATGACCACGGCGCCCTTCACGACCATCTGTGAATACTGGCTCACGCCCATCAGGTTGAGGCCGTTGTCGATGATGGTGATGATGAGCACGCCGATCAGGGTGCGGTGCGGCCCGCCGACGCCCCCCGACAGGGAGGTGCCGCCGACCACGATCGCCGCGAGGCTGCTCAGGAGCAGGTCCTGGCCAACCGACGGGCCGGCGGCGCCGAGGCGGGCGACGATCAGGATCGCGCCGATGCCGGTGAGCAGGCCCGCCAGCGCGAAGGCGTAGATCTTGTAGCGCCGGACCGGGATGCCGGCGGTGCGCGCCACCGTCTCGCCACCGCCGATCAGGGCCATGTAGCGGCCGAAGCGCGTGCGGTTCGCGACCAGGACGATACCGCCCCAGGCGAGCAGCGCACACAGGGCGATGTTGGGCAGGCGCGGAACGAGCTGGCCGATCGCGATCTCCTCGAAGCCCGGAAGATCGAACTGGATCGCGCGGCCCTGAAGGATCTGCAGGGCGAGTCCGCTGAAGATCGACAGCGTGCCGAGTGTCACGACGAAGGACGGAACCCGCCCCACGGCATAGACGAGGCCGTTGACGAGCCCCAAGGCCGCGCCGATGGCGGCGGCGACGAAGAAGATACCGCCTCCGACGTCCGTGTTGTTGAGGATCTGCACGCTGGCGGCGGCGACGAACAGCACGATCGCGCCGACCGAAAGGTCGATGCTGCCCATCAGGATGATGAAGCTGCCGCCGAGACAGACGATCAGCAGGGCGCCGGCCTGACCGCTCAGCGAGGTGAAGTTGCGCCAGGTGGCGAAGGATTCGGTCGCGAGGGAGAAGAAGGCCACGAGCAGGACGACGACGGCGATCGGCAGCCACACGCTCCTGTCGACTTGTGGAAGGGATAGCCGCCTCCGGGACGCAGGCGCAGTCAGACGGACGGTCTCGGCGGTCATCATGGGTCTCCGGAAAGCCGGTGTCAGGCGGCGAAGGCGGGCGCGTCGCCGCTCTGCGGCAGCATCAGCGCGACGAGGTCCTGCTCTCGCGGCTTGGCTTCGGCCGGCGCCGGCACGTCGGCCACGAGCCGTCCGCGCTGCAGGATGAGGATGCGGTTCGACAGCCCGATCAGTTCGAGCAGTTCATCGGTGATGAGCACGATCCCGACTCCGCGCTCGGCGAGATCCCGGATCAGCCGGTAGATCTCCTCCTTGGCGCCGGCATCGACGCCGCGGGTCGGGTTATCGAGCACCAGCACCTTGAGCGGGCGGCAGAGCCAGCGGGCGAGCACGACCTTCTGCTGGTTGCCGCCGGACAGGCTCGCGGTTCTGGCGTCCGGCGTGGCGGAGCGGATGGCGAGGCCGCGCACGTGCCGCTCCGCCGTCTCCACCTCCCGCCGGCGGCGCCACCAGCCCAGGGCGTTGGTGAAGAGGTCGCCCCCGCTCGCGAGCGAGATGTTCCAGGCCACGCTCGCGGAGGGGATGATCCCCTCCACCAGTCGCTCCGCCGGGACGTAACCGAGACCCTCGCGGACGAAGCGCCCGATCTCCGCCGCGCCCGGGGGCGCGTCTCCGAGGGCGACCGTGCCCGCCTCGGCCGGCTCGATGCCGGCGATCGCCTTGCCGAGGGCCGCCTTTCCGGAATCGAGCAGGCCGCCGATCCCGACCACCTCGCCCGGGCGGACCCGCAGGTCGATCGGCGCGAAGGCGCCGGCCCGTTCGAGGGCCCGCACGGTGAGAACGGGCGGCGCGGCCTCGGGTACGACCCGCAGGCGGTGCTCATGATAATAGTCGGCCACCCGCGCCCGCCCGACCATCAGGCTGTGCAGCTCGGCCTCGCTCGTCGTGCGGGGATCGCGTTTCGCGACCAGCTTTCCGTCCTTGAGGACGTAGATGATGTCGGAGACGCCGAGCACTTCGGTCAGCCGGTGGGACACGAAGAGCAGCGAGCCGCGCTTCCGGACCCGATCCACCAGGCGGAAGAACGCCTCCTCGTCGCGGCGGTCGAGGGCGGAGGTCGGTTCGTCGAGGAGGACCAGGGGGGACTCGATCCCGCCGAGATGGCTGCCCGCGAGGCAGGCCCGGGCGATCTCGATCGATTGGCGCTTCGAGAAGTCGTACGCGCCGGTGCGGCGGCGGACATCGATGTCGAGATCCGCCTCCTCGGCGATCCGTTCGGCCGCGGCGATCATCGCGCCCCGGTCGAGAAGCTGGCCGGCCCGCGCGAAGCCCGCTTCCCAGCCGAGGAGCAGGTTCTCGTAGACCGGGACATTGAGGACGAGCGATTGCTCCTGGAACACGCGGGAAACGCCGAGGCGGGCGGCCCGGCCGTAATCCCGCGGCGCGTAGGAGGCACCGGCAAGGCGCATCGTCCCACGCTGGGCGGCGGTGATCCCGCTCAGGATGTTGAACAGCGTCGACTTGCCGGCACCGTTCTCGCCCACGAAGGTCACGACCGCGTTGCGCGGGATGTCGAATGCAATGCCGTCGAGCACCGGGACGAGCCCGTAGCGCATGGAAAGCCCGCGAGCCTCGAACAGCGGCCCGGCGCGTCGATCGTTCATGATCCCGTTGTCTTCCTGTCGTCCGAGCGCCGCCCACCCCCGAGCCGATCGGGCGGGCCGCGCCTCGGGTTTCGGTCCGAGGCCCGTCGGGGGCTTGGTCAGGCCTTGCGGTTGGGCGAGGGGCCGTCGAACTTGATCTTGTTCCGGTCGGCGTACTCGGCCTTCACGGTCTCCAGCTCGCCGCGCGCCTTGGCCTCGGCATAGGCCTTGGGCAGCGACCAGCCATCCGGCTTCGGATAGCCGCGCCAATGGTGCTCGACATCGATCGGGTAGAGGTCGGCCTGCGGATCCCAGTCGTTCGGATGCAGGACGTGCGACAGCTTGCGATAGTCGAACGGTTCGACGTCCTTGTTGTCGACGTAGCGGTCGATATAGCTGTCGATGTTGTCCCGCGTGACCGTGAGCGCGCGCCAGTACAGCTGCCGTTCGGCGGCCCGCGGCTGCCAGCCATGGGTCACGTCGAAGATGCGGGCGGCGAACAGCGCGCCGGTATAGACCGGGCTGTTGCCGCTCGTGGCGGTCTGCAGGCCGCGCTTGATCGCCTGCGAGCCGAGCGAGGTCCCATCGGCTCCGCCGACGAACACATCCTTGCCCGGCTTGATGCCGGCATTGCGCAGGGCCGCCAGGGCGCCCTGCGCCTCGTCGTCGTTCTGCGTGATGATGCCGACGATGTTCTTGTTGCGCGACAGAAGATCCTCGGTCGCCCGCAGAGATTCCTCTCGCAGCCACTTTCCGGGAAGTTTATCGACGAGCTTGGTCTTCGGAAAATCCTTGAAGGCGTCATCGCGTCCACGGTTGCGGGCGGTCTCGCACCAATTGCCCGGCGTGCCGGTGAGGGCCACGACGTCGCCGCCGCCGAACGTTTCGGTAACGGCCTTCAGAACCTCCGCCGAGACGCGCCGATGCGCATCGTCCTCCTCGGGAACGGCGTAGAGCGTGTAGTACTCCCCGGCGTCGAACGGCGTGTACCACGCCACGCTGTCCCAGATCGCGCCGAAGTAAGTCTTCGTGTCCTCGGCCACCTTCGAAACACGGCGGAGCGCGCTTCCGTCGAGAATGTTGAAGAAGCCGCCGGCTGCACGTGACGTCGTCAACTGCTCGAACTGGTTGAGCTGACGGGTGCTGTCGATCTGGCCGTCGAGGAAGACGTAGTTCTGCCCGAGTGCCTTCGAAGCAGCTTCGGCGCCCTTGCTGACGAGCTGATTGTACTCGGTGCTGGCGCTCCAGGCGAGATACGCGATCTTGCCGGAGGGGTCGGCCACCGCAACGCTCGGCAGACCGAGAGCCGTGGCTGCGGCGCTGGCCGACAGGCCGGCCGAGGCGAGGGCGAGGAAGTCGCGCCGCGACACGCCCCGCGTATCGAGCCGGTCCATGTAATGATCGACGACCTTCCGGTCCTCGAAGTCGGGCAACGAGCGATGACGGCGGCTTGTCACTTGAGAGGTCTCCACCTTCACGGGCCGCGCATCCCGAGCGGCCTGTCGCGGGGCTTTCCTGCCGCCGGATCCACACGCACGAAGCGCGGCGGGCGGGCTCGTCCTGCCGATATCCTGCAAGCATCGGTTCGGCCGAGGCTCGGATCTGCATGCGATATTCGGGAGAAAGCTTGAGCAATAATCTGAATGCATTAGTTTTAAGTCAATAGAAATATGCGACTGATATTTTGCAATCAGTGGGGTAAGCATACTAATTAGTGCGGGACTTCGTAGATTTGTTTCCCCAAGCTGGGCCATGGGGCCTCGAAACCGTGATCGTGCCGTCACGTCGAGGGCCGTGCGGCATTGCACCCGTATTGCAGAATCGGCCGGACCGATCGTCGGAGCGGTGATCGCGGCCAGGCCGCGCCAATCTTCTCCCGAGCGCCTCCGAAGCTAAGCGATCCCTCTCCGAGAGCGCGTTCTATAAAAAGAACAATCCCGTTGACTTAAAGAACGACGCCGGACACCCTGGCCGTATCGGATGGGCTCCAGCGAGGCCACCGGTTCGAGATCCAAGAAAACGGGAGTTCCAGAACGATGGCGTTTCGACCCTTGCACGACCGCGTGCTGCTGCGCCGCGTCGAGAGCGATGAGCGGACAAAGGGCGGCATCATCATCCCGGATACCGCCAAGGAGAAGCCGCAGGAGGGTGAGGTCATCGCCGTCGGGCCCGGTGCGCGCGACGAGCAGGGCCGCGTCAACGCCCTCGACGTGAAGGCCGGCGACCGTGTGCTGTTCGGCAAGTGGTCCGGCACCGAAATCAAGGTCGACGGCCAGGATCTCCTGATCCTCAAGGAATCCGACATTCTCGGCGTGGTCGCCGCCTGAGCCCATCCCAATCCAACGACATCGGGAGATTTGAATGGCTGCCAAGGACGTGAAGTTTTCGGGCGACGCGCGTGAGCGTCTGCTGCGCGGTGTCGACATCCTCGCCGACGCGGTGAAGGTGACGCTGGGGCCGAAGGGCCGCAACGTCGTGATCGAGAAGAGTTTCGGAGCGCCGCGCATCACCAAGGACGGCGTCACCGTCGCCAAGGAAATCGAGCTGGAGGACCGCTTCGAGAATCTCGGCGCGCAGCTCGTGCGCGAGGTCGCCTCGAAGACCAACGATCTCGCTGGAGACGGCACCACCACGGCCACCGTGCTCGCTCAGGCGATCGTCCGCGAAGGCGCTAAGGCGGTCGCTGCGAACTTCAACCCGCTCGACCTGAAGCGCGGCATCGATCTCGCCACGGCCGCCGCGGTCAAGGACATCACCGGGCGCGCCCGCAAGGTCACGGCCTCCGACGCCATCGCCCAGGTCGGCACGATCTCCGCCAACGGCGATGCCGAGATCGGCCGCCTCATCGCCGAGGCCGTCGAGCGGGTCGGCAAGGAGGGCGTCATCACGGTCGAGGAGGCCAAGACCGCCGAGACCGAACTCGATGTCGTCGAGGGTCTGCAATTCGATCGCGGTTACCTTTCGCCGTACTTCGTGACCAATACGGAAAAACTGATCGCCGAACTCGACGATCCCTACATCCTGATCCACGAGAAGAAGCTCTCCTCGCTCCAGCCGTTGCTGCCGGTTCTGGAGGCGGTCGTCCAGTCGAACCGGCCCCTGCTGATCATCGCCGAGGATGTGGAGGGTGAGGCGCTCGCCACGCTGGTCGTCAACAAGCTGCGGGGCGGCCTGAAGGTCGCGGCGGTGAAGGCTCCGGGCTTCGGTGATCGCCGCAAGGCGATCCTGGAGGACATCGCGATCCTCACGAACGGCCAGACCATCTCCGAGGATCTCGGCATCAAGCTCGAAAACGTGTCGCTTCCCCTGCTGGGTCAGGCCAAGCGCGTGCGCATCGACAAGGAGAGCACCACGATCGTCGACGGTTCGGGAGACCGGCCGCAGATCGAGGCCCGTATCGCGCAGATCAAGGCGCAGATCGAGGAGACCAGCTCGGATTACGACCGCGAGAAGCTTCAGGAGCGCCTGGCCAAGCTCGCGGGCGGCGTCGCGGTGATCCGCGTCGGCGGCGCGACCGAGGTCGAGGTCAAGGAGAAGAAGGACCGCGTCGACGACGCGCTCAACGCCACCCGCGCCGCAATCGAGGAAGGTATCGTTCCGGGCGGCGGCACCGCGCTCCTTCGGGCCAAGGCCGTCGTGTCGGAATTGAAGAGCGACAATGCCGATGTGAAGGCCGGTATCAACATCGTGCTCAAGGCGCTCGAAGCCCCGATCCGGCAGATCGCGGCCAATGCCGGGGTCGAAGGCTCGATCGTGGTGTCGAAGATCATCGAGAACGGCTCCGAAACCTTCGGCTTCGATGCGCAGACCGAGACTTACGGCGACCTGATCGAGGCCGGCATCGTCGATCCTGCCAAGGTCGTGCGCACGGCGCTGCAGGATGCCGCCTCGGTCGCCGGCCTTCTGGTGACGACGGAGGCGCTGGTGGCCGACCGGCCGAAGGAGAAGGCGCCGCCGCTGCCGCCGGGTGGAGCGGACTTCTGATGACCTGAGGCGGAGGGTCCGGCAACGCCGGATCGTCGCAAGTGCCGGCACGGCATTCGCTTGACCCGTGGCGGCTCGCCGGACAGCGATCGGGGTCCATTCCCCGATCGTGCCCAAGCCTTGACCACCGCCTGTCCCGCCGGATGGGCCTGCTTCGATGAGGTCGACCGATGGCCGCTTCACAGGATTTTCGCCGCAGGATCGAGGGTTACAGTCTGACGACGGCCGAGATCCTTTATCACCTGCCCGACTTCCCGCATCTCCTTCAGAGTTTCGTCTGGCAGAGCCACGACCTGTTCCCGCAATTCCCGGAACTGAAACGCTTCCTGGACTTCTGGCAGGAGACGCTGGACGGTCCCTTGCACTCGGTCAGGGTGATGCATTCCCGCCTGATCAGGCCGACCGAACTCAAGGCGCTCTCGGCCGAGTTCCATCTGCACTGAACGACCGGCGTCGCGGCAGGCGGAGATGGCCCGGACTGCCGCGGCGGGCTGTTTCGACTTGCTGCTCCTCGAGGAAGGGTTTCGAGGCCGGCGGTGCCGCCGGGTCATCCGCCCTCCGCGACCCGTCGCAGGATCGTGACGATCCCTCCGGCCGGATCGAGGACGATCTCGTCGCCGCTCGCGATGAGATCCGTGACGTCGCCTTCGAACCGATCCATCAGCGGCAAGTTCGCGAAGACCGCCCCCTGCGCCAGAATCGGGTTGACCCGGTTGAACAGCAGGCCAGCGGGCGCGAGTCCGCGCTCGACCATGTCGCGCAGCATCCAGGCGGAAGCGACGCCGCCTTTGGCGGTGTTGAGCACGAGGATGCGTCCGACATAGCTCTGGCCGAACAGGGCGTGGGATTGCCGCGAGAACACGCCCTGCACCCGGTCGAGATCGTAGCGGGCGCTGAAATCGTCGCGGGCGACGAGGGCAAGGCCTCGGACTTCCGGTCCGATCCCGGGATGGGCCTTTAACCGCGTCACGCGACGATCCTGCCCGACACGGCAGCCTCCACGCATTGATCCACCGTCCGCAGCGTTGGCGCGAAGCCGTAGCCGCCAATAATGTTCACGAGCTTGGCCGAGGGCGTCACGAGGCGGTGCCACCCCATCGCCTGCGCCATCTCCCGCGCGTAGGATTGGTAGAAGCACACGCCTTCCAGCACGATGCCGCCTGCTTCCTCGATCCGGCCGGTCAGGCCCATGCGGTCGGCGGCGGCCTTGTTCTCGGGGGAAGTGGCGATCAACAAGGTTGTCTCCGCATGGACGCGCCGTCCGTCGAGGCGGCGGGCGAGGTCGTCGATCTCGATCAGCGAGAGTTGGGGCGCGGAGAACACCACCACGTCGGCCCGCTCGCCGGTCGCATCGTAGCGGGCGTAGAGGCCGGCGATGTCGGAGTCCCGGATCACGATCGGGGCCGGCAAAGGGCTGTCCGTGACGTCGTCGCGGGTGCGCGCCTCCGCCGTCAGGCCGACGAGGTGGAACAAAGCGGTCGAGCCGAAGCTCGCCATGGCGGCGCCGAGCTGCTTCAGGGCGTCCGAGCCCGGCGTGCGGGCGATGCCCTCGATCAGCGGGACTTCCCAGTAGCTGTTGCAGGTCCGCCCGATCAGCGCGCCGAGGGCGCCCCAATCGGCGAGATCCTTCAGGTCCGCCTCCACCACGAAAGACTTCGTGGCTCGGCGGTGCCGGTCGAGATGGTAGCCGTAGCGGGGCGTCAGCCCGGTCAGGCCGGCGGCGAGCGCCGACGGGCCGCCCTCGAAATTGGTCCGCGCCCCGAACACGCTGTTGCAGTAGATCGCCACCCCGGTATCGCCCATGGCGAGGTGCTCGCCGCGGGTCGGAGGCAGGACGGTCTGGTAGTTGATGCAGGTGTTGGTCATCAGGACGCCGAGCGCCTCCAGCGCCCGAGCGGCGCGGCGCTCCAGCGCCGCCATGGCCTCGGTCTGGCCGAGCCGCCGATAGGCGGCAAAATCGAGCCCGCGCGGGTCGGTGATCGTCGGCACCCGCGTGCGCCGCTCGGCCTGCGGCATCGCCGCCAGGCGCTCGACATAGGCCACGCCCGCCTCACCGAGGGATTCGGTATCGCCCATGACATGCGCTTGGGTGACAGGCACGAAATCGGGCGCGTCGAAGAAGCGGCCGACGGCAATCTGGTGCTCGATGGCGAGCCGGCGTGCCTCGCCGAAGGCACCCGCGCGCATCGCCTTGGCCTCGTCGCTGAGGGTGATCGTCATAGGCTGTGATCCAGGAAGTTTCGCAGGGGCGCCGCTCAGCGCACCATGCCCCAGCGCCGGACCGTCAGCCGCTCGATCGTGGCGAACACGATGTTCTCGACCACGAGGCCGATGGCGATGACGACGAGCAGGCCGGCGAAGACGCGGTCGGTGTAGAGTTCGTTGCGGTTCTGAAAGATGTACCAGCCGAGACCGCCCCGGCCCGAGGCCGCGCCGAACACCAGTTCCGCCGCGATCAGCGTGCGCCACGCGAAGGCCCAGCCGATCTTGAGGCCCGACAGGATTGCCGGCAGCGCGGCGGGGATCAGCATCTGCCGGACATAGGCGAGGCCGGTCAGCCCATAATTGCGCCCGGCCATGCGCAGGGTCTCGGGCACGCCCTGGAAGCCGGCGAAGGTGTTGAGCGCCAGCGGCCACAGCACCGAGTGGACCAGCACGAAGACGAGGCTGGCCGAGCCGAGGCCGAACCAGAGCAGGGCTAGCGGCAACAGCGCGATCGCCGGCAGCGGATTGAGCATCGCGGTCAGCGTCGAGAGCAGATCCCGTCCGAACTGCGTCGAGACGGCGAGCGTGGTCAGCAGGAACGCCAGCCCGACCCCGGCGAGATAGCCTTGCGCCAGGACGGCGAGCGAGATTTGCACGCGCTCCAGAAGCTCGCCGCTCGCCAGCCCCTCGCGCAGGGCCGACAGGGTAGCAAGGAAGCCGGGCAGGAGGAGGTCGTTGTTCTGCCAGCGTGCCAGCGCCTCCCAGGCCAGCGCCAAGACGGCTAGGATCAGGCCCTTGCGCAACCAGCCCTGCTGCCAAGCCCGTGTGGAGAGCGGCAGCACGCGCTCAACGGGAGCCTCAACGAAGGGCGCGAGCGCCCGATCGACCTCCGGCCGGATCGGAGGGGTAAGGCGCGGGTTCAAGACGTGCTGATTCATCGGGGGGCCGTCTCGGCCTCGAACAGGCGCCGGTGCAGACGCTGGACAGCCGCCTGGAAGTCGTGGCTGCCGATGCTGTTCAGGTCGAATTCGTGGCAATTGACCTCGCTGCGCAGCCGTCCCGGATGAGGCGAGAGCAGCGCCACCCGGTTGCCGACCACGAGGGCTTCCTCGATCGAGTGGGTCACGAACAGCAGGGTGAAGCGGACCTCGTCCCAGAGGGCGAGCAACTCCTCCTGCATCTTGCGCCGGGTCAGGGCGTCGAGGGCGGCAAAGGGCTCGTCCATCAGCAGCACCTTCGGCTGCATGGCGAGCGCGCGGGCGATGGCCACGCGCTGCTTCATGCCGCCGGAGAGCTGGTGCGGGTAGCTGTCGGCGAAGCGCGAGAGCCCGACCTTGTCGATGTAGTGCCGCGCCCGCTCCTCCGCCTTCCGCCGGCCGAGGAGGCCCGCGGCCTGCAAGGGAAAAGCGACGTTCTGCGCCACTGTCTTCCAAGGCGGAAGCTGATCGAATTCCTGAAAAACGACGATGCGATCGGGCCCCGGTCCGCGCACGGCCTGTCCGCCGAGGGTGATCGTGCCCTCGATCGGTGCGTGGAAACCCGCGATCGCCTTGAGCAGGGTGGACTTGCCGCAGCCCGACGGGCCGAGCAGCACGAAACGGTCGGCCTCGAACACATCGAAATCGATGCGGTGGGTGGCGCGCACGACGCGCTCCCGCGTGCGGTATTCCAGGCTGACGCCGGAGACGCGCAGGAGCGGCGGCGGCAGGGCTTCCGAAGCCGCGCCGAGACGCCGGATCGGGGCTGCGGACGGCCTTTGCCGAAAGGCGGCGGAATCGTCGCGCGTGGCGACCAGGGGCATGGACACCGATCCGCTCAACTGCCCGCAGCGACGCGCGGGTTGACGAAGAAGTAGTCTTCGAGCGCCTTGGGCTCGTTCTTGATCGCGCCGACGCTCTGCATGAAGCGGCCGAGGCCGAGGGTGTTCTGCGGCTCGACCTTGAAGGTCACTTCGGGGTTCTTGATCACCTTGAGCAGCAGGTCCCGGTCGAGCCGGCTGTTGGTGTCGCGCAGGTAGATATCGGCCGCCTTTTCCGGATTATCGGTGATGAACTTCGCCGCCTCGTCGAGAGCATCGACGAAGGCCGCGTAGGTCTTCGGGCTGTCCCGGTAGAAGCGCTCGGTGGCGTAGAGTGCGCTCGACGTCGCCGGGCCGCCCTGGACGTCGTAGGAGTTCAGCACCACCCGCGCATTCGGGTTGCCGGCCAGTTCCTGCTCCTGGAATGGCGGATTGCCGAAATGCCCGGTGATCTCGGTGCCACCTTTGATGATGGCGGCCGCCGCTTCCGGATGCGGCAGCGCGACGGTGATCCGGTCGAGCCGGGCGAACTCCTTATCGCCCCACAGCCGGGCCGAGGCCCATTGCAGGATGCGCGAATGCACCGAGACGCCGACCGCCGGCACGGCGATGCGGTCCTTGTCGGTGAAGTCGGCGATCGACTTCACGTCGGGACGATTGGTGACGAGGTAGTTCGGGAAGTTGCCGAGCGAGGCGACGCCCTTGACGTTCTGCCGGCCGCGCGTGCGGTCCCATAACGTGAACAGCGGGCCAATGCCGGCGCCTGCGACCTCGATATTGCCGGACAGCAGCGCGTCGTTGACGGCGGACCCGCCCGAGAGCTGCACGTACTCGACCTTAATGTCGAGGCCGGCCGCCTTGCCGTGCTTCTCGACCAACTTCTGGTCTTCGAGCACGTTGAGGAGAAGGTAGACGATGCCGAACTGCTTGGCGATGCGCAGTTGACCCTCGGCGGCCGAAGTCGCGCCCGGTGCGATGCCGGCGAGAACAAGGCCCAAGCAGAGAGCGGCGGCTCGCATGCGCGTTGGCAGGCCGCGTTGCGTGCCCATCATATCGACCCTTAGTGTGCGGAACGTGCGAGCCGGACAGGTTTATTCCGTCAAAGCTATGGATTATTTGCCATTGTATTCAGTTTGCGTCAATAAGAACGTTTTATTGTCGAATTGAATCTACAAAGCAGAGTATTCCACCATCGTCTCGCTGGAGAGAAGATCGTCGCGTCGTGTCCGGCCTCCGGACCGATCCGAATTCAGTGTCCCGGATCGTCACCCCGCTGCGCGACCGGAAGCCGGCTAGGGCGCATTCCGCCGAAGTGGACACCGGTTCGGCGCTAGAAAGCGCGTCACAACAAGGGCCTAGAGCCGTGCCCGATTGCAACGCGGTCGGGCACGGCTCTAGGCAGGCAGAGGAAGTCCGGGATGAGCCTTGCGTGGCTCGGCATCGCATCGGCCGCGAGGGGAGAGGGGGCTGGCCCCGAACGGGCGCGCGCGGAGATGGGCCGAGTTCATCATCGCGTCCGCGCGTTACTCAATCGGCAGAGCAGGGGGGACAGCGCGTCAACAGCGGTGTGCCGGACGCCCGAACCGTCTCGAAGCCATCAAGAAATCCTCGACGCGTGGGCCAATCTGTCGAAGCCGGCAGCTGACAAAATCTTATCCGCTTCGAGCTTCAGGCGACATCCATCTTCTTCTCTGCTTCGAACATTAGATTTTATTGCTTTTGACGGCGAGCAAGGCCGCCAAGTATAAGTCCGTTGGTTCGGCGTCTTCCCCAGAAGGCGCGGTATCCATCCATCAAGTCTTCTGCGAATTCGCTCTTGGATCTCCTGGTAGGTCTGGGATCGCAGCCGTTCGACGGTTTCCTCTTCGATGATTGGGTTTCTGCGCCAAGCCGTGCCGCCCCGATGGCGGCGCGCCCCGTCCCGTTCACGCCCGGCCGAACGTTCGTCGTCGGTGCGGCGACGGCCCGGCGGGTCCGAGCCCGGCATCCTGGCTGTGGAGGGGCTGTCGCTCAGCTTTGGCGGCGCGGTTGCCTTCGCGCAGATCGATCTCTCCGTGCCGGCGCGCCAGATCCACGCGATCATCGGCCCGAACGGCGCCGGGAAATCGTCTCTGATCAACGCCATCACCGGCCTTTACGCGCCGCAGGCCGGGTGCATCCGGATCGGGGAGGAGCGCTTTTCCCGTGTGCCGGCCCATCGGCTCGCGGCGTTGGGCGTCGCGCGCACGTTCCAGAACCTGGCCCTGTTCAAGGGCTTGAGCGTGCTCGACAACGTCCTGTCGGGGCTCGCGGATGCGCAGCGGGCAGGGCTTGCCGCTCAGATTCTCGGGCTGCCGTCCGCCCGAAGCGAGGCGCGCGCGCACCGGGCGCGGGCGGACGCGGTGATCGACCTCCTCCACCTCGGAGCCGTGCGGGACCGCGCGGCGGGCAGCCTGCCCTACGGCTTGCAGAAACGGGTGGAACTGGCCCGTGCCCTCGTCGCTCGCCCACGCCTGCTGCTGCTCGACGAGCCCATGGCCGGCATGAGCGCGACCGAGAAGGCCGAGATGAGCGGGTTCATCCTCGCCGCGCGGGAGAGCTACGGCACGGCGATCGTCCTGATCGAGCACGATATCGGCGTGGTGATGCGCCTGTCCGACCGGGTCACCGTTCTCGATCACGGCCGCCGCATCGCCACCGGCACACCGGCGGAGATCCAGGCCCATCCGGCGGTGATCGCCGCCTATCTCGGCGAAGTGGCGGGGGAAGAGGGCGGCAACGCGGGCGCAGACGTGGCGCGGGCGGCATGAACCCGGATCTCACCTTCTTCATCGAGGTGGTCCTCGGCGGCCTGCTCTCGGGGGTGATGTACGCCCTCGTCGCGATCGGCTTCGTGCTGATCTACAAGACCTCCGGCGTGCTCAACTTCGCCCAAGGGGCGATGGTGCTGTTCGCGGCGCTCACCTTCGTCAGCCTCGTCGAGCGCGGGCTGCCCTTCCCGGCGGCGCTCGCCGCGACGCTCGCCGTGATGGTGGCGGTCGGGCTCACCGTCGAGCGGACGGTTCTGCGTCCGCTGGTCAACCAGCCGCCGATCACCCTGTTCATGGCGACGCTGGGCGTCGCCTACGTCATCGAAGGAGCCTCACAGCTCGTCTGGGGCGCGCAGGTCCACGCGCTCGATCTCGGCATCGACGATACCCCCTTCGACATCGCCGGCGTGCTGGTGAGCCGCTTCGATCTGTTCGCCGCGGGCATCGCCGGGCTGATGGTGGCGGTGCTGACGCTGTTCTTCCGCTACACCCGCACCGGCCTCGCCTTCCGCGCTGTTGCCGACGACCCGCTCGCGGCCCTTAATGCGGGCCTTCGCCTGCCGCGGATCTGGTCGGCGGTGTGGATCGCCTCTGGCATCGTCGCCCTGGTCGCGGGCCTGCTCTGGGGCGCGCGGCTCGGCGTGCAGTTCTCGCTGTCTCTCGTCGTGCTCAAGGCGCTGCCGGTGCTGGTGCTCGGCGGGTTCGACTCGATTGCCGGCGCCATCGTCGCCGGGCTCATCGTCGGCGCCGCCGAGAAGCTGGCGGAGGTCTATCTCGGGCCGCTCATCGGCAGCGGCATCGAGGGCTGGATCGCCTACGTTGCGGCGCTCGCCTTCCTGCTGATCAAGCCGTCCGGGCTGTTCGGCCTGCGCAGCGTCGAGCGGGCCTGACCCGATGGCGACCGCTCTCACCCTTCGCGTTGCGCACTCGCCGCGCGCCACCGGGATCGTGCTCCTGATGGCGCTGGCCTACGGCGTGATCCCGCTCGTCGGTAGCAGCTACCTGTTCGAGGCGATCCTGACGCCGTTCCTGGCGCTGGCGCTCGCAGGTCTCGGACTCAACCTGCTGACCGGCTATGCCGGCCTGCTCTCGCTGGGCTCTGCCGCCTTCATGGCGGTCGGTGCCTACGCCGCCTTCAACCTGTCACTCCGCCTGCCTGGCCTGCCGCTGTCGGTGACGATCCTGCTGGCGGGCGGGATCGCGGCGGCCGCGGGCGTCATCGCAGGGCTGCCGGCACTTCGGCTGCGCGGCTTCTATCTCGCGATCTCGACGCTCGCCGTGCAGTTCTTCGTCGCCTGGGCGGTGAACCGGATCGGCTGGCTCTCCAACAACAGTCCCTCGGGGGTCATCAACGCGCCGCGTCTGGTGGTGGCGGGCCTCTCCTTCGAGGATGCCCGCGGGCGATACCTGTTCTCGCTCACCGTCGTCGCGTTGCTCACCTTCGCCGCGTGGCGCCTCGTGCGCTCGCCGACCGGGCGCAACCTGGTCGCGATCCGCGATCATGAGACGGCCGCGCGCGTCGTCGGGGTCAAGGTGGCACGCACCAAGCTCCTCGCCTTCGCGCTCTCCTCCTTCGTCGTCGGCGTGGCGGGCGTGCTCTGGGCTTTTGCCTATCTGCGCACCGTCGAGCCGGCGGGGTTCAACCTCGATCGCTCGTTCCAGATCCTGTTCATCGTCATCATCGGCGGCCTCGGGACCCTGCGCGGCGCCTTCCTCGGCGCGGGCTTCATCGTCGTGCTGCCGCTGATCCTGTCGCGGCTGGGCGCCGCGATCCTCGGGGACGGCTTCGATTCCGGCACCCTGGAGATGGTTCAGCGCATCGTGCTCGGCGTGCTCATCGTCGCCGTGCTGATCCGCGAGCCTGCGGGCCTGTCCGCCCTTCTCGATCGCGCCGGCCGCCGGCTGTTCGGCCGCCCGCCCGCCTGACCTCCCGTCTTCCTCCGCCTCCCAACGCCTCGAAGGACGCCTCATGCCCCGCAAGACCCTCGCCCGTGCCCTTCTGGCCGGATCCGCCCTCCTCGCCCTTGCCGGGGGGGCCTGCGCCGACGAGCAGCATTTCCCGCTTCAGAGCTACCGGGTCGGACCCTATGCCGCCGGCGGCACCGGCTTCTTTGGCGGCTTCATCGATTATCTCACCCTCATCAACAGCCGCGACGGCGGCGTGAATGGGGTCAAGCTCACTTGGAGCGAGGGTGAGACCCAGTACGAGGTCGAGCGCGGTGTCGAGGTCTACGAGCGGCTCAAGTCCCGCCCCGGCATCGCCGCCTGGAACCCGCTCTCGGTCGGCATCGCCTACGCCATGATCGACCGCGTCACCGCCGATCAGGTGCCGCTGATCACGATCAATCACGGCCGCACCGATTCCACCGACGGGCGGGTCTTCCCCTACGTCTTCCCGCTGCTGTTGAACCCCTACAGCGAGACTTCCGGCATCATCGAGTATCTCGCCACGCGCGAGGGCGGGCTCGACAAGCTGAGGGGCAAGACCATCGCCGTGCTCTACCACGGCTCGCCCTACGGCAAGGAGACGATCCCGATCTACGATCTGCTCGCCAAGCAGCACGGCTTCAAGGTCGAGCAGATCGAGGTGCCCCATCCCGGCAACGAGCAGCAATCGCAGTGGCTGACGATCCGCCGTCTCAAGCCCGATTACGTGGTGCTGCGCGGCTGGGGCGTGATGAACCCGGTGGCGCTCAAGACCGCGCAGAAGACCGGCTTTCCCGCCAACCGCATCGTCGGGAACGTCTGGTCCAATTCGGAGGAGGACGTGATCCCGGCGGGCGAGGCCGCCAAGGGCTACGTCGCCATCACCACGCAGGCCTCCGGCGCCGAATACCCCGTGATCCAGGAGATCGTGCGCGGCGTCTACGACAAGGGGACCGGCAACCTCGCCGACAAGAAGCGGATCGGCAGCGTCTATCACAATCTCGGCGTGCTCAACGGCATCCTCAACGTCGAGGCGGTGCGGATCGCGCAAGACCATTTCGGCAAGCGCACGCTCACCGGCGACGAGGTGCGCTGGGGCTTCGAGCACCTGCGCCTGGACGAGGCGCGCGTCGCCGCGCTCGGCGCCAAGGGGCTGTTCCACTCGATCAACGTCACCTGCGCCAACCACGAGGGCGAGGGCCGCGTCACCTTCCAGCAATGGGACGGGGCGAAGTGGCAGGTCGTCTCCGACTGGCTCAAGCCCGATTGGGCCGCCCTGCGCCCGATCATCGAGGCCTCCTCGGCGGCCTATGCCAAGGAGCGCGGCCTGACGCCCCGCGACTGCGCCGCGGAGGAACGGGCGGATGCGTCGACGGCCAAGCGCGCCTCGGCGGACGGACGATGACGGCCGAGCCTGACACAGGCCTGCTGCGTGTCGAGAGGCTGGAGGCGGTCTATGGCGGCGCCGTGCGGGCGCTGTCCGGGGTCGATCTTACGGTCGGCGAGGGCGAGATCGTCGCCCTCGTCGGCGCGAACGGCGCCGGCAAGACGACGCTTCTGCGCGCCGTCTCGAACCTCCTGTCCGCCACCCGCGGACAGGTCACGGCCGGGCGCATCCTCTATGCGGGGTTGGACGCGGCGCACACCCGCACCGACCGGCTCGTTCGCAACGGTCTCATCGGCGTCCTGGAGGGGCGCCACTGCTTCCGCACCCTGAGCGTCGAGGAGAACCTGATCGCCGGCGGGCTCGGGCGGGACGCGCGCGCCGCTGAGCTGCGGGCCGACCTGGAACGCATCTACACGCTGTTCCCGCGCCTCGCGCAGAAACGGACCTTGCTAGCCGGCCTCGTCTCCGGCGGCGAGCAGCAGATGACGGCCATCGGCCGGGCGCTCATGGGCCGTCCCCGCCTGCTCGTCCTCGACGAACCGTCCATGGGGCTCGCGCCGAAGGTGACCGAGGAAATCTACCGTATCCTGGTTGATCTCAATCGTCGGGAGGGTCTGTCCCTGCTGCTCGCCGAACAGAGCGTCACGCTTGCTCTGCGTCACGCGCATCGCGCCGTCGTGCTGGAGAACGGCCGCTCCGTGCTGGAGGGCGGCGCCGCACTCCTGCGCGCGCGCGACGATGTTGCGGCGCTCTATCTCGGCGGGCGCCCGGTGGCGCAGCCGGTCGCGCAGCAACGCGCGTGATGTGTTTATGGATGTTTCCTCGACGGTGTCGATCAGACGTCTGCCGGGAGCGTGAGCCGGAATGCGATCGGTTCTTCTGGCTGAAAACCATCGGCGCGCCGCCCGATGGCGACGCGCCGGATGATGTTGCGGCTTTTACTTGAACAGATCGAGCAACCCGCCCGGCTCCGCATAGATGCCCGGAGCGGCCGTCGAGGCCTGCCAGGTGATGCTGCCGATAAAGGCCGATCCGCACCAGCGGGAAGTTCCGCCGTTCAGGAAGCCGCGATAATCGCCGGTGAAGTTGAAGCACTCGGACGGCGTTAGGCTGGTATCGTGGTAGCGCACGTCCAGCAGCAGGTTCTTGTAGGCGTAGGACACGCCGACATTGCCGTAGAGATAGCTCGCCAGATTGAGCGAGGGAAACCGGCCGGTCACCGGATTGAAGGGGCCGGTCGCCGAAGTCTTGGCCGCGCCAAGGGTGAAATAGCCGAGTTCTCCCGAGATCGAGAAGCCGCTGGCATAAGCTTCCGGCAGGAAGGAGAACAGCGTCGCGGGCAGGGTATAGGCCGCCGTTCCCGAGGCATAGGTGCCGATGGCGTGCGTGCCGAAGAAGTTCGGCGAGTGATAGACGTTAGCGCCCAAGACCAGCGTATCCGTCGCTTGGTAGAGGACTTTGGCCGCGCCTTCGTAGAAGTCGGAGTTCGCCTGGGTGATCGGGAAGGGATTGTTGGCGGCATCGAAGCCGAAGAGCCGCGTCTCATTGGGGTAGAAGTAATACAGGATACCCAGATCGAAGGTGAACTTGTCCCAGGTCGGGCGGATGCCTGCCATCAGGTCGAACTCGAAGGCCGGCTGGGTCGGCAGGCGCGTCTGAAGCGTCGCCATCGCCGTGTAGAAGAAGTTGTTGAAGAAATTCGCCTCGAAATAAGTCTGGTAGCTGCCCTGCAAATTGGATTGCGAGACGCCGCGGAAATTGTAGTCGGTCGCGTAGCGCGAGAAGAACGAGAAGCCGATCAGCGGATCGGGTGCCTTCGCCTCGGCCGGCAGCTCCTTCGGGGGAGCCAGATCGGCCGCTCCGACCGGCGCGCACCAGAGGGAGCCGGCCGCGATCAGGGCACAGGTGAGGGACACTCTCTTCATGGGGCACTCCGGTGCAAAGATCGAGACAGCCACCGACCGGCCTGGATCGATTCACTCGCTGCTGCAGTATTTCTTCTAAAGATACACATTTACCTCAAGGGTAAAAGTTGGGCGGTTGCACACTTCATCCCGGTTGGATCGAAACTTTCGTCCGTGTTGCGTTTGTGCAACTTAGTCAGGTCTCAAATCCGGAAAAATAGCTTTTCCCGCTTAAAGGCAGGTGTGATCTGCTTGAGCGATCAGTCTCCGCTCCGCTCCGCAGCCGAGATCAGCGGTCGGCGCGCCGACCGCTGCGTCCAGAGGCGGGATTTGCAGTCAAGTGGGGATGCCGGCCGTGGCGACGGTATCGCTGGCCGAGGCCGGAGGCGGCGCGGCGACCGGCGCCGCCTCGGCCCGCACGCGCGTCTTCTCGGGGTCGTAATGGGGGAACGGCACGATGGTCGCCGCGAGCCGCTTCTGGTGGCCATCGAGCTTGCCGATCTCGACCGCCCCGCCGTTTTTCGCGGCGGCGATGTCGAGGCGGGCGAGGGCGATGGTCTTGCGCAGGATCGGCGATTTCACGGCACTGGTGACCACGCCGACCTGGGCGCGCCCGGCATAGACCGGGTCGCCGTGGCCGACCGCCTCGTTGCCGGCGATGTCGAGGCCGACCAAGCGGCGATGCGGTGACGCCCGCCGCCGGTCGAGCGCCTCCTTGCCGATATACGGATCGGCTTTCGCAGCCGCCACGGCGAAGCCGATACCGGCCTCGAACGGGTCGGTCTGGTCGCAGAACTCGTACTCGGCGAAGACGAGGCCCGCCTCGATGCGCAGCATGTCGAGGGCGGCCAGCCCCGCCGGGGTGAGGCCGTGCGGCGCTCCCGCTTCCATGATCGCGTCCCAGACCGCGACCGCCTGGGAGGGATGGCACCAGACCTCGTAGCCGAGTTCGCCGGTATAGCCGGTGCGCGAGACCACCACCGGTACGCCAGCGAGGCGGCCCACGGTGAAGCGGAACCATTTCAGCTCGGACAGGCTCGGCTGATGCGGCGGCGTCACCAGAAGGGGCGCCAGGATGTCCCGGGCTCGCGGCCCCTGAACGGAGAGATTGTGGAGCTGGTCGGTCGAGTCCTTGACCCAAGCCTTGAGGCCGTTCTGCGCGCCGAGCTGGCGCAGCCACAGGCCGACATAGGCGTCGCCGCAGATCCAGCGGAAATTGTTCGGACCGAGACGGAACAGCGTGCCGTCATCGATCATGCCGCCGTGCTCGTAGCACATCGCCGCATAGACGACTTGGCCGACCGCGAGCTTGCGCACGTCGCGGGTGAGCGCGAGCTGCATCAGGGCCTCGGCATCGGGGCCGATCACCTCGAACTTGCGCAGGGCCGAAAGGTCCAGGACCACCGCCCGCTCGCGGCAGGCCCAATATTCCTCGATCGGTCCCGCCGAGGAGAAACAGCTCGGCAGCCAGAAGCCGCGATAATCCTCGATCTTGCGGGTCAGGGCGGCGGTGCGGGGATGGAAACCCGTCTCGCGGGTCAGGCGCGGCTCGGAATCGGGCGTCATGCGGTGGCTCATCCCATGGGGAAAGGCACAGGCGGCGTCGTAGACGCGCACATGGATATCGGTCGGACACCACCCATTGGCCGGGTCGATGTCGTCGGCGCAGGAGGAGGTGGCGCAAACGAGGTCGGTCAGGGCCCGCAGGAGCACGTAATCGCCGGGCCGCGACCAGGGCTCGTCCATGTCGATGCGGTCGTTCGTGCCCGGAATCGTGTTGTAGAAGAAGTTGATCGCCGGCCAGCCCTTGCGCGCGTCGATGCCGTGCGGCGCCAGCACCGCGTTGAAATTGTCGGTGCAATTGGAATGGCCGGGATAGCCCATGTCTTCATAATACTTCGCCGAGCAGGCGAGCATGAAGGTGTCGTGGCGGCCGACCGTGTCCTGCACCACCTCGACGAGGGGCACCATCCGCGCATCGAAATATTTGGCATGGAGGCCGGGCTTCGGCGACGAGGTGCCCATCAGCGTGTGGGTCGTGGTGGCGTCGAGACCGAACTCGCGGCCCTGCGCCAGCTCGGCGGCATCGAAAGCCAGGAAGTCGGCGCATTGGCGCCCATCCACGTCGATGATCTGAATGTATTGTCCCGCCTTCACTGTATAGGCGCGGGCGGTCGCGGCCGTGACGCGCAGGTCCTGCAGCGGCGGGGCGAGGGGAGGGGGCGCCTGCCCGACGATCGAGGCTTTCGGCCGGATCGCGAGGTGGAGTTCCGTCGGCGGGTTCTGCGCCTCGGGTGCCATCGCCGCTCCGGGCGCGGCGAGGAGACAGAGCGAATCCCTGGCGGCGATGCCCTCCCAGGCCGCGCCGGCTGTCGTTTCGCCGTCGAGGATCACGAGCCCGGCAAGATCCGAGGGACCGATCCCGCCTGCCGCCAGGGCGGTCCGCGCCGCTGCGCCGCCGCCGATCCCGTCGAGCAGGGCGGCGAGGTCCGGTGCCTGTCCCGCCTCCACGGGCGCGAAGGTGCCGGCCAGGGCGTAAAGCAGGCCGCTCTGCAGGCCTTCCGGGTCGGTGATCCGCAGGGCATCGCCGGCCGAGACCGCGAAGACGCAGCCTTGGCCGCCGGGCACGCGGATCGCGCGCTCCCGCGGGGAGAGGGCGGTTCCGCCCTCCGGCCGCAGGGCAGGCTGAAACCAGACCTGATTCATGGCACCCCTCTCCGCGGGATCGGTTCTCGACGGGGCGGCCTACTCGGCGGCCTGGGGCAGGCCCATGAAGGCGGGAAGCGAATCGTCCAGGGCCTTCATCCACGTAGTGTGATGGCCCGGCGACATCGTGCCGGTGATGGTCGAGGGGTAGGACCGGTCGCGATAGGTCAGGATGCCTTCCATCTTGTGGTGCTCCCATTCCTTGAACAGGGCCGCCACCTTGTCGACGTCGAGATGCGGGTAATCGGTCGCGGCGAGCAGCTCGCGCACGTACTCGGTCTGGAAGTCGATCGCCTCGAACGGGTTGGTCAGGGCATCCTGGTCAGCCAGCCATTTGGCGATGTCGGCGGCCTGCTCCTCGCGGCTCGGCAGCTCGAACTTGCCCATGATCCAGTCGCGGGCGTACCAGGCCTGCGCATCGAACATGTTGAAGGTGTAATACTGATCCTGCATGCCGAGATAGATCAGCTTCGGATTGTCCTGCCAGAAGATGCCCTTGTAGAGACCGGCGGGGTAGAGGCAGTTCTTGGTCTTGAGCCGCAGGGAATCCGGCAGGAACGGATAGCTGTGCTGGTAGCCGGTGCAGAAGATCACCGCATCGACCTCGGCCGAGGAGCCGTCCTTGAAGTGGGCGACCTTGCCGGTGAACTTGGTCAGGAGCGGCCGTTCCTCGAAGCCGGCGGGCCAATCGAAGCCCATCGGCTTGGTGCGGTAGCTGAACACGATCGATTTCGCGCCGTACTTGATGCACTGCGTGCCGATATCCTCGGCCGAGTAGCTCGACCCCACCATGAGGATCCGCTTGCCGGCGAACTCGTCCGCCACGCGGAAATCGTGGGCGTGCATGACCCGGCCGGGGAACTGCTCGATGCCCTCGAATGACGGGACGTTGGGAACCGAGAAATGGCCGTTGGCGACGACGACGACATCGAACTCGTCCGTCTGGTGCTCGTCCTTGATCAGGTCCTTGGCCGTGACCGTGAATTTGCCGGTCTCCTCGGAATAGGAGACCCAGCGCACCGGGGTGCAGAAGCGGATGTATTTCCGCACGTCGCTGCGTTCGACCCGGCCGGCGATGTAATCGTGCAGCACGGCCCGGGGCGGGTAGGACGGAATCGGCCGGCCGAAATGCTCCTCGAAGGAGTAATCGGCGAATTCCAGGCACTCCTTCGGACCGTTCGACCACAGGTAACGGTACATGCTGCCGTGGACCGGCTCACCGTTCTCGTCGAGGCCGGTGCGCCACGTGTAGTTCCACAATCCGCCCCAGTTCGATTGCTTCTCGTAGCAGACGAGGTCCGGCACCTCGGCGCCGGCCCGGCGGGCGGCCTCGAAGGCCCGCAGCTGCGCCAGCCCGCTCGGGCCCGCGCCGATGATCGCGACACGCTTGGTCATGATGGGCTCCCTCGGAAATCGGCTGAAGGACGGGATCAGGCGCGCTCGTCGAGCGGATGCGTGCGCAGGCGCATCGGGTCGTAGAAGGGCGTGCGCACCACATTGGCCGCGAGATTGCCCTTGTCGGTGCGGATCTCGACGGCGGTGCCGAGGGAAGCGAGCTCCGGCGGCAGGTGGGCGAGGCCGAGCGACTTCATCAGGTGGCGGCTATAGGTCGAGCTGTTGAGGGTGCCGACCTCACGGCCCTCGTAGAAGATCCGGGAGCCGGGGGGCACCGCCTCGTCGTCGAGGACCTCCAGGCCGACCTGGCGGAAGCGGATCTCGTTGCGCCGCCGCTCCAGGGCAGCCTTGCCGCGGAAATCCGGCTTGCTGAGATCGACCGTCCAGTCGGCGCCGACCTCCCAGGGGGTCGTGTCGGGCTGCGGCATGTCGAAGGGGAAGAACAGCAGCGCGCCTTCGACGCGCACGATGTCGAGGCAGGCCCAGGAGGCGGCGCAGATGCCGAAGGGCCGGCCCGCTTCCATGATCGCGTCCCAGATCGCCACCGCGTCCTTGGCGGCGCAGAACACCTCGTAGCCGCGCTCGGCGGAATAGCCGCCGCGGGCGAGCGACACGTCGTAGCCGAACAGCGTCGTGCGGGCGTGCCGGAAGTATTTGAGGCCGGCGAGATCGAGGGGGGTGTGGGGCTTCAGGATGTCGAGGGCGAGCGGTCCCTGGAGCGAGAGGATGTGGACGTCGTCGTCCTTGGCGACCGTCACGTTCCGTCCCTCGGTGAAGAGCGGCAACGCCTCCTCCAGGCTGCCGCCGCCATGGGAGAGGCGGAAATCCTGCGGCCCGTCGCGATAGACGAGCACGTCGTCGATCAGGGAGCCTTCGTCGTCGACGATGTTGCTGATCGCGGATTCGCCGGGCTTCAGCCCGGAGACGTCGCTCGTCAGCATGGCGTTGAGCATCGCCTCGGCATCGGGGCCGGAGACGTTGACGAGGCGCAGGCCGGTGACGTCGAACAGGCCGGCCCGGGAGCGGACGATGGTCGTCTCCTCGTAGGGATCGGTCGCGTAGGTCTGCGGAATCGGCATTCCGTTCCATTCCGCGTCGAGCTTCGAGCCCAGTGCGAGATGGCGCTCGTTGAGGGCGGATTGGCGGGGGAAGTCCGTGTAGCTCATGACATCTGCCCTTCTCTCGCGGAGTGTTCCGACCGGATGGAAGGCGCGGCCCGCGCCGGATCGGGTCGTCGGACGGTCCCCGCGGCCCGGATCGAGGAGCCGTGGGGGCGGAGGGCGAGGATGATTTTGCCTGCCTCGCCAGAATTGTTCTTGCAGAGAAATTTTTAGACCCGGCCCAAAGCGCCGGGCAATGGTGACTGTTGGCACCATCGCCGCCGCGCCCCCTGCCGAAATCAGGTGAGAGACCCGGTCAGAACGGCCGGGGACGACGCATCTCCGCACGATCCTTGCCTTCGGAAGATCCTTGCGTCCGGGGCCGTGAGCAAAGAAAACTGTTCGGCCGAAGAGAATCGGGACGCGCGAAGAGAGGCCTGTACAGGTGCTGTCATTGCCTTCCGCGACCATGGGAGCCGACTCCGCCGATCTGCTGCGGCAGGTCTCCTCCCCCGTCAGCGACGACGCGCAGATTTCCGAGACGGTCCGGCTGACGGATGCCGCGTGGTTCACGCAGCTCGGCGAGGTCGCCGCCTCGATCGGGTCGGACAGCTTCCACCGCAAGCTGCTCCGTCTCGCCGGGCTCTGTATCCGGCACGATTCGAGCTGGATCATCCGCTATTCGCGGGTCGCGCCGCCGGATGTGCTCTACACGTCGGGTGTGCCGGCGGAGATCGTCGCCTTCTACGATGAGAAGGGGCAATATCTCGATCCGTTCTCGGCCCGTTGGCGGCGCACCGGGCGGCCGGGGGTTCTGACCCTGTCCGAGATCGCCAACGAGAGCCCCGAATCGATCCTCTACACCGAGATCTTCACGCCGGCGGCCAACATTTCCGACGAGATCGGGATGTTCTTCTCCACCGTCGGGCATTGCTGTTTCGGCCTGTTCCTCGAGCGCGAGCAGGGCCGCTTCTCGAAGGCCGATATCGAGCGGGTGAAGCTGATCTTCCCGGCGTTGGAAGGCTATCACCGCAGCCATCTCGGGCAGCTGTTCAACCACCTGCGCTACACCGGCGGGGCCGAGAGCGGCGGCCTCGTCAGTCGCCCGACCCTGATCCGCGACCGGCACGGCATGGAGGTGTTCTCGAACGCCTCCTGGCGGGAGGCGGTGGCGACGGATGCCTCGATCCTGCCCCTGACCGAAGCGCTCGGCGGGCTGGAGGAGCTGACGACGCTGCAGGGCGAGGCGTTCGTGCTGAAGACCGAGCCGTTCGACCGGAACTTCCCCCTGGCCCCCGGCGGCCGGATCTTCACCCTGGAGCCCAGGACCGCGGCGCCGGAGAATTCGGTCGATCACCGGGCCGCCGCGGCGATCCTCCAGGCGCTCACGCCGCGGGAGCGCGACATCCTCACCCTGACCATGAAGGGGCAGGCGACCGGGCAGATCGCCCAGGCGCTGGCGATCAGCAAGGGCACGATCAAGAACTGCAAGCTGCGGATCTACCGCAAGGCCGAGGTCTCGTCCGAGCGCGACCTCGTGAAGAGGTTCAGCCCGTTCTTCCCCTCGGCCTGACGCGGCGGCCACGCGTCGTGACGGAAAAAGCCCGGCGCGGGAGGTCCCCGCGCCGGGCTGTGCGGACAGCCTAACCCGTTCTCAGAGCGTGAAGATCCAGTTCGAGATCAGCAGCACCACCACGCCGGCCACCAGGGTGAGGTAGGGCAGAATGCCGGCCCGCTTCACGGTCCTGGCCCCCTCCGGACCGACATGGAGATCCTCGAAGGTCTCGTGCGGGAACTTGCCACCATCCTGCACATAGTGCCGGAACAGGAAGACCGGGATGATCAGGGCGGCGGTGATGAGGCCGGCCCAGAGCGCCACCGGGTTCCACACCTTCGCGCCCGCGCCCATGAAGACGACGTTCACGAAGGCGAAGAGCGCGCCCAGCGCCAGCACGAAGGTCGGCGCCCGGTAGGGGCGGGGCACGTCCGCCGAGTCGATGCGGTGGATCCAGGCCGAGTGCAGGTTGAGGAAGTTGAAGAT
>DYYG01000030.1 GCA_020741775.1 Methylorubrum populi
AACCTTCAGCGGTGATCTCCGCGCCGGACCGGATCGGCCCCGCCGCAGCGGTCCGCGGCTCTAGAGCCGGCGAACCGTCCTGTCAACCCGCCCCACCGGCACCGCAGCGCCCAGACCGGCCGACACTCCAAAACACCGAAGACAGCGAACGCCCGATCCAGTCACCCGGATCAGCTCCGCTTCCTCAACAGCCTCGAAGACCACCGGAACCCCGCCCCAGCCAGATACTGGTGGGCGCCGCCCCGTCGGTGAGGCAGCATCTATGGGTTCTGCGAATCGGCGTCAAGCACCGCTTCGAAAAAACTTCACCATTCAATCACGGCGAGATCACGGAGATACGACGCCGCGCGGTCGATCCCATCCTTTCTGCCCGAAACCGTCCTCACCAGCCCCCTCGCGCGCGACGCTTGCCTCAATCTGGACATGCTGGCCCCGGACATCGGTGCCTGTCGGCGGACCCCGACCCCGAACTCCCCGGTCGCTCACCTCTTGCGAGTCTGGTAGGACGAGAGGGCCACATCCGGTCCGAAGCGCCGACGCAGAGGAAGTCCGTGACGCGCGAGCGACTGAAGATCGGGGGAACGACGGAGGCAGCGCGGCGGCGCCCGGCAAACCTGCCGCGCGGCGTCGAGCCGCCCCTGAACCTCCTCGGCGCGGAAGCCCGGCAGATCGATCGACGCGATGTCAATCTGCGTTGGCTCTGCGCCAGCGCGCTGACGGGCATTACCGGCGCCTTGCTGATGGGCGCCGCGATCCATGTTTCGCTACAGGGCGATGTGTCCTTGGCGGCCATATCCGACCGCCCGAACCTCGCTCCGCGTCCGCAGGTCCAGGCGCCCTCGGCTGACGAGTCCGGCATCGCCTCGGCGCAGAAGGGCGACCGGCTGGTGCGCAACCTGATGGTCGCCTCGGCCAAGCAGAGTTTCCGCACCCCGGTCACCGTCCGCCTCGGCGACCGGGAAATCATCAAGGTCCGCCCCTTCGTGCGGATCTCGTCCAACCTGTCGATGTCGACCGGCGTGTTCGCCAGCGACATCCCCCGCTTCGACCCGATGAAGTTCGTCTCCGACGAGCCGCAGGAACGCGCCCCCGATCCTGTCGCGGCGGATGCGCCGGGCGCCGAAGTGACGGTGGTGAAACGCGATCTCGCCGAGGTCACCGTCGAGGCGAACGCCCCCGGTCTTTCGGATGACGACGTGACCGCTCAGGTCGAGGAGGAGCGGCGCCTCGCGGCGGAGGCCGGCCGGCGCACCGCCCTCCCCCTGGCGCCTCAAATCCTGCTGTCGCGCACCCTGCAGCAAGGCTCTGCCTTCGCCGGCTTCGGCGAAGGGAACGGCAAGGGCAAGCTCGGCGAGGACAACAGCCCGTTCAAGTCGATCGAGGTGCTGGTCGTCCCCGAGAACGTGACGAAGCTCGCCAAGGTGGAGCTGCGCTCCGGCGAGGCGCCCCTGGTCGAGGAGCGCGACCTCGCGCTGAAGCGCGGCGACACTCTCGAAGTGCTGCTCAAGGCGACGGGGCAAGCCTCCGACGCGGCGATCACGGGGATCGTGGTGGCTTTGGGCGGTAAGGCCAAGGTTGCGGCCCTGTCGGAGGGACAGCAATTCCGCGTGCAGATCGCGCCGGGCCCGAAACCCGGTGACGGCCGGCAGGTGACCCGCGTGGTGCTGTTCGGCGAGAGCGGCGTCCAGGCCATCGCCGCGATCAACGATCACGGGGAGTTCGTCTCCGTCGCGCCCCCGGTGGACGAGGCGCGCGGCCGCCCCCGGGAGCAGGCTCAGGCCGAGGCGCAGGACGGGGACGACGAGGATGAGGGCAGCGGTCCGCGGCTCTATCAGAGCCTCTACGAGACCGGCGCCCGCCACGACGTGCCCCGCCCGACCATCGAGGACATCCTCCGGATCTTCAGCTACGACATCGATTTCCAGCGTCGCATCTCATCGGGCGACGGGATCGACCTGTTCTATACTTACGACGAAGAGGCTGGGCCCGGTGCCGCCGAGCGGCCGGAACTGCTTTACGCCGCGCTCAATCTCGGCGGCGAGTGGCGCAAGGTCTACCGCTTCCAGTCACCGGACGACGGCTCGATCGATTACCTCGACGACCAGGGCCGCTCGCTCAAGAAATTCCTGATCCGCAAGCCCATCGCCGACGGCATCATGCGCTCCGGCTTCGGCTATCGGCGCCACCCGGTGCTCGGCTACGCCAAGCTGCATACCGGCGTCGACTGGGCCAACCCGATCGGCACGCCCATCGTCGCCGCCGGCAACGGCACCGTCATCAAGGCGGAATGGGATTCCGGCTACGGGCGCCGGGTCGAGGTGCAGCACATCAACGGCTACGTCACGACCTACAACCACATGTCCCGTTTCGCCCGCGGGATCAGCGCGGGCGCCCGGGTCCGGCAGGGGCAGGTGATCGGCTATGTCGGCTCGACCGGCCTCTCCACCGGCGCCCACCTGCATTACGAAGTGATCATCAACGGGCACTTCGTCGATCCGATGAAGATCCGCGTGCCGCGCGGGCGTGAGCTCGACGGCCGGCTGCTTACCGAATTCAAGCGCCAACGCGATCAGATCGAGGCGACGATGCAGAAATCGAAGACCGCCACGGCGATGGCCCAGCGCGACGCAATGCGCTGATGCGGCGGGCGGGAGCGTCCTCTTCCTATTGCGGCTTGAGCGCGTCCCGGATCTCCATGAGGTCCAGGGCGCGCAGGGCCGTCTGCTGCATGAAACACTCGCCTGAGAGCGGACCGCCGATGGTGCCGCCGGGATAGACTCGGCCCGGCCATTCGCAGGTCTGGGCCCGGAACCTGAGCCAAGACTGCTGGACGCCCTTGAGATAGGCTTTTCCGCCCTCATCGAAGCCTGCCATGGCCTCGCGGTAGGATCGGTTCAGGAGGCTGTCCCAGACCGCGTGCTCGCGGTCGAAGCAGTTCATCATCCCCACCGTGCTGGAGCCGTCGGGAGTGGTCTGACAGGGCTCCGCAATGCGGCCGATACAGGCGCGACGCTTGGTGGAGGTGTCCTTGCCGACGAGACAGGACTCGATGGCGGCCATGTCCTTCGCGCTCGGAGCGGTCCGCTCCACATCCTGCGCGAGAGCGGGGGCGACGAGTGCGCAAGTCCCCAGAACCAGGATGGTTCGCAATGGTCTCATCGGTCTCACGGCCCCTCGCGGCTCGTGACCGCGCAACGAGAATTCCCGATGCTCGAGCGCGGGACAAGCCCGAGAGACTTCTCGTCCGGAGGCATTCTCAAAGAGAGCGGACGCGTTCATCCCCTCGAATGGTGCGCAGAGCGGCTCGCTTGGGAAAACCGCCTCGCAGGTATCTCGCCGTCCTCCTCACAACCTCATTCTGAGGTCCGATCGACGGGAGCCTCGAAGGAGGGCTCCAGGGCGCACTCCAGGGCGCACGGAGATATCTGGAATGCTCCTTCGAGGCCGCTCCGCGGCACCTCAGGATGAGGCGGCGGGTGGGATGAATGTCGCCGAACGGGCCACTCAGAACCCGAGCATTCCCCGCACCGCCTCGGGCGTGACGCCCCGCGCGCGCAGATCGGCCAGCGCCTCCGAGCCCTTCGACTTGGCGAGCTTCTCGCCCTCCTCCGTCCGGATCAGGGCGTGGTGGTGATAGGCGGGGCTGGATAGGCCGAGCAGATGCTGGAGCAGGGCGTGGAGATCGGTCGCCGCCTCCAGATCCTGGCCGCGCACCACATGGGTGATGCCCTGCACGGCGTCGTCGCAGACCACGGCGAGGTGGTAGCTCGTCGGCACGTCGCGCCGGACGATCACTGCATCACCCCAGCGAGCGGGATCGGCGGTGACGGTCTCCTCGGCGCCGTCCTCGGGGGAGAAGCGTCGGATCGAGAGGGGCGCCGTCAGTGTGCGCAGCGCGTCGGCCATCGCGAGGCGCCAGGTATGCGGCTCGCCGCGCAGGCGCCGTGCCGTCGCCTCGGCGGCGGAGAGGTGGCGGCAGGTGCCGGGATAGAGCGGCGCGCCGTCGGGATCGCGCCGGACCGCCTCCCCGCGCACCGCGCGCTCAGCCACCTGCGCCGCGATCTGCCCGCGTGAGCAGAAGCAGGGATAGATCAGGCCCCGCTCCGCCAGCCGGTGACGGGCCGCAGCATAATCGGGAAAATGCTCGGATTGACGGCGCAGGGGCGGCGCGAAGGCGAGGCCGAGCCACGCGAGATCGGCCAGGATGCCGCTCACGAAGTCCGGGCGGGTGCGGCCGAGATCGATGTCCTCGATGCGCAGGAGCAGGCGGCCGCCGAGCCGGTCGGCGATACGGGCATTGAGGAGCGCGGAATAGGCGTGGCCGAGATGCAGCCGCCCGTTCGGACTCGGCGCGAAGCGCAGCACCGGTCCGGGCTCACGGGACGCCCGGTCGCCAGACCCCGTGGCGCCCGTTCGGGACGCGTCTCCGGTCACGGCTCTCCGGTGGGGCGCAGGCAGGCCATGGCACCCGGCGTGCAGGCGATGCCCGGCAACGAGCAGGCTGCCCCGTCCTCGGTGCGGCGGCAGATCGTGCAGCCGTCACCCCACTCGGCGCAGGCCGGATCCTGCGCGGGCGCCAGCACCGCCTGCGGGGCCGTGCGGGGGGCGAGCGCGCCGATCAGCACCGTGGCGGCCACGAGGGCGAGCACGCTCAGGGCGACGCGCCGGTCGCGGCGGGCGGTCTTCGGATCGTGGTCGGGGTCTGCGGGCATGGCTCGGTGTTGGCGCGGATGCAGCGGGACTGTCAACGCCGCGGGTCGAGCCGCCGCGACGAGAACCGGTCACGATGCCGCGCCGGACGCGGACCTCCCTGCACACCTTGCCCAGCACACCTGGCCCTGCTCACCTTTGGGGGAACATTCGGCACGCTCGTTGCGATGCCGAGGAGTGGACGACCCAGAAACGGACCGGGAGGGGAGATTCACGCCAGAACGGAGCCTCGGCGCATGCTCTACGGCCTCTATTTTCTGACCTGCATGGTCGCGAACCCCACGCATTGCGTAATGCGCGTCCACCGCTTCAACGAGGACATCGTCACCCCTCAGCAATGCCTGAGTGTCGCCCAGCCGCAGATGGCGGCGTGGCAGAACGCGCATGGCGACCGCTGGCGGGTGGCGCGGTTCCGCTGCGGTTCACCGCCCCGGGATGACGGGACGCGGATCTGAACCCTCCGCATCCCGCCTGCCCTGCGGCTATTCTCCCGCTGCGTTGACCGATGTCGCGGCCTCACCCGCCAGCGCCGAGGCAACGGCGCGGGCGAAGGCCACGGGATCGCGCGGCGTGTCGCCGTCCTGGACGCGGGCAAGGTCGAGCAGGGTGCCGGCCAGCGCCTTGAGATCCTCGCCGGCCTCGGCCCGGTCGTTGAGCGACCGGATCAGGGCATGGCGCGGATTGATCTCCAGGATCGGCGCGCTGCCGCCGAAGCCGCGCCCGGCCCGGCGCAACAGGCGCTGCATCTGCAGGTCAGGCCCCATGCCGGAGGCGGCGAGCACCACGGCGCTATCGACGAGGCGGTCGGTGGTGCGCACGTCGGAGACGTCCGGCTCCAGCGCGAGCTTGAGGGCGGCGACCAGCTTGTCGAGCGGGGGCGTCTCCGCCTCCTCGCCCTCGGGCTTGAACTTCGAGAGATCGGCCGCGCCCTGCGTCACCGAGCGCAGGGGCTTGTCCTCGAACTTGCCCAGCTGCTCCGGCCAGAAGGCATCGACGTGGTCGGACAGCAGAAGGACCTCGACGCCACGGGCGCGGAAGCCTTCGAGCTGGGCGGAGTTCTTGAGCGCCTCCACGTCGTCGGCGACGAGGTAGTAGATCGCTTCCTGCTCCGGCTTCATCCGTGACACGTAATCGGGCAGCGAGGTCCAGCCCTCCTGGGTGGAGGAGCGGAAGCGCAGCAGCGGCGCGATCTCGGCCCGGCGCTCGAAATCCTCGTAGATGCCTTCCTTCAGCACCGGCCCGAAATTCTCGAAGAACTTCTGATATTCCTCGGCCTTCTCGGCATTCTTCGAGCGGTTGGTCAGCTCGGTGAGGACGCGCCCCGTCACCGCCCGACGGATCTTCTGGAGCGTCGGCGTCGATTGCAGCATCTCGCGGGAGACGTTGAGCGGCAGGTCGTCGGTATCGACCACGCCCTGGACGAAGCGCAGCCAGTTCGGCAGCAATTCGGCCTCGTCGGTGATGAACATGCGGCGCACATGCAGCCGCACCTTGGAGCGCCGGTCGTCCTCCATCGCCATGAACGGCTTCATGCTCGGCACGAACAGGAGGCCGGTGAATTCGAGCGCGCCCTCCGCCCGCCAGTGCAGGGTCGCCCAGGGCTCGTCGAAGCCGTGGCTGACGGTGCGGTAAAACTCCTTGTACTGCTCGTCCGTGATCTCGGATTTGGGCTTGCGCCACAGGGCGGTGCCGCGATTGGCCGCCTCTTCCTTGCCCTCCTCGTCGCGGATGGCGATCGGCACGGCGATGTTGTCGGCCCATTTGCGCACGACGTGGTCGAGCCGGTAGCTCTCCAGATACTCGTCGGCATCCTCCTTGAGGTGCAGCACGATGTCGGTGCCGGCCTGGTCGCGGCTCGCCGGCTCCAGGGTGTAGCTACCCTTGCCGTCCGAAGCCCAGGTCCAGGCGTCGTCCGAGCCGGCCCGGCGCGAGGTGACGGTGACGCGGTCGGCCACCATGAAGGCGGAGTAGAAGCCGACGCCGAACTGGCCGATCAGGCTCGGGCGCGAGTCCTGCCCCTCAGCATCCGCCTTCGCCTCGCCGAGTGCCTGGGAGAAGGCGCGGGTGCCGGAACGGGCGATGGTGCCGAGATTCTGCGCCAGATCCTCCTTGCTCATGCCGATCCCGGAATCCGAGATGGTGAGCGTGCGCGCCGCCTTGTCGGGCGCGATCAGCACCTTGGCGTCGGAGGGAAGCGCCAGGGCCTCGTTGGTCAGCGCCTCGAACCGGCGCCGGTCGGTCGCGTCGGCGGCATTGGCCACCAATTCGCGCAGGAAGATCTCGCGGTCGGAATAGAGCGCGTGGACGACGAGATCCAACAGGCGCCCGACCTCGGCACCGAATTCGTGCCGCTCTACCGTATCGCTCAAGAGTCCGCCTCCCGATTGGAGCGCCTCGCGGGACGCCCGCGCCAGCGCGGCGGATGTCTCGTGAGGGACGCTCGAAAAAGCGGGGGCGATATGCCCATGGCGAGACGGCAATTCAATTCCCGTATGCGGAGGCTGGCGCCGAAAAATTTGCATCTCAACAAGGGCTGCGCGGCCGCACAGGCCGGCTCAAGGCGGAAGGTAACGCCAAAGCACAGGCCCAGGATTGTCACCCGGCCGACTCCGATCAGGCTAAGTCTGAGCGCCACCTCGATAGTTTCCAGAGGAAACATCAGACACCGCCATCCCCTCATCGATCGATATCGCGGGCGGCCCTTGCCTTCGCATCCCGATCATTGCGGCGAGCCGAGCGCCGTATGCTGGCGGGAGATGGCTTGCCTCACGAGATGAAGGCGGGATCTTTCATCAACAACCCTCCCCTTTCTCATCAATATTGGAGGCAGATGCTTTTTGCAGAACCTCGCCAGATTTACGAATTTTATACGCACGAAAGGGGAAAATTCAAAAATGTTCTAACAAACACGGAAACGAGACTGTGCGTTCAGCGACCGCTTGGTTCTCCCGCCTCTCAATCGGTCGCCGGTTGATCTTGACTCTCGGCCTCGTGATCGGCTGCCTGCTCATGATCGACACAGCGAGCTTTCACGCGCTGACCAGCATGGCCGGCAACGAGCGCGAATTCGGCTCCAGCATCCTGCCGAGGATCCGCCATGCCGGTAAGCTGCGCGGCGATGTCATCGATGTGCGGGTCAGCGTGCTCAACCACATCCTCTATTCCGAGGCCGAACGGATGCGGAAGGAGGAAGAGGCTCTGTCCAGCAAGAGCGTTCTGGTCAACGAGGGGATGCGGGCCTACGAGCCGCTGATCGAGAGCGACCGCGAGCGCGAGCTCTTCGACGCGTTCCGGCGCGAATGGCAAGGTTATCTCGGGGCGATCCCCGCCATCCTGGAGGAGTCGCGGGCGGGCCGGAAGGATCTCGCCATGCGTGAGAACCTCAAGACCGTCCGGCCCCGGATCAAGGCGGCCGCCGATGCCCTGGATGCGATCGTCGCTCTCGACAACGCGGCTGGCGACTCCGCCGTGCGGCACGGACAGGACACGGCCTCCGAAGCGTATGCACTCATGCTCGCGCTCAGTGTCGCCTCACTGACTCTCGCCGTGTTCCTCAGCGTGGCGATCGTGCGCAGCATCGGTGCAGGTATGCGTGCGGTGCTGGAGCCCATGCGCCGGCTCGCGGCCGGGGATTTCTCGGTCACGATTCCCCATCAGGGCGAGGCGAACGAGATCGGCCAGATCGCCGGCGCCGTTCAGGTGTTCAAGGAGGGCGGCCTCGAGGCGCAGCGCCTCGCCGCCCTGCAAGCCGAGGCGGACGCGGCCAAGATGCGCCGTGCCGAGCTTCTCGATCGGATCACCCGCGGCTTCGAGGCACAGGCCGGCAGCCTCACGCAGGACCTCACTGCGGCGGCGAGCGAGATGGAGATGACGGCCACCTCGATGACGGACATCGCCGAGCGGGCGAGCCGCCAAGCCGTCACCGTCGCGGCCGCCGCCACGCAGACCGCCGGCAATGTCCAGCAGGTGGCGGTCGCGACCGAGGAGCTGGCCACCTCCGTGCAGGAGATCAACGGACAGGTCACGAAATCGGCCGAGATCGCCGCCACGGCGGTCGCCCGGGCGCAGCAGGCCGACGGCATCATCCGCGACTTGGCGGCCAGCGCGGATCAGATCGGCACTGCGGCGAACCTGATCTCAGGCATCGCGGCGCAGACGAACCTTCTCGCCCTGAACGCCACCATCGAGGCCGCGCGTGCCGGCGATGCGGGACGCGGTTTTGCCGTGGTGGCCGCCGAGGTCAAGCAACTGGCCGATCAGACGGCTCGGGCGACGCAAGAGATCACGGAACGGATTGGCGCGATCCAATCCGCGACCACAGGCGCCGTCGATGCCATGCAGGGCGTCGGCCGGACGATCCACGACATGTCCGGCATCACCACCCATGTGGCGGCCGCCATGGAGCAGCAGGGGGCCGCGACGCAGGAGATCGCCCGCAACATCCAGGCGGCGGCCTGCGGAACCGAGCAGGTCACGGGTCACATCGATGCGGTGCGCCAGGGAGCGGGCGAGACCGGTTCGGCCGCCACGCAGGTTCTGGATACCGCCCGCATTCTCGCGGCCCGCTCGGACCATCTCAGCCAGACGGTGCAGACCTTCCTGGCGGAGGTGCGAGCGGCCTGAACGCACCTGTCGCGGACCCCGGTCCGGGACAGGGCGATCGATCGTCGTGCTCCGGGCCGTTGGGCGATGCGTCAGGCCGCCAGCGCCGTCGGCGATGCAGGATTCCCGGCCGGCGTCGCCATCTCGATGCGCTGATGCACCGTGTCGAAGGCGGCGCGGATCGCCGTGACGGCATCCTCGGCGGCAACCAGGGTCGCGAGTTGCAGAGTGCCCGGCATGTCGCCGACGCGTCGCGTCGCGAAGACAATGGAATGTTCGAGCCGCAACAGCTCTTCCTCGGCATTGACGCCGGAAAGACTTGCCAGCCGCTGGAGCGCTGCTTCCAGCGCATGGCGCAAGACAAGCGTTCTCACGCGATCCTGAAGGATCGCCCGGTCATTCTGCTTCATGTGTTGAGGTGCCTGCCGATTCGCAGGAGCCATCATGTCACCCCGGCCGCAGCGGCGCAGTTCCTTTTCTGCAACATTTGATGAAAGGCGGAGACAGTCCCGGAACCTTTTCGAAAACCCGGGAATCGCCATCGGCCGCGCGGCCGGCGAATGGCCGGGCTGCGCCGGTACACCGTCAAGCCGGTTGCCCTTCGGGCGCACGCGTGGTCCTGATCCTGCCTTCGGTTCGGCCCTGCCGACCTTTCAGCGTTTTCCAGAGTTTCCCATGCCCGATACGCCCGTCTTCGCCCATGCGGCCGTCGCCGCGCCCCACGCGCTGGCGGCCGCCGCCGGACAGACCGTGCTGGCCCAGGGCGGCAACGCCATCGAAGCGATGGTCGCCATGGCAGCGGCCGTCGCCGTGGTCTATCCGCACATGAACGGCATCGGTGGCGACGGCTTCTGGCTGATCCGCGAGAAGAGCGGGCGCGTCCGCGGCATCGAGGCCTGCGGCCCGGCCGGCGCCCTCGCCACCCGCGCCCGCTACCGGGAGAAGGAGCTCGATGCCATTCCCTCCCGCGGCCCCGACGCGGCGGTGACAGTGGCGGGAACGGTCGGCGGCTGGCGCCTCGCGCTCGACATGGCCCGGGCCTTCGGCGGCCGGCTGCCCCTCGACGCGATCCTGGCGGACGCCATCCGCCACGCCCGCGAGGGCTGCCCGGTCTCGCCCTCCGAGGCGCGCTACGTGCCGAAGGAACTCGACACGCTCCACGACGCCCCGAACTTCGCCGCGACCTATCTGAGCGAGGGCAAGCCTTCGCCGGCGGGGACAATCCGGCGCCAGCCCAAGCTCGCCGACACCCTGGCCCAGCTCGCCCATGCCGGGCTCGACGACTTCTACCGGGGCGATATCGGCCGCGAGATCGCCGCCGACCTGGAGCGCCTCGGCGCGCCGGTGACCCGCGCCGACCTCAAGGCCTATGCCGCGAGGGAGCGGGCGCCGCTGACCCTGCGGCGGCGCGATGCCACGCTCTACAACTTCCCGCCCCCCACCCAGGGCCTCGCCGCCCTCATCATCCTGGGGCTGTTCGACCGCCTGAACGTGCAGGAGCCGGAGAGCCTCGCCCATTATCACGGGCTGATCGAGGCGACGAAGCGGGCCTTCGCCATCCGCGACCGCTTCGTCACCGATTTCGACCGTCTGACCGGCGACCCGGCCGCCTTCCTCGACCCGAAGCGCCTCGACCGCGAGGCCGCCCTCATCGATATGGGCCGTGCGGCGAGCATTCCGGTGCGGATGGGCGAGGGCGACACCGTCTGGATGGGCGCCATCGACAAGGACGGCATGGCCGTCTCCTTCATCCAGTCGGTCTATTGGGAATACGGTTCGGGCTGCGTGCTGCCGGGGACCGGCATCTGCTGGCAGAACCGCGGCATGTCCTTCTCCCTCGACCCCAAGGCGGTGAATCCGCTGGAGCCGGGCCGGCGCCCGTTCCACACCCTGATCCCGGCGCTCGCGGCCTTCGATGACGGGCGGGTCATGTCCTACGGCTCCATGGGCGGCGACGGGCAGCCGCAATTCCAGGCGCAGATCTTCACCCGCTACGCCGATTACGGAATGTCGGTGGCCGACGCGGTCGATGCGCCGCGCCTGCTCTACGGCCGCACCTGGGGCGCCGAATCCCTCAGCGTGAAGGTGGAGGACCGCTTCGATCCCGGCTGCATCGCCGCCTTGCGGCGCCTCGGCCACGACATCGAGGAACTGGGCGGTTCCTATATCGACTCGCTGGGCCATGCCGGCATGCTGGTGCGCCACCCCCGCGACGGACGGATCGAGGCGACCCACGATCCGCGCTCGGACGGTGGCGCGGCAGGGCTCTGAGAATCGCCCCCTCCCCTCGCAGCCTCGGGAATGGCATGAGCACCCTCAATCAAGACCAGTCCGACTACTGGAACGGCGAGGTCGGGCAGCGTTGGGCGGCCCAACACCGGGCCCTCGACGCGGTGTTCGCGCCCTTCACCGAAGCTCTGTTCGCGCGGGCCGCCCTCGCCCCCGGCGACAGGGTGCTCGATATCGGCTGCGGCGCCGGCGAGACGACGCTCATCGCGGCACGAACGGTCGGCGGCGGCGGCCATGTCACCGGCGCCGATCTCTCCGAGCCCCTGCTGGCCACGGGACGCGCGCGGGCGGCGCAGGAAGCGCCGGGCACCGCACCGGTCACGTGGCTTCGGGCCGATGCTCAGACGCACGATTTCGGCCCCAGCTTCACCCATGTCCTCTCGCGCTTCGGCGTGATGTTCTTCGAGGATTCCGCCGCGGCCTTCGCCAATCTCCGCCGGGCCCTGGTTCCGGGTGGGCGGCTGAGCTTCGTTTGCTGGCGCGGCATGGAGGAGAACGCCTGGGTCACGGTCCCGCGAGAGAGGGTGCTGCCTCTCCTGCCGCAGGTCGAGCCACCGCGCCCCGGCGCGCCGGGGCCTTTCCGCTTTGCCGATGCCGCGACGCTTTTGCCTATTCTTGAGGCAGCTGAATTTCGCGCCATCTCCTGCGAGGCGATCGACCGCGCCATGGTGCTCGGAGACACGCCGCGATCGGCCGCCGACTTCGTCGCGACCCGTGGCCCGATCGCCCGCCTGCTGCATGAGCAGGACCCGGCCCTCAAGCAAACTGCCTTGAATGTGGTCACCGCAGGATTTGCCGAGCAATTCGGCAGCGGCCCGGTCGCCCTCGGCGCCGCCTGCTGGCTCGTCACCGCCCAGGCCTGAGCGGATTGCTGGCACAGCCCTTGCGGAGCCACCGCGCCGCAAGGAGTGAATGATGCATACAGTTTCCGACCGGACGCGGTGGACCCAGCTGGGCCTGGGACTCCTCGTCATGATGACGATCTCCAGCCCGCAATATGTCTGGACGCTGTTCGTGAAGCCGTTCCAGGCGACGACGGGGGCGAGCCTCGCCGCCGTGCAGGTCGCCTTCACGATGCTGATCGTGCTCCAGACCTTCTTCTCGCCGGTGCAGGGCTGGCTGATCGAGCGCTTCAGCGCCAAGGGCATGATCGCGCTCGGCGCCGCCCTGTCCGGCCTCGGCTGGGTCGCCGCCTCCTATACCGACACCCTGTGGGGCCTCTACGCCACCTACGGCCTGCTCTGCGGGCTCGGCACCGGCATCGTCTATGTCGGCGTGGTCGGGCTGATGGTGCGCTGGTTCCCCGAGCGGCGCGGCTTCGCGGCGGGCGTCGTGGCGGCGGGCTACGGCATGGGCGCCATCGCCACCACCTTCCCCATCACCGACATGATCGCCGCCTCCGGCTACCGCCACACCCTGTTCGTGTTCGGTGCGGTCATGGCCGTCATCGGCGTCGTCGCGGCACTGGGCCTGCGCAGCCCGAAGGCCGGCGAAACCCCTGCCATCCCGGCCGACAAGGTGGCGAGCGCCGCCCGCGACGTGGCGCCCTCGGCGATGCTCAAGACCCCGCTGTTCTGGCTGATGTTCGCCATGATGGCGATGATGTCGACCGGCGGCCTGATGGTGGTCGCGCAGTTCTCCGCCTTCGCTAAGGAATTCGGCGTCGCCGACGCCCTGGTGTTCGGCTTCGCCGCCCTGCCCTTCGCCCTCACCTTCGACCGGATCACCAACGGCCTGACCCGGCCCTTCTTCGGCTGGGTCTCCGACCATGCCGGCCGCGAGAACACCATGGCGGTGGCCTTCGCCCTCGAAGCGGTGGCGATCGGCATGCTGCTGATGTTCCGTGAGAACGCGTACGCCTTCGCCCTGCTCTCCGGCGTCGTGTTCTTCGCCTGGGGCGAGATCTTCTCGCTGTTCCCCTCGACGCTGACGGACACCTTCGGGACCAAGCACGCCACCACCAATTACGGCTTCCTCTACATGGCCCAGGGCCTCGGCTCGCTGCTCGGCGGTCCTGTCGCGGCGCTGATCCACGACGCGGTGGGAAGCTGGGTGCCGGTCTTCGGCATCGCCATCGGCCTCGACCTCGCGGTGGCGGCGCTCGCTTGGTTCGTGCTCAAGCCCGCCCGCCGCGCCTATCTCGGCGTGACCGGACCGGCGGTGCCGGACGTCGCCCTGCCGCTCGCCGCCCGGCCGGTGGCCGGCTGAGACGGCGCCGCGCCGGCTCTGGCCCTCCGGAGCCGGCGCGCGTAACGACATCGGCGAAGACGTCCCTCCGGATCTCGCCCATGGCTTTTCCCATGTACACAACCTCGCGGCGCGGCCCATGACCGCGCCGCTTGCCTTCGCGCCGGGCGCGCTCCCCTGGCTCACCCTCATCGGCATCGGCGAGGACGGGCGGGCCGGCCTCTCGCCCGCCGCCACCGCCGCCCTGGACGGAGCCGAGGTGATCTATGGCGGGCGCCGCCACCTCGCCCTGGCCGCGCCGCTGACCGCTGAGACCCGGCCCTGGCCGAGCCCGATTGGCGAGGCCTATCCCGGCATTCTGGCCCGGCGCGGCCGGCCCACCTGCATCCTCGCCACCGGCGATCCCTTCCATTACGGCATCGGCGCCGAGATCGCCCGGCTGGTGCCGGCCCCCGAGATCCGCGCCTATCCGCAGCCGTCGGCCTTCAGCCTCGCCGCCGCCCGGCTCGGCTGGTCCCTGCCGGAGACCGCCTGCATCACCCTGCATGGGCGCGATCTCCTCGGCATCGTCCCGCATCTCCAGCCCGGCGCGCGCATCCTCGCCCTGTCCTGGGACGGCACGACCCCGGCCGCTCTCGCCGGGCTGTTGGCGGAACGGGGTCTCGGCTGCTCGCGGCTGACCGTGCTCGAAGCGATGGGCGGCCCGCAGGAGCGGATCCGCACGGACCGGGCCGACAGCTTCGCCCTGGCCGAGATCGCAGCTCTCAACACCATCGCCGTCGCGGTGGAGGCCACGGCCGAGGCCCGGATCGTCCCGCTGAGCCCAGGCCTCGACGATGCGTGGTTCGAGCATGACGGGCAACTGACCAAGGCGGAGATCCGCGCGGTGACGCTCGCGGCTCTGCGACCGCGGGCGGGTGAGACCTTATGGGATCTCGGCGCCGGATCGGGCTCGATCTCCATCGAATGGTGCCTGCGCCACGGCGCCAACCATGCCCTGGCCGTGGAACGGCGCGCCGACCGCGCCGCGCGGATCGCCCGCAACGCCCGGTCGCTGGGCGTCGGCGCCCGGGTGCAGGTGGTCGAGGGCGGCTCGCGGGAGATGCTGCCGGGCCTGCCGGCGCCGCAGGCCATCTTCCTCGGCGGCGGCGTGGCCGAACCGGGTCTGCTCGCCGCCTGCCGTGAGGCCCTGCCTGCGAACGGCCGCTGCGTCGCCAATGCCGTCACCCTGGAGGGCGAGGCGGCCCTGCTCGCCGCCTTCGCGGAGGCCGGGGGTGCCCTGCGGCGGCTCTCCGTGGCCCATGCCGTGCCGGTCGGCGGCCTCCACGGATGGCGCCCGGCCATGCCGATCACGCAATGGGTCTGGAGCAAGCCGTGACCCGAACCGAGCCCGATGCCGTCGCCGGCATCGGCTTTCGCCGGGCGACGACGGCCGAGGAGATCGTCGCCCTGCTGCACCGCGCCCTCACCGAGGCCGGCCTCACGCCCGACCACCTGACCGCCATCGTCACCGCAGCGGATCGGGCCGGCGACCCCGCCCTGCGCAGGGCAGCCGCCGCCTTCGGGCTGACACCGCTCGGCCTCGATCCGGCAGCCCTGGCGGCGGCCGATGCGCGGGTCGTGACCCGCTCCGCCCGGATCGCGGCGCTCCGGGGCGTCGGATCGGTCGCGGAGGCCGCAGCCCTCGCCTGGGCGGGGCCGGAAGCACGCCTCCTCCTGCCCCGCATCGCCAGCGCCGGAGCGACCTGCGCCCTCGCCGTCCCAGCCGAAACGCCAAGCCTTCCTTAACCCTGCCCCGCCATTGCGCGGCGCAGGAAGGGAACCTTTCACGAGTGACGATCCAACACCGTTTCTCGTCAGACAGGGCTTGGATGGTGATGGAAGTGTCGATCCCCACCCTGCAGTTCACCGATTTCCTGGTGTTCGGCTCCTGTGGAGCGATCTTCCTCTGCAACTGGATGATGAATCGGCGGAAGATCTACTTCCTCTGTTTCGGCGGAGGCTACGTCGTCTGCGCCGGCATGGCGGCGTGGTTCGTCGATTTCGGTGCGTATGGCAGCCTCTGGTCACCGATTGGCTGGTCGCTGACGGGAGCCGCCTTCTGGATCGGGCTGCGGCTGTTCGACGGGCACCCGGCTGTGACACGGCCGATGCTCGTCCTGTTCCTGCTCCCCACAGCCACGCATGGCATCCTCGCCTGCGCCGGCTTCAGCCCCACCACGGCCATTGCCGGCAGCACCCTCGCCTATGCCCTCCACGAAGCGGCGGCCGCCCTCTACGTCTTGAGGATGTCTCCCGCGCGCTCACCGCTGCGCAACCTGATCGCCCTGGCCCTGCTCACCATCGCGGTGGCGATCTGCCTGCCCCTGCTTCCCCTGCCCGACGCCGTCGTCGGATTGCCGATCGTCGGAATCTTCGTCGTCGATCAGGTCACCACCATCCTGCTGACGACCTCGATCCTCGCCCTGGAAGCGGAGAAGGCCCATGCCACGGTCGAGACGATGGCCCGGACCGATGGGCTGACCGGCGCCCTGAACCGCCAGGGCCTCGCGGCCAAGACGAGCGGTGACCTGGGACGGGCCGGGATCATCCTTGCGGATCTCGACCACTTCAAATCGATCAACGACCGCTTCGGTCATGCCGGCGGCGATGAGGTGCTGCGGGAATTCGTCCGGCGGGCGGGAACGCTCCTTCCCGGGGACAGCCATCTCGCCCGGCTCGGCGGCGAGGAATTCGGAATCGTGCTGCCCGGCCGCGACCAGCGCGCCACCGCGCGCCTCGCCGAACGCCTGCGCCACATCATCGGCGGCACCCCCGTCCTCTGGAGGGAGGCGGCGATTCCCGTCACCGTGAGCGTCGGTGTCGCGGCGATGGCCGCCGGCGAGGTCTTGCACGAGGCCCTGGAGCGGGCCGACACGGCCCTCTATGCCGCCAAGATGGAGGGCAGGAACCGGGTGCGGGCTGCCTGAGCGGAGCCCGAATCCGCCATCCGGAAGGGATCAACCGGCTTTGGTATGAGGCTCTGCGCTCTCCACAACATCCGGTCCGATGCTGTAAGCGGGCGGCCATGACCGTTCATTTCATCGGCGCCGGCCCCGGTGCGCCAGACCTCATCACCGTGCGCGGGCGCGACCTGATCGCCGCCTGCCCCGTCTGCCTCTATGCCGGTTCGCTGGTGGCACCGGAGATCCTGTCCTGGTGTCCGCCGGGGACGCGCATCGTCGACACCGCGCCCCTCGACCTCGACGCGATCATGGCGGAGATCGCCGCCGCCGATGCGCAGGGCCACGACGTGGCGCGGCTCCATTCCGGCGACCTCTCGGTCTGGAGCGCACTGGCGGAGCAGACCCGCCGGCTCGATGCCCTCGGCATCCCCTACACGGTGACGCCGGGCGTCCCCTCCTTCGCCGCCGCCGCCGCCCTGCTGCGGCGCGAGCTGACCGTGCCGGGCCTCACGCAATCGGTGGTGCTCACCCGCACCTCGGGCCGGGCGAGCCCGATGCCGGAGCGGGAAACGCTCGCCGCCTTCGCCGCCACCGGCGCGACCCTGGCGCTGCATCTCTCGATCCACGTGGTGGAGGAGGCCTGCGCCGAACTGAGCTCCTTCTACGGGCCGGACTGTCCCGCCGCCGTCGTGTTCCGCGCGACCTGGCCCGACGAGCGGGTTCTGACCGGCCCGCTCGCCGACCTGCCCGGCCTCGTGCGGGCGGAGGGGATCGAGCGCACCGCCCTGATCCTGGTCGGGCCCGCCCTCGACCCGACGGATTTTCGCGACAGCGCCCTCTACGCTCCCGATTATGATCGCCGCTTCCGGCCCCGCGGCGCGGTCGGCGCCCCCGGAGAAACGTCGCGGTGATGCCCGCCCCCGGCCTCCTCGTCGCGGCGCCGCGCTCCGGCTCCGGCAAGACCACGGTGACCCTCGCGCTGATGCGGGCGCTCCGGCGCCGGGGCGTCGCTCTGCGCGGCGCCAAATGCGGGCCGGACTATATCGACCCCGCCTTCCATGAGGCGGCGACGGGCGCGCCCAGCCTGAACCTCGACAGCTTCGCCATGCCCGATGCCCTGCTCGACGCCTGCGCCGGCCTCGCCGCGCGGGACGCGGCGCTCGTGATCGCCGAAGGCTCGATGGGGCTGCATGACGGCATCGTCGCGGGCGAGGGCCGCACGGGGGCGAATGCCGACATCGCCGCCCGCTACGGCTGGCCGGTTCTGCTGGTGCTCGACGTGTCGGGCGCGGCCCAATCGGCCGCGGCGGTGGCGCTGGGTTGCGCCACCTACGATGCCCGGATCCGGATCGCGGGCGTGATCCTCAACAAGGTGGCGAGCCCGCGCCACCGCCGCCTGGTCGAGGCGGGCCTGTCGCGGGTCGGTCTGCCGGTGCTCGGCGCCTTCCCCCGCGAGGCCAACCTCGTCCTGCCGGAACGCCATCTCGGCCTGGTCCAGGCCGGAGAGACAGCCGACCTCCATGCCCGCCTCGACCGGCTCGCCGACCTGGCGGAGGCCAGCCTCGATCTCGACGCGATCCTGGCCGTGGCGGGCGGACGCTCCCCGAACGCGTCGGAGGGTCTACCGAGGCCGCCGGCGCAGCGCGTCGCCGTGGCACGGGATGCCGCCTTCTCGTTTCTCTACCCGCACATGCTGGCGGGCTGGCGCGCGGCCGGCGCCGAGATCGTGCCGTTCTCGCCCCTGGCCGACGAAGCCCCGGCCGCCGATTGCGGCGCCTGCTGGCTGCCCGGCGGCTATCCCGAGCTGCATGCCGGCCTCCTCGCCGGGGCGCATCGCTTCCTCGACGGCCTGCGCCGCTTCGCGCAGGAGCGGCCGATTCACGGCGAGTGCGGCGGCTACATGGTCCTGGGAGAAAGCCTGGAAGATGCCGAGGGCGTCACCCACCCGATGGCGGGGCTCCTGCCGGTCGCGACCTCCTACCGGAAGCGCAAGCTCCATCTCGGCTATCGGGTGGCGCAGCTGGTTGCAGACGGGCTGCTCGGCACGGAAGGCACGCGCCTCGTCGGGCACGAGTTCCACTATGCCAGCGAGCTGACGCCGCCCCCGGAGGCCGGCCTCGCCCTGGCGCGGGTGACGGATGCGGAGGGCACGCCCCTCGGGCTTGCCGGACATCGCCGGGGCCATGTCACGGGAAGCTTCTTCCATCTGATCGCCGGATCGGCGGCTCCGTAGCCGCCCCGCAGCGCGTTCCGAAAGCCGAGGCCCGGCTTTCGGGGATCCCGGTTCAGGAATCGAGGATTTCCGGTTCCTTCTTGCGGCCGAGGCGGGCGGCGCTGCGGACAATGGCCAGGACCTCGCGGCGCATCTGATCGTCCTCGATCGTGGCGAAGGCCCGCAGCAGATCGACGGCGCCATGGGCACGCAGGAAGCCGAACACCTCCGTCTGCTCCTGCGCGGCGGCGCCATCGCCTTCCTCGAAGAAGGCGGAGACCGGCACCTCGAGCAGGCGAGCGATCTCGCGCAGACGCCCGGCGCCGACGCGGTTCTGCCCCTTCTCGTATTTCTGGACCTGCTGGAAGGTCACGCCGACCGCAGTCCCAAGCGCCGTTTGGCTCAGGCCGCGCGCCTTGCGCAACGCGGTGATCCGGAGCCCGACAAGGCGGTCGACATCGGTTGTTTGTTTCGGCATCATCTTACGACACGGTCCCTGTTCGATGTCGCAGGCCAACCCAAGGACCTCAGGTCGGCAGCGATTGAGTTCTTTCTAGCATCTCGCGGCGCCGCGCATCGCTTCTACTACCGGAGGAGGCCGGGCTGACGCGTCACGAGGCAACCGTATCGCTGTGTTTTAGCCTAGCTGCAGCTTCACCATGAACTGCATGCGAAATGCAAGGCCTACCTGTGGGCGGATGGGAGTTTTCACTTATTCGTACATCGCTGTTCGCGAAACGTTCATGCCGCGAAATCGACATCCCCCTTCGAAGTTCCATGGAGTTCCATACGAATTGGCTGAAGCGGATGGATCGTCGCACCAGCACGAACAGCGATTACGCAGCAGCAAGTGGGCAAAATTAACGTAGAGTCGTCAAAATCGAGCGGTCACATCCGCCGCTCCGAGGTAATTGGGAGCAATCCAGCATGTTCATCGCAATGAACCGGTTCAAGGTGGTCAAGGATTCGGCGCAAGATTTCGAGCAGGTCTGGCTCGGGCGCGACAGCCATCTCGGCGAGATGGATGGCTTCGTGGAATTCCACCTGCTCAAGGGCCCGGAAGCCGAGGATCACATCCTCTACGCCTCGCATACCGTCTGGCGGTCGCGGGCGGATTTCGAGGCCTGGACCCGCTCGGAGCAGTTCCGCAAGGCGCATGGCCGGGTGCCCGGCACCAAGCCGCTCTATCTCGGACATCCGCAATTCGAGGGCTTCGAGTCGATCCAGACCGTCGCCCGCCCCGAGGCCGAGCAGGCGGCCTGATCCCGGCGCATCGTCCCGGCTCCGTGAGGCCGGGACGATGCCGTCCTTCTCAGCGTAGCCGGGGCAGGAACACCGCCAGCAGGCCGAGCGCCGGCAGGAAGGCGCAGAGTTCGTAGACCCGCTCGATGCCGAAATGGTCGGCCAGTTCTCCGAGCAGGGCGGCCCCGAGCCCGCCCATGCCGAAGGCGAAGCCGAAGAACAGGCCGCCGACGAGACCGATCCGGCCCGGCAGCAAGTCCTGGGCATAGACCAGGATCGCGGGCATGGCCGAGGCTAGGATCAGGCCGATCGGAACCGACAGCATCACCGTCCAGGCCAGGCTCACATACGGCAGGGCGAGGGAGAACGGCAGCACGCCGAGGATCGAGATCCAGATCACGAGTTTGCGCCCGAACCGGTCGCCGATCGGACCGCCGAGGATCGTCCCCGCCGCCACGGCGCCGAGGAAGACGAACAGATAGACCTGGGCCAGCGCCACCGGCACCCCGAACCGGTGAATCAGGTAGAACGTGTAGTAGGACGAGAAGCTCGCCATATAGAAGTATTTGGAGAAGATCAGCCCGAGCAGGATCGTCACCGTCGCCACGATCCGCGCGCGGCTCAGAGATCCCGCCGCCGCCCCGGAGCTTTTTCGGGCGATCCGGGGCGTCGTCGCGAGATGCTGCCGATACCAGCGGCCGACCGCGGAGAGCACGAGGATGCCGGCGAGTGCCGCGAAGCAGAACCAAGCGACGCTGCCTTGGCCATGCGGCACCACCACGAAGGCCGCGAGCAGGGGCCCCAGCGCCGTGCCCGCATTGCCGCCGACCTGGAACACCGATTGCGCCAGACCGTAGCGGCCGCCCGAAGCGAGGCGCGCCACCCGGCTCGCCTCGGGATGGAAGATCGCGGAGCCGAGCCCGATCAGGGCGGCAGCGGCGAGGAGGGCACCGTAGCCGGAGGCCACCGACAACAGGGCGAGGCCGGCGAGCGAAAGCCCCATGCCGGACGCCAGCGAAAAGGGCAGCGGATGCCGGTCGGTATAGAGTCCGACCGCCGGCTGCAGCAGCGACGCCGTCCCCTGAAAGACGAAGGTGATGAGCCCGATCTGCCCGAAATCGAGCCGGAAGCTCTCCTTGAGTAGGGGATAGATCGCCGGCAGGAGCGATTGCACGAGGTCGTTGAGGAGGTGCGAGAGGCTCAGCCCCGCGAGCACCGCGAGGGCCGGTCTCGCCCCAAGGTCGGGCGCCGGGATTCGGGCGGTGCCCGCCGACACCTCTGCCGGACCTTGCCCGGCCAAGCTTGCTCCCGTCTCGGCTCTCATGCCCCACTCCGTTGGGCCCGCTCCGGCCGCGAGACCGGGATGGCATGCCGATTTTTCCGCAACGCAGCCCCGATTTCTCAGGACAAGTACAGAAAATCCGTTTGATCCCACGGCGAAAGCGGGTTCCCGCTAAACCGGGGAGAAAGATTGCCCCCAACCTGATTCGCGTTCGACCCGCGTGGTCTCCGAGGCGAAACCGGCTCCCCGCCGGGATCGTCCAAGGGAAGGCCGGCATTCCTATGTCAGCCTGCTCTCGCCGGAGCAACGCCGCCCAAGCACAGCGCCCGCAAGCGTCCCAGGCGGAACGGTGCGGTGCTTGCGCAGAGCGACGCGAAACAGGAGGCGGGGGTCGACAATGTCCCATTCCGGGACAGGCCGCCGCTCCAGAGTAGCACAGCGCGAACGACATGTTTCACGAGCGGCCTCCCCAACATTACCAGCAACTGCCCACGGGGCAGGCGCGCCGTGCCGTCTGGGCTTCGCTGTTGCCGCGGCGGCGGCGTGCCGCCGTGCGCTTCGGGATCTCCAGCTCGTTGCTCCTGGCCGACCTCGTGACGATCCTCGCCGTCGGCTTCGCGGTGGATGCGGCCTATTATGCCTACATCTCCGGTGGCGGCCTGATCCCGCTCTCGCGCAGCATGAACCTGCAGACCGCCGGGTTCCTGTCGCTGGTCATCCTGGTCACCAAGCTGGGGCGCGGCGAGTATAGGATCGAGCATTGCCTGTCGCGGACGCCTCATCTGCGGCGAACGGCGACGCTCTGGCTGATGGCCTGGGCGGTGGCGCTGCTGATCGGCTTCGCGACCAAGACCACCCACGACTTCTCCCGCATCGCCTCGGTCGCCTTCTTCGTCGTCGGCCTGCCGGTGACGATCCTCGTCCGGGGCGTGATGGTGACGCTGGTGCGCCGCGGCAGCACCGCGAACTCGGCCTCGGCGAGCCGTGTCCACCTTGTCGGCTACGAGGAGGACATCGCCAATTTCTACGCCAACAACGATGTCGACGCCTTGGGCCTGCGGGTGGTCGGGACGAGTTATCTGCGCCGCTTCGATGCCAGTGCCGGCTCGTCCAGTGCAGAGGCCCTGCTCGCGGAGGATCTCGACCTGGCCGTCTCGGTGGTGCGGTTCCTGCGGCCCGACGATGTGTTCGTGCTGGTGCCGTGGTCGGAGCCCGCCGATATCGAGCGCTGCATCGATGCCTTCCTGCGGGTGCCGGCTGCCCTGCACCTGCGGCCGGGCACGATGATGGACCGCTTCCCCGACCTGCAGGTCGCGCGCGTCGGGCGGCTCTCGGGCCTCAATATCGGCCGCCGGCCGCTCTCCTCCGGCGAGATCCTGCTCAAGCGCGCCTTCGACGTGACGCTGGCCGGGATCGGGCTGATGTTGCTCGCCCCGCTCTTCGTCACCCTCGCCGTGCTGATCAAGCTCGACAGCCCGGGCCCGGTCTTCTTCCGCCAGCGGCGCTACGGCTTCAATCAGGAGGCCTTCGGCGTGTTCAAGTTCCGCAGCATGAAGGCCGCCCCCGACGCGCCGTTCCGGCAGGCTTCGCGCAACGACGACCGCATCACCCGCGTCGGCGCCCTGCTGCGCCGGACCAATCTCGACGAGCTGCCCCAGCTCATCAACGTGATCCTGGGCGACATGTCCCTGGTCGGCCCCCGCCCGCACGCGCTCGCCCATGACCGCAGCTTCGAGCGGCGCATCGCCCTCTACGCCCGCCGCCACAACGTGAAGCCCGGCATCACCGGCTGGGCTCAGGTCAACGGCTTCCGCGGCGAGACCCTCACCGACGCGGCGATGGAAGCCCGCGTCCAGGCCGACCTGCACTACATCGACAATTGGTCGATCTGGCTCGACATGACGATCATCCTGCAGACGATCATCTCGCCCCGGGCCTACCGGAACGCGTTCTGAGCGATATCCGCCGAGGGCCGCCTCGCGAGCGGCCCTGTCACCCCACCGGCTCGGCGGGAGCGCCGTCGCGCTCACGGCAGGCGCCGCACTCGCCCTCCACCTCCAGGATGCGACTCGTCGGCGTGAAGCCGGCGACCGCCAGGGTTTCGCCGAGGGCGCTCTCCACCGCCGGGGCGGTCATCTCGTCGATGCCGCCGCAGGTGCGGCAGATCAGGAAGACGAGCCCCGCCCCCTCTCCGTGCTCGTGCCCGCAGGAGACGAAGGCGTTGCGGCTGGAGATGCGGTGGACGAAGCCCTGCTCGGTCAGGAAGTCCAGCGCCCGGTAGACGGACACTGCCGCGACCCGGCGGCCGGGCGCGCTCATCCGCTCGGCGATGTCGTAGGCGCCGAGCGGCCGGTGCTCACCCGCCACCTCCGCGAGCACGTCCCGCCGCAGCCGCGTGAATTGCAGGCCCCGGTCCTGGCAGAGACGCTCCGCCCGATCGATGATGCTCTCGACGGAGGGGTGGTGCCCCGCGCCGCAGCCCGATGACCCATGACCGGAGTGGTCATGCCCATGGTCGTGCTCATGCTGCGCGGGACCGCGCATCCGGGCCTCCCTGTCGTCATCGCCATCCGACCGATTCCACCCCGGCCTCACCGGCCGGGAGCGGGATCGACACGGAGAACGGGCCGATTGAACTCGGCCCCTGTTACAGTGTATCAGCCCCATCAAGATAGGCGTCCGGCCGCGATCGGGCAACGCCGTCCCGGCCCCCGCGACACCGTCCGCGCCGCTCCATCCTCGGAGATCCCATGACCCGTGCCGGCGGGACCGTCCGCCTCCCGCGCCGTTCGCTGTTCCGCAGCGGAGCCGGCCTCCGCCTCGCGGCGGCGCTCCTGCTGTCGGGCCTGCTCTGGGCGGTGATCCTGTGGGCGATGTCGTGAGCGGCACCGCCATGCGGGCGGACATCATCCGCCTCCGGGGCCTGACCCTCGGCTACGACCGGCATCCGGCGGTCCACCATCTCGACGGCACCATCGCGCCGGGCGACCTGCTTGCCGTCGTCGGGCCGAACGGGGCCGGCAAGTCGACCCTGCTGAAGGGCATTGTCGGCGAGATCCGGGCCCTCGACGGGACGATCGAGACCGAAGCCCGGCCCGGCGCCATCGCCTACCTGCCCCAGGCCGCCGAGATCGACCGCAGCTTTCCCCTGAGCGTCCTCGACCTCGTTGCGATGGGCTTGTGGCGGCCCCTCGGCCCCTGGCGCAGCCTGAGCCGTCGGCGTGGCCGCCTCCTCGATGCCCTCTCGGCGGTTGGCCTCGACGGCTTCGAGGATCGGCCGATCGGCACCCTCTCCGGCGGGCAGTTCCAGCGGGCCCTGTTCGCCCGGCTGATCGTGCAGGATGCGGGCATCATCCTGCTCGACGAGCCCTTCACCGGCATCGACGAGCGCACCACCGCCGATCTGCTCGCCCTGATCCGCGGTTGGCGCGCCGAGGGCCGCACCGTCGTGGCGGCCCTGCACGACCTCGCCCAGGTGCGCGCGCATTTCCCCAGCACCCTGGTGCTTGCCCGCCGCCCCATCGCCTGGGGCCCGACCGCCGAGGTGCTGACCCCGGCGGTGCTGGCGCGGGCGCTGCGCCTGTCGGAGGCCTGGGACGAGGCCGCCGCGATCTGCCGCCACGACGCGCATCGCGCCCTGCCGCCCGCGGAGGACGGCCCCGCCCCCCACACGCACGATCATCACGATTATCACGGGCACGATCACGCCCATCCACATCACGGGGCGGTGTCGTGACCCTTGCCGGCCTTTCCGATTTGCTGTTCGGCCCCTTCGTCGAGTTCGGCTTCATGCGCCGGGCCCTGGCCGGCTGCCTCGCCCTGTCCCTGTCGGCGCCGCCGCTCGGCGTCTTCCTGATGCTGCGCCGGATGAGCCTGATGAGCGAGGCCATGAGCCACGCCATCCTGCCGGGCGCCGCGGCAGGCTTCCTCGTCGCCGGATTATCGCTGCCGGCGATGACGCTCGGCGGGCTCGTCGCAGGGCTCGCGGTGGCCCTGGCCGCCGGACTCGTCACCCGCTCGACCGTGCTGAAGGAGGATGCGAGCCTCGCCGCCTTCTACCTGATCTCGCTGGCCGGCGGAGTGTTCCTCGTGTCCCTGCGCGGCTCGCAGGTCGATCTCCTGCACATCCTGTTCGGCACCGTGCTGGCCCTCGACGACGACGCGCTGACCCTGCTCGGCGGCATCGCCAGCCTGACCCTGGTGGCGCTCGCCCTGCTCTACCGCCCGCTGGTGATCGAATGCGTCGATCCGCTGTTCCTGCGTACGGTCAGCCGGGCGGGCGGGCCGGTGCATTCGGCCTTCCTGGCCCTGGTGGTGGTCAATCTCGTCGGTGGGTTCCAGGCGCTCGGCACGCTGCTGGCAGTGGGCCTGATGCTGCTGCCGGCAATCACGGCCCGCTTCTGGGCCGCCGACCTGTCGGGGCTGATCCCGGTGGCGATGCTGGTGTCGATGCTCTCCAGCATCGCCGGCCTGCTGGTGTCCTACCATGCCGGCATTCGCCTACCGACCGGCCCGGCCATCGTGCTGGCGGCGGGGGCGCTCTACCTCGTCTCGATGCTGGTCGGCCCGCGCGGCGGCCTGATCCATCGCTTGGTGCGACGGCGGCACCTGGAGGCGTGACGGAGAGTCGGCCGATCCCTCGGATGGGACCACGCTCGTCAGCGTAGGGCGACGACGAAAGCCTCCGAACCCGATCAATGGCGATCGGAGACGAGACCCGATCCGCCCGCGATCGGCGCCGAATGGGAGAAGCGAGCGCCTTAAAGTCCGAGGCCGGGAATCGCCTGCGAGAGCCAAGCGAGGGCACTCATGACGCTGGCGAACAAGGTGTAGACGAAGCCGATCGAGATCCCGACACCGACGCCGCCGATCACGAGGCCGATCAGCACCACGAAGCCGTCGCGCTCCACCAGCCCGAGGCCGATCAGCGAGACCGCGAGCCCCAGCGGGATCTGGCCGAAGAAGGGCGGTGCCACGATCAGGGCCAGCGCCAGAGCCAGGATCAGCACGCCCATGCCGCGCATGCCGATGGCACCGTCGAACACGCTCAGACGCGGGCGCGACCAGCGCTCCAGCCGGCGCAGCAGGGGCACGGCCCGGGTCACCGCCTTCTCGACGGTCTCCCGCGCGATCGATTGATTCAGGAGCCGCCGCGGCAGCCAGGGGGCGGTCATGCCGGCCACGATCTGAATGGCGATGACGAGCAGCACCAACCCGCAGACCAGCGGGATCGGCGGCGGCATCGGCAGGCAGTTGGGCAGGCCGAGCAGCACCACGAGCAGCGCGAAGGCGCGGTCACGCAGCACGGCGATGATATCGCCGACTGTCAGCCGTTCGCCCTCCTGGCTCGCAAGCATGGTGAGAACGTCGGAGGTGCGCGCAGCGGAGGACAAACCGGCTCGGCCGTTGGTTCTTCGGTGTGCGGGCTCTAGCCCAATGCGAGGCATCCGCCAAGCGCGAAGGCGGGCACGCCTGGACTGTACACCCCGAAAACGACCGCCTCAGGTTGCCGGCACATGGCTGAAGACAGACTTCAAGTCGTCAATACACAATGACGGATGAAAGCTTCTCAGTCTCGACTTAACAGATGCCGGAATTCATGAAATTCTTGAATTCATCCAAATTCTTTCGCACGACGACCAATGTCCACCGGCACGGCAGCGAGCAGATGGCGGGGCCCGGCATCTGCGGCGGGGCCCGCCGCGCGGCGTCGTGACAGGCGGCGCCCGGCCATCGTTCTTGCGGCAAGCCTCGCCGCAAGCTCGGCTTACGGACCCGCGCGAGGGGAGGACTTCGTGCTGAGGACCGTGCTGTTCGGCAGCCTGGATGCCGGTGCCTCGGTCTTCTCCACGAGCGGGGCGAAAATCGCCTTCGACCGGTTCGAGCGCGACGGCCCCGTCGCCCTGGTCTCGGCCGGCGGCGGCTTCCGGCTCGAAGGCGGCGCCGGGGCGCCGCTGCGAATGCGCACGACCACCCTGGGAGCCGCCCTCGGCGGGTACCAGTTCATCCGGGATTGGGGGGCGGTGACCGTGTTCGCCGGGCCCGAGATTTCCTGGGAGATGCTGGCGGGGCCGGGTGGCGAGGGGGCGCTCCCGGTGCGGATGGGCCTGCGCCTGCACGGCGAAATCTGGGCCCGGCCGTCTCAGGACACGCTGACCACGGCGACGGCGATTGTCGGCTCCGCCCGTGGCGATGCCTATGCCCGCCTGTCCTGGGGTTACAGCCTGTTCGGCGCCTATCTCGGCCCGGAAATCGCCCTCTACGGCGACCGTACCGATTACCGAAAATGGAATATCGGGCTTCACGCCACCGATTACGCCCTCGGCGGCTATCGCCTCAGGCTCTCGGCCGGCTGCCAGATCGAGACGCCGCGGGACAGGCTCGGCCCCTACCTCTCCCTCGCGCTCTGGAGCGCCCTGTAACGGCGGCAAGACGATCCCGGCGGCTGTCCCGGCTCAGCCCTTGGTGCGGAGCGAGGAGCGGCCGCCATCGACGCCGATCCCCTGGCCAGTGACATAGGACGCCTCGGCGCTGACGAGGAAGGCCGCAAGGGCGGCCCCATCCTCCGGCTCGCCGAGTCGCTGGAGCGCGTGCATCGCGGCGATGCCGGAGGCGAGGGCTTGATTGCGGGTGATGGCCTCCCCCAGGGGAGTCCGGGTCAGGGGGCGACGACATTCATACGAATCGCGGGCGCGAGTTGGATGGTGCCGATGGCGTAGACGAGGCCGCCGAGGCGGGCCCCCGCCTCCTGCGCCACGCGGGAACATAGACCCGGATCGGTCACGTCGCCTTCGGTGAAGCCGGTCTCGCCGAGTTCGGCGGCGGCGGTCTCGAGACGCCCCGCATCGCGGCCAACGAGATGAAGCGGCACGCCCCGCGTGCGCAGGGCCCGCGCCATGGCGAGACCGTTGCCACCGGTTCCGCCATCGATCACGACACGGTGCAGGAAGCGTCGTCTCCCGGCCCCAGCAAATGCGAGCCGGAGATCGCTGACACAGCTTCGTTCTACCGTCGCAGCCGAGGCAGCAGCGCTCGGATGACGCGCATTTTGCCAGCATCGTGAAATCGATTAGCTAAGGCTCGGCCGGTCGGCGGGGAGCCGGCAGTCGCTGCATCTGCCCGCGCGGAACGTCGCAGGGCGTCGACCACGGGACGGGACTTCGCTGCCTATGAAATTCGCTTTCGCCGGCATCGACTTCCTGGGTGGTGTGTTCGACGGGCTGGTCGAGGCCGGCTGGACGCCGGTGCAGCTGTTCACCCGGCCCTGCGACGGCATCTACGATTTCAACGAGGTCGTGGTGGCCCAGGCGCGGCGCCACCGCATCCCGATCCAGCTCTCGCGGCTCCTGCCCGGCGATATCGAGCGGCTCGCCAAGGAGCATGGCCGCGACATCGCCCTCGTGGTGGCGGGCTATCCCTGGCTGGTGAAGGGCTGGCACGGGCGGGTGCGCTACGCCCTGAACTTCCATCCCTCGCCGCTGCCGACGGGGCGGGGCCCCTACCCGCTCTTCAAAGCGATCCTGGATCGCTACGAGAGCTGGGGCGTCACGGCCCATGTGCTGGCCGAGCAGGGCTTCGATACCGGCGACATCCTGGCCCAGGATCTCTTTGCCCTGAGCGGCACCGAAACCCACGAGACCCTGCTCGCCAAATGCCAGATGGCGGGCCGCCGCCTCGCCGTCGGGCCGATCGGGACCGGATTGGCCGAGCGCTGGCGCCGCCCGGAGCCGCAGGGCGACGGCTCCTATTGGCCGCGGGTGAACGACGCCGACCGCACCCTCGATTTCCGCCAGGATATCGCCGAGGTGCTGCGCCGCATCCGGGCCTTCGGCAGCATCGAGACCATCGCCCGGCTCGGCGAGGGCCGCATCTTCGTCGCCGCCGCGGAGGGCTGGCAGGAGGCCCACCGCCACGCGCCGGGGGCGGTGGTGCATCGCCACCGCCGCCACCTCGTCGTCGCCGCCCGCGACGGCTATGTGCAGATCACCCGCTGGAGCCCGGTGCCCCTGGCCGAGGCGGGTCAGATCGGGCGCTGATCTCCCCGCCTTCGCATCACGCCACCGATCACTGGCGCCGCCCGAACGAGACCGCATAGGCCTGGACGCGGGCATCGATCAGCGGATCGTCGGACACCTCGATGCCGTCGGTCAGGGCGTTGGGCAGGAAGAGCAACGCCTTCTCGGCGCTGGCACTGTCCGGCACGGCCTTGGTGAGGGTCAGGGTGCCCATCTCCACCGTCCGACGCTCCTTCGGCCAGGGCTTGGTCGCGTCGTTGGTCGGATCGCCCGGCTCGGCGAGCTGGGCCAGGAAGCGGAAGGCCACCGGCTCCTTGGCGACGTGGGCGACGATTTCCTCCTGCAGGAAGTTCGCCGGGCGCTTGCCGGCCTCCTCGGGGGTCAGCGTCGCGATGCCGGCCACCGGCTCGACGCGCCAGCGGAAGGCCTGCCGCTTGCCGGCGGCATCGACGAAGACGAAGGCGTTGACGCCGTTATAGGCCTGCCGGGCGAAGCTCTCGGGCGTGGTGAGCGGGCCGAGGGCCGCCCCGATCGACGGATGCGCGGCGGCGAATTTTTCCACCGGCTTCGGTGAGGGCACGTCCGGCCCCGATTGCGAGATCGCGACCAGGAGGTCGCGGAATTCCTCGCCGGTCGCCACGGGAAACTGCGACAGCGAATTGAGCACCATGTCCACCTCGCTGCCATCGGCGAGCTTGAACTTGGCCGAGAGGCCGTGCGGCCGCGCCTCCTTCGCACCGTCGGCGATCGCCGGCAGGCCCGTGGCATCGGAGAAGCGCACGGTGACCGGCACCGCAGGGCCGGCGAACAGCGACGCCTTGCTGAGCTTGGCGGCCTCCGGCGTGGGCGTGAAGCTGCCTTGCAGCACCACGCCCTTGGCGTGATTGGCGCGCAGGCCCGGGTGACGGCCCCAGAGCTTGTTCATGGTGTCGACGGTCTGCTCGGCCGTCGTCGCGTCCTGGGCAAAGCCAGCGCCGGGCCCAGAGAAAACGAGCGCGAGGCCGAGGGCCAAAGCGTGCGTGCAGGTCTTCGCTTGCAACGGAACTCTCCGTGATCGGTTGGAGCGCCGTCGGCGCCGAGGATGGCGGGGCAGCGATCTGCGGCCAAGCTTGGTGTCGTTCCAAACAGTTTCAAGATGCCGGGACACTCTGGTGATCGGCGAATTGCCTTGGCAGCGCAGAAATGAGGAGACTGAGCCGTGCCGCCGATGCGCCGCAAAGGTGATCTTCCCGAAAAGACCTGCGCGCAATGCGGCCGCCCCTTCTCGTGGCGCAAGAAGTGGGAGCGCGTCTGGGACGAGGTGCGCTACTGCTCCGACCGATGCCGGGCCGAGGCAAAGCGGACGCCGCGCAAGACGTGACGCCGCCGCATACGGCCTCCTGTCCCTGAGCGCAGGCCGTATCAGCCGAAGAGGGCGTCCGGCGTATCGACGTCGAAAGCCACCGCCGCGTCGGCCGGCCATTCCAGCACGTCGTCGCGTCCCTTCAGGATCTGCCCCGCCCCACGATCGCCGCTGAGGGTGGCGAGATCGTCGGCGAGGCGGCGCCGGTCGAGCAGCACCGGATTGCCGCGGCGGCCCCCGCTCACCGGCACCACGGCGCAGGGGCGCGGCGCGGCGCCCGCATAGGCATCGATCAGGGCATCGACATGGGCCGAGCCGATGCGCGGCATGTCGCCGAGCAGGACCACCGCCGCCTCCACCTCCGGCGGGAGGGCGGCGAGGCCGAGGCGCAGGGATGTGGAGAGGCCGGCAGCGGGATCGGGGTTGTCCACGAGCGTCAGGTCGAGGCCAGCAAGCGCCGCCCGGACGGCGGCGGCATGGGCGCCGAGCACCGCGACGACGGGGCCGGCGCGGGAGCCGAGGGCCGCCTCGGCGGCGCGTCGCACCATGGGCCGGCCGGCATAGGAGGCGAGCATCTTCGGCGCCTGACCGAAACGGGAGCCGAGGCCGGCAGCGAGGATCACCGCGCCGAAACGAGGCTCAGAGGGTGTCACGGCCCGACCTCGGCTGACCCCTGAGCGGAATCTCGGTGAGCAATCCGCCGACGCCGAGACGCACGATGTCGGCCCGTGTCACGGGAAGCCCCGCCAGCAGGCGGTGCAGGACGAAATCGAAGCCGTTCTCCTTCGGGGAGCGGGCGCAGCCCGGCGCGCCGATCACCGGGACGGAGCCAAGGGCGCCGAGCAGCAGGAGGTTGCCGGGATCGACCGGCATGCCGAACTGTTCGACCCGCCCCCCCGCCGCCTCCAGCCCGGCGGGGATCACGTCCCGCCGGTCGGCGATGGCCGAGGCGCCGAACACCACGATCAGCTCCGCTTCCTCTGCGACGAGGCCCGCGATGGCATCGGCGACCGCGCCCGCCTCGTGGCGCGCGCGGGTCTCGGCGGTGATCCCGGCTCCGGCCGGGGCCAGCCGCTCGCCGAGGACGCGCAGGGTCTTGGCGACGGTGGAGGATTTCAGGCCGGGCAGCAGGGTCGAGACCACGCCGATGCGCTTCAGGCGATAGGGCGCAAGCCGCATCGGCGGCGCGATGGCGGCCGCGAGCGCCTGCCCGAGCGGCGGCGTCGCCACGGCGTAGGGGATGATCTTGACGGTGGCGACCATCTCACCCGCCGCGACCGGCCGGAAGGCCGGCAGGGTCGCCACGGTGATCGCCTCGTCGACGGCGTTCACGGCATCGATTCCGGAGGGATCGACGACGAACACGCCGGCGGCCTCAGCGACGAGGTTGCAGCGGCCGGTAAAGGCCGGCTCCGGCCGCAGCCCCTCCCCCGCGAGTTGGGCCGCGAGGCGGGCCGCCGCTTCGTCCTCGCCGACATCGCCGGGATCGAGGCGCACGGCCAGGATTTCGGCGATGCCGGATTGGGCGAGCCGCAGGGCCTCCTCCTCGGCGATCGGCCGGCCCTTCTTCAGGCTCGCCCCTTCCGCCCGCACCGTATGGGCGGCGATGAGCCCCGCGCTGTCGCGGGTCGCGACGGGTCCGAAGCGCATCGGTTCAGGCCCCGGCCCGCGCGGCGTCACGGCTTTCGATCCGCTCCTTGCGCAGGGTCGCAATCAGCTGTGCCAGGATCGAGAGCGCGATCTCGGCGGGCGAGACGGCGCCGAGATCGAGCCCGATCGGCGCGTGGATCCGCCCGATCGCCGCTTCGTCGAAGCCGGCCTCCTTCAGCCGCTCGACGCGGCGGCCATGGGTCTTCCGCGAGCCGAGGGCGCCGATATAGGCGCAGTCCGCCCGCAAGGCCGCCACCAGGGCGGGATCGTCGATCTTGGGATCGTGGGTGAGCGCGGCCAAGGCCGTATAGGCATCGAGCGGCCCGATCTCCTCGAAAGCCTTGTCAGGCCATTGCGCGATCAGCCGCACGCCCGGAAACCGCTCCGGGCTGGCGAAGGCGGTGCGGGGGTCGATCACGGTGAGGTCGAGGCCGAGTTGCGCCGCCATCGGCGCCAGAGCCTGGGAGATGTGGACGGCTCCGACCACGATGAAGCGCACCGGCGGCAGGTGGACCGCCACGAAGACCGGGCGCCCGTCGGGCTGTTCGGCGAGGCCGCTGCGACCGCTGCGCAGCCGCTCGCGCAGCAGCGCCGCCAGCGGGTCGGCGGCGATGTCGGCGGCGCGCACGAGGCGCTGGCTGCCATCCGCCGGATCGGTGACGATCAGGGCCGCGCGGCGCGCGGCGCGCTCGGCGTTGAGGGCCGACAGGGTGTCGAGGCGCATGAGCAGACTCGGAAGAGGAGGAAGGCGGTGTCAGCTTCGGCCGATCCGCTCTCCTCATCCTGCGGTGCCGCGAAGCGGCCTCGACGGAGCATCCAGAGTTCGCGCGGGATCTGGATGCTCCGTCGAGGCCTGCGCTGCGCGTCGGCACCTCAGGATGAGGAAGGGAAACGGACGATCAATGTCTTCGTTCGCTCATTCGATGCGTTCGACGAAGACGCGGATGCGGCCGCCGCAGGAGAGCCCGGCCCGCCACGCGGTCTCGTCGGCCACACCGAATTCCAGGGTGCGGGGGCGCCCGTCCGCGATTACGTCGAGCGCCTCGGTGATGACTTCGCCCTCGACGCAGCCGCCGGAGACCGATCCGAGGAAGCGGCTGTCGCCGTCGATCAGGAGGTGGCTGCCGACCGGGCGCGGCGCCGAGCCCCAAGTCTCGATCACGGTGGCGAGGGCGACCAGACGGCCCTCGCGCCGCCAACTCTCGGCCGCGCGCAGGATGTCGTCCTCGGTGGAGAGCATGGGCCTGTCCTGAAAGAGTGTGGTCCGTCGCCCCCGACCGTCCCGTGACCGGAAAGTGAGGTGCGCGGGGCGATTCCGCAATGCGGCGGCCGGATGCGATGACGGGTCCGCTTGCGCCGGGCGCCCGCGGCCTTATCAAGATTCGGTGTGATCTCGATGCCGGGTGGGGTTTCGTGTGACGAAGCGGAGCGCGCTGCCGGCCCTGATCGCCCTGTTGCTCGCCGGCCCGGCCAGCGCCGCCGAGCCGCTGAGGATCGGACTGGCCGCTCCGCTCAGCGGGCCGGATGCCGGCTTCGGACAGGGGGCGCGGCTCGGGGCCGAGCAGGCGGTGGCCGAGATCAACCGCGCGGGCGGGGTGATGGGCCGCAAGCTTCAGCTCGTGGTGCAGGACGACGCCGCCGATCCCAAGCAGGCGATGGCGGTCGCCCGACGCTTCGCCGAGGGCGGGGTGCGATTCGTGATCGGCCATCTCACCTCCGGTGCCAGCGCGGCGGCGAGCCCGGTCTACGAGGAGGCGGGCATCGTCTCGGTCACGCCCGGCGCGACCTGGGCGCCGCTGACCCGGCGCGGCGCGCGCCTGCTGTTCCGGCTCGCCGGCAGCGACGCGCAGCAGGGCGCCCTCGGCGGGACGCTGCTGGCCGAGCGGTTCCGCGGCAAGCCGGTGGCGATCATCCACGACAAGACCAGCTTCGGCCGGGCGCTGGCCGACGAGGCGGCCCGGGCCCTCAAGGCGCGCGGCGGGCAGGAGCGGCTGTTCGAGGGGGTTTCCCGCGACGATCGCGAGGTCGCGGGGCTGGTGGCCAAGCTGCGGGCGCTCGGAATCGAGGCCGTGTATTTCGGCGGCCTGTCCGCCCCGGCCGCCGCCCTGATCCGGGCGATGCGCGAGGCGGGGCTCGGCGCGACGGTGATCGGCAGCGACGGCCTGCTCGACAAGGATTTCCCGCAGACCGCCGGCCCGGGTGCCGAAGGCACGCTGATGACACTTGGTCCTGCCCCGCCGCGCCTGCCCGAGCCCCGGGGCGCGGCGCGGCCGGCGCGCGGCCCGGAGGCCGAGATGTTCGCGGCGCAGGGTTACGCGGCGGTCGAGGTCGTGCGCCAGGGGATCGACGGCGCCCGCTCAATCGAGCCCGCGAAGGTCGCCGCCTTCCTGCACGGGGGTGCCCCCTTGCGCACGGTGCTCGGCGAGATCGCCTTCGATGCGAGCGGCGACCTGACCAAGCCGCCCTTCACCGTCTCCGCCTGGCGCAAGCTTCCGGACGGCCGGCTCGACTTTGCCGGCAACGACGTCACGCCGTGAGGCAGAGGCGGCCGTTTCCCCCTGCCTGTTGACATTAAGCCGTGATCCGCAAGCGGTAATTCTTGCGCGAAAGCCGCCTGACGCTTAAGTCACAGGCTTGGTGCCCTTCGCGAAACACCCGCCGCGCCGCTTGCCGGCCGGAGGGAGGCCTCCCTGATGCGGGAGTTTCGCGAGAGGCACCCGACGCCCGGCATCGCTGACGCCTCCCCGAGCGGATCGGCCCCGCAGCGCCGCGCGTTTCGCACGATAGACCGATTTTTTTGATTTTGCCGGTGCCCCCGTGCAGGCAGCCCGGCCGGAGACAGGTGCATGGCGAAAGAGGAATTGATGCAGTTCGACGGCTTGGTCGTCGAGATCCTGCCGGATGCGCGCTACCGCGTTCAGCTCGACCAGGGTCACGAGATCGTGGCCTACACTGCCGGCAAGATGAAGAAGAACCGCATCAAGACCCTGGCCGGCGACCGCGTCACCGTCGAGATGTCCCCCTACGACCTGGAAAAGGGTCGCCTCGTGTTCCGTCACAAGGACGAGCGTTCGTCCGGTCCCCGCCCGCCGCAGCGCGGCGGCCAGCAGTTCCGCCGTCGCTGACGGCCCATACGGCCTGTTGAAATGATCCCGCTCGCAACCTCATCCTGAGGTGCCGCGAGAGCGACCTCGAAGAATGCTTCGGGAATCGCGTGGGATCCTTCGAGGCTTCGCTCCGCTCCGCACCTCAGGATGAGGACGCGGAGGGGACGAAGATCAGACTGCGCAGTACACGATGCTTCCGAGTCTCGAAGGCTCGGAAGAACCGGAGATCGGGCGGCGCCCCGCAGGGCACCGCCAGGTTCAGGAAAACCTACTTCCCGAACCGCTCGAATTTCGGGAAGCTGCGGGTCATCAGGGTGCCGGCATCGGCCCGGTGACCCATCCACTTCTCCAGCATCGCCGCATTGGCCAGCCTCTGACCGGCCCCGTCGCGCCAGGGCAAGCCCTCGGCCAGGGTGAACACGCAGGCATCGGCGAGCCGGCTCTGGCGGCACCGCTGCAGCCGCACGCCCTTGCCGCGCGACAGCTCCGTCACCTCGGAAGCCGGGAAGACCAGCATCAGCTTGTCGGATGAGCTGACGGCGATGTGGTCGCCCTCCGCCGGCACCAGCAGCACCGCGCTCGCCCCCTCGTCGAGACCGAGGATCGCCTTGCCCTTACGGGTATTAGCGACCAGCGCGTCGGAGGGCGCGATGAAGCCGCGCCCGTCGGAGCCGGCGACCAGCAGCTTGCTCTCCGGCTTGTAGGGCAGAGCCGCGACGATCTCGGTGCCGTCGTCGAGATCGACCATCAGCCGCACCGGATCGCCGAAGCCGCGCCCGCCCGGCAGCTTCGACGCCTCGATGGTGAAGACCTTGCCGTTCGAGGCGAGCAGCAGGATCTTGGCCGTCGTCTCGCTGAGGAACGACACCTTCAGCGTGTCGTCGCCCTTGAAGGAAACGCCCGACAGGTCGGTGACGTGCCCCTTCAGCGCGCGGATCCAGCCCTTCTCGGACAGGATCACCGTGATCGGCTCGCGCTCGACCATGGCGGCTGTGAAGTCGATGCCGGCGGTGTCGGGCGGATTCTCCAGCGTCGTCCGCCGCTTGCCGAGCTTGGTCTCGGGCCCGAAGGTCTTCTTCACCGCGCGGATCTGCTTGGTGATGTCGGCCCATTGCAGCTTCTCGGATCCGAGCAGTTCCTCGATTCCCTGCTTCTCCTTGGTGAGCTCGTCGAACTCGCGCTTGAGCTCCATCTCCTCAAGCTTGCGCAAGCTCCGCAGGCGGGTGTCGAGGATGGCGTTGGCCTGAACTTCCGTGAGTTCGAACCGGGCCATCAGGGCCGCCTTCGGCTCGTCCTCCTCGCGGATGATGCGGATCACCTCGTCGAGGTCGAGATAGACGATGAGCAGGCCGCCGAGGATCTCCAGGCGCCGCTCGATCTGGCCGAGGCGGTAGGTCGAGCGCCGCTGCAGCACCACCCGGCGGTGATCGACCCATTCGCGCAGGCACTCGGCCAAGCCGATCACCCGAGGCACGACGCCGCCGACGAGCACGTTGAGGTTCAGCGGCACCCGCGCTTCGAGTTCCGAGAGCCGGAACAGGGACTCCATCAGCATGACCGGATCGACCGAGCGCGAGCGCGGCTCCAGCACGACGCGGACATCCTCGGCCGATTCGTCGCGCACGTCGGCGAGCAGCGGCAGCTTCTTCTCCTGGAGCAGGTCGGCGAGCTTCTCGATCAGCCGCGCCTTCGGCACGCCGTAGGGGATCTCGGTGACGACGATGTTCCAGGTGCCGCGGCCCTGCTCCTCCTTGGCCCAGCGCGCCCGCACCCGGAACCCGCCGCGGCCGGTGCGGTAGGCCTCGCGGATGGTCTCGGGGCTGTCGATCAGGATGCCGCCGGTGGGAAAGTCCGGCCCCTGCACGAAGGTGCAGAGCTGCTCCGAGGTCGCCTCGCGATTCTGGATCAGATAGAGCGCCGCGTCGCAGAGTTCGGCGGCGTTGTGCGGCGGGATCGAGGTCGCCATGCCGACCGCGATGCCCTGGCTGCCATTGGCGAGCAGGTTCGGGAAGGCCGCCGGGAGGACGACCGGCTCCTCCTTCTCGCCGTTATAGGAGGCGCGGAAATCGACCGTGTCCTCGTCGATCCCATCGAGGAGCAGCCGGGCGACTTCCGTGAGCCGCGCCTCGGTGTAGCGATAGGCCGCCGGACCATCGCCGTCGATATTGCCGAAATTGCCCTGGCCATCGACCAGCGGATAGCGCTGGGCGAAATCCTGGCTGAGCCGCACCAGCGCGTCGTAGATCGCCTGGTCGCCGTGGGGGTGGAAGTCACCCATCACGTCGCCGACGATCTTCGCGCATTTCTTGAACGCCGAGTTCGGGTCGAGCCGCAGCAGGCGCATGCCGTAGAGGATGCGCCGATGCACCGGCTTGAGGCCGTCGCGGGCATCGGGCAGGGCCCGCTGCATGATCGTCGAGAGCGCGTAGGCGTAGTAGCGCTCCTCCAGCGCCGTCTTCAGCTCGACGCTCTCGATGCCATCGCCCGTCGGCGGCGGCGGGACGGGCTGGCCCATCACTCACTCCACATCGTTCAAATCCGACCGGACGACGACCCCTCGTCGGCATCCGCCCCGCAGAAGCGGATGGCGATCCCTCGCCCTCAAGCGCCGCGACCGAACCCCGCCGGCCACCCCGCCCCTGAAACCCAATAAGAACATAACACGAACATCACCGACTCCGACCAGTGCCGAGTGCGACGAATCGTGCCCGTTCCTCCGGCATGACCTGTGCCCGCGGGCGCCAGACATGCTGGTCGAGGAAGTAGCCCGTCAAGGTAAACCCCTCCCGAACGGCGTGCTCGTCCGGTGTCTGCCAGCCGCTGCCGGGCTGGTCGCGGTCGCGCAGGAAGGGCGGCAGGGGCAGCAGACGGTCGCGATAAGGCTCGCCCGCCGAAGCACTGACCGCCCGCCCGCTCTTGGGCGAGACATAGACCAGGGCATCGTTGGCACCCGTGGCCGCGCAATGCGACAGGTCGAGGCCGAAGCCAAGCCCGGCGAGCAGAGCGAGTTCGAACCGCACCATCAGGGCCGGCGCAATCTCCGCGTCGTCGAGATGGGCGATCAGGATCTGCGCCGCCTCATAGAGCTCCGGATGCGGATCCCGCTCCGGCAGCAGCCGCAGCAGCGCCGAGAGATGGCCGACGCCGTAAAGGGCGAGCCCCGAGCCCATCAGCCGCGAGGCGACGAGCGTCAGCGGCTCCACCGTGTAGGAGCCGAGCGCGCCGTCGAGCCGCGCCCGCCACGTGGCCCTGAGCGTATTGCCCGGCTGGAGCATCGGCTGCATCCGCCGCGAGCGCCCACCATGGACGAGCCCGAGATGGCGCCCGTGCTCCGGCGTCATCAGTTCGAGCACGACCCCGGTCTCGCCGTGCTTACGCAGGCCGAGCACGAGGCCTTCGTCGATCCATTGCATGGATGTGAGATAAGCATTTTTTCGACGGGCGGCAGCAGGCTCGGCGCAAGCCCGCCGTCTCCGGCTTCGATCCGTTTCATCTCTTGCGGGAAAACGCTACGCTTTCACCCGCAGGGAGAGATTCGACGATGATCGGACGGCGCGGGGCGGGGTTGCTGGCGGTGGTGCTGGCTGCAGGCGGCTGCACCACGGGCACGGCGCCCCCCTCCCCAACTGCCGCGACCGGCAGCCTCCGCGAGCGGATCGCGGCGCTCGCCCTGCGCCAAGTCGAGTTCGGCTCGGTCTCGCTGATCCCGGTGCGGTTCGAGCACAGCCGGATCGCCGGCCCGTTCGAGGATGGTGGGCGCCAACTCTACTGCGTCTCGACCCGGATGAAGGGACGCACCTTCGGCAAGCCGGAGCGGCCCAAGCTCGTGGTGCGGGAGACGGCGGGCGCGCTCAGCGTCCTGCGCGACGAGGAGGATGTCTGCGAGGGTCACCGCAGCGAGCCGTTTCCGGAGCTGGATTCGCCGGCCGCCTGAGGCGCGGGGTTGCGCTCCGGCCCCCACGATGGTCCCCTTACGGGCGATGGCTTCCCGTCCCCTGTCGCTTTCCCTCGACCTGATCGCCCGTGCCCATCCCGACACGATCCCGGACGACCCGGATGCGCTGACGCTGCTCTCCGACGACGACCTCGCACCGGAACTCGCGGCGATGCTGGCGCGGCGCGCCTCTCCTGAAGGCGGTCTCTGGGTGTTCGCCTACGGTTCGCTGCTGTGGAGCCCGGAATTCGCGTTCACCGAGCAGCGGGTCGGCACCCTGCGCGGCTGGCACCGCCGGTTCTGCCTGCTGCAGCGGCGGTTTCGCGGCACGCCGGACAATCCGGGCTTCGTGCTGGGGCTCGACCGGGGCGGGCTGTGCCGTGGCGTCGCCTTCCGCCTCGACGACGCGGATCCGCACGTCACGCTGATGCCGGTCTGGCGCCGGGAGATGAAGGGCAAGGGCTACGAGGCGCGCTGGGTCTCGGTGGAGACGCAGGCCGGGCCGGTGACGGCGCTGACCTTCATGGTGAACCGGGCGAGCGACCGCTATACCGGCCGCCTGTCCGATGCCGAGATCGCCGACAGGATCGCGGCAGCCTGCGGGCATCTCGGGCCCAGCGCGGAATATCTGTTCCGCACCGTCGAGGCCTGCGCCGCCCTCGGCATCCACGACCGTCACCTGTGGAGGCTCCAGGCGCTCGTGGCCGAGCGCCTGCATCTCACGGCGGCCGCCCCCGGCATCGCGCGGCGGCGCCGAAGCGATCCAGAGCGCGACCCTGCCGGATAAGGCCGCCGCCGTGACGGGATCAGAGGGGCTTACCGCCCGTCGATGCGGGCGCCAAGCAGTGCGATGGCGCGCTGGTAGACGCCCGCGTCGTTCCAGCCCTGGATCGCGGCGAAGTTCGGCTCGCCCGGCTGGTAGCCAGCACCCGCCCGCCAACCATGGGCGCGCAGGAAGTTGGCGGTGGAGTTGAGGGCGTTCGGGGCGCTGTCGAGGCTGCCGCCGACGCCGTAGCTCAGCACGTTCTTCGGCAGGAACTGGGTGTGGCCGACCTCGCCATGGGCCGCGCCGCGGGTCGAGGCTGTCAGCACGCCGTTGTCCACGAGCTTGAGCGCCGCGTAGAGCTGGTCGGTGAAGAAGGCCGAGCGGCGGCAATCATAGGCCAGCGTCGCCACCGCCGAGAGGGTGTTGACGTTGCCCTTCACCGCGCCGAAGCCGGTCTCCATGCCCCAGATGGCGAGCAGCGGGCCCGGCGGCACGCCGTAACGCTGCTCGATGGAGGCGAACAGCGCCGCGTTCTGCTGCTTGAGGGCACGCCCACGGGAGACGATGACGTTGCCGCCGCGCTTGGCCAGGAACTGGTCCAGCGAGAGCTTGAAGCTCTTCTGGCCCCGATCCGCCGAGATGGTCGCGGTGGAGTAGGAGGTGTTGGCGAGCGCGGCGAGCGCCGCCGGGCTGGCCCGGCCCTTGGCCTCGGCGATGAACTCGTCCTTCCAGGCCTCGAAGCCGGCGGATGTGTTGCCGCACTGGGCGGCCTGGGCCGCGCCGGCCATGCCCGCCACCAGCCCTACCACGCCGGAGGCAACCAGCAAACTCAACCCGCGTCCGGTCATCCCACACTCCATCTGGCGGCGTAGATCCGCCGCCGCAGCTTGTCCCGAAGGGCCTCGGCCACCTTCTGCGAAGCAAGGCAACCTCCGAAGACCGGAGCCGAGCCCGCAACCCGAGCGTCTACCGAAGACCGATATCTTCGGAGAAACACCAAGCTGTGGCGCTCGTGAGGCGTAGACCAGACCTTGGCACAGGATAAGCCGATGGAATGGTTATCGTTCGGCCCCGTCGCCGGCCGATCAGGGTGTCGGAAGCGGCGGCGCGACCTCGGGCGGCGCCTCGCGGACGGAGCGCAACTCGTACCAGAGGGCATTGAGGATGCCGATTGCGGCGGCCAATCCGAGGCCGAGGATCCAGGCGAAGTACCACATGGGCGACGTCCTTGTCGGGAAGGGCGGGGATGGGAGCCGGGCCGGCGTCAATAGGCCGGCGAGCCGGGAGCGGTGATGTCGCGCTCCGAGACCTTGCCCCGGAGCACTCGATAGACCCAGGCGGTGTAGGCCAGGATGATCGGCAGGAAGATCACCGTGGCGATCAGCATGTTGCGCAGGGTCGCGAGGCTGGAGGAGGCATCGAAGACGGTCAGCGCGTGGCCGGGATGCGTGCTCGACGGCAGGATGACCGGGAACATCGACAGTCCGACGGTGGCGATGATGCAGGCGATGCCGAGCTTGGAGGCGAGGAGCGCCCACCCGTCGCGCCCGGCGCGCAGGCCCGCCGCCGCCAGGAGCGGGCCGACGATCCCGAGCAAGGGCACCAGGGCGAGGGCCGGATGCGCCCGGAAATTCGCCAGCCACGCCCCCGCATCGGCGATGACCTCCTTGGCGAGGGGGTTGGAGGGCCCGTTGCCGATCAGCGGCGTCACGACGCGATAGCCGCCGAAGGCCCCGGCCCAGACCAGCAGCCCGCCGAGCGCGAACATGGCCGCCGTCGCCAGCGCGGTGCGCTGCCCGATCACGCGGGCGCGCTCGGCCACCGGGCCCTCGGCCTTGAAGGCGAGCCACGCCGCCCCGTGCGCCACCAGCATCGCCAGCGAGACGAGGCCGCAGAACAGCGCCAGCGGGTTGAGGAGGCCGAACAGCGTGCCCTCGTAGATCGGGCGCAGATCGTTCGTGAAGTGGAAGGGCACGCCCTGCAGCACGTTGCCGACCGCGACGCCGAAGATCAGGGCCGGCACCGCGCCGCCGACGAAGAGTGCCCAATCCCAGCGCGCGCGCCAGACCGGGCTCTCGTTTTTCGAGCGGTACTTGAACGCCACCGGCCGCAGGATCAGCGCAAGCAGCACCAGGAACATGGCGAGGTAGAAGCCGGAGAAGCTGAGCGCGTAGAGCGCCGGCCATGCGGCGAAGATCGCGCCGCCGCCGAGCACCAGCCAGACCTGATTGCCTTCCCAGGTCGCGGAGACCGTATGGATCGCCACCCGCCGCTCCAGATCGGTACGGGCGACGAAGGGCAGCAGGGCGCCGACGCCGAGATCGAAGCCATCGGTGACGGCGAAGCCGATCAGCAGCACGCCGAGCAGCACCCACCAAGCGAGGCGTAAGGTTTCGTAGTCCGAGAGAAGGGCGAGCATCGCGGGAATTCCTGTGAGGGGCCCGGGCGGGCCGGACCGGAGGAGGAAAAGGACCGGGGAGCGCCGCTCACTCGGCGGCCACGAGGCCCGAGGCGGGCCGGTTCGCGCCGATTCCGGGGAAGAGCGCCGCCGGGTCGTCGGCCAGCGTTTCCGGCCCCTTGGCGATGGCCCGCAGCATCAGCCGCACCTCGATCACCGCCAGCACGCCGTAGACCAGGGTGAAGCCGGCGATGGTGATGAGGAGCGAGGGGATGCCGAGTTCGGAGGTGGCGAGCGCGGTCGGCAGCACGCCCTCGATGATCCAGGGCTGCCGGCCGAACTCGGCGACGAACCAGCCGAATTCGATGGCGATCCAGGGGAGCGGCAGGGCCAGCAGCGCGGCCCGGAACAGCCAGCGCGGCGCCTCGGCCTCCCGCGCCGTGTACCAGAGCGCGGCGCCGAACAGGGCGATCAGCAGGAAGCCGCAGGCCACCATCGCCCGGAAGGTGAAGAAGATCGAGGGCACGTGCGGCACGGTGGACCATGCCGCCCGGTCGATCTCCGTCTCACTGGCCTTCAGCGGATCGGCGACGATCGGCTTCAGGAGTTGCGCGTAGCCGAGATCGGCTTGCGTCCGCGCGAATTCGGCCCGGGCCCCGGCATCCGTGCGGTCGGCCTTGATCCGCTCCAGCGCGGCATAGGCGACGAGCCCGTTGCGGATGCGGCCCTTGGCGTGTTCGACGAGTTCGGCGATGCCGGGGATCTCGGTGCTCAGCGAGCGGGTGCCGATGAGCCCCATCGCCCACGGGATGTGGATCGCGTAGCGGGTGGTACGTCTCTCCAGATCCGGGATGCCGATTGCCGTGAAGGCGGCGGGCGCGGCCTCCGTGTGCCACATCGCCTCCATGGCGGCGAGCTTCATCTTCTGGTGGTCGGTGACGGCGTAGCCGCTCTCGTCGCCGAGCACGACGACGCTGAGCGCCGAGGCGAGGCCGAAGGCCGCTGCGATGGCGAAGGAGCGCTTGGCCAGCTCGATATGCTTGCCCCGCAGGATGTAGAGGGCCGAGACGCCGAGCACGAACACCGCGCCGCAGACATAGCCGGCCGAGACCGTGTGGACGAACTTGGCCTGGGCGACGGGATTGAAGATCACGGCGGCGAAATCCGTCACCTCCATGCGCATCGTATCGGGGTTGAACACGGAGCCGACCGGGTTCTGCATCCAGCCATTGGCGATCAGGATCCAGAGCGCGGAGAAGTTCGTGCCGAGGGCCATCAGCCACGTGACGACGCAGTGGGTGAGCGGCTTCAGCTTGTCCCAGCCGAAGAAGAACAGCCCGACGAAGGTCGCCTCCAGGAAGAAGGCCATCAGGCCCTCGATGGCGAGCGGGGCCCCGAACACGTCGCCGACGTAGTGGGAGTAATAGGCCCAGTTCATGCCGAACTGGAACTCCATCGTCAGGCCGGTGGCGACGCCCAGCGCGAAGTTGATGCCGAACAGGAGGCCCCAGAACTTGGTCATGTCGCGCCAGATCTGGCGGCGCGTCATGACGTAGACGGTCTCCATCATGGCGACGAGGATCGATAGCCCCAGCGTCAGGGGCACGAACAGGAAGTGGTACATCGCCGTCAGCGCGAATTGCAGGCGCGACAGATCGACGAGCAGCGGATCGGTCATGGGGCTCTCCCGGCCCATCGTTCCGGCAGGCAGCTTCCCGCCCGAGGAACGATGCGAAAACAGGGATCCGGCGCAGCCTCCCGGAAGCGGTGTCCGGAACGATGGGCCAAGGTCCGGCTTCGCCTTTCGCCCGGGACCGCCGGCCGGGCCTTGACGCAGATCAATGCCGCTCCGGGCCGCCCTCCGCACAAGACGGCATGGCCCGCACACGAACGAACCGCGCCCGCCGGGACGATGCCCAGCCCGAGCCGGCGGCTCTCGCCCACGCCCGGAAGACGGCGCGCGGCGGCCTGCGCCGCCTCCATGCGCTCCAGGCCCTGCGCTGCGCCGCGACGCTGATCTTCGCCGTGGCGCTCGCGCGTTTTGCCGGGACGCTGATCGAGACGGGGCGGCTGGACGGCCCCGCCCTCACTCTCGCAGCGGGCGTCGCCCTCCTCGGAGCCTTCCTCGGCGCGCGCTCGGAGGGACGGACGGCCGACCTCGAAGCGGAGGTCGGCGCCGGCCTGATCGATGCCGTCGAGGCACGCCTCGCGACGATGCCGGCCCGCGCCGCCGCCGACCTGCCCCGGGGCGCGGTGATCGCCGGGTTGCAACGCCATCCCGGGGCGCTGGCCCGCCTCGTCGTCGGCCACGCCGCCGCGCGGCGGATGATGGCGGTCGGCCCCGTGCTGACGGCCGGCGCGGTCGCCCTCGTCTCCTGGCAGGCGGCGCTCGCCCTGCTCCTCGCCACCCCGGTGATGATCGTGTTCTTCGCCCTCGTCGGCGGCCTGATCCGCGACCGGGCGGCGGCGCAGGAGGCGGCGCTGGGGCGGCTCGCCACGCAATTCGCCGACCGGGTGCGCACGCTGCCGACCATCCTGGCCGGGCATGGGCTCGCCCGCGAGACGGCCAAGCTCGACCGGCGGCTCGATGCCTATGCCGACGGCACCCTGGGCGTCCTGGCGATCGCCTTCCTCAATGCCGGCGTGCTCGACTTCTTCTCCTCGCTCGCCATCGCGATCCTGGCGGTCTTCCTCGGCCTCGGCCATCTCGGCCTCGCCGAGATTCCGGGCTTCGCCCATCTGGCGCTGTGGCAGAGCCTGCTGATCCTGCTGCTCGCGCCCGAATACTTTTCACCGTTCCGCCGCTACGCCGAACTCTACCATGCCAAGGCGGAGGGCGAGGCCGCCGCGACCGCCCTCGCCTGGGCGTTTCCGTCGGAAGAGGCGAGGGCCAGCGAACCCGCGCCGCTGCCGGACGCGCCGGGTGCCCGCGGCCTCGTGCTGCCCCATGCCGGGCGCGTCCGCGATTTCGGCCTGCCCGAGACGGGGCTCGTCGCCGTCACCGGCCCGAGCGGAGCCGGCAAGTCGACGCTGCTGCGCGTCCTCGCCGGCGTCGAAGCGCCCGCTTCCGGCGCCGTCCGGCTGCCGGAGGCGGAAGGGGCGAGCTGGGTTTCCCTCGACACGCCGGTTCCCGCAGGCCCGCTGCGGGACGCCATCGCCGCCGGCACCCCGGCACCGCCGGAGGCGGTGGCGCGGGCGGCGGCGGCTCTGGGCCTGAGCGAGGATCCGCACTGGCCCGGCGGCCTCGACGCCGCCGTGCGAGCGGGGGCGGAGAACCTCTCCGGCGGCCAGCGGGTCCGGGTCGCGGTGGCCCGGATGCTGCTGCGGCCGGGAACCGCCTTTTGCGACGAGCCCACCGCCAAGCTCGACCCCGCCAACGCCGCGCGGGTGCGGCAGGCTTTGGCCACCGCTGCCCGCAGCCGGCTCGTCCTCGTGGCGACCCACGATCCCGCCCTCGCGGCGCTCGCCGAAAAGCGCATCGTGCTGGGCCAAACCGATTGCGCAAGAGACACTGCAAGAGACACGGCAAGGGATGCCGCATGACCCGCTCACCCTCGCAGGCCGCTCCCGGCGGGTCCGCCCGCATCTGGCGCCTCGCCTTCGGACTCGCGGCCCTGGCGCTGGCGGCGAACCTCGCCCTGGCCGGCACCGCCGTGAGCTTCCTGGCGGCGGTGGCGCTGGCCAGTGCCGGCCCGGCGGCCTTCGCCTTCAACTTCCACCACCCGGCCGCCCTGGTGCGCCTGTTCGCGCTGCTGCGCACCGGCGCCCGCTACGGCGAGCGCATGGCCGGCCACCGGGCGGCCCTCGCCGATCAGGTCCGCCGCCGGACCGGCCTGTTCGCCGCCCTGGCGCGGGCGCCGGAGAGCCGCAGCGCAGGCTGGCAGCTCGGGCGGCCCGAGCGGCTCGCCGATTACATCGACGACGTGGCGGATCTCGATTACGCCCGCCTGCGGGTGGGCTTCCCCCTGGCGACGACCGGAACCGCCTTGCTGGCGCTCCTGGCCGCGACCGCCCTGCTCGCGCCGCTTGCCCTGTTGCCGCTGGCCCTCCTCGCCCTGGCCGGCGGGCTAACCGGAAGCCGCGCCGCGCGCCGCATCACCGCCAGCGAGGCCTCGATACGCCGGGCGCGCCGGAGGGCGGCGGCGGATCTGGGAGCGGTGCTCGCCGGCTCCGTGCCCCTCGCGGCGGAGGGCCGGCGCGCCTCTGCCCTGCGCGTCGCCCTCGACCCGATGCGGGATGCGGAGCGGGAGGCGGCCTGCGGGCGCCAGGCCCTGGCGCGGTGCGAAGCCGTCATGGCCCTGGCCGGCCCCCTCGCTGTCCTCGCCGTCCTGCTTGCGTCCTGGCAGGCGGGCGCGCGAGGCACCGGCCTCCTGCCCGCCGCCTTCTTGGCTTTCGCCTGGCTCGGTCTCGCCGAGCCGATCCTGGCATTGCCGCGGGCGCTCCTCGGATCGGTCCGCGCCCGCCTTGCACGGGCAAGCCTCGCCACCGAGGAAACGCCCGACGCGCAGGGTGAGGATGCGGCCCGAGGATCCACGCGGGGCGCCCTCACCCTCCACGGCCTGCGGCTCAGAGCGCCGGATGGGCGCGACCTCGGCCCGGTGCCAGACCTCGCGGTGACACCCGGAATCGCCCTGACCCTGGTCGGAGCCAGCGGCTGCGGCAAGACCACCGTGCTGAAGACCCTCGCCGGATGGACCGACGACCGGGACGGGGAAGCGATTCGGCTCGGTGGCCTGGACCGCCCGGCAACCGAGCGGCGCGCCCTGACCCATCTCGGCCTGCACGACGCGGTGATCCTCGCCGACACCGTGCGCGAAAATCTGTTCGCCCCCGAGGCCTCGGATGCCGCGCTGTGGACGGCACTGGCGGCGGTGGAACTCGATGACCGCATCCGCGCCGGCGGCGGCCTCGATGCCTGGATCGCGGAGGGCTGCCTGTCCCTGGGCGAGGCGCAGCGCCTCAACCTCGCCCGAGCCGCCCTGAGCCCCGCCCCGGTCATCCTGCTCGACGAACCCGCCGAGCATCTGGGCGACGATCAAGCCGCGCGCATCCTCAAGCGCCTGCTGGCCGGCTGGCAGGATCGCATCGTCGTACTGACGAGCCACCGCCCGGACCTCGCGCTCCCTTCGCGCCGGATCACGCTGGAGCCGTCCTCGTTTGCGCCGGATCAAGGCCGGCGCCCCTGGGTCGCCGCACTCTGCCGGCCATGACATCCGCAAGAGGCGCGGGCACCGGTACGGGTCGTCGCCTCGCTCTGCAGCGCGCCCCATGGCGACCTGTCGGACGGGCCCGTCCCTCCGCAGGGCGGACGGTCCTCATGTTGTGGAGCCGCGCATAGCTTAGCCTCGAAGCACCCCGCGCCGCCGATCTCACGTCATCGCTCACGTGAGAGACGGTGCAGGGGGCTTCGAGGCTGCTGGCGCCGCTTTTCAGCGAGCGCGGGGGCCGTCCCGAACGGGTGCGAGTCAGGCGGCTTTTCGGGTCAGCTCGGCGACGTCGCAGCTATCGGCGCTCAGGCGCCAATCGATGACCCGCATCGCCGCGCAGAACTGCGCCTTGGCCTCGTAGAGGGCGGCGACCTCGGAGCGCGCCGTCACCAGCGCGCGCCGTTGCAAGATGCGGTGGTCGTGCCCTTGGTCATCCGGGACGATCTTGTGGAAGGTGACGAGATACTGGCGCATCACGGGGCCTCCGATTCGGCGCGGCCTCAGAGCACGAGCCACACGAGGGTGGGCGTCACCGCCGCCGCGACGATCGCGAGGGCGATGGCCCGGCCGCTGCGGATCGGTCGGTAGCGGTAACCGTCCGTGACGATGGCGGCAGGGGCCAGGCGCGCGGAGGGGCTCGCCCCCTGAGTGGGGCGAAGCACCGGCGATACGGAGTAAGCTTGCAGAACCGTCATGACTGCCTCCCGGTTTGGAAACCGGAGCCATCCTGACGGATCGGCGGGAGGCGGCCTTGATCCAGCGCAAGGACCGCGAAGGCGGTTCGCGCTTAGGCGTGGAGGCCGCCCAGCGTCAGTTCACCTCGACCTGCACCACCCCCGGCACCGCCCGGAGCGCGCCCGCCACCTGCGGGGTCGCTTGGTAGCGGTCCTTCAGGCGCACCTCGACCTCGCGGTCGCCGCCATCGAGGATCAGGATCAGCGAGACCTCGCCCTCACCGCGCAGGGTCAAGCGCTGCTGCACCGAACTCAAGGCGCGATCGTCGCGCAGGAAGATCCGCATGCCCTTCTGGTGGCGGGCGGCGGCCTGATCGAGGGGCTCGGCGGTGGTGATGCGGGCGCGCACATCCTCGCCCTCCAGATTGGCCTGAACCGTCAGGACCAGGGGGCGGCCGGGCTCGAGGATCTCGCGGTACTGGTTGAGCCCCTCGGAGAAGATGATCGCCTCGAAATGGCCGGTCTGGTCCGAGAGCGTGACGATGCCGAGCTTGTTGCCGCTCTTGGTGCGCCGCTCCGAGCGGTCGAGCACGGACGCCGCGACCCGTCCGACGCTGGCCGAGCCCGCCCGCACCGCCCGGCAGAAATCGGCCCAGGACTGCACCCGCAGCTTTTCGAGGATCGGCCCGTACTCATCGAGGGGGTGCCCCGAGAGGAAGAAGCCGATGGCGTCGCATTCGCGCTTCAGCTTGTCGGTATGGGTCCAGAACTCGTGGGGCGGGATGCGCAGGGATACGTCGGCGGAGGCGACGCCGCCGAACATGTCGGCGATGCCGGAGGTCTCGGCCTCGGCCGCGCCCTGCGCCATCTTCATCATCGGCTCCACCGCCGCCCAGGCGCGGGCCCGGTCCGGCTCGATGCAGTCCAGCGCCCCGGCGGCGATCAGGTTCTCCAGCGTGCGCTTGTTGACGTGGCGCGGGTTGAGGCGCCGGGCGAAGCAGGCGAGATCCTTGAACGGCTTGTCCCCGCGCGCGGCGACGATCGATTCCACCGCCGCGCGGCCGACGCCCTTGATCGCCGCCAGCGCGTAGAGGATGCGCCCCTCCTTCACGTCGAAGACCACGCCGGAGGTGTTCACCGAGGGCGGCTCGACGGTGATCTTGAGGCGTTGCGCGTCCTGGCGGAATTCGGCGAGCTTGTCGGTGTTGTCGATGTCGAGGGTCATGGCCGCGGCCAGGAACTCGACCGGGTAATTCGCCTTCAGATAGGCGGTCTGGTAGGTCACCAGGGCGTAGGCCGCCGCGTGGGACTTGTTGAAGCCGTAATCGGCGAACTTGGCCAGGAGGTCGAAGATCTCGTTGGCCTTCGCCTGGGGGATTCCGCTCTCCAGGCAGCCCTTCACGAAGCGGTCGCGCTGGGCATCCATCTCCGCCTTGATCTTCTTGCCCATGGCGCGGCGGAGCATGTCGGCCTCGCCCAGCGTGTAGCCGGCGAGAACCTTGGCGACCTCCATCACCTGCTCTTGGTAGACGATGATCCCGAAGGTCTCCTTCAGGATCGGCTCCAGCATCGGGTGCGGGTACCAGCTCGCCTCGTTGCCGGCATCGCGCCCGAGCTTGCGCTCGCAATAGACCGGGATGTTGGCCATCGGGCCCGGGCGGTAGAGCGCCACCAGCGCGATGATGTCCTCCAGCCGGTCGGCCTGCATCTCGCAGAGCGCCTTGCGCATGCCGGCGGATTCCACCTGGAACACCGCGACGGTCTCGCCGCGCCCCATCGGCTCGTAGGTCTTCGGGTCGTTGAGGGGGATCTGGGCGAGATCGACCTCGATGCCGCGCTGCTTCAGGAGATCGGTGCAGCAGCGCAGCATGGTCAGGGTCTTGAGGCCGAGGAAGTCGAACTTCACCAGCCCCGCCTGCTCGACCCACTTCATGTTGAACTGGGTCACCCGCATGCCCGTCTTCGGGTCTCGGTAGAGCGGCACCAGTTCTTCGAGGGGCCGGTCGCCGATCACCACGCCGGCGGCATGGGTCGAGGCGTGGCGGTGCAGGCCCTCGAGCTTCTTCGAGATCTCGATGAGGCGCGCGACGATCGGCTCCTCCTCGATCGCCTGCTGCAGCTTCGGCTCGCCCTCGATGGCTTGCGCCAGGGTCACGGGGTTGGCCGGGTTCTGCGGCACCAGCTTGGTCAGCTTGTCGACCTGCCCGTAGGGCATTTCCAGCACGCGGCCGACATCGCGCAGCACCCCGCGGGCGAGCAGGGTACCGAAGGTGATGATCTGCCCGACCTGCCGCTCGCCGTAGCGCTGCTGCACGTAGCGGATCACGCGCTCACGACCCTCGACGCAGAAGTCGATGTCGAAATCCGGCATCGAGACGCGTTCGGGATTGAGGAAGCGCTCGAACAGCAGGCCGAAGCGCAGCGGGTCGAGATCGGTGATGAGGAGCGACCACGCCACCAGCGAGCCGGCGCCCGAGCCACGGCCCGGCCCGACCGGAATATCGTGGTCCTTGGCCCACTTGATGAAGTCCGAGACGATCAGGAAGTAGCCCGGGAACTTCATCTTGACGATGACGTCGAGCTCGAACTTGAGCCGCGCGCGGTAATCCTCCTCCGAGAAGCCCGGCGCGGTGCCGTGCTGCTTCAAGCGGAATTCCAGCCCGGCCTCGGCCTGGCGGCAGAGCTCGGTCGGCTCGTCGGCGGCCACCTCCTGCACCGGCGCCTCGGCGGCCTCGGCCAGGGCTTCCGCCATCGGCGGGGCCTCGCCGGCGGCGACGCTGGCGAAGTTCGGCAGAATCGGTTTGCGGGTACGCGCCCGGTAGGAGCAGCGCATGGCGATCTCGACGGTGGCCGTCAGCGCATCCGGCAGGTCGCGGAACAGCTCGGCCATCTCGGCCCGGGTCGTGAAGGCATGGCGCGGGGTCAGGCGACGCCGTCGCTCGTCGGAGACGAGACGGCCTTCGGCGATGGCGAGCAGGGCGTCGTGAGCCTCGTAATCGCCGGGCTTGGCGAAGTACGGCTCGTTGGTGGCGACGATGCCGAGGCCATGGCTGTCGGCGAGCCGCAGCAATTCACGCTCCACCGCGCGCTCGTCGGCGAGGCCGTGACGCTGAATCTCGACGTAGAGGCGGTCCTCGCCGAAAGCGGATTTCAGGAACTCCAGCCGCTTGGCGGCCTGATCGTGCCGCCCCGCGCGCAGGCTTGTATCGAGCGGCCCCGTCAGGCCGCCGGTGAGCGCGATGACGCCGTCCACCGCACCTTCGAGCGCGGACACCGCGACGCGCGGCGGCTCACCCAGCGCGCCGTCGAAATAGGCACGGCTGCCGAGCCGCAGCAGGTTGCCGTAGCCGGTCTCGTCCTGGGCGAGCAGCACGATGTTGCCGCAGCCCGCCTGCGGCAGCCGCGCCATCGGATCGGGCGCCTCGAAGCAGATGGTGAGCTGGAGTCCGGCGATGGGCTGGATGCCGGTCTTGGCGGCGTATTCGGAAAATTCCAGCGCCCCGAACAGGTTGTTGGTGTCGGTGAGCGCCAGCGCCGGCTGCCGGTCCGCGGCCGCCGCCTTGACCAAGTCACCGGCCTTCACCCCGCCTTCGAGCAGCGAGTAGGACGAATGGACGTGGAGGTGGACGAAGCCGACTTCTTTGAGTGTGCGCGCCATGGGGACCCTGCTCGGAGCCCGCTAGGATCCCGCTCAATGCCTTGCGAGTCTGTCACCGACGCGCCGCACCGTGGGCGATATCCACTGTTCCTCGAGCCCGAAGCGCTTCGCACGGGCGGGGCAGGCGGAAAAGCCCTGTCCGACGCCATTTCCCTGTGAGCAACACGTTCGACACCGGAACAAAGGGTGTTTCGATGGGAACCCTTAGTGAATCGGCGCCAAGGCTACGGCCCAGAGCGCAACCGCGCCGAAGAGAAGGCCAAAGGCCGTGAATTCGACGAGGCTGGTGAAGAAGACGCGCTTGAACATGACTTCCGCTCCCTGGTGATGGAGCGAGTTTTGTTCTTGTTTTGTTCTTTGTAAAGTCTCGACCGAGGGACACCCGGCAGGATGGTGAACGGTGTGTTACCAGCGCCACGCCCCGGCCATCCTCACGCACCGTCCCGCCGCGATCCCCTTCGCTTCCGGACGTCGTGCAGCCGTCGCCGGATCGGTGCCGCGACCGACCCGATCTCAGCTCAGCTGCTCGATCATCCCGTCGCGAATGGTCACGCGCCGGTCCATGCGGGCGGCGAGGTCCATGTTGTGGGTCGCGATCAGGGCGGCGAGGCCGGAGGCGCGCACCAGCTGCAGCAGGATGCTGAACACCCGGCCGGAGGTCTGCGGATCGAGGTTGCCGGTGGGCTCGTCGGCGAGCAGCAGGCGAGGGCCGTTGGCGACCGCGCGGGCGATGGCGACCCGCTGCTGCTCGCCGCCCGAGAGTTCGGCCGGGCGGTGCGGCAGACGATCCTTCAGGCCGAGGAAGCTGAGAAGCTCGGCGGCGCGGGTCTCCGCCTCCTTGCGGGCCAGCCCGCGGATGAGCTGGGGCAGCACCACGTTCTCCAGCGCCGAGAATTCCGGCAGCAGGTGGTGGAACTGGTAGACGAAGCCCATCTCCTCGCGCCGCAGACGGGTGCGCTCGGCATCCGACATCGCCGCCGTCGGCTGGCCGCCGATATAGACCTCGCCGCCATCCGGCCGCTCCAGCAGCCCGGCGACGTGGAGCAGGGTCGACTTGCCAGCGCCCGAGGGCGCCACCAGGGCAACCAGCTCCCCGGGCCAGATCGCGAGATCGGTGCCGCGCAGGATCTCGAGGGCGCCCTCCCCCTGCGCGTATCGGCGCTGGACGCCCGAGAAGAACAGGGCCGGCACCGGCTGGGCGGCGCCGGCATTGGTTTGAGCCATGTGGGAAAAGCCCGTCAGCCGTAGCGCAGGGCCTGCACCGGATCGAGCCGGGCGGCGCGCCAGGAGGGATAGAGCGTCGCGGCCAGCGACAGCAGGATCGAGGTGATCACGATGATGACCACCTCGCTCGTGTTCATTTCGGCCGGGATCTCGGCGAGGAAGCGCACGGTCGGATCCCAGGCACCGGGAAACAGCGTGCGCTGGATCGGCTTGATGTTCAGGGTGAACAGCACACCGCCGATGAGCCCGATCGCCGTGCCGACGAGGCCGATCAGCGCCCCGTTGATGAGGAAGACCCGCATGATCGTGCCCGGGGTCGCCCCCATGGTGCGCAGGATCGCGATGTCCGACGACTTGTCGCGCACGAGCAGGATCAGGCCTGAGATGATGTTGAGGGTCGCCACGATCACGATGAGGTTGAGGATCAGGAACATCACGTTCCGCTCCACCTCCAGCGCACCGAAGAAGGTGCGGTTGGTCTGGCGCCAATCGGTCAGCAGCACCGGCCGCTCGGCCGCCATCTCCAGGGGCTCGCGCATCTCGCCGACCGTGTCGGCATCGTCGAGATAGATCTCGATCACGCTGACATCGCCGTCGCGGTTGAAGAAGGCCTGGGCCTCCGCCAGCGGCATGAAGGCCATGGTGCTGTCGAAATCCGTCACGCCGATCTCGAAGATCGCCTTGATGGTGTAGGCCTTGGTGCGCGGCGCCGTGCCGAAGGGCGTGCTCGCCCCCTTCGGCGTCGAGAGCGTCACCTGATCGCCGGCCTGGAGCCCAAGGGAATCGGCGAGCCGCTTGCCGAGCGCCACGCCCTGGCCGTCATCGAAGCCTTCGAGCGTGCCGCTCTTGATCGCGCCCGACACCGCCGGGATCTTGGGCAGGTCGGCGGCGCGCACGCCCCGCACCAGCACGCCGGAGCCGCCATAGGGCGAGGAGGCGAAGGCCTGCCCCTGCACCATCGGCACCACCGCGCGCACGCCCGCGACCTTCTCCAGCCGGTCGGAGAGATCGACGTAATCGGTGAACAGCTTGTCGATCGGCGCGGCGAAGACGTGGCCGTTGAGCCCGATGATCTTGGAGCGCAGCTCTGAGCGGAAGCCGTTCATCACCGAGAGCACGATGATCAGGGTGGCCACGCCCACGGCGATGCCGAGCACCGAGAACAGGGCCACCACCGAAACACCGCCGCCCCGGCGGCGGGCCCGGAGATAGCGCCCGGCGATCAGCCATTCGAAGCCGGCGAAGGGCGGTGTCGAGGCGGCGGCGCGGGCGTTCTTCACCCAGGCCAGGACGCCTGCCAGGCTGACGCCCCTTCCCTTGCCCAACGCGAGCGCCATCGGATCCTGTCCCTAGACGCGCCGAATGCGGGCGGGCAGGTCGACGGGATCGAGGGTCTCGCGCTCCCCGCTCGCCCGGCGCTTCAGCTCGACCTTGCCCTCGCCGAGCCCCTTCGGCCCGACGATGACCTGCCAGGGCAGGCCGATCAGGTCGGCGGTGGCGAACTTGGCGCCCGGCCGCTCGTCGCGGTCGTCGTAGAGCACCGAGAGGCCGGCGGTCTCGAGAGCCGCCTGGATCTCGGCGCAGGCCGTGTCACAGGCGGCATCGCCGACCTTGAGGTTGATGAGTGCCACGTCGAAGGGGGCGATGGCGTCGGGCCAGATGATGCCGGCCTCGTCGTGGCTCGCCTCGATGGTCGCCGCCACCAGCCGGCTCGGGCCAATGCCGTAGGAGCCCATATGGACCGGCCGCTCCTGACCGTCGGGGCCGGTGACGGTCGCCTTCATCGGCTCGGAATACTTGGTGCCGAAATAGAAGATGTGGCCGACCTCGATGCCACGGGCGGAGAGGCGCGAGGCCTCCGGCACCTCGGCGAAGACCGCCTCGTCATGCATCTCGTCGGTGGCGGCGTAATGCGAGGTCCAGGCATCGACCACGCCCTGCAGGCCCGCCACGTCGTCGAAATCGACGGAGGGCGGCGGCACCGGCATGTCGAGATAGGCGCGGTCGCAGAAGACTTCGCTCTCGCCCGTCTTGGCCAGGATGATGAACTCGTGGCTGAGATCGCCGCCGATCGGTCCGGTATCGGCGCGCATCGGGATCGCCCTCAAGCCCAGCCTCTCGAAGGTACGCAGATAGGAGACGAAGACCTTGTTGTAGGAGTGGCGCGCGGCGGCCTGGTCGAGATCGAAGGAATAGCCGTCCTTCATCAGGAACTCGCGCGAGCGCATGGTGCCGAAGCGCGGCCGCACCTCGTCGCGGAACTTCCACGAGATCTGGTAGAGGTTCTTCGGCAGATCCTTGTAGGAGCGGGCGCTGGCGCGGAAGATCTCGGTGACGACTTCCTCGGCGGTCGGGCCATACAGCAGCTCGCGCTCGTGGCGATCCTTCAGCCGCAGCATCTCCTTGCCATAGGCCTCGTAGCGGCCCGACTCGCGCCAGAGATCGGCGGCCTGGATCGTCGGCATCAGGATCTCGACGGCACCGGCGCGATCCTGCTCGGCGCGGATCACGTCGCAGACCTTGTTGAGGACACGCAGGCCCAGCGGCAGCCACGCGTAGATGCCGGCCGCCTCCTGGCGGATCATGCCGGCACGCAGCATCAGGCGGTGCGAGACGATCTCGGCTTCCTTGGGCGTCTCGCGCAGGATCGGCAGGAAATAGCGGGAGAGACGCATCGATCGACCTTGGAAGACGGCTGGCGCGGCCTGCGGCGGGAGGCCTAAAGCTGGAAGGCACACAACACATTGCGCCTGCAAAACACAAGCGCCGCGCGACAACAGGGCCGCCCCGCGGTGGCGAAACCGAGCCGGCGAAGCGGCTCAAGCGGCAGGGGCAGCGGGCGCGGAGGTCAGTTTGACGCAAGGCTTGCAAAAAAGCGCCGCGAATCGTCTCCGCCCTGATGACAAAGGGAAATGTTCTTCCTATAAGCAGCGCCGTGATGGTCGCAGCCCACGAGGCAGCGCACGGTCCGGGTCTTGGGAGGAACAATCAGCCACCGCGCCGTAAGCAATGCGCGAGATAAATCAGGCTGAAAAATACTTCGGTTTTCCAAAGCAAGGCCTCGTGCCTTGCTTTTTGTTTTTGGACTCTCCCCTCTCCGCGCTCCTTACGCGGCGGAAACGGTCAACGAAGCCTGCCCGCAAGGGAATTGCGTGCTCGAACCGGGCAGCGGATCCGCCTGTCATGAGCGGGATCACGGCACCGCCGACGGAAGCGACACAGAGCAGGCCGGCTTGCTGCGCCGTCCGTCCGCTCAGGTCCTCGATCGCTGAGGCGGAGCGGTGGAACCGCGACAGCGACGGTTCGGCGGGCTCACAACCGGGCGAGCGGGAAGATCAGCAGGGCGGCGAAGAACGCGATCCCGGCCACCACCGTCGTCACCAGCGCCTTCTCGCGCAGGCGCGGACTGGCCGGCGCCCCCGGATCCTGCCCCGGCACCAGCCGCTGCGGATCGGCCTCGGCGGCGTTGCCGATGGGAAGGATCGCGAACAGAAAGGTCCACCACAGGACGAAGTACAGCGCGAAGGCGCCGAACACGGTGAGGGCAAAGCCCTTCACCGCGACGAACACCATGATGACCAGCAGCACCGCCACCGTCAGGATGGTCAGCGGCGTCGATGCGACGACGGCGCGAAGGGGCGAGGAGGTCATCGTGTTCGACCGATTGGATGACGGAAAAAGGTCCCGGTGACTCTGTGTCGATCCGGGCGAGGTCGCGGCGGAGGAGTTTCATCACCTCGCCGTTCGCGATAACGGCGCGGATCGCCGCTTCCGTCATCGCGAAGGGGAACGAGCCTCAGACCTGCTCCAGCTCCACCAGGGTCCCCAAAAAGTCCTTGGGGTGGAGGAAGATCACAGGCTTGCCGTGGGCGCCGATCTTCGGCTCGCCGGTGCCGAGGACGCGGGCGCCGGCAGCCTTCATCTTGTCGCGGGCGTCGATGATGTCCTCGACCTCGTAGCAGACATGGTGGATGCCGCCGGCCGGGTTCTTGTCGACGAAGCCCTGGATCGTCGAGTTCTCGCCGAGCGGCGACATCAGTTCGACCTTGCTGTTGGGCAGTTCGACGAACACCACCGTCACGCCGTGTTCCGGCTGCGGCAGCGGCTCGGTGACCTTGGCACCGAGGGTGTCACGATAGATCGCGGTGGCCGCGTCGAGATCCTTCACCGCGATGGCGACGTGGTTGAGCCGTCCGATCATTTTTCTGTCCTCCCTGCCCGATTCCGATCCCGTCCTTGCAAGCGGCAGCGAAGCCATCCAACGGCGCGCTGGATGGCTTCGGCTTCGCCTCGCGAGGACGAGGCGCCTACGACCCTATCACACCTCGACAACCTGCACGTGGCAGGCGGGCTTCTTGCCCCAGGCCTCGTTGACCGAGGAGCGGACGGCGCGGTCCACCGCGTTCTCCACCGCCTCCGAGTCCTTCATCTTGCCCCGTGACAGGCCGTTCAGGGTCCGGTTGACCGTGTCGACCACGGTGTCGAGCAGGGGCTCGCCGTCGCGTCCGCGATTGGGCAGGCCCATGATGTCGACCGCCGGCTCGCCGACCACCTCGCCGCGCTCGTCGATGGCGATGGCCACCGAAACGATGCCGGTCTGGGAGAGCTTGCGGCGCTCGGGGATCGCCCGGTCCTTGGCATCGATCAGGACGTTGCCGTCCTTGTAGAGGCGACCGGCGCGGACATGCTCGACGACCTCGGGCGTGCCGGGGGCGAGCCGCACCACCGCGCCGTTGCGGGCCTTCACCACCGCCTCGACGCCCTGCGAGCGGGCGAAGCGGGCATGTTCGTCGAGGTGCAGAGCCTCGCCGTGGACCGGCACGACCGCTTTCGGCCGGGTCCAGGAATACATCGCCACCATCTCCTCACGACGGGGATGGCCGGAGACGTGGACGAGTTCGGTGCGGTCGGTGATGACCTCGATGCCGGCCTCGATCAGGTCGTTGATGATGGCGCCGACATCGCGCTCGTTGCCGGGGATGGCGCGGGAGGAGAAGATCACCCGGTCGCCGGCGGTGAGCGAGACGGCGGGGTGATCGCGGCGCGAGACCCGCGACATGGCAGCCCGCGGCTCGCCCTGAGACCCCGTCAGCAGGCAGACCACCTTGTCACGGGGCAGGTGCGAGTAGGATTCCGCGCCGAGGAAGTCCGGCAGACCGTCGAGATAGCCGCATTCGCGGGCCACATCGATCACCCGGTCCATGGCGCGGCCGACGGCGATGACCTGACGGCCGCAGGCCTGAGCCGCTTCCGCCACCGCGCGGATGCGGGCGACATTGGAGGCGAAGGTGGTCACCGCCACACGATGCGGCGCCGCCTCGATCAGCTTCCTCAGGGTCGCGGAGACCTCGGCCTCGCTGGGGGAACGCCCCTCGCGCAGCACGTTGGTGGAATCGCAGATCAGCGCCAGGATGCCCTCGTCGCCGAGCGCCGTGAAGGCTTCGGGCGAGGTGGAGTCGCCGGCCACCGGCGTGTCGTCGAGCTTCCAGTCACCGGTATGGAGCACGAGGCCGTGCACGGTGCGGATCGCCACCGCGTTGGACTCGGGGATCGAGTGAGCCACAGGCACGAACTCGATCTCGAACGGGCCGACGGTGACGCGCTTGCCCGGCTTGACCTCGCGCAGGTCCACCTTGGGCGCGCCGGGCTCGGAGAGGCGGCGGGTCTCCAGCAGGTTCTTGGCGAAGCGCGTGGCGTAGACCGGCGCCTTGAGGCGCGGCCACAGTTCCGAGATCGCGCCGATATGGTCCTCGTGCGCGTGGGTGATGAAGATGCCGAGAAGGTCCTTCTTCCGCTCCTCGATGAAGCTGAGATCGGGATACATCAGGTCGATGCCGGGCAAGCCCTCCTCGCCCGCGAACCCCATCCCGCAATCGATCATGATCCATTTGCGCTGCTTCTCGGGTCCGATCCCGTAGAGGCCCGCATTCATGCCGATCTCGCCCACGCCGCCGAGCGGCACGAAGACGAGTTCGTCTTGCCGTGTCGTCATCTTGTTCGTCTATCCAGTCTCAGACCGCCGTCGCGGCACTTCCGAAATGCACCTCGCCCGCCGTCACGGTTCGCCGTGTTCCGTCCGGGGCGAGGATTACGAGCCGCCCCCCCTCGTCGATCGTTTCGAACACGCCCGTCAGCGTGGCTTCGGCCATGCGAACCGACACGGGGGCGCCAACCCCCGCCGCGCGCTCCAGCCACCGCTGCCGGATCGTGGGAAATCCGCGCCCCTTGTTCCAGATCCGGACGGCTTCGACAAACCGTTCCGACAGGAATTCGAGCAGCATCGGCGCATCCGCCGCGGAAAAATCCGATAAAGCCGCCGCCGGGTAGGGCAAACCGTCAGGGGCAGCTCTGACATTGACGCCGAAGCCGACCACTACGGCCCGGCGACCGCCCGGCAGGGATTCGGCTTCCAAGAGGATTCCGGCGAGCTTCGCGCCCTCGACGAGGACGTCGTTGGGCCATTTCAGATGGATGTTCGTGGCAGAGGCGGCAATGCCCTGCGGCGACCGCGCATCGCGGATCGCGTCCACCAGGGCCACGCCGGCCACGAAACCGAGCGTCGCCACCATGTCCGGCGCGACGCCCGCCACCGGCATCAGCAGACTCGCGGCGAGATTGCCCTCCGGCGAAGTCCAGCCATTGCCACGCCGGCCCCGGCCCGCCTCCTGATGGCGGGCCGTCACCCAGAGCGGTCCGGCCTCACCGCTCCGGGCCAGCGCCAGAGCCTCGCTGTTGGTCGAATCGAGCCTGTCGTGGCTGTGCAGCCGGAAGCCCTCAGCCCTGGCCGCCTGACTCAGCCGGAACTGCATCTCCTCAGAACAAAGCCTTGGCGGCGTCGCCCGCTGCCGCGATCAGCGGAGCCGGCACGAGGAAGAACAGCACCACGACGGCACTCGACACGCCGAGCACGATGGCCGAGCCCGGCGGGATCCGCTCGTAGGGCGCCTGCGCCTCGTCGAAATACATCACCTTGACGAGGCGGATGTAATAGAAGGCGCCGACCACGGAGGTGACCACGCCGACCACCGCCAGCGTCACCAGCCCGGCCTTGATGGCGGCGGCGAAGACGTAAAACTTGGCGAAGAACCCGGCCAAGGGCGGGATGCCGGCCAGCGAGAACATCATCGCGGCGAGGCAGAAGGCCAGCCAGGGATGGGTCCGCGAGAGGCCCGAGAGATCGTCGATCGTCTCGAACATCTTGTCCTTGCGGCGGAGCGAGAGCAGCACCGCGAAGGCGCCCAGCGTCATCGCGAGGTAGATGATCATGTAGATCACCACACCGCGGATGCCCTCCTCCGAGCCCGCCGCGAGGCCGATCAGCGCGTAGCCGACATTGCCGATGGAGGAATAGGCCATCAGGCGCTTGATGTTGCGCTGGCCGATGGCGGCGAAGGAGCCCAGCGCCATCGAGGCGATCGACACGAACACGATGATCTGCTGCCAGACCGCCGTCACGTCCGGGAAGGCGCCGATGAAGACGCGCACCGTCATTGCCATGGCGGCGACCTTCGGCGCCGAGCCGAAAAAGGCGGTCACCGGGGTCGGAGAGCCCTCGTAGACGTCCGGCGTCCACATATGGAACGGCACCGCCGCAAGCTTGAAGGCAACGCCGGCCGCCACGAAGACGATGCCGAGCACGATGCCGAAGCTCGCCGGGCCGTTGAGCGCGGTGACGATGCCGGGGAAGGAGACCGTACCGGTGAAGCCGTAGACCAGCGACGAGCCGTAGAGCAGCATGCCGGAGGAGAGCGCGCCGAGCACGAAGTACTTGAGGCCGGCCTCCGTCGACTTCACGTCGTCGCGGTGGAAGGCGGCGATGACGTAGGCGGCGAGCGATTGCAGCTCCAGGCCGAGATAGAGCGCGATCAGGTCGTTGGCCGAGGCCATCACCATCATGCCGATGGTGCAGAGCACGATCAGGATCGGGTACTCGAACCGGTCGATGCGCTCGCGCTGGAAATAGTCGCGCGAGAGCAGGATCGTGGCCGCCGAGCCGATCAGGATCAGTGCCTTCATCAGCCGCGCGAACGGATCGGCGATGAAGGCGCCGTTCAGCGTCGTCACCTGGCCCGTCTGCGAGACGACGAGGAAGAAGGTGAAGATCAGGAGGATCAGCGCGCCGACATTGACGCCCTCGGAGGAGCGCTCACCGCGCCACGCGCCGTAGAGCACGAGCAGGAGCGCGCCGAGGCTCAGCACGATCTCCGGCAGGACCGGCGTGATCGCCGGCAGGACGGACTGGATCGGGGTCATCGCGCGGCGGCCTCGACGGTTTTCTCGGAGTTGAGCCCGGCGGATTTCTCGGCCGCAGCGATACGGTCAGCCTCGGCGGCCGCCTCTGCGGACTGCGTGTTCGAGAGCGCCGCGCGCATGTTCTGCATCAGCGCCTCGGTGGAGGGCGCGAAGGTGTCGAGCACGGGGGCCGGGTGGACGCCGTACCAGATCGTCAGCGCGACGAGCGGCGCGATGATGATCTTCTCACGGGTGTCGAGATCGAGGATGCCCTGAAGGTTGGGCTTCTCAAGCTTGCCGTAGATCACCCGGGCATAGAGCCAGAGGGCGTAGCCGGCCGAGAGGATGATCCCGAACACCGAGAAGAAGGCCACCGTCGGGTTGGCGCGGAAGGCGCCCATCATCGCCAGGAACTCGCCGACGAAGCCGGACGTGCCGGGCAGGCCGACATTGGCCATGGTGAACACCATCATCGCGGCGGCGTAGAGCGGCATCCGCTTCACCAGACCGCCATAGGCGGCGATCTCACGGGTGTGCATCCGGTCATAGACGACACCGACGCAGAGGAAGAGCGCGCCGGAGACGATGCCGTGAGAGATCATCAGGAACAGCGCGCCCTGAATGCCCTGCTCGTTGAGGGTGAACAGGCCCAGCGTCACGAAGCCCATATGCGCCACCGACGAGTAGGCGATCAGCTTCTTGATATCGGTCTGCATCATCGCGGTGAGCGAGGTGAAGATGATCGCGATCACCGACAGGGCGAAGACGAGGGGCGCGAAATACTGGCTCGCATCCGGCAGCATCGGCAGCGAGATCCGGATGAAGCCGTAACCGCCCATCTTCAGCAGGATGCCGGCCAGGATCACCGAGCCCGCCGTCGGCGCCTCGACGTGGGCATCGGGGAGCCAGGTATGGACCGGCCACATCGGCATCTTCACCGCGAAGGAGGCGAAGAAGGCCAGCCAGAGCCAGTACTGCATACCCACGGGGAAGCGGTGCGCGAGCAGCGTCGGGATGTCGGTGGTGCCGGCCTCCCAGTACATCGCCATGATGGCGAGCAGCATCAGCACCGAGCCGAGCAGGGTGTAGAGGAAGAACTTGAAGCTCGCGTAGATGCGCCGCTTGCCACCCCAGATGCCGATGATGAGGAACATCGGGATCAGGCCGGCTTCGAAGAACAGGTAGAACAGCACCAGATCGAGGGCGCTGAACACGCCGATCATCGTCGTCTCGAGGACGAGGAAAGCGACGAAGTATTCCTTGACGCGGTTCTCGACCGAGAGCCACGACGCGCCGATGCAGAACGGCATCAGGAAGGTCGTCAGCAGGATCAGCGGCATCGAGAAGCCGTCGACGCCGAGCTTGAACCGGATCGTCTCGGCGACCCACGCATGGGTCTCGACCAGCTGGAAGCTCGGGCTCGCCACGTCGTAGCGGGCCCAGGCGACCAGGGAGAGCAGGAAGGTGACGATCGTGGTGATCAGCGCTGCCCAGCGGGCATTGCGCTTCACCGCCTCCGTCTCTTCGCCGAGGGTGAGGATGAAGGCGGCGCCCGCGAGCGGGACGATCAGGAGCCCGGAGAGAATGCCGAGGCCGAACATCAGTGGGTTCCTCCCGGCACGCCGGAGACGAGGTACCACGTGATCAGGCCGGCGACTCCGACGAGCATCACGAAGGCGTAGTGATAGACGTAGCCGGTCTGCAGGCGGACCACGCCGCGGGTCACATCGATGACGCGCGCGGAGATGCCGTTCGGACCGAGCCCGTCGATGATGCGACCGTCGCCCTCCTTCCAGAGGAACAGGCCGAAGTTCTTGGCCGGACGGACGAAGATCCGGTCGTAGACTTCGTCGAAGTACCACTTGTTGAGTAGGAAGCGGTACAGGATCGGCTGAGATTCCGCGAGGCGATGCGGCACGTCGGGCCGGCGGATATACATCCAGAAGGCCAGGACGAAACCGAGCACCAGCATCACGAAGGGCGAGAGCGAGACCCAGCGCGGCGCGTCGTGGATCGCGTGCATGATGTGGTTCTCGGGCCCGTGCGCCAGGGCATGGCCCCAGAACTTGTCCATGTCGTGCCCGATGAACCGATCCTTGAAGATCAGGCCGGCGAACAGAGCGCCGAACGCCAGGACGGCGAGCGGGATCGTCATCACGAGAGGACTCTCGTGCGGCGTGGGAGCGTGATCGTCGTGGTGCTCGAGTGCGCTGTGTGAGGCGGGCTCGATATCGTGCCCCTTGTCGTCGTGCGCGACGCCCTCATGGTGACCGGGCGCACCATCCGCCTCGTGCGCGGTCGCCGCGTGGGCATGGTCATGCGCCGCATGAGCGTGGTCGTCATGACCATGGGCGCCGTGCGCCACCCAGCGCTGCGGTCCCTCGAAGGTGAGGAAGAACAGGCGCCAGCTGTAGAACGAGGTCATCAGCGCGGCGATCACGGTGGCGAGGAACGCCAGCACATGACCGGGGCGGTCGGACATATAGGCCGCCTCGATGATGGCATCCTTGGAGTAGTAGCCGGCGGTGAAGGGGAAGCCGATCAGCGCGAGGGTGCCGATCGTCATCATCGCCGTGGTGAAGGGGATGTAGCGGCGCAGGCCTCCCATGTTCCGCATGTCCTGCTCGTGGTGCATCGCATGGATGACCGAGCCGGCTCCGAGGAACAGCAGCGCCTTGAAGAAGGCGTGGGTGAAGAGGTGGAACACGCCGGTGGCGTAGGCGCCGACGCCGAGGCCGACGAACATGTAGCCGAGCTGCGAGCAGGTCGAGTAGGCGATGACCCGCTTGATGTCGTTCTGCACGAGGCCGACGGTCGCCGCGAAGAAGGCGGTGATGCCGCCGATGACCGTGACCACGGTGAGCGCGGTCGGCGCCAATTCGAAGATCGGCGACAGGCGGGCGACCATGAAAACGCCGGCCGTGACCATGGTGGCGGCGTGGATCAGGGCCGAGACCGGGGTCGGGCCTTCCATCGCGTCGGGGAGCCAGGTGTGCAGCAGGAACTGCGCCGACTTGCCCATGGCGCCCATGAACAGCAGCAGGGCGGCAAGCGTCAGGGCGTGCCAGTCGTGGCCGAGGAAGTGGAAGCTCGCATCCTTCAGTTCGGGGAGCTTGGCGAAGATCGCGTCGAAGCCGACCGAGCCGGTGAGCACGAAGACGAGGAAGATGCCGAGCGAGAAGCCGAAATCGCCGACGCGGTTGACGATGAACGCCTTCATCGCGGCGGCATTGGCGGAAGGCTTCTCGTACCAGAAGCCGATCAGCAGGTAGGAGGCGAGGCCGACGCCCTCCCAGCCGAAGAACATCTGCACGAGGTTGTCGGAGGTCACCAGCATCAGCATGGCGAAGGTGAACAGCGACAGGTAGGCGAAGAAGCGCGGCCGATGCGGATCCTCGTGCATGTAGCCGATGGAGTAGAGGTGCACGAGGGTCGAGACCGAGGTGACGACGACGAGCATGATCGCTGTCAGCGTGTCGACCTTGAAGGCCCAGTCGATCACGAGATCGCCGGCACCGAACCATTGCGCGACGTGAACGGTCTCGGCCCGGCCATCGCCGGTGACGAGGAAGAAAGCGCCCCAGGACAGCAGCGCCGCGAAGGCGAGGCAGCCTGTCGTCACGAGCTCGCTCATCCGCGCACCGATGAACCGGCCGAACAGGCCGGCGATCAGGGCGCCGATCAGCGGGAAGAAGACGATCGCGTGATACATGGGTCGGTCTTGCCTCGCAGCAGGCGGACGAAGGGGCGGGCTCTGTGAGAGGGAGCGTCAGCCCTTCATCATGCTCACGTCCTCGACCGCGATGGAGCCGCGGTTACGGAAGAACACCACCAGGATCGCCAGGCCGATCGCGGCTTCCGCCGCGGCGACCGTCAGCACGAACAGGGCGAAGACCTGTCCGGTGATGTCGTTGAGATGAGTCGAGAACGCCACGAGGTTGATGTTCACGGCGAGCAGGATCAGCTCGACCGACATCAGGATGACGATGACGTTCTTGCGGTTGATGAAGATGCCGAGCACGCCGAGCGTGAACAGGATCGCGGCAACCGTCAGGTAATGGCTCAGTCCGATCATGGTTCTCAGACCTCCACGCCCTGCCGCGAGGGCACCTTGAGGGTGTCGACCGCCATGGCCTGGGTCCGGGCGTTCTGGACGGCGATGTTCTGGCGCTTGACGCCGGTGCGGTCGCGCAGGGTCAGCACGATGGCACCGATCATCGCCACCAGCAGGATCAGGCCGGCGATCTGGAAGAAGTAGACGTAGTCCGTGTAGAGCACCCGGCCGAGCGCCTGGGTGTTGGTGACGCTCTCGCCGTGGGCGGCGTGGCCGAGAGGCGCCTGCACGAGGCCCGGATCGATGGTCCAGGTGCCGACGACGAGCAGCAGCTCGATCAGGAAGATCGCGCCGATCAGGCTCCCGATCGGCAGGTAGCGCTGGAAGCCCTGCCGGAGGGCGGCGAAGTCCACGTCGAGCATCATCACGACGAAGAGGAACAGCACCGCGACCGCGCCGACATAGACGACGACGAGGATCATCGCCAGGAACTCGGCGCCCATCAGCACGAACAGCCCGGCGGCGTTCACGAAGGCGAGGATCAGGAACAACACCGAGGTGACGGGGTTCCTGGCGGCAATCACCATGAAGCCCGAGGCCACGGCGAAGCCCGCGAAGAGATAGAAGAAGGCGGCGGCTGCGGTCATGCGGTTTTCAGCATCGGCCGCTCGGCCGAGCGGCTCCCTTCTGCCTCGGTGGACCCTCGGCCGCAGGCGGCGGCCCGCCTAACGCATCCGGTTTGATGCGCCAGGTACCTGTTTCCGCATCGTCTTTTTCCGAAAGCCGGAACCCGTCTTTCGGGACGACGCTCTATAGAACTCGGCTGTGCGACGCACAACCGGCGTGGCCGCTCCGCTTAGCGGTACGGCGCATCCAGAGCGATGTTGCGGGCGATCTCACGCTCCCAACGGTCGCCGTTCGCGAGCAGCTTTTCCTTGTCGTAGAGCAGCTCTTCGCGGGTCTCGACCGAGAACTCGAAGTTCGGGCCCTCGACGATGGCATCCACCGGGCAGGCCTCCTGGCACATGCCGCAATAGATG
>DYYG01000031.1 GCA_020741775.1 Methylorubrum populi
TCGAAGCTGAGGCCCCGGGCGGCCATGTCGGTGGCCCAGGGCGCGAGCGGGCCGACGCGGACGGGATCGGCCGGCTTGGCGGCGATGGCCGGATCGGTGCGCGGCTGGGTCTGATCGTTGAACTGCCCCACTGGCGAGGGCTGCTGCGCCAGCGCGCCGGTCGCGGCGACGACACTCGCCGCCAGCAGGGTGCCGGCCGTTCCGATCCTGACGCCGCGGCGTCCGGGCCTTGTCGTTCGTGTCATGCGTTCGGTCATCGTCAGTCCCCAACCCGTCCTCTGCGCCGGCCTGCCCACAGGGTTCGTCCCGCTTGTCGTGTCGCGGCCGGCGGCTCCTTCGCGGAGCGGTGTTTCGGTTCGATCCATCCTCCCGAAGAGACGGCTGCGGGCACGCCCTGCGCCCACCGCCGGAGCGGCCCGCCGATCAGTGGCTGATCATCCAGGGCCGCGCGTTCGGAAAGCTCTTGGCCGCCGCAGGGACCGCCGTGGTTTTCTTCGGCGAGCAGCAGCCGCAGCCGGCCCCATGACCGCCAGAACGCCGCGGCTCATGGCGGCTGCGCTCGTTGGTGGCGTGGGCCGCCTTGAGGCCGGCATCCATGCCCGAGATCCGCGGTGCGGTGAGGAAGGCGCGCTGGCACGGCTCCCCGCAATCCGGGCAATCGTGCGGATCCTTGAACTGCGCCATCGGACGCAGCACCGTGAACGGCCCGCAGCTGTCGCAAGCGTAATCGTAGACCGGCATGTCGCGCACTCTCGAAGAAGACGAAGGGGGTTTGCCGCGCCGATACGCGCGGCAAACCGGGACGATCACAGATCGGGCGAGAGCGGCATCTGGATCGAGCCGTCGAGGAACTTCGTCGGCCCGGCCGCGGACGGGTTGATGTCGAAGTCGAAGATGCCGGTCGGAATCCAGAGGGTCGCGCAGGCGTTCGGGATATCGACCACGCCGGAGATGTGGCCCTGGACCGGGGCGGTGCCGAGGATCGAGTAGGCCTGGGCGCCCGAATACCCGAACTTCTTCAGGTACTCGATCGCGTTGAGGCAGGCCTGCCGGTAGGCGACGGTCACGTCGAGGTAATGCTGCTTGCCGTACTCGTCGACGGAAACACCTTCGAAGATCAGGTGATCGTCGTATTTCGGGGTGACCGGCGACGGCTTGAAGATCGGGTTCTTGATCCCGTACTTGGACATGCCGTCCTTGATCAGGCTCACCTTGAGATGGACCCAGCCCGCCATCTCGATGGCGCCGCAGAAGGTGATCTCGCCGTCGCCCTGGCTGAAATGCAGGTCGCCCATGGAGAGGCCGGCCCCCGGCACGTAGACCGGGAAGTAGATCTTCGAGCCGCGCGACAGATCCTTGATGTCACAATTACCGCCGTGCTCGCGCCCCGGCACCGTGCGGGCCCCCGTCGCGGCAGCCGCCTCCTTCGCCTCGCCCTTCAGCCGGCCCATATGCGCGGTCGGGCCGAAGGGGAGGGTGGCGAGCGCCGGCACCCGGCTCGGATTGGTGTCGTAGAGCGCCTTCTCGCGGGTGTTCCAGGTCTCCAGCATCTTCGGATCGGGCAGGCAGCCGATCAGGCCGGGATGGATCAGGCCGGGGAAGCGCACGCCGGGCACGTGGCGCGACTTCGTGAACATGCCCTCGAAGTCCCAGATCGACTTCTGCGCCTGGGGGAAGTGTTCGTCGAGAAAGCCGCCGCCGTTGTTCTTCGAGAAGAAGCCGTTGAAGCCCCACTGGCTCTCGGGCTTGGCGCCGATATCGAGCAGGTCGACCACGAGCAGATCGCCGGGCTCGGCGCCCTCGACACCGATCGGGCCGGAGAGGAAGTGGACGATCGACAGGTCGATGTCGCGCACGTCGTCGGCGGAATCGTTGTTCTTGATGAAGCCGCCGGTCCAGTCATAGGTCTCGACGATGAAGTCGTCGCCGGGCTTGACGGTGGCGACCATCGGGATGTCCGGGTGCCAGCGATTGTGCACCATGTCGTTGTCGTAGGCCGATTGCGTGAGATCGACCTTGATCAGGGTCTCGGGCATGTCCGTCCCAGCTCCTTTTTGCGTCCAGAATTCAGGCAGCCGTCCCCGTTGCGTGTCCGGCACGAGTCCGGCCGCCCCCGTGGATCGTTGTTGTCGTTCTTCATGCATCCGACGCTGATCGGCGCCGGATCGGTTCGGGCGGGCCGCCTGAGCACCCCGCCGAGGGCTCAGGTCGCGAGCAGCTCCTTCAGGGCCGCATCCAGCACCGCGATGTCGTCGGGGGAGGTGCCGGGACCGCCGGCGAAATGACCCCAATAGGTCTCGACCGTGCGCAGCTCCGCGTTCGGCATGTGCTCGACCTCGATGGCGCTGTCCTCCGGCGGAAAATACAGGTCGGTCGAGGCCGGCATCACGAAGGCCTTGGCCTTGATCGCGCCGAGCGCCTTCTGAAAATCCCCGCCGTAGAGGTCGTTGTTCGAGATATCGCCGTTCTGCCAGGTCCAGAGCATGGCGAGCAGGTTGTTGGCGTCCTTCGAGAGCAGCCAGCCCTCCCAGAAACCGACGAGGAAGTCTTCGAGCGAGGCGTAGCCCATCTGCTTGAGGTCGGCCTCGACCCGGTAGAAGGTCTGCGAGAAGCCCCAGCCGGCATAGACCCGGGCGGCGGCGCGCAGGCCCTTCTGCGGTTGCTCGGCGTAGAAGCCATCGGCGAAGGCGGCATCCGCCTGGAGCGCGGCCTTGACGCCCTCCAGGAAGACGAAGTTGTGCCGCGAGCACTTGGCCGAGCCCTGGAAGGGCAGGATGCGCTCGACCATGTCGGGGAACAGCGCCCCCCAGTGGAAGGTCTGGAGCGCCCCCATCGACCAGCCGGTGACGAGCTTGATCCGCTCGATACCGAAGACCTCGGTCACCAGACGGTGCTGCTGCACCACGTTGTCGTAGGCCGTGACCTTGGGGAAGCGCGGCCCGTTGAACGGCGCGGGCGTGTTGCTCGGCGAGGACGACAGCCCGTTGCCAAACATATTCGGCACGATGATGAAGTTCTTTTCGGGATCGAGCGCCCTGCCGGGCCCGATCAGCCACTCGTTCTCGAGATGCGTGCCGGAATACCAGCACGGATAGACGATGACGTTGTCCCGGGCGGCGTTGAGGCTGCCATAGGTCTTGTAGGCGAGGCGCGCGCCGCGGATCGTCTGCTTCGACTGCAGGACGATGTCGCCGAGCTCGAAGATCTCGTAATCGGCCATCGCGACCATCCTCAGACCGACAGGAAGCGGGCGACCTGCGCCTCGTCGATATCGGCCCGTAGGCTCTCATGGACGATCGAACCATTCTCGATCACGAGAACCCGGTCGGCCACGTCCATGGCAAAGCTCAGGACCTGCTCGGAGACGACGATCGACAGACCGCGCTCGTCGCGAATCTTCTTGAGGGTACGCCCCATCTCTCGGATGATCGAGGGCTGGATGCCTTCGGTCGGCTCGTCGAGAAGAAGAACTTTGGGGTTACTGGCGAGCGCCCGGGCGATGGCGAGCTGCTGCTGCTGTCCGCCGGAGAGATTGCCGCCGCGCCGTCCCTTCATCTCCAGGAGGACGGGGAACATCGTGTAGAGGTCCTGCGGCACCTTTCGCGAGCCGGTAACGGTCAGGCCCGTCTCGATGTTCTCCTGCACCGTCATGGTCGAGAAGATCATCCGCCCCTGAGGCACGTAGGCTAGGCCCTTGGCGACGCGGGCATGGCTCTTCATGGCGGTGACGTCGACGCCGTCGACGGCGATCGTGCCGGACTTGGTCGGCACGATGCCCATCAGCGTCTTCATGAGCGTCGACTTGCCCATGCCGTTGCGGCCCATCACGGCGACGATCTCGCCGGGCGCCACGCTGAGGTCGATGCCGTGCAGAACCTCGCTCTGGCCATAGGCGGCATGGAGATCGGAGATCGCCAGCATCGGCTGCAGGCCCGCCATCACCGGCGGCACGAGGGGGGAGGGAGAGGCATTGGTCTGGAGCATGATCGGTCCGCCCTTCAGTGGCCCAGATAGACTTCGATGACCTTCGGGTCGTTCTTGACCCGCTCCATCGACCCTTCCGACAGGACCTTGCCCTGGTGCAGCACGGTGACCCGGTGGGCGATGTCCTCGACGAACTTCATGTCGTGCTCGATCACCAGCACCGAGCGGCCCTTGATGATCTGGTTCAGGAGTTCGGCGGTCTTGATGCGCTCGCCGACGCTCATGCCGGCCACCGGCTCGTCGAGCATCAGGAGTTCCGGGTCCTGGATCAGCAGCATGCCGATCTCGAGCCATTGCTTCTGGCCGTGGCTGAGGAATTCGGCCCGCTCGTCGAGCTGGTCCTTGAGGAAGATGGTGTGGGCGATCTCGTGGATGCGGTCACGCACCTCGGCATCGCGCTTGAAGGTGAGCGCCCCGAACACCGAGCGTCCGCGCGGGAACGAGATCTCGAGATTCTCGAACACCGTCAGGTCGTCGTAGATCGAGGGGGTCTGGAACTTGCGCCCGACACCAGCCTGGACGATCGCGCTCTCGGACAGCTTGGTGAGTTCCTGTCCCTTGTACTTGATCGAGCCGGAGCTGGCCCGGGTGCGGCCGCAGATCAGGTCGAGCACCGTGGTCTTGCCGGCGCCGTTCGGGCCGATGATGACCCGGATCTCGTCCGGATCGACGTAGAACGAGACGTCGTTGACCGCCTTGAACCCGTCGAAGGAGACGGTGAGCGCCTCGACCGCCAGTAGGAAGTCCTTCTCGCCAGCCGGGGTGCCGATGGGCGCGGAGCCGAGGGATGAGGGGAGGATGGCTGCGTTCATGGGGTTTCCTCCTCACTCGGCCGGAGTGCCGTGGGGCAGGGCCGGGCCGGCGACGGGGGCCAGACCCTTGGCCTTGCGGAACAGGCGGGGTTCGACATGCTCGCGCCAGAGGCCGGCGATGCCATTGGGGAAGATCAGCACCACGGCGATGAACAGGGCGCCGAGGCCGAACAGCCACATATCGGGAAAGGATTCGGAGAAGCTGGTCTTGGCCCAGTTGACGAGCAGGGTTCCCCAGACCGCGCCGAAGAGCGAGAGGCGCCCGCCGACGGCGGTGTAGATCACCATCTCGACCGAGGGGACGATGCCGACGAAAGAGGGCGACATGAACCCGACCTGCAGGGTGAACATCGCGCCGCCGATCGCCGCGAAGCCGGCCGCGAGGCAGAAGGCGAAGACCTTGAAGCCCGCCACCGAGTAGCCCGAGAACCGGACCCGGTCCTCCTTCTCGCGCATGGCCACGAGAATGCGCCCGAGCTTCGACTTCTTCACGTACTGCGCCATCAGGATGCAGCCGATGAGGAGCCCGCCATTGACGAAGTAGAGGATGAACTTCGCGTGGTCGGTGCGGATGTCCCAGCCGTGGAGGGTGCGCAGATCGGTGATGCCGTTGATGCCGCCGGTATAGCCCTGCTGGCCGACGATCAGGATCGTCAGGATCGCGGCGATGGCCTGGGTGATGATGGCGAAATAGGTGCCGCCCACCCGCCGCTTGAACATCGCCACCGAGATGATGAAGGCGAAGATCACCGGAACCGCGACGACGAGGAGGATCGTCAGCGGCAGGCTCTGGAACGGATGCCAGAACCAGGGGAGGGAGGTGATCTGGTTCCAGTCCATGAAGTCGGGGATGCCCGGCGTCGACTGGATCTTCGTGTTCTCGACGCTCGAAGCCTCCAGCTTCAAGTACATCGCCATGCAGTACCCACCGAGGCCGAAGAACACGCCCTGGCCGAGCGAGAGGATGCCGGCATAGCCCCAGCAGATGACGAGGCCCAGGGCGACGAAGGCGTAGGTGAGATACTTGCCGACCAGGTTGAGGCGGAAGCCGTCGAGCATCAACGGCAGGACCACCAGGATCACGCCGGCGAGCAGCGCGAGGCTCACCCACTCGACCGGCTTCATGAAGGGGTTATCGTTGACGGTGACCGCCTTCGACAGGGACTGCATCGGGCTTGTCTTCTGGCTCGTCATCTGGCGCGCTCCTCAGCGACGGACCTTGAGGGTGAACAGGCCCTGCGGCCGCAGCATCAGGATCGCCACCACCGCGAGCAGGGTGAGCACCTTGGCCATCGAGCCGGAGAGGAAGAATTCGAGGGTCGACTGGGTCTGCGAGATCGAGAAGGCCGAGGCGATGGTGCCGAGCAGGCTCGCCGCGCCGCCGAAGACCACGATCAGGAAGGTATCGACGATGTAGAGCTGGCCGGAGGTCGGCCCGGTCGAGCCGATCATGGTGAAGGCCGAGCCGGCGATGCCGGCGATGCCGCAGCCGAGGCCGAAGGTGTAGCGGTCGACCTTCTCGGTATCGATGCCGACCGCTCCGGCCATCGGGCGGTTGCTCATCACCGCGCGGATCTGGGCGCCGAAGCGCGAGCGGTACATCAGCACGGCGACGCCGAGGGTGATGACGGTGGTGACCGCGATCACGAACAGGCCGTTGATCTGCACCTCGATGGAATCGGTGACGTTGATCGAGCCCATCATCCACGAGGGCAGCTCGACGCCGACCTCGCGCGGGCCGATGATCGAGCGGTAGGCCTGCTGCAGGATCAGCGAGAGGCCCCAGGTCGCCAGCAGCGTATCGAGCGGCCGCTTGTAGAGGTGGCGGATCAGCGCCCATTCCACCAGCATCCCCATCGTCCCGGAGGCCAGGAAGGCGAGCGCCATGGCCACGAAGAAGTAGGCGGGGAAGAGGGCGGGCAGATAGGTCTGGAACAGGTTCGAGCAGAGATAGGTGACGTAGGCGCCCAGGATCATGAACTCGCCGTGGGCCATGTTGATCACGCCCATCTGGCCGAAGATGATCGCGAGGCCGAGCGCCATCAGGACGTAGACGGAAAACAGGATCAGACCTGCAAAGCCCTGCATCACGAAGATCGAGCTGAGGTCTGCGAGCGAATAATCGCCGAACATGATGTGATCTCCGATCCGGCCGGAACGGGCCTTCTCTCGGTCAGTCCATCCAGATCACCTCATGCTGAGGTGCCGGAGCGTAGCGGAGGCCTCGAAGGAGGCCTCCGGCAGGGGTGGATCCCCAAAACCCTCCTTCGCGGCTGCTCAGGATGCGGGCAGGAGAGGGGACCGGTCTCGCGAGACTTGCCGGAAGTCTTGCCGAAAGCCTTGCCGCAAGCGGCTTAGCAAGACCCGGGCCGACTACTGGTAGCCCTTCGGGAAGGGGTTCGGCTCGATCAGCTCGGGGCTCTCGTAGACCACCTCGAATTGTCCGCTCGGGAGGGCCTTGGCGACGCGGGTCTTCGACCAGAGGTGATGGTTCTCGTGGATCTTCACGTACCCTTCCGGCGCTTCCTTGAACTCGATGCCGGGGGAGGCCGCGGCCACCTTGTCGACATCGAAGGAGCCGGCCTTCTCGACCGCCATCTTCCACAGGAACGGACCGAGATAGGCGGCCTGGGTCACGTCGCCGATGACGGTCTTGTCGCCCCACATCTTCTTGAAGGCGGCGACGAACTTCTCGTTGTTCGGGTTCTTGAGCGACTGGAAGTACTTCATGCAGGAATAGGCGCCCGCGATGTTGTCGCCGCCGATGCCGTCGATCTCGTCCTCGGTCACCGAGATCGTCAGCAGGGTCTGCTTGCTGAGATCGATGCCCGCCGCCTTGAGCTGCTTGTAGAAGGCCACGTTCGAACCGCCGACCACGTCGGCGAAGATCACGTCCGGCTTCTTCAGCTTGATCTTGTTGATGACCGAGTTGAACTGCGTATGGCCAAGGGGGAAGTATTCCTCGCCCACAATGGAGCCCTTGAGCACGTTCTCGACATGCTTGCGGGCGATCTTGTTCGAGGTGCGCGGCCAGATGTAATCCGAGCCGATCATGAAGAAGGTCTTGGCACCCTTCTCCTTATGCACCCAGTCGAGCGAGGCAAGAATCTGCTGGGTGGCTTCCTGGCCGGTATAGATGACGTTCTTCGATTGCTCCAAGCCCTCGTAGAAGGTCGGGTAATAGAGCAGGCCGTTATACTGCTCGAAGACCGGCAGCGCCGCCTTGCGCGAGGCGGAGGTCCAGCAGCCCATCACGGCGGCGCAGTGATCGTTGACGAGGAGCTTCTTGGCCTTCTCGGCGAAGGTCGGCCAATCGGAGGCGCCGTCCTCCTGGATCACCTTGATCTTGCGGCCGAGCACGCCGCCCATCTCGTTGATCTGGGCGATGGCGAGCTTCTCCGCCTGGATCGAGCCGGTCTCGGAGATCGCCATGGTGCCGGTGGCCGAGTGCAGGATGCCGACTGTCACCTCGCTGTCGGTCACCGCGAGCCCGGTGGTGTTGACGGCCGAGGTCGGAGCGGCGGCGAACGCCCCCCGCGGCATCATCGCCAGGGCGGGAAGGCCCGCGAGGCCCATGAGCAGCTTGCGCCGCAGGGCCGATTCCAGGCCCTTCTCCTTGTCGTCCGCCATCGTGCCTGAACCCCTGTTGGCATCGGCACGGCTCTGCCGGTCGGCGGCCGTGCTCGAACGGGGTGAAGGCTAGGCTTGATTGTGCGGCGCACTCTATACGCTGTTTTGCGTATGTCGGCCCGGGCGCCCGGACCTTAGCCTGCCGCTCTCGCTTCCGTGAGCGTCGGGCGTTAGGGAGGCTTGTCCGCGTGGGCTGACGACCGGCCGGCACGCGGATTGCTGCCCGTGGATCGCAACGGGCAGTCGCCCACTGAAGACTTCAGCCGCCTATCGTGAGAACGGCCCCTGAGCGCCCGGTCCATCATCCCGATCCGTCGCGACTACAACCGCTTCGTCGCCGACGAGACGCTGGAAGACTATGCGCTCCGCTTCACCGCCAAGAAGGCGCGGCGCTGGTCGCCCTTCCGCATCGCGCAGACGGCCCTGGGCTCGCTCTCGTTCCTGGCGCTGGAGGCGATCGGCGGCACGCTGGTGCTGGCCACGGGCTTCACCAACACCTTCGCGGCGGTGCTCGTCGTCGGGCTGATCATCTTCGCCACCGCCGCGCCGATCACGATCTACGCCGCCCGCTACGGGGTGGATATCGATCTCCTCACGCGGGGAGCCGGCTTCGGTTATCTCGGCTCGACCGTGACCTCGCTGATCTACGCTGGCTTCACCTTCCTGTTCTTCGCCATCGAAGCCGCGATCATGGCCCTGGCGCTGCAGCTCTGCTTCGGCCTGCCGCTGTGGATCGGATACATCGTCAGCGCGGGGGCGGTGATTCCGCTGGTGGTCTACGGCATCCGCATGATCAGCCGCTTCCAGCTCTGGACGCAGCCGCTCTGGATCGGCCTCAACCTGCTGCCGCTGATCTGTATCGGGCTGTCTGGGCCGGTGCCGTTCGAGGCCTTCACCAGCTATCCCGGCGCGGAGGCGGCGGGAGCGGGTTTCGATCTCCGCCTGTTCGGGCTCGCTTCCGGCATCCTGCTGGCGCTGCTGGCGCAGGTCGGCGAGCAGGTCGATTTTCTGCGGTTCATGCCGCCGCCCCAAGAGCCACGCCAAGAGCCCGGCGAGGGGAGGGGCGACTGGCGCTGGTGGACCGGAGTGCTCTCGGCCGGCGCCGGGTGGATCGTGCCGGGCATGCTCAAGATCCTGCTCGGTGCCTTCCTCACGGTGCTGGCGCTGGGCCACGGCGTGCCGGCGGATCGCGCCGCCGAGCCGACGCAGATGTACGCCGTCGCCTTCGGCTATGTCTCGGGCTCGCCGGGCGTCGCGGTGGCGCTGACCGGCCTGTTCGTGGTGATCTCGCAGCTCAAGATCAACGTGACCAACGCCTATGCCGGCTCGATCGCGTGGTCGAACTTCTTCTCGCGCCTTACCCACAGCCATCCCGGCCGGGTGGTCTGGCTGGTGTTCAACGTCGCCATCGCGCTCCTGCTGATGGAGCTCGGCATCGACAAGACCATCGAGAGCACGCTGCCGCTCTATGCCTGCGTGGTCTCGGCCTGGGTCGGGGCCCTCGCCGCCGATCTGGCGGTCAACAAGCCGCTCGGGCTGTCGCCGCCGGGCATCGAGTTCAAGCGCGCCCATCTCTACGCCATCAACCCCGTCGGCACGGGGGCGATGGGGCTCTCGCTCGTGGCGGGCTGCGTCATCCATGCCGGGCTGCTCGGGGCCACGCTCCAGCCCTTCGCGCCGATGCTGGCCTTGGCCACCGCTTTCGCCGCCGCGCCGGCCATCGCCCTCGCGACCCGAGGCAGGCGCTATCTCGCCCGCGCACCGCACACGGCCTGGGACCGGCCGGAGATCACCTGCCGGGTCTGCGAGCATCCGTTCGAGGCTGAGGACATGGCCCAGTGCCCGGCCTATTCCGGGCCGATCTGCTCGTTGTGCTGCTCGCTCGACGCCCGCTGCGGTGATCTGTGCAAGCCGCACGGACGGCTCGAGGTCCAGGCCCGCGAGACGCTCGCCCGGGTCCTGCCCGCACGCACCGCCGCCTGGATCGGCGCCCCGCTCGGCCGCTACCTCGCGCTGATGCTGACTCTGATCACGGTGATCGGGCTGATCCTCGTCATCGTCCATGCGGGTGCGACCGCGCTGCATCCCGAACACGGCGAAACCCTGCGCGCCGCGCTGACGAGCCTGTTCTTCATCCTCATCGTCATCCTCGGCGTCGTCGCGTGGCTGTTCGTGCTGGCGCAGGAAAGCCGGCGGGTGGCGCAAGAGGAGACCGCGCGCCAGACCGCGCTCTACGAGGCCGAAATCGCCGCCCACAAGGTCACCGACGCCAAGCTGCAACAGGCCAAGGAGACGGCCGAAGCCGCCAACCTCGCCAAGAGCCGCTACGTCGTCGGCATCAGCCACGAATTGCGCACCCCGCTCAACGCCGTGCTCGGCTACGCGCAGCTCCTGGAGGGCGATCCCAGCATCCCGGAACCGCGCCGCAACGGCATCCGGGTGATCCGCCGCAGCGCCCAGCACCTCTCCGGGCTGATCGACGGGTTGCTCGACATCTCGCGGATGGAGGCGGGCCGGCTCCAGACCTACCGCAACGAGATCCGGCTGGCCGATTTCCTGGCCCAGATCGTCGACATGGTGCGGCTTCAGGCGGAGGCCGCAGGGCTCAGCTTCCGTTTCACGCGGCCCGACACCCTGCCGGCGGTGGTGGCCACCGATGAGAAGCGCCTGCGCCAGATCCTGCTCAACCTGCTCTCCAACGCCATCAAGTTCACGGCGGAGGGCGAGGTCGCCCTGGAGATGACCTATCGCAGTCAGGTCGCCGTGTTCTCGATCCGCGACACCGGCCTCGGCATCCCCGAAGCCGACCTCGCCCGGATCTTCGAGCCGTTCGAGCGCGGCTCCATGCCCGCCGCCCGCGCGGCGCCGGGCACCGGGCTCGGGCTCACCATCGCGCATCTCCTGGCTCAAGTGATGGGCGGCGAGATCACCGTCGAGAGCCGGGTCGGGGAGGGCACCTGCTTCCGGGTGCGGCTGATGCTGGCCGCGGTGAACCGTCCCGCTCCCGCGGCGATGCCGGCCCCGGCGGCGGTCACGCGCCCGGCCTTCCCCGAGCCCGGCCGCACCGTGCTCGTCGCCGACGACGACCAGGCCCATCGGGCGCTGATGCGCGAGATCCTGGAACCCTTGGGGTTCGCCGTCGCCGAGGCACCGGACGGACCGGCCTGCCTCGCCTTGGCGAAAGAGCGAGAGCCGGCACTGATCCTGCTCGACATCGCCATGCCCGGCATGAGCGGCTGGGAGGTGGCCCGCCGCTTGCGTGAGGCGGGCTGCCCGGCCCGCATCGCGATGATGTCAGCCAATGTCCACGAGATCAGCCCGACGCGCGGAGCGGATGCCCCGCACGACGACATCATTGCCAAGCCGTTCGACATGCAGGACTTCCTGGAGCGGATCACCAAGCTGCTCGGCACCGCCCGCCCGCTTCCCGCACCCGATCCAGCACCTCGGCCGATCCGGCCGTCCGAGCGCCCGGCCGCTGTCGCGCAAGGGGAGAGGGTGCCGCCCGAGCACGTCGCGGAGCTGCTTCGCCTCGGCCGCATCGGGCATGTGCGCGGCATCGAGGCCAAGCTCGCCGAATTGGAAACAGACCCGACCATGCCGCCGGCCTTCATCGCCCGCCTGCGCGGCCTCGTGGCCTCCTACGACATGCGCCGCTATGTAGGGCTTCTGGAAGGGCTCGCCCGCGATGCCTGACGCGCAGCGCGATATCGTCCTCGTCGTCGACGATTCGCCCGATACCCTGAGCTTCCTCACCGAGGCGATCGAGCGCAGCGGCGCGACGGTGCTGGTCGCGGTCGGCGGCGACCTCGCCCTCGACCTCGTGGAGGAGATCACCCCCGACATCATCCTGCTCGACGCGGTGATGCCGGGCCTGGACGGCTTCGAGACCTGCCGCCGCCTCAAGGCCAAGGGACGGCTCGCCCACGTGCCCGTCATCTTCATGACCGGGCTGTCCGAAACCGAGCACATCGTGAAGGGCCTTGAAGCCGGCGGAATCGACTACGTCACAAAGCCCATCGCCCCCGACGAGATCCTGGCCCGCATCCGCGTGCATCTGGCGAGTGCCCGGTCCGCCCAGAGCGCCCGCGCCGCCCTCGACACCGCCGGGCGTACGCTCTTCGCCGTCGATGCGGCCGGAGCCGTGCTGTGGTGTACGCCGCAGGCCGAGCGGGTGCTCACCGCCCTCGGAGGCCCGGCGGGGGAGGACACGCCCCTGGCCCTGCCGCCGCGCGGGCGGGAGTGGCTGGTGCGATGCCTCTCCGGCACCGGCGCCGCCCCCCTGGCCCTCACCGACGCGCAGGGCCGCGCCCATTCCCTGAGCTTCATCGGCCGCACCGGTCCGGAGATCCTGCTGCGCCTGTCCGGCGACCCCACCGCCGCCGGCCTGGAGCGCCTGCGCGAGCACCTGCCGATCACCGGCCGCGAGGCGGAGGTGCTGCTCTGGCTCTCCCGCGGGAAGGCCAGCCGCGACATCGGCGAGATCCTCGGACTGAGCCCCCGCACCGTGACCAAGCATCTGGAAGGGATCTACGCCAAGCTCGGCGTCGAGAACCGCACCGCCGCCTCGGCGATCGCGGCGCGGCACCTGCGCGACCTGGATTGATCCGGCGGGGCGCTGCCGCAGGCCGGGGGTGAAGCAATCAGCTCAGCGCCGGCTGGCCGTTCGAGGCCGAGAGGCCGCCATCGACCGGCAGATTCACCCCGGTGATGAAATGGGCATCCTCGCTCGCCAGGAAGGCAATGGCCCCGGAAATGTCGTCGGGCTGCGCGCCGCGCCCCATCGGAATACGCTCTTCGAACTTGGCGACGAGATCCGGCTGCTCCTGCATCCCCGCCGTGAACGGCGTGTAGACCAGCGACGGATTGACCGCGTTCACCCGGACGCCGTTCCGGGCTTCGTCCAAGGCGACCGCGCGGGTGAAGTTCGTCACCGCTCCCTTGGCGGCGCAGTAGAAGCTGTGGTTCCAGTCGCCGCCGAGACCCGAGACCGACGAGACGTTGACGATGCAGCCGCGGCTCTCGCGCAGATGCGGCAGGGCGAAGCGGGTCATGTAGAACACGCCGTAGAGATCGGTCTCGATCACCACCGAGAAATCGGCGATGTCGCCTTCGTCGACCTTGCCGAGGTGATCCTTGCCGGCATTGTTGACCAGCACGTCGAGCCGCCCGAACCGCGCCACCGCCGCCTCGATCACGCGGCGGCATTGATCGGCATCGGACAGGTCGGCGATCTCGGTCTGGACATCGCCCGCCGCGATCTCCCCGGCGACGCGGCGCAGGCCGTCCTCGTTCTTGTCGACGAGGACAAGGATCGCGCCCTCGTGGCCGAAGCGCCGGGCCGCCGCCTCGCCGATTCCGGAAGCGGCTCCGGTCACGAGAACCACCCTGTTCGCAAACCGGCCCATGCGACCTCCTGTCGGCCCGAGGACGCAGCGGGCGCCCCTTCCTCGCGCCCACTCAACCGCCTCCGGAAGAGCGTGTTCCGGACCCGGCCGGAAGGGCGACGACACGAAAACGCGAAGGAGGCGGGGCCAGGGCCGCCCGAACCATCGCCCTCGGACGCCTCACCATCTTGAGACGGGGCGCGCGGGGGTGTAGGGCGCAGACGTCATGCCTTCGCCGCATTCCGGGGGAAAGCAGGCCGCCGTCTCGATCGGGCGGGATGATGCCGCGCCCGATGCCGCGCACGGCACTCCGCGTCAGGGAAGCCGCGCTTCGGATCGACCGGCCGGGCTTGTCATTCCGCGAGGCTGCGGCGGCCCGAAAGAGCACCGCGTCACGTTCTCACGTGCCATCCGTTGAAGGGGTCATACCGCCGATGTTCCTTGCCAAGTCTTCCATGGCCAAGCCTTCCGCGCGCCCGCTGCGCGTGGCCGCGTTCCTCGCCATGGCGGGCCTGGGCGCCGGCCTGGGCGGAACCGCTTTCGCCCAGGCGAAGAAGCCGGCCGCTCCCGCGCCGACCCCGGCCCCCGCTCAGGCCCAGCCGGCCGCGCCCGCCGGCCAGCAGGCCCAGAATGCCGGCCCGCAGATCATCAACGTGAAGTCCGAGCCGAGCCAGGCCGATTGGACCAAGGTCTGCGGCAAGGATCAGGGTTCGGGCACCGACGTGTGCTACACCACCCGTGACTTCGTGTCGGATTCCGGCCAGCCGGTGCTCGCCGTCGCCCTCTACGATATGAAGAACGCCTCCACGAAGCAGGAGGTGAAGGTCGTCCGCTTCCTCCTGCCGCTCGGCCTGATGCTGGCTCCCGGCATGCGCTTCGACGTCGACGGCAAGGACGTCACCGGCGGCAAGTTCGCGGTCTGCTTCCCGAATGGCTGCTTCGCCGAGGCCGGCGGTGTCTCGGCCGAGCTGCTGAACGGCTTCAAGAAGGGCACGACGCTCAACGTCCGCGTCCAGAACCAGACCCAGCGCGAGGTGGTGTTCGCGGTGCCGCTCGCCGGCTTCGGCAAGGCCTTCGACGGCCCGGCCATCGACCCGAAGGTGCTCGAGGAGCAGCAGAAGAAGCTCCAGGCCGAGATGGAGAAGCGCAGCGAGGAGATGCGCAAGAAGCTCGAGCAGCAGGGCAACGCCGCCGCTCCCGCCGCCCCGGCTCCCAGCGCCGCTCCGAAGTAAACCCGGCGATCCCATCGCCTGACCGGAACCCCGCCGTGGCCGCCACGGCGGGGTTTTCCGTTCCTATGAGCCTGCGGAATAGGGGCTTTTCGTCCCGGCGATCAGACGCGCCAGCCACGCACGGACGCAACCGCGACGCGGGATGATGCGTTCAGCCTGTCCCAAACCAGCCAAAGGCACCGAGTGCGCCCTTAAGCTCGCGTTAGGGATGTTGCGTCCGCCAAGCCTTTGGATTGCGTGAGCAACGGTGATGAAACGCACCGCGCCGTCTCGCTGCATAAGGTTAGGGGTTATTTAACGGATCAAGGCGGCCGACGAGAGGCGCCGCAACGGAGTACAGGCGATGAGCCAGCGCATCGACGACATCAAGTTCATGGCGACGATGACCTTCGTCACCCTGTTCGGCACCTGCCTGACGGCGCTGGTGGGCTGAACCCCGTCCGATCCGAGCGCTCCCCTTATCGCCCGGATCCGTTAAGAAGCCGCTTCCATCCTCCCCGTCCACGGACGGGCTTCGCCGGGAAGATCCGGCCGGGAAGCGGGCCTTGCGACACATCCACGTCATCGGCATCGGCACGGGCAATCCGGAGCACCTGACGATCCAGGGCATCCGGGCTCTCAACGCGACCGATGCGGTCTTCGCCCTCGATAAGGGAGAGGCCAAGGCCGGGCTCGTCGGCCTGCGCCGCCGGATCTGCGACCTTTACATCGAGGAGCGTCCCTATCGCTTCATCGAGGCGGCGGACCCTGAGCGCGACCGTCGCCCCGCCGATTACGGCGTGGCGGTGGAGGATTGGCACGCCGCCCGAGCCGCCCTCTACGAGAGCCTGATCGCCGAGCATCTGAGCGAGGGTGAGCGGGGAGCCTTCCTGGTCTGGGGCGATCCCTCGCTCTACGACAGCACCCTGCGCATCCTGGAGCGCGTGCTGGCCCGGGGCCGGGTCGCCTTCACCCACGACGTGATCCCCGGCATCACCAGCGTGCAGGCCCTGGCCGCCGCCCACCGCATCCCGCTCCATCCCATCGGCGAACCGGTGCGGATCACCCCGGCTCGCCGCCTGCTGCGCGACGGGCTCGGGGCCGAGACCGGCGCCACGGTGGTGATGCTCGACGGCGACCCGCGCTTCGAGGGGCTCGATCCCGGCCTGACCATTTACTGGGGCGCCTATCTCGGCACGCCGGACGAGCTTCTCCTGGCCGGTCGCCTCGGCGAGGTCGCGGAGGAGATCCGGCGGGTGCGGGCCGAGGCCCGTGCCCGCCACGGCTGGATCATGGACACCTATCTGCTGCTGAAACCGGCTCCCTGATGCCGGCGCCGCGCCCGTCACAGGGTGCGACAGAGTGTCGGGGTGAGGAAGGTCCCTCCGCATCCGGGCCTCAGTGAAAGCGGTTTCTTCCCCCCTCGGCGCACTCAGCGGCACACGCGGCCTCCGGCCGCTTTTTTGCCCTGGCAGAGGCCTTGCTTCGCCACCTCCGCAAAGGACATTGGTCGGGTTCGGAGCATCGTCGCACGGGGCGGCCACCGCCCTGGGCGAAGACCCTGCTCTCACGAGAACCCGGATCATTTTTGGGGGCGAGATATGGCGGCTGGCTCGCGGCGGGCCGTGCGCGGGGTTGCCTGTGCCGCGATTGTGCTGGCCTGCGCCGGCATGGCCGGTCTCGCGCGCACCGGCCCGAGTGAGATCCACCGCCCGGTTCCCGCGCGCGGCGCGGTCGATTCGCTCGGCACCGGGTTCAGGCATCCCCTTGCCGACCCGCTCGCGACCGCGCCGGACGCGCCCGCGACCCGGATCACCCTCGGCCCCGGCGGACGCGACATCCGCCTCTCCGGCGAACTGACGGAGGGCGCCGCCGAGCGGCTCGCCCGTCTGCTCGATGACCATGACGCGGTCGAGCGCATTCATCTCACCAGCGAGGGCGGGCTGGTGGATGAGGGCACGGCCATCGGCGCGCTGATCGCGGAGCGCGGCCTCGTCACCTATGTCCCGGATTACTGCGTCTCCGCCTGCACCCTGGCCTTCGTGCGCGGCCGCGAGCGATGGGTTCTGGCGGAGGCGCGGCTCGGCTTCCACGCCCCCTACGAAACCGGTCCGTTCGGCGTCGAGATCACGGCCGACAGCGCCCCCGAGCGGGCCGCTTACCTTGCCGCCGGCCTGACGGCGGACTTCGTGGACGCCGCCCTCGCGGTACGGCCCGACGACCTGATGATCCCCGATGCGGAGACCCTGGTCCGGGCCGGTGTCGCCACCGGCATCGTGGCGGCCGACCGCTTTCCCGATTCCACCCTCGATGACGGCGCCGATCCGGAGCGGGCCCGCGCGGCGGTCCTGCGCGACGTTCCGCTTCTGGATGAGATCGAAGCCGGCGCGCCCGGGACCGTCGCGGCCGTCGCCGCTTGGTATCTCGACGGCTACCGCCACGGCCGCTCGGAGGCGGACGCCTTCGACGGGATCCGCCGCAGGGCCGCCGATGCGATCACGCGCAGTCTCGACGGGGCCGAACCCGCGGTGCTGGCCGATTTCGGCCGGCTGATCCTTCGGGCGACGGAGCGCGGGCATCCGGGCCGGGGACGCGTCTGCGCCGCGGCGGGAGACGGGGTGGGCGCCGTGCTGTCGCGGCCCTGGCTTGGCAAGGCGGATCTCGCCGCCGCGCGCAGGATCGTGTCGCGCGGGCTGGCGCTGCCGCCTCCCGATCGCGCCCGGCCCGTGCCGGAGGGTCCGGCCCGGCTGACCGCCGGCACCGTCCCGCCCCTCGGACAGGGACGCGGCTGCTTGGGCCTGCGCAAAGCCGTCTCCGCAGCGCTGGCCCGGCCCCTGCCCGAAGCGGCGCAGGCCCTGCAGCCGCTGCTCTTCCCGGCGCCACCGTCACGGTCGCGCCCGGCGCTCGAAGCCTCTGCCCAACCGCGCTAAAACCGTCCCGACGAAGCGGTCTCCCGTGCCGCGAAAGAGAGCGGGCCAAAACAACCGCAGAGAGCCGCTGACCCGACGCCATCGGGGTGGGTCGGTCTCCGGCTCCGGCGAGGCACCATCAGGGCCGCTTCACCGCCCTTTCGATGGACTTGGCGCGTTCAATGAACTTGGCGGCCCCCGCTGCGGAGATGGCGGGCGAGCTCGTGGCCGACTTCGACGGCGACCTCATCGACCAGACGGGCCAGCGGCGGGTTGCGCAGGCCTGCCACCAACCCCTTCATGGCGGCGGCGTGATCGGCGAGGCGATTGGCCTGCCGTTGCGCCTGGCTTGCTTCCGGGCCGCCGGGGTGGCGGCCCTCGGTGAGATCGAAGGCAAGCCCCTGCGTCGTCAGCCGCCCCGTGACGGGATCGCGGCCACAGCGTCCCATCAGGCGCAGCCAGCGCGGACCGTGCGGCCCGGGGCGGGTGCGGAACTCCGCCTCGAAAGGACAACCATCCTGGCCCGCCGCCCGCAGGACGCTCTCGAGCCGGCAGGCATCCTCCGCCTCGACCGCCGCCAGGGCCTGGGACAGGGGCGCCCCGGCCGCGGCCTCCTCCGGCACCCCCAGCAGCCGACTCAGGACCGGGGACAGGGCGAACCGATCAGTGGCGGGATCGTGAGCCCAGGCACCGAGGCAGAAGGCCCCGGCGAAGGCGGAGGTGAGATCGGGACGAAGGGCCGTCATCGGGCAAGACCGCCGGGATCGAGGCGCCCGAACATCGATGTGTGGAACGCGGCGTGACCTTCTGCTCCATCGCGCAGACGGGCTTGCCACGGCAGCACGGTCTCCAAAACACAAACCTCAGGTAATATACTTGGCCGATAAATTTCTTGAGGTATGATAACCCCGCGATGCGACGGACGTAAAGCGCTTAAGTAGCGCAACGTCGATTATTCAATCTAAAGTAGGATTTTTCGTCCTCCGTCCTCCCCCTGCCGGAACCGCCACTCGGCTTAACCGACAGTTAACCATGTTAAGCGACACCCCGATCAGGGCATCCCGGCATCACAGGATGGGATCGACCCCGACAGTTCGGAAACGGTGGGCCCGGTATGAAGGCGATCACGTTCGTCACGCAGAAGGGGGGCAGCGGCAAGAGCACCCTGTGCATCTCCCTCGCCGTCGCCGCGCAGGAAGCGGGCCATACCGTTTGCATCCTGGAGATGGACCGGCAGGCCACCATCTCCGACTGGCTCGACCACCGCACCGCCGACGGCCCCGAGGTGGCGCAGATCGACGCCACCCAGCTCGATCTCGTCATGGAGCGCTTGGCCGAGTCGTCCTATGATTACGTGTTCATCGATACGCCCGGCGTCGATTCCAACGGCACGCTCTCGGCGATCCGCGCCGCCGACCTGTGCATCATCCCCTGCCGCCCAACGCCGGCGGATCTGCGCGCCTTCAAGCCGACGCTCGCCGCCGTCTACCGTCTGGAGAAGAAGTTCGCCTTCGTGCTGAACCAGACCCCGCCGCGCTCCTACCGGATCCGCGATGCCGCCGATGGCCTGGCGGTGCTCGGCATCCTGCCCGACGTCAACATCGTCTCCCGCACCGATCACCAGGATGCCATCGGGGTCGGCCAGGGCGTCACCGAGTACAATCCGAAGGGCCAGGCCGCGGGCGAGATTCGCCGGCTCTGGAGCTGGATCGAGCGCCGCATGCAGGCGACGAAGCCGCGGACACGCAAGGACAGCGGCAAGGATACCGGCAAGCATGTCAAGGCCGCCTAAACTCGACCTCGCCTCCATCGTCGCCTCGGCCAATCCTGGCCTGCGGGGCGGTGCCGCTCCGGCGACCAGGGACCGCAAGCCGGTGGAAGCGGAGGTGGTCCGCCTCGATCTGTCCGGCTCTCAGGCCCACTCCCTGATGGCACCGTTGGCGGCTCCGATGCCGACCGCCGAGCGGGGAGGAACGCTCAAGGAGCGGGCCAAGCAGATGTCGGTCTATCTGGAGCCGCCGGTCTACGATCAGCTCCGGGATCTGGCCTATGCCGAGCGCACCAAGATGCACGCCCTGATGCTGGAAGCCCTCGATCTGCTGTTCCGCCAGCGCGGCGCCCGTTCCATCGCGCAGGTGATGAACGAGACCCAGCGCTGACCTATCGGAAACGGGCTGGCGGTCCCGAACGTCCGATCCCGGCGTGATCCGTCCGGGGCGGAGCGAGCTTTTCCCCAAAGCTGCTTTGCCGCCTTCGACTCCCGGCCCCGTTCAGCCTTCCTTTACCCCGTCCGGACGATCCTCTGGGGACGGCCGGACGTCACTTTGGCCGGAGTACGAAGCGTGATCCCCAGCGGCCCCAGCTTTCCGCGGCCGGCGGGGAGCCTGTGGCGTAGGCGGGGAGCGGGCGGGCGATATGGCACATGTCTTGGCGCGGGTCAGGACGGCCCCGGAGGATTCGGCGCGGGGCGCGCTGCCGGTCCTGCGGTTGCTGGCGGTCTGCGCGGTGGCGCTGACCACCGCCAATTGCGCCAACAACCCGCAGAAGCTCGCGGGCGCCTCCTCGGGCAGTGACATCGATCCGAAATACGGGGTGCGGGCGAGCCGCCGCCTCTACAACGAGGGCGACGTGATCCCGAAGGGGGGCGGGCGGCGCTTCTCGGGCAAACCCTACGTCGTGGCGGGCAAGACCTACGTGCCCCGCGAGGATGCCCGCGGCTATATGCGCGAGGGCCTCGCCTCCTGGTACGGCAGCGCCTTCCACGGGCGCGTCACCGCCAATGGCGAGGTGTTCGACCGCCACTCCATCGCCGCCGCGCATCCGACCCTGCCGCTGCCGAGCTATGTCCGAGTGACCAACCTCGACAACGGCTACTCGATGATGCTGCGCGTCAACGATCGCGGCCCCTACCATGCCGGCCGCCTGATGGACGTGTCCGAGGAGGCAGCCCGGGCCCTGGACTTCCACCGCAAGGGCACGGCGCGGGTGCGCGTCGAATATGCCGGCAAGGCCTCCATCGCCGGCAGCGACGACCGGAAGCTGCTCGCGACCCTGCGCACCGACGGCACCCCCGCCGCGATCGGCCGGTCCCCGATCATGATGGCCGATCTCGGCCCCTCCGACCCCGATCCCGCGCCCGAGCGTCTCGAGCGCGCCTCGCGGGCGCTCGCCTTCCGCCCGGCGAGCGAGCGCGACGACGACGCGCCGGAGGCCGCACCGGCGCCGCGCCCGTCGCGCCCCGCACCGATCATGCTGGCCAACGCCGCCGTCGCCGTCCCGGCGGCGGTGCAGCCGACCGCCGCCCGCGGTTCCGCCTTCCGCCCGACGGCGACCACCCTCACCGCATCGGCCGCCAAAACACCGGCCAAGGCGGCGCACGAGGCGCCTCGCATGGTCGCCGAAGCCGCCAAATCCGGATCCTCGGCAGCGGCGAAGCACAAGGATGCGCCCCTCGCGGCGACGAAGCTGCGCCTCGCCACCGCTTCGGGCAAGCCGACACAATCGGCACCCACGAAGGCTGCGCCGGTTCAGGTCGCCGCTCAGGCGCCTGCCAGGACGGCCTCCAAGCCGTCCGGCAAGGCCGGCGCGCACGAGCCCGCCTCGCGCATGGCGGCCATGCCGCCGGCCTCGAAGCAGGCGGTCGCCAAGCTCGCCGCCGCGCCGGCCAAGCCCGCCGCAGCTTCTGCGAAGAGCGCCGCGAAGCCGGCCACGCCCGCCACCAAGACGGCGGCGCATAGCCCGGCCCAGGCCGGCGCCAAGCCGAAGCGCTCGCAGGTGGCGGCGGCGAACTGAGAACAGAGGCCGCGCGACGATAAAAGGGCCGTCCTGGAGACAGGGCGGCCCTTCCATTTTCAGCGATCGGAATCGGTGCGCAGGGAAAAGATCAATCCGCCTTGGCGTTGACCTCGAGCTTGTCGAGGACCGCCGCCGGAGTCGGGGCGGTGCTGACATCGACCATGCCGAGCCCTTCGCCGCTCTTGGCCTTGGCGCTGATCGAGAGGGTGCCGGGCTTGGCCACGAACTTGCCCATGGCCGCGCCGATCGCCTTGGCGGCGGCGGAATTCCCGAGGATCACCGGCACGCCGATCACGCTCGCGGTGACGTATTCCTTGCGCAGCTCGTCCGGCTTGAGGCTCAGCACCTTCGCCTGCGCATCGATGAAGCGCTCGAACAGGCCGCCATTCTCCAGGGTCAGGTCGAGGGCCTTGGCGGTGGCCGAGAGCATGGCGAAGCCGGAGACCGCGGCATCGGGATCGAACACCTCGGGGCCGATGCCGCCGAGCAGGGCGTTGAGGTGGAGGCGCCCCATATCCTTGCCGGAGAGCGACAGCTCCTTGAAGCTCAGCTCCCGCGTGTCTTCGTTCCAGGCGGTGTCGGCCACCACGTCGAGGTCGAGGTCGCGGTAGCCGTAGAGGGCGAGGGAGCCGAGGCCCGGCACGCTCTCGACCGCCGTGCTCGGCAGGGTGAGGCCGGTCAGCGCGAGCCGGCTCTCCGTCGGCACGCCGTCCTTGGGCGGGCCGAAGCTCATCTGGCCGCCACGCAAGCCGACATGGAGCGTGGGCGGCAGCGCGGCCGGTGCCGGCTTCTGCGCCTTCAGCGGATCGGCGCTGGCAACCGGGGCGGGCACCGGCTTCTGCGCGAGATCGAGGCCGAGATCGGACAGAGCCAGCGTGCCGATGATGGGGGTGAGGCGGCGCAGCTCCGCCTCCTGGGCATCCGGCACCGGAGCGGCGCCCTTCTCGGGCACCGTATTGGCGGGGAGGGGAGCCTGGGCGAGGCGTCGCAGGGCGGCGATGGTCGGTGTCAGGGAGAAGCCGGTCAGGGAGAGGCGGCCGATCTTGCCCTGCACCTCCTTCGCGCCGAAGCCGATCTCGCTGAGCGCGAGGCCGGCCTCCGCGCTGCCCGCATAGGCGATGCGGCCGATGGAGAAGGAGAAGGGATCCTCGCCCTTCACCTCCTTCACGGTCAGGTCCGTCGCCTCCAGCCCACCGACCGAGACGGATTCGGCGAGATCGGCGAGCAAACCGGCGACACGGGCCCGCTTGGCCGGGTCGTCGTCGCCGAGATCGGCGGCGCTCAGGGCTTCCACCGCCCCGCTCCAAGTCGTCGGCGTCCGCCGGCCGGCAAGGTCGCGGCCGGTGAGGCGGGCGATCGACACCGTGGTGCCGCGGTCGTCGATGAAGGCGATGGCCTCGACCAGCAGCGAGGCATAGAGCCGCTGGAAGCCGCCGCTCGCATCCCCGGCCTCGGTATAGAGCCGGGACAGGGCCGTCAGATCGACCTCTTCCGCGCGGATGCGGCCGTAGCTGCCGCTGCCCGCCTGCGGCGCGCCCTCGACCGAGAGGGTCGCCCCGGCGGCGGTCAATTCATTGATGCGGCCGGCGCGGATGGAGCGCGCCGCCACGTCGCGATAGGTCACGACCTGCCGCCTCTCGCCGTCGCGGCGCTCGACGCGCAGTTCCGGCATGGTGAGGCTGCCGGCATCGAGGCGCTGGAGGCGGGTGGGCCAGGGCTCCTTGGCGTCGGCCTTGAAGATCGCCAGCAAGTCGTCGCGGGAGAGCCGGGTGCCGCTCACCGTGACCTTGGGCGCGGAGAAGACCGTGTCGCCGAAGGCGAGGGTCAGATTGTCGAGGACGAGATCCTGGACCGCATTGGCCGCCTCCTGCGCCATGGCCGGCGCGACCGGCGCAGGCCCCATCAACAGCGCCACCGCGCAGGCCGAGGCGAGCAGTGCCCGCATGAGGACGGGACGGCGCGTCGATGACGTCATGGCTGATCGGGTCGCAGGCTGGCGGGAGGTCGGTGGAGGGCCGTGCGTCATCCCTGCCGGTTTTCCACAGGCCTGGCAATTGCGGCTTTGCCACGCCCCGCCGGCTTCACCGGCCGGCAGGGCGCTTGCCCCCTCAGATGGCGAAGGAGGTACCGCAGCCGCAGGAGGCGGTGGCCAGAGGGTTCTCGATCTTGAAGGACTGGCCGATCAGGTCGTTCACGAAGTCGATGGTCGCGCCGCCCATGTATTCGAGCGAGACCGGATCGACGAGCACGGTGGCGCCGTCGCGCTCGATCACGACATCGTCGCCCTCGCGGGCGGTGGTGATGTCGAAAGCGTAGGAAAAGCCCGAGCAGCCGCCTCCGTTGACGCTGATGCGCAGGGAGGAGCCCGGAGGCTCGGTGCCCATGATCTCGTTGATGCGCTTGGCGGCGCGGGCGGTCAGATTGATCTCGGCCATCGTGGCGCGGCCCCGTCTCGAACCGGTGTCGTGAAGAGTGCAGCATCCCGGATTGCCGTGGACGCCTGCGCTATAAGATATGAGGCGCTGAAGCCGGCCGCAACGCGGCCACGGACGGGGAAGGGTTGCGCAGGTGCGGCAGAACGGCGAGCGCTGGCGGGCGCCCTACGCCACCGATCCGGCGGCGACGCGCGGGCGGCTGATCTCCGAATCGTCCTCGCCGACCCGCAGCGACTTCCAGCGCGACCGCGACCGCATCATTCACTCCACCGCCTTCCGGCGGCTGAAGCACAAGACGCAGGTCTTCGTGCATCACGAGGGCGACCATTACCGCACCCGGCTGACCCACAGCCTGGAGGTGAGCCAGATCGCCCGCGCGCTGGCCCGGGCGCTCGGCCTCGACGAGGATCTCGCCGAGGCGCTAGCCCTCTCCCACGACCTCGGCCACACCTGTTTCGGCCATACCGGCGAGGACGCGCTCCATGCCTGCATGGCCGAGCACGGCGGCTTCGACCACAACGCGCAGGCTTTGCGCATCGTCACCCGGCTGGAGCGGCGCTATGCCGGCTTCGACGGCCTCAACCTGACCTGGGAAACCCTGGAGGGTCTGGTCAAGCATAACGGCCCGCTGCTCGACGCTTCCGGTGCCCCGACCCGGCGCTACGCCGCCACCGGCATTCCCGCGGCGGTGCTGGAATACAACGCGGTGAACGACCTCGAACTGGCGCGCTTCGCCGGCCCCGAGGCGCAGGCGGCGGCTCTGGCCGACGACATCGCCTACGACGCCCACGACCTCGACGACGGGTTGCGGGCCGGGCTGTTCGACCTCGCCGACCTCGCCGCGGTGCCGTTCCTGAAAGGCCTGCTCGACGAGATCGACACTCTGCATCCGGGGCTCGAACCCTCGCGCAAGATTCACGAACTGGCGCGGCGGGTCATCACCCGCTTCGTGGAGGATGTGATCCGCGAGGGCGAGGGGCGGATTGCCGCCCTGGCACCGGCCAGCGTCGCCGAGATCCGGGCGGCACAGGCCCCCGTCATCGCCTTCTCGGCGGGAATCGCGGCGGCCGATGCCGAGATCAAGCGGTTCCTGTTCGCCCGGATGTACCGCCATCCCGAGGTGATGGCGGTACGCGCCAAGGCCGCCGCCATCGTCGCCGACCTGTTCGCCGCCTTCCGCGCCGATCCGGGGCGGATGCCCGCCGAGTGGTCCGAGGGGCTGGCGGGGGCGGGCGAGGCCCGCGTGGCCCGGCGCATCGCCGATTACATCGCCGGCATGACCGACACCTACGCGGTGCTGGAACACGGCCGGCTGTTTCCCTCGACGCCCGACCTGCATTGGAGCCCGCCGAGCCGCGGCCTGCCGCTGACGGAGCCGTGACCCGGCGACGGGACCATCCGAGGAGCACCGCTTGAGCGCCGATCGCCACGCCCCGCGCGAGACCCGCGCCGCCTTTCCCCGCTTGGTGCCGCTGACCACGCGCTGGGGCGACAACGACGTCTACGGCCATGTCAACAACGTCGTGTATTACGCCTTCTTCGATACGGCGGTGAATGGCCTGCTGGTGGAGGCGGGCGCCCTCGACATCGCCCGCTCCCCGGTGATCGGCCTCGTGGTGGAGACGGGCTGCCGCTACTTCGCCTCGCTCGCCTTTCCCGACCGGATCACCGCCGGGGTGCGGGTGGCCCATCTCGGCCGCTCGAGCGTGCGCTACGAGATCGCGATCTTCCGCGAGGACGAGCCGGAGGCCGCCGCGCAGGGCCATTTCGTCCATGTCTACGTGGATCGGGACACCCGCCGCCCGGTGCCGCTGCCCGACAGGCTGCGGGCCGTCCTGCAGGACATGACGGGGCCGGCGGCGCAGGTGCCGTGACACCCCCGCCCGCCATTGCTATTCCGCCTCCCGACGGTTCCGGCCGCCCGGCGCCCGCGCCGGCGGCCCACGCAACGACGAACACCCGAGCCCCATGAACATCTTCGCCCTCTTCGAGACGCGCGTGCGCGAGGCGCTCGAATCGCTCATCCGCTCCGGCCGGCTGCCCGAGGGGCTCGACCTGTCGCGCGTGCTGGTCGAGCCGCCCCGCGATCCCTCGCATGGCGACCTCGCCACCAACGCCGCCCTGGTGCTGGCCAAGGAGGCCAAGCAGAACCCGAAGGCGCTGGGCGAGGCCCTGGCCGAGGAGTTGCGCGGCGATTCTCGGGTGAGCGAGGCGAGCGTCGCCGGCCCCGGCTTCATCAATCTGCGGCTGGCGCCGGAGGTGTTTCAGGAGGTGATCCGCGCGGCGCTCAAGGACGGCGAGGCCTATGGCCGGGCGCAGATGAGCGGCGGCCCGGTCAATATCGAGTACGTCTCCGCCAACCCGACCGGGCCGATGCATGTCGGCCATGGGCGCGGCGCGGTGTTCGGCGATGCGCTGGCCAACCTGCTCGCCGCCGCCGGCCGGCCGGTGACGCGCGAATACTACATCAACGATGCCGGCGCGCAGGTCGATGTGCTCGCCCGCTCCGCCTTCCTGCGCTACCGCGAGGCGCTCGGCGAGACCATCGCCATTCCCGAGGGCCTCTATCCGGGCGACTATCTCAAGCCGGTCGGCGAGAAGCTGGCCCAGGCGCATGGCCGGGCCCTGCTCGACAAGCCGGAGGCCGAGTGGCTGCCGCTGGTGCGCCGTTTCGCCATCGATGCGATGATGGACACGATCCGCGAGGATCTCGCCGCCATCGGCATCCGCCACGACGTGTTCTTCTCGGAGGCCACCCTCCAGGGCGAGAATGGCGGCAAGGTCGCGGAGCTGCTGGAAGCGCTTCGCGCCAAGGGCCTCGTCTACGAGGGGCACCTGCCGCCGCCCAAGGGGCAGCTGCCCGACGATTGGGAGGACCGGGAGCAGACGCTGTTCCGCTCGACCCAGTTCGGCGACGACGTGGACCGGGCGCTGCTGAAGTCGGACGGCTCCTACACCTACTTCGCCTCGGACATCGCCTATCACCGCGACAAGTGGCTGCGCGGCGCCAACGAGCTGATCGACGTGCTCGGCGCCGACCATGGCGGCTACGTCAAGCGGATGCAGGCGGCGGTGAAGGCGGTCAGCGACGGCGAGGCCCGGCTCGACGTCAAGCTCTGCCAGCTCGTGCGGCTTTTGCGCGCGGGTGAGCCGGTCAAGATGTCCAAGCGCGCGGGTGAATTCATCACCCTGCGGGAAGTCATCGACGAGGTCGGCCGCGACGCGATCCGGTTCATGATGCTCTACCGCAAGAACGACGCGACCCTCGATTTCGACCTCGCCAAGGTCGTGGAGCAATCGAAGGACAATCCGGTCTTCTATGTGCAGTACGGGCATGCGCGCCGGTTCTCGGTGCTGCGCCAGGCCCGCGAGGCCCTGCCGGGCGAGGATTTCTCGCGGGGGGCGCTGCTCGCCGATGCGGACCTCTCGGTGCTCACCGATCCGGGCGAGATCGAGATGATGCGGCTCGTCGCCCAGTATCCGCGGGTGCTCGAATCAGCGGCCGCGGCGCACGAACCGCATCGAATCGCGTTCTACCTCTACGAAACGGCAAGTTCGCTGCATAGTTTCTGGAACAAGGGCAAAGACTTGCCGCAATTACGGATTGTTAATCCAACCGACAGAAAGTCCACCCGGGCCCGATTGGCCCTCGTGGAGGCCTTGGGGGGCGTTCTCGCCTCCGGTCTCGCGGTCCTGGGTGTCTCCGCTCCCGACGAGATGCGGTGACACCGGAAGGTGTTGTTGAGAGGATGAGGCCATGACGGGACACGCATCGCGCGCGACGGTCGATTTCGACGCCTTCGAGCGCGAGCTGCGTCAGACGTCGCAGGAGGCGGGCCGGGCGCAGCCGTCGCCGCAGGCGCAGGCCAAGGGCGACCCGCTCGCCGAGCTCGCCCGCATCGTCGGCCAGGACGATCCCTTCCGCGCCCTGCTGGAGGCGCGGGAGAAGGGCTCCGCGCAGCCGGCGGCCCCGGCCGCTCCGGAGCGGCGCCTGCCCGAGACCGGCCGCCCGGCGCGGGTCGAGCCGACCTTCGTGGACGCGCCGGCTCCGGCCTCGTCCCAGAGCCCGGCGGACGCCTTCGACCAATATCTCGCCTCCGTCGAGCAGGGCATCTACGCGGACGCCCCCGCCGATCCTGCCGCCTTCGCCGAGGCCGACGAGGGCTACCGCACGGGCCCTGTGGAGCGTCCGCGCAGCCGCAACCGCCTCGTCCAGGTCGGCGCCGGCCTCGCCGTGGTCGCCGTCTGCGTCGGCGGCGCGCTGGCCTGGCGCGGCACCCATGGCGGCAGCGGCGGCGGCCCGATCACCGTGCTCGCCGACAAGACCCCGCTGAAGGTGCAGCCGGCCACCACCGACGGCGTCGAGATTCCCGACCAGAACAAGCAGATCTACAACCGCAACGCCAAGGACGGTCAGATCAAGATCGTCAACCGCGAGGAGCAGCCGCTCGACGTCAGCCAAGCCGCCCGCACGGCGGCCGCGCGCAACGAGGGCACCGAGCCGGGGCAGGGCGGGGCGACTCCGGGACAGGCCGGCCTGCTGACCGATTCCCTCGGTGAGCCGCGCCGGGTCCGCACCGTCTCGGTCAAGCCGGATACGCCGGTCCACCAGCCGCCGCAGGCCGCCCCGGCCCAGAACGTCGCGGAGGCCGCCCAGACGCCGTCCTCGCCGATCCCGACCATGACGATGCCCGACGCCTCGGACACCGCCACCCCGTCGGCGGCCGCTCCGGCCACGCCGCGCAAACCCAGCCGCGCCCTGGCCTCGACCCCAACTCCGGCGGAGGCTCCCGCCGCCGAGGCACAGCCGGAAGCGCCGCGCGCCAAGGCACCCCAGCGCGTCGCCTCCGTCTCGCCGGAGACCACCGCCAGCACCGCCCCGCCGCAGCCGGCCGCAGCCTCCGCCGCCCTCACGGCTCCGGTCAGCGGCTACTCGGTCCAGCTCGGCGTGCGCGGCAGCGAGGGCGAGGCGCGGGCCGCCTTCCGCGAGATGCAGTCCAAGTACAGCCAGCTCGCCGGCAAGCCCGAGTTGATCCGGCAGGCTGAGGTGAACGGCAAGACGCTGTTCCGCGTCCGCGTCGGGCCCCTGGCCAAGACCGAAGCCTCCAGCCTGTGCAGCGCGCTGCAGGGGGCGGGCGGCCAGTGCTTCGTCGCCAAGAACTGAGACCGGCACTGAGCCGATAAGCCGCCGGGTCGCATTGGCCCGGCGCCCATGAGACTCCGTTTGACGCGATCGACGGTTCGATCCCACGCGCCTCCTCAGCCTGCGATGCCGCGCAAGCAGCCTCGATGGTCGCAGCTCGGGATGAGGGCGTGGGCGGGATGGGCAAGTTCCGCCTGACGACCCCGCGGAGTCAGCGTCATGCGAGGACGGCTTCGGGAGGGGCATCCTGAAGCCGCCGCCATTTCCAGGAAGACGCCTGCCATGACTTCCGCCAGCACGGCCCGCGCCGTCATCCTCGGCTGCTCCGGAACGGCGCTGACGCCGGAGGAAAGCGCCTTCTTCCGCGATCTGCGCCCCTGGGGCTTCATCCTTTTCAAGCGCAACATCGGCACGCCGGAGGAGGTGCGGGCCCTGACCGCCTCCCTGCGGGAGACCCTGGGCCGGGCGGATGCGCCGATCCTGATCGATCAGGAGGGCGGGCGGGTGCAGCGCATGGGCCCCCCGCACTGGCCGAAATACCCCGCCGGCGGCCGCTTCGGCGCCCTGGGCGATGAGGCCGTGGCGATGGCCCGGCTCGGCGCCCGGCTGATGGCGTACGATCTGGCCGAGGTCGGGATCACCGTCGATTGCGCGCCGATGCTCGACGTTCCCGTCGCCGGATCGGACAACATCGTCGGCGACCGGGCCTACGGCGCGACGCCGGAGGCGGTGATTGCCCTCGGCCGCGCCGTGGCCGAGGGGCTGATGGCGGGCGGGGTGCTGCCGGTCATCAAGCACATTCCCGGCCATGGCCGGGCGACCTGCGACAGCCATCTCGACCTGCCGGTGGTCGAAGCCGACCGGGCGAGCCTGTCGCAGAACGACTTCCGCCCCTTTCAGGCGCTGGCCGACCTGCCGCTGGCCATGAGCGCGCATGTGGTGTTCACCGCCCTGGATCCCGAGCGGCCGGCGACCCTGTCGGAGACGGTGATCCGCGAGGTGGTGCGCGGCGAGATCGGCTTCGACGGCTTGCTGATGACGGACGATCTGTCGATGCATGCGCTCCAGGGGCCGTTCCGGGCGCGGGCCGAGGCCGCCTACGGCGCCGGCATCGACGTGGTGCTCCATTGCAATGGGCGCATGGACGAGATGCGGGCGGTCGCCGAGACGGTGCCGGATCTGACGGGGTCGGCGGAACGCCGGGCCGGGGCGGCCCTGGCCCGGCTGGCGCCCCCGGAGGCGCTCGATCTGGCCGAGGCCCGCGCCCGGTTCGAGGCCGCCTTCGCGACAGCCTGAGAAGCAGGCGAAGTGCGACAAAGAAAAGCAAGGGCTGCGCGGGGTTTGCCCGGTGCGGCGCCCTGCGCTGCTTGTGTTCGCGCCACTCGATCCCTAGGTTCGCCCCAATTCAAGAGGAGGCGCCGCCGGGTTCGGCGCGGCGCAGGAGGTTGCCATGGGCAGCATGAGTGTCTGGCACTGGGTGATCGTGGCGGTCGTCGTCATGCTGCTGTTCGGTCGCGGCAAGGTGTCGGAACTGATGGGCGACGTCGCCAAGGGCATCAAGGCCTTCAAGAAGGGCATGGCCGACGACGAAACCCAGCCGCCGCAGACCAATTCGGTTCCGCCGGTGGGTCCGAACGATCCGGTGCGGACGCTGCCGCCTCAGGGCACGCCGGGTGCTGCCCCGCAGCAGACCCATGTGCCGGCCGGCGACCATAAGACGATCTGACCGGAGAGATCGGACGGGTCGCACTGCGCGGTTGAAGATCGGCGCCGGGCGAGTTAGCGCGGGCCGCGCGCCCGGCCTCGTCAGGCGCGGGCTCGTGGGACGGACGACGCGATGCTGGACATGAGCTGGGGCGAGGTGATGCTGATCGGCGGCGTCGCCCTGATCGTCATCGGACCCAAGGATCTGCCGAAGGCCCTGCGCACCCTGGGTCAGGTGACCACCAAGGTCCGGCGCATGGCCGGCGAGTTCCAGTCGCAGTTCAACGAGGCGATCCGCGAGGCGGAACTCGAGGAAGTGCGCCGCGACGTCGAGGGCATGAAGCGCAGCGTCGATGCCGCGCGCCCGGCCTTCAACCCCGTCGACACGATCCGCAACGAGATCCGCAGTGCGGTCGAGGGCCGCACCGCCTCCGGCGAGGCGGTGAAGGATGCCGGCAGCTTCGATGTGCCGCGTCCCACTTCCGAACAGCAGGTGGCGCAGGTTCAAGCCGCCCTGGCTCCGTCGCCGGCCGACGATGCCCCCCCGTCCCATGCCAGCAAATCCGAGACAGGCCCGACTCCATGAGCGACGAGCGCGATGAGGCCGAGATCGAGGCCTCGCGGGCACCCCTTCTGGAGCACCTGATCGAATTGCGGTCGCGACTGATCAAGTCGCTGATCGCGTTCATCGTGATGTTCTTCGGCTGCTTCTTCTTCTCGAAGCAGATCTACAACGTGCTCGTGCATCCCTATGTTTCGATCGTCGGCGCGCAGAACGCCGAGCTGATCGCGACCCATTTCCTCGAGCAGGTCTTCACCAACATCAAGCTCAGCGTGTTCGGAGCGGGCTTCCTCGCGTTTCCGGTCATCGCCGCGCAGGTCTACGCCTTCGTGGCGCCCGGCCTCTACCGCAACGAGCGGCAGGCCTTCCTGCCCTATCTCATTGCCACGCCGATCTTCTTCCTGCTCGGGGCGCTGGTCGTCTACTTCCTGGCGATGCCGCTGCTGATCCAGTTCTCGGTCTCGCTCCAGCAGATCGGGCAGCCGGGCGAGGCGACGATCAAGCTGCTGCCGAAGGTCGACGAGTATCTCTCGCTGATCATGACGCTGATCTTCGCCTTCGGCCTCGCCTTCCAGATGCCGGTGATCCTGACGCTGCTCGGCCAGATCGGCGTGATCGACGCCGCCTTCCTGCGGGAGAAGCGACGCTATGCCATCGTGCTGGTGTTCGTGGCGGCGGCGGTGCTGACGCCGCCGGACGTGATCTCCCAGCTCTCGCTGGCGATCCCGATGCTGCTCCTCTACGAGGCCAGCGTCTTCTCCGTCGCCCGCATGGAAAAAGTCCGGAAAGCGCGGCGGCGCGCCGAGGGTCTGGAAGACTGAAAACGCGTTCGACTCGACTGACAGGTTTGATCCAGCCGACGGCCTCATCCTGACGTGCAGCGCAGGCGGCCTCGACGGAGCGTTCCAGATATCTCGGCCGCATATCTTGGCCAGATATCTTGGCCAGGTATCTTGGCCAGGTATCTTGGAAAGCCCTGGAGCCCTCCTTCGCGGCTCCCTGCGGTCGCCTCTCAGGATAGGGTCGTGGACGAGAGGCAGGCGCGGCGTCTGAGCGAATTCTAAGATGTCTTGCGCATCACTTTCTTGCGCGCAAACTTGTCGGTCTTCGACGCTGCCCCATACTCCTCCGGCTTGAAAACCGGAGGGAACCCCATGTTACGCACGATGCGGACCGCCATCGCGGTCGCCGCCCTGACGACGCTCGCGGGCACGGCCCAGGCCGCGCCGGAACTGCAACGGGTGCGGGGCACCATCGAGAGCAGCGACGCTAACTCGGTCACGATCAAGACCACCGACGGCAAGTCGGAGACGGTGCAGTTCGGCGGCGCCAAGTTCGCCTGGGTGGTGAAGTCGAGCCTCGACCAGATCAAGGAAGGCACCTTCATCGGCACTGCCACCAAGGGTGAGAACCCGATGACGGCGCTCGAGGTCGTGCTGTTCCCCGAGGCCATGCGCGGCACGGCGGAAGGCCATTATGCCTGGGACGCGATCCCCGACCAGACGGGCGGCGGCAGCGGTCCGGTCGTGAAGAGCTCCATGACCAACGGCACCGTGAAGGCCGGTGGCGGAAGCGCCGCGGGCGGCGCGCCGAAGGTGAAAAGCTCCATGACCAACGCGACCGTGGCCAGCAGTTCCGCCGGATCCGGTACGGCGGGCGAGCGCACGCTGACCGTCACCTATGACAAGGATGGCTCGAAGACGATCGTGGTGCCGCCCAAGGCTCCGATTGTCGCTTTCGAGCAGGCCGACAAGTCGATCCTGACGCCGGGCGGAAAGATCTTCGTGGTCGCGGCCAAGGATGGCGGCAAGCTCGATGGCAAGCTCGTCGCCGTCGGCAAGGACGGCCTCACCCCGCCGATGTAACGCGGCCGCCCCATGCGGCCCCGCGCAGGGTAACTGGTGCGTTCGCGCGCGCCTTTCCCCGGATTTGGAGCCGGGACTTGCGCCGCCTCAAGCCATTCCCGGTCGGGTGACCGCCGGGAATGGCTTTCAGTTCTTGTGCCGAGGCGTTCCCTTTTGCCGGACCGGCGTCCAGCCCGGCGCATCGTCAGGCGGGCCACGGTGAGAGGGAACGCTGCGAGAGAGGCGAAACCCCGCGCCGTCATCCTTCGCCATCTCCGGCAGCAGCCCCGTGGCGACGAACGCCGTCCTGCCGATGCCACCGGAGACGGGTGCGCGGACCGGCGGGCCTCTCTCGTTCCTCAGCGTCCCTCACGGCGCATCCGCCGCGCCGTGGCATGGCCTAGCCCGCCCCATGGCCATCCGGATTGCGCAGCTGCGGAACGCTTGAAACGGTCCGGCGACCCGGCTCAGGCCAAAAAGAATCTTCCCGATCCCCACCGTATCGCGATGCAGGCATCCTCCGCCCCACGAGAACAATGCAAAAACAATCCGTTGATTTGCACTGCCTGAGTTCTCTAAATTTCAGGGCAACACCGTTTCCACAACACCCGACATCTCGAGGAAGACTTGCACTCTGAAACGCTTCATCCGAAGCGTTCAGGCGATGGTCTTGTTCGGGCTTGGGTCCTGCCCTGGATCATTCGCGATGCCCGCACGGATCGTTGCTTTCTCCGGCAACACGCACCGCCCCTCCCGCACCCGCACCTTGGTCGAGGCCGTCGCCGCCGAATTGTCGCGCCTGCGCCCGATCGACCTGAAGGTCTACGACCTCGTCGATGCCGGCACCGGCATCGCGGTGGCGGGCCGCTCGGCCCTGCCGCTGCCGGCGGCGCGGATCGTGGAAGGCATCGAATCCGCCGATGCGCTGATCGTCGGCTCGCCGGTCTACAAGGGCAGCTATGCCGGCCTGTTCAAACACCTGATCGACTTCGTCGCGCCGGAAGCCCTCATCGGCAAGCCGGTGGTGCTGACGGCGACCGGCGGCGGTCCGCGCCACGCCCTCGTGGTCGAGCATTCCCTGCGCCCGCTCTTCGGCTTCTTCTCGGCCCAGACCGCGCCGACCTCCGTCTATGCCGGCGACACCGAAATCGCCGAGGGCCGCATCGCCGACGAGATCGTGCGGGCCCGCGTGGCGCAGGCCGCCGCCGAACTCGCCCGCCTCCTCGACGCCGCACCGAGCGCCGTCGCGCCCGCCGCCCTTCCCGTCGCCGCCGTCGCGCGCTGAGGCGCCGATGCTCGACCGCCGCCGCCTCCTCGCCGCAAGCCTCGCCGCTGCGGCCGGCACTGCCCTGGGGACCCATGCTTCCCTCGCGGCGGAGCCGGGCCTGCTGCGCATCGGCTACCAGAAAAACGGCATCCTCGCCGTTGCCCGGGAGCAGGCCGCCATCGAGGCCGCCCTGAAGGGGCAGGGCGTCGGGGTGCGCTGGGTCGAGTTCTCGTTCGGCCCGCCGCTGCTGGAGGCGCTGAGCCTCGGTGCCGTCGATTTCGGCCAGACCGGCGACGCACCGCCGATCTTCGCCCAGGCAGCGAACGCCAACCTCGTCTACGCGGCGGCCCAGCCCCGGGGCGGCTCGGGCTCGGCGATCCTGCTGCCGAAGGGCTCGAACATCGCGACACTGGCCGACCTCAAGGGCAAGCGCGTCGCCTTCGCCAAGGGATCGAGCGCGCATAATCTCACCGTCGCCGCCTTGGAGAAGGCGGGCCTGAGCTACCGCGACATCACCCCCGTCCTGCTCGCTCCGGCCGACGGTGCCGCCGCCTTCGCCGGCGGGACGGTCGATGCCTGGACGGTGTGGGACCCGTATTTCGCCATCGCCGAGGCCGGGGAGGGCGTGCGCATCCTGGCCCAGGCCCCGGACATCACCCCGACCAACAATTTCTTCCTGGCGAACACGGGTTTCGCCGAGGAGCGGCCGCAGGTGCTGAAGGCGGCGCTGGCGGCCCTCGGCGAGGTCGCGCTCTGGTGCGAGGCTAACCGCCCCAGCGTCGCGGCCAGCCTGTCGAAGGTGACAGGCGTGCCCGTGACCGCGACCCGCAGGGCGGTGGACCGCATCCGGTTCGTCATCGCCCCGATGGAGGCGGATGTCGCCGCCGAGCAGCAGCGCATCGCCGACCGTTTCCACCGCCTCGGCGTGATCCCGCGCCCGGTGCGCATCGCCGACATCGTCTGGTCGCCCCCCGAGGCGCCGGCCCCATCACCGAAGAACGGATAAGCCCGACCATGGCCAATTCCGCCGCGATCCGCTCGCTTCCCGGCCCGACCCGCCGGGCCGAGACGGCCCCGCCGCTCCGCCGTCGTGCCGTGCCTCTGCCGACGGCGCGGCTGCTGCCCTGGCTGCTGCCGGCCCTCGTCATCGCCGGCTGGCAGGCGGCGGCCACCCTCGGGCTGGTCTCGACCCGGTTCATGCCCGCCCCGCTCGATGTCGCCGCCGCCGGCTGGCGCCTCGCCCTGACCGGGGAGCTCTGGGAGAATCTGTGGGTGAGCTTCGTCCGCGCCGCCACCGGCTTCCTGATCGGCGGCGGCATCGGGTTGGCCTTCGGCCTCGCCAACGGCCTGTCGAACCTCTCGGAAAAGCTCACCGACACCACGTTGCAGATGGTGCGCAACGTGCCCCACCTGTCGCTGATCCCGCTGGTGATACTTTGGTTCGGCATCGACGAGGGCGCCAAGCTGTTCCTCGTGGCGCTCGGCGTGTTCTTTCCCGTCTACGCCAACACCCTGCACGGCATCCGTTCGGTCGATCCGCAACTGATCGAGATGGGCCGGGTCTACGGCATGAACCGGCGCGAATTGTTCTGGCGCGTGGTGCTGCCGGGGGCGCTGCCCTCGATCTTCGTCGGCATCCGCTACGCGCTGGGCATCATGTGGCTGACGCTCATCGTCGCCGAGACGATCTCCGCCAATTCCGGCCTCGGCTACATGGCGATGCAGGCCCGCGAGTTCATGCTGGTCGATGTCGTGGTGCTGGCGATCCTGATCTACGCCCTGCTGGGAAAGATCGCCGACAGCCTGACCCGGGCCCTGGAGCGCACCTGCCTCGCCTGGAACCCGGCCTACCGCAACACCTGATCCCTTCGCGAGCGAGCCCCGAGCACTCCCATGTCCGCTGCCTCCGCCCTGCGCATCGAGGACACGTCCGCGAGCCGTCGCGAACCCGGCCTCGCCATCACCCTGCGCGGCCTGACCAAGAGCTTCGACGGGGGCGCCCCCGTCATCCGCAACCTCGACCTGCACGTCCCCGCCGGCCAGTTCGTGGCCATCGTCGGCCGCTCCGGCTGCGGCAAGAGCACCCTGCTGCGCCTGATCCTCGGGCTGGAGGAGCCGAGCGCCGGCCGCGTCAGCGTCAACGGCGACCGGGCGTCGAAGCGCATCATGTTCCAGGAGCCGCGGCTGCTGCCCTGGGCGCGGGTGGCCGACAATGTCGCGGTCGGGCTCGGCCGCGACATCGGCCGGGCCGAGCGCAAGGCGCGGGCACTCGCGGTGCTCGACGAGGTCGGGCTGGCGGAGAAGGCCGGCAACTGGCCCGCGACCCTGTCCGGCGGCCAGCGCCAGCGGGTGGCGCTGGCCCGCGCGCTGGTGAGCCGCCCGGCCCTGCTCGCCCTCGACGAGCCGCTGGGTGCCCTCGACGCCCTGACCCGGATCGAGATGCAGGCGATGATCGAGCGCATCTGGCAGGACCAGGGCTTCACCGCGATCCTCGTCACCCACGATGTCGGCGAGGCGGTGGCGCTGGCCGACCGCATCCTCGTGGTCGAGCAGGGCGCTATCGCCCTCGATGTGGAGGTCGACGTGCCGCGTCCCCGGCGCCGGGGCGATGCGGCCCTGGCCGAGCTCGAAGGCCGCATCCTCGACCGGCTTCTCGGCGACCGCGCCTGATCCGGATTCCGCTTGCTTCAAGCGGGAATCGGATCGGCAAGCCCGCGCGGCGCCTGAGCGAAGCCCGAATCCGCCAATCCGAAGGGACCGACCGGATTTGGGATGACCCGTTCTTTCGTATTTTCGGAGCGTAACCCCATGACCACCCAGACCGACGGCAAAACCGACGTTCTCTGGTTCCTGCCGACCCACGGCGACGGCCGCTATCTCGGCGCCTCGGAAGGTGCCCGCGACGTGTCGCTCGCCTATCTGCGCCAGATCGCGCAAGGGGCGGACGATCTCGGCTATTACGGCGTGCTGCTGCCGACCGGCCGGTCCTGCGAGGATTCCTGGGTGATCGCCTCGGCCCTCGCCCCGCTGACCCAGCGCCTGCGCTTCCTCGTCGCCGTGCGCCCCGGCCTGCAGGAGCCGTCGGTGGCGGCGCGCATGGCCGCGACCCTCGACCGGATCTCGAACGGCCGCCTGCTCATCAATGTCGTGACCGGCGGCGACCCGGTGGAGCTGCGCGGCGACGGCGTGTTCCTCGACCATGACGAGCGCTACGTCGTCACCGACGAATTCCTCCACATCTGGCGCGGCCTGATGGCCGGCGAGACCGTGAGCTTCGAGGGCAAGCACCTGCGCGCCGAGAACGGCCGCGTCATCTTCCGCCCCGTCCAGGCGCCCTATCCGCCGCTCTATTTCGGTGGTTCGTCGCCGGCCGGCATCGAGGTCGCAGCGGAGCATTGCGACGTCTACCTCACCTGGGGCGAGCCCCCGGCGGGCGTCGCGGAGAAGATCGCCAAGGCCCGCGAGGCGGCCGAGAAAAAGGGAAAGACCTTCTCCTACGGCATCCGCCTCCACGTCATCGTGCGCGAGACCGAGGCCGAGGCCTGGGATGCGGCGGAGAAGCTGATCTCGCGGGTCGATGACGCCACCATCGCCCAGGCCCAGGCCACCCTGAAGCGCCAGGATTCCGTCGGCCAGAGCCGGATGATGGCGCTGCATGGCGGCGACCGTTCCAAGCTCGTCGTCTCGCCGAATCTCTGGGCCGGCGTCGGCCTGGTGCGCGGCGGGGCGGGCACGGCGCTCGTCGGCTCGGCGGATCAGGTCGCCGACCGGATGAAGGAGTACATCGATCTCGGCATCGACCGCTTCATCCTCTCCGGCTACCCGCATCTGGAGGAGGCCTACCGCTTCGCCGAGCTGGTCTTCCCCAAGCTCCCCCTGCGCGCGACCACCGGCACGGCGCCGAGCACCGCCCGCAACAACGGTCCGTTCGGCGAGGTCATCGCCAACGACATCGTGCCGACGCACCGCGTCAGCGCCCATTGATCGGGAGTTTTTGAGCGATGCCTGCCCGTGCCCGAGAAGCCGCTGTCACGCCCCCGTGGCTGCCGCGCGTTTGGATGCCGCGCCTGTGGTTCGCCCTCGCGGCGCTGATCTTCGCGTGCCTGGTGCTCGCGGCCCCTCGCGCGGCGCAGGCGCAGGAGCGCGTGGTGCGGGTCGGCTACCAGAAATACGGCACCCTCGTGCTGCTGAAGGGACGCGGCACCCTGGAGCCGAAGCTGAAGGCTTTGGGCTACCGGGTGCAGTGGTCGGAATTTCCCTCCGGCCCGCCGCTGATGGAGGCGTTGAACGCCGGCGCCGTCGATTTCGGCTCGGCGGGGGAAACCCCGCCGATCTTCGCCCAGGCGGCGAGCGATGCCCTGGTCTACGTCGCCCACGAGCCCGCAGCGCCGAAGGGTGAGGCGATCCTGGTGCCGAAGGCGAGCCCGATCCAGTCGGTCGCCGATCTGCGCGGCAAGAAGGTCGCCCTGAACAAGGGCTCGAACGTCCATTACCTGCTGGTGCGGTCGATCGAGAAGGCCGGCCTGAGCCTGTCCGACATCACCCCGGCCTATCTCGCCCCGGCCGATGCAAGGGCGGCGTTCGAGCGGGGCGCCGTCGATGCCTGGGTGATCTGGGACCCGTATTTCGCGGCGGCCGAAGCCGGCGGCAACACCCGCGTGCTCGCCGACGGCACCGGCCTGGTGCCGAACCACCAGTTCTATCTCTCCTCCAAGACTTTTACGGCGGAGAACGGCCCGGCCCTCGACGCCATCGTCGCGGCCATCGCCGAAGTCGATGCCTGGGCCAAGGACAACACCGACGCGGCGGCGAAGGAACTCGCTCCCTCGGTCGGAATCCCGGCGCAGATCCTCAGCGTCGCCCTGGAGCGCCAGACCTACGGCATCCGCCCCCTCGACGAGGCGGTCGTCCAAGAGCAGCAGCGCATCGCCGACAGCTTCCATGAGCTGAAGCTGATCCCGAAATCGGTCGAGATCGCCGGTGCCGTGCGCAAGCCCGGCAGCTGATCCATCCGCCGCCGCTCTCCAAGTGCCCAAGTGCGGAGCCGGCAAGTGCGGAGCCGGCAAGTGCGGAGCCGGGCGGTCCCCGCTGGATCGCCACGGCGCCTTCCCCCCGCAACGGGGAGGGGGAACCCCGTCAAGCCCACATCTTCAATCGAAAAGTCTCATGAACCGCCGAACCGTCGCCCGTCTCGCCATCACCGGTCTCGCCCTCGGCGCGAGCCTCGGCCTCGCTCCCGCTCGGGCCGACGAATCCACCCTGCGCATCGGCTATCAGCGCTCCTCCGCGCTGATTTCCCTGCTGCGCCAGGACGAGACCCTCGAGAAGGCGCTCAAGCCCCTGAACGTCACCGTCTCGTGGCATGAATTCACCAGCGGCCTGCCGATCATGGAGGCGCTGAATGTCGGCCGCATCGACGTCTCGGCGGATGTCGCCGACACCGTGCCGGTCTTCGCCCAGGCCGCCGGAGCCAAGATCACCTACATCGCGCAGGAGGCCGCCTCGCCGGAGGCCCAGGCGATCCTGGTGGCGGGCGACTCGCCGCTGACATCGGTGGCCGAGCTGAAGGGCCGCAAGGTCGCGGTGACCAAGGGCGCGGGCAGCCATTACCTGCTGCTGGCGGCGTTGAAGGCGGAGAACCTGCCCTTCAAGAGCATCACGCCGGCCTATCTCACCCCGGCGGATGGGCGCAGCGCGCTCGCCGGCGGCAGCGTCGATGCCTGGGTCGCCTGGGATCCGTTCCTCTCCGCCGCCCAGGTTCAGGCCGGCGCGCGCATCCTCAAGGATGGGACCGGCCTGTCGGCCTACAAGCGCTACTACCTCGCATCCGACAGCTATGCGCAGAAGCGCGGTGACGTGCTGACCCTGCTCGTCACCAAGCTGCGCGAGACCGGAACCTGGGTGAAGGCTCATCCCGACGCGGCGGCCGAGCGGCTGGCCGCCCTGTGGAAGATCGAGCCCGAGGTGGTCAAACGCGCCAATGCGCGCCGCTCCTACCGGGTCGAGCCGGTCAGCCGCGACGGGCTCGCCGAGCAGCAGACCATTGCCGACGCCTTCCACGGCGAAGGTCTGCTGCCGCGGGCGATCGATACCTCCGCGCTGGCGATCTGGGATGCACCGACGCGATGACCCGAGGGGGAGAGAGCGAGAAGGACCGTTCGAGATGATCCGTCAGGCGACCCTGCCCCCGATCGCCGTGATCGGGGCGGGATTCAGCGGCACCATGGCCGCGCTTCAGTTGCTCTCGACCCTGCCACCGGACCGGCCGGTGCTGCTGTGCGAGCGCGGCGGGAGTTTCGCGCGCGGGCTCGCCTATGGCACCGGCAACCCGGCCCATCTCCTCAACGTGCGCGCCGCCAATATGAGCGCCTTCCCGGACCGGCCGGGCCATTTCGAGGATTGGCTCGCCCGCTCCGGCCTCGGCGAAGCGGGGGCCGGAGCGGGCGTCGTCCGGACGCCGGCCGGCACCTTCGTGGCGCGGGGCCATTACGGCAGCTATCTCACCGACCTGCTGACCCGGGCGGTGACCGGGCCGGGAACGCCGCGCCTGCAGCTCGTCAACGATGCGGTGGTCGATCTCGAGCCGCGGGCCGGCGGCTTCCTGCTGCGCACCGAGGGCGGGCAGACGCACCGGGTCGCCGGGGCCGTGCTCGCCATGGGCAACCTCGCCGCCGCGGCGCCGAGAAGCCGCCACAGCCTCGACCCCTGGGTGCCGGAGAATTTCGGCCGGCTGCACCCGCACGCGCCGGTTCTCGTGGTCGGCACCGGCCTGACCATGCTGGACGCGGTCGCCAGCCTGCGCGCCCACGGCTTCGCCGGCGCCATCCTCGCCTTGTCCCGCCGGGGCCTGTTGCCGAACGCCCATGCCCCGGCCGGTCCCTGGCCCGCCCCCAACCTGACACCGGCCGATTTCACCTCCCTGCCGCGACTGCTCGCGCGGATTCGCGGGGAGGTGGCGCGGGCGCGGATCGCGGGGATCGGCTGGCACGGGGTGATCGATGCCCTGCGCCCGCTCACCGACACGATCTGGCGCGGCCTGCCCGCGGCCGAGCAGGCCCGCTTCCTGCGCCACCTGCGCCCGTTCTGGGACGTTCACCGCCACCGCACCGCCCCGCCCGCCGCCGCGACGATCGCCGACGAGATCGGGCGCGGATCCCTGACGGTGCGGGCTGGCCGTCTTCTCGACATCGAGGACGAGGCCGCGCAGGCGGTGGTGACCCTGCGCTTCCGCGGGGCCAAGCGCACGGAGCGCCTCGCGGTCCAGGCGATGATCGACGCCACAGGCTTCGGCCATCTCGCGGAGAGCCGCGACCCGCTGCTGCGGCGCCTGTCCGAGCAGGGCCTCGTGCGGCCCGGCCCGTTCGGGCTCGGCCTCGATGCCGGCACCGATTACCGGGCGATCGGCGCCGTCTCCCGTGAGGGCGGCGGACCGCTCTGGATCCTCGGCCCGCTCCTGCGTGGGGTGCTGTGGGAATGCACGGCGGTCCCCGACATCCGCAACGAGGCGGCGGAACTGGCCGACCTCGTCGCCACCCATTTCGACCGCGCCGTGGCCGCCTGAGCCAGGCCATTTGATTGAAGCATTTCGAAGCGGCGGAGAGCCCGGCTCTCCGCCGCTTCACGCGTTCGTGACACTCGTCGCTGCGCCAGCGGATGAGAAGCCGCGAGGCAGAAATCCTCCAAATCCCTGATGAAATGGGTGTTTTTCCGCCATTGGAGCGCTGGTTTCGACCAGAAGCCTCCAATTCAGAATCGTTCTAAAAACCTTGAAGCAAGTTTGGACTTGTTCTAATTAAGCTCTGGAACGGGGCGACGGCAGGAGGGCCCATGAGGGCCCACGAGGACCGAAGCCGCCGAGCACGAGAACCGGAACGGAGCAACATCATGGCCACCTCCAGCAACGCTGCCTGCCAGAGCTGCCGCTTCTTCGACGACCACAAGACCAACGGCGCCCACGCCTCGGGCGATCAGGGCCTGTGCCGCTTCAACCCGCCGGTGAGCCAGCCCGATCCGCAGGGCCAGGGCCTGTGGCCGGTGGTCGCCTCGAAGGATTGGTGCGGCCACTTCACCGCTGACGTCACTGCCGCCGAGTAAGCCTCGGCCCGACGCGAGAGACGAGAAACAGGGCCGGTGCCGCGCGCACCGGCCCTTTTCGCATGAGGAGCCCGAGCGCCGCCGAATTGCGCCGGGACTGCCCCTTCGCGGTCATGATCCGGTCACCTTCGCATTCGATGGCTGCGGCGAGAGGGCAACGGTCCGAGCGGACCGGCCCCGGCCCGGCCGCATGGCCGCCGGCCGCGTTTTCGGGATTGAGCGGTGCGGCCTGGGATCGCCGCCTCGCGGGAATGGGGATGTTTGCATGATCTTCGGACCGATCGGTACGCGCGCGCCGTTCCTCCGCGCCGGCCGCGGTGTGGCTCTCGCCGCCCTCGCGGCCCTGGGCACTCTCTCGACGGCTGCGGCAGCCGCGCCGCGTGACCCGACCGGCACGTGGCTGACCCAGGACGGCAAGGCCCGCATCCGGGTCGAGAAATGCGGCCCGCAGGAGAAGAACCTGTGCGGCTACGCCGTGTGGCTGAAGACGCCGCTCAACGACGAGGGCAAGCCGCGGGTCGATTTCCGCAACCCCGATCCGAAGAAGCGCGCCCGCGCCTCCCTGGGTCACCAGCTGATCCTCGGGCTCAAGCTGAACGAGGATGCCCATTACGAGGGCAAGATCTACAATGCCGAGGACGGCAAGTTCTACGACGTCACCATCTGGTCGGACGGGCCGGAGGAGCTGACGGTCAAGGGGTGCCTGATCGCCTTCCTGTGCCAGTCGCAGACCTGGACGCGGGTGAACGACACGGTGCCGGGCCAGCTCACCGGGCCGACCAACGGCGCGAACGGCCCCCATGCCGACGCCGAATGGGCGCCGAAGCCCGCGGCCGGAGCGGCCATGACGGGCGGCCCCGCCGCCACCGGCACAACCAAGCCGGCCGCGAAGCCCGCCACGCCCAAGGCGCCGGCCGCGCCCGCGCAGTAAGACCAAGCGGCGATGATCCTGACTCATCGCCGCTAGGCCCCCGTGACGGCGGGGCGGCGGTCGTCCGCCGGGCGCTCGGAGCAGGACCATCGGTCATGATCCGTGCCACTTGGTATGAGAGGCAGCGAGCCAGTCAGGTCGTCGGGGCCGCCACCCGCTGGCGCAACCCGGCGATCACCGCCTTCAGCATCTCGGCGCTCGCCTCCGCCGAGAGGCCGCCCGGCGTGCGGTTGGCGTAGATGCGCTCATGCACGAAGGCGAGCTTGGCGATCACCGCGGGCGTCAGGGTGAAGGGATAGAGCGGCGGCTGGCCCATGGACCGGTTGAGGGAATTGACGGCGTAGGTCAGCGGAATCCACGCCTCGATCACCCGCTCGAAATCCGGCGTCTCGTAGGGGTCGAAATCGATGCAGGTCGGCGTGCCCGCCGGCTCCGTCGCGCCGCGCAGCTTCGGCCGGAGGCGGATATCGAAGGCGCTGCCGGTCTCCAGCGTATCGATGATGTGCAGGTAATGGGCGAAGGTCTCGGCGAAATCCTCCCAAGGATGCGCCGTGGCGTAGGAGGAGACGAAGGATTCCTCCCAATGCGGCGGCGGCCCCTCCGCATGGTGGCGCTGGAGCGCGGCGCCGTAATCGGCCCGCTCGTCGCCGAACAGAGCGCGGAAGGCCGGCAGGCTCGCATCGAAGCGCACCAGCAGGTTCCAGAAATAATGCCCGATCTCGTGCCGGAAATGGCCGAGCAGGGTGCGGTAATACTCCCCGAACATCTTGCGCCGCCGCTCCCGCTCCACGTCGTCGGCCTCGGCGATGGAGAGGGTGATGAGCCCGTCGAGATGGCCCGTCATCACCGGCGGCCCGGTGGATTCGGCGAGGAAATCGAAGGCGAGCCCGTCGGAATACTGCGCCCGCGTCACCAGCGGCAGGTCGAGGCGGAGAAGCGAGTAGAACAGCCGGTGCTTGGCGGCCTCGATCTGGCGCCAGCGATCGAGGTTGGCCGGCACGCTGAGATCCGGGACGACCCGGTTGTGACGGCAGGTGACGCAATAGATTTCCGGCGCCTCCTCCGGCACCATCCAGTTGCAGGCCTCGTGATCCGCGTTGGCGCACAGCCGGTACTTGCGGCCCGGATGGGCATAGGCCCGGAACAGCGGGCCGCGCGCATCCTCGCCGCAGGGCTCCAGCGCCGAAACCTCATGGCGGTCGCAGACATAGCCGAGACGGCGCTCGCAGCTCTCGCAGACCGTGCTCTCGAACGAGACCGGCTGGTCGCAGGCTTGGCACTGGAAGATCTTCATCGGGAGCCCCGCTCCGGCTGCGGCGGGGATCGAACAAGAACCGGGCCACGCCCTCGCTTCCGGGACCCGAAGAACCAAGGGCCATCGGCCCGACGCGGTTCCCCGCCGCGCGCGGCGCCCGAAGCACGTTTCTTGCTTTTTTCGGATGCTCCTCCCGCTTTTCCGGGATGTATAAGGCGCACAACCAGCGGCAGAGCGCGCGAGCCCGCTCCTTCGCGACATCCGAAACGACTTCCGGAGTCCCCGTGTCGATCCAAGCCGCCCTGCACCACGTCACGCATTACCGGTACGACCGGCCGATCGCCCTGGGGCCGCAGATCATCCGCCTGCGCCCGGCGCCGCATAGCCGGACTAAGGTGCCGGCCTACGCGCTGAAGGTGCGGCCGGAGAACCACTTCATCAACTGGCAGCAGGATCCGGCCGGCAACTGGCTCGCCCGCTTCGTCTTTCCGGAAAAGACCACGGAGTTCCGGGTCGAGGTCGATCTCACCGCCGATCTCGCGGTCATCAACCCGTTCGACTTCTTCGTCGAGCCCTATGCCGAGCGCCACCCCTTCGCCTACGAGCCGGACCTGAAGCGGGCGCTGGCACCCTACCTCGTCCTCGACGACGTGGGCGGACCGGAGATCGACGCCTTCCTCGCCCGTGTGCCGGAAGAAACCCACACGGTCACCTTCCTCGTGGCGCTCAACGAGCTGGTGCGCGCGGAGGTCGCCTACGGCGTGCGGATGGAGCCCGGCGTGCAGACGCCGGCCGAGACGCTGACCCTGAAGAGCGGCTCCTGCCGCGATTCCGCGTGGCTGCTGGTGCAGGTGTTGCGCCGGCTCGGCTTTGCCGCCCGCTTCGTCTCGGGCTACCTGATCCAGCTCGTGCCCGACACCACGGCGGTCGACGGGCCCAGGGGCACGACGAACGACTTCACCGATCTTCATGCCTGGGCCGAGGTCTACCTGCCCGGCGCCGGCTGGGTCGGCCTCGACGCGACCTCCGGCCTGCTCACCGGCGAGGGGCATATCCCCCTGGCGGCCACCGCCCATTACAACGCCGCCGCGCCGATATCCGGCCTGTCCGACCCCGCCGAGGTCACGTTCAGCTACGAGATGAAGATCAGCCGCGTCGCCGAGGCGCCGCGCATCACCAAGCCCTTCTCCGAGGAGGTCTGGACGGCGATGGACGCGCTCGGCGAGCGCATCGACGCCGACCTCGCCGCCCAGGACGTGCGCCTGACCATGGGCGGAGAGCCGACCTTCGTCTCGGTCGACGATTTCCAGTCGCCGGAATGGAACGTCGCGGCGGTGGGCCCGACCAAGCGGGGGTTGGCCGACGCGCTGGTGCGGCGCCTGCGCGACCGCTTCGCACCGGGCGGCATGCTGCATTACGGCCAGGGCAAATGGTATCCCGGCGAGAGCCTGCCGCGCTGGGCCTTCGCCCTGTACTGGCGCAAGGACGGCGTGCCGGTCTGGCGCAACCCGGACCTGATCGCGGCGGAGACCGGACCGCGCGCCGCCACCATCGCCGACGCGAAGAAACTGATCTCGGCCCTGGCGGCGCGGCTCGGCCTCTCCCGCTTCGTCTTCCCGGCCTACGAGGACGCGGTCTACTGGAAGAGCCGCGAGAGCGAATTGCCGGTCAACGTCACGACCTCGGCGCCGCAGACCGGCAGCGTGGAGGCCGATGCGCGGTTCAAGCGCGTGTTCGAGCGCGGCCTCGACAATCCGGTCGGCTTCGTCTTGCCCCTGGCCAACCTCGCGACCGGCACCGGCCGCGCCTGGATCTCGGAAGGCTGGGCCTTCCGCCGCGGCGGCGCCTATCTCAGCCCCGGCGATTCCCCGATGGGCTTCCGCCTGCCGCTCGCCTCGCTGCCTCACGTGCCGCCGGATTCCTATCCCTATTACCACCCCCAGGATCCGCTCGACGCCCGCGGCGACCTGCCCGCCGATCCGGGCGGCCTCAAGGATGCGCCTCTGCCGAAGGGAGCGGACCGGGCGAACGGAGCCGGGATCGAGGGCGTCGCCGTGCGCACCGCCCTGGCGGTCGAGCCCCGCGACGGCGTGCTCTGCGTGTTCATGCCGCCGATGGAGCGGGCGGACGAATACATCGACCTCGTCGGCCATCTCGAGCGGGCGGCGGAAGCGGTCGGCCAGCCGCTGCACATCGAGGGCTACGAGCCGCCCTACGATCCGCGCCTGTCGGTCATCAAGGTCACGCCCGATCCCGGCGTGATCGAGGTCAACGTGCATCCGGCCGCCTCCTGGCGGGAGGCGGTCGACATCACCGCCGGCCTCTACGAGGAGGCGCGCCAGACCCGGCTCTGCGCCGAGAAATTCATGATCGACGGGCGCCATACCGGCACCGGCGGCGGCAATCACGTCGTGCTCGGCGGCGCCAGCCCTTCGGACTCGCCGTTCCTGCGCCGGCCGGACCTGCTGAAGAGCCTCGTGCTCTACTGGCAGCGCCACCCCGCGCTCTCCTACCTGTTCGCCGGCCTCTATGTCGGCCCGACCAGCCAAGCGCCGCGCATGGACGAGGCGCGCCACGACGGGCTCTACGAATTGGAGATCGCCCTGGCGCAGGTGCCGAGCCCGGACGAGGCCAACATCCCGCACTGGCTGGTGGACCGGCTGTTCCGCAACGTGCTGACCGACGTGACCGGCAACACCCACCGGGCCGAGATCTGCATCGACAAGCTCTACTCGCCGGACGGGCCGACCGGGCGTCTCGGCCTGCTCGAATTCCGCTCATTCGAGATGCCGCCGGACGCGCGCATGAGCCTCGCGCAGCAGGTGCTGCTGCGGGCCATCGTCGCCTGGCTCTGGCGCGAGCCGCAGGCCGGATCCTGTGTCCGCTGGGGCACGGCTCTGCATGATCGCTTCATGCTGCCGCATTTCCTCTGGGCGGACTTCCTGACCGTGCTGGAAGATCTGCGCGCCGGCGGCTACGACTTCGATCCGCAGAGCTTCGCGGCACAGCGCGAGTTCCGCTTCCCCGTCTTCGGCCGGGTGGAGCAGGGCGGCGTGAGCCTGGAACTGCGCCAGGCGCTGGAGCCCTGGCACGTGCTGGGCGAAGAGGGATCCGCCGGGGGAACCGTGCGCTTCGTGGACGCATCCGTCGAACGGCTTCAGGTGAAGGTCGAGGGCTTCGTGCCCGGCCGGCACGTGATCGCCTGCAACGGCCGGCGCCTGCCGATGACGCCCACCGGCGCCAGCGGCGAGGCGGTGGCGGGCCTGCGCTTCAAGGCCTGGCAGCCGGCCTCTTCCCTGCACCCGACGATCCCGCCGCACGGGCCGCTGACCTTCGACATCCTGGACGCCTGGAGCGGCCGCTCGCTCGGCGGCTGCCGCTACCATGTCAGCCATCCGGGCGGACGCAACTACGACAGCTTCCCGGTCAACGCCTACGAGGCGGAGGGGCGCCGGCTCGCCCGCTTCGAGGCCATGGGCCACACCCCCGGCCGGGTCGCGATGCCGGCCGAGGAACGCTCGGTCGAGTTTCCCCTGACCCTCGACCTGCGCACGCCCGCGCCCCGATGAGCGCATCGGCCGCCTTCGCGGACGGGCCGTCGCGGCCCGACCCTGCCTGGGCGGCCGAGGACGCACCGTCGCGCCTCCACCGCTGGACGGAAGGCTACGCCCCCCGCCCCGGCCTCGCGGACGAATTGATGGGCGCCGACGGGGGCCTGCGGGGCGCTTGGCCGCGCTTCCTCGAACGCCTTGCCCGGCTCGACGACCGGGAGGTCGCCGCCCGCTTCCTCTCGGCCGAGCGGCATATCCGCGATGCCGGCATCTCCTACCGGGTCTATGGCGACGGGCGCGAGCATCCCTGGCCGCTCGGCTCGCTGCCGCTCGTCATCGATGCCACCGACTGGGCGGACTTGTCCGCGGGCATCGTCCAGCGGGCGGCCCTGATGGAGCGCATCGTCGCCGACATCTACGGCGCGGGCCGGCTCGTCGCGGAGGGCTTCCTGCCGGCGGGCGTGGTGGCGGGACACCCGGAATATCTGCGCCCGGTCCACGGCATCACCCCGCCCGGCGGGCGCTGGCTGCCGATCTACGCCGCCGATGTCGGGCGCGGCCCGGACGGGCGATGGCAGGTGCTGGCCGACCGCACCCAGGCGCCCTCCGGCCTCGGCTACGCCCTCGAAAACCGGATGGTGCTGGCCCGCGCCCTCCCGGACCTGTTCTCGGATCTTCAGGTCGAGCGCCTGCCGGCCTTCTTCCAGGCCTTCCGCGCCGGGCTCGCCGCCGCCTGCAAGCGCAGCGACCCGCGCATCTGCCTGCTGACCTCGGGGCCCTACAGCAGCACCTATGTCGAGCAGGCGGCACTCGCCCGCTATCTCGGCCTGTTGCTGGTGGAGGGCGACGACCTCGCGGTCCGAGACGGGCTGCTGCATGTCCGCACCATCGCCGGCCTGAAGCGCACCGACGCGGTCTGGCGCCGGATCGACGCCGATTACCTCGACCCGATGGAGCTGCGCACGGATTCGCGCCTCGGCGTGCCCGGCATCCTTCAGGTGCTGCGCCAGGGCGGGGCGGTGGTGGGCAACATGCCGGGCTCCGGCGTGCTGGAATCGGCGGCCCTGGCCCCCTACCTGCCGGCGATCGCGCGGCGGCTGACCGGCGAGGAATTGCGGCTCACCGGCCCCCGGACCTGGTGGTGCGGCGAGGCGGACAACCTCGCCCATGTGCTGGACAATCTCGACCGCCTGACCCTGCGCCCCGCCGCGACCCCGGTGCGGGGCCCGGAGCGCGACGCGATGCTGGCGGGCCCCGCCCTCGACGCCGCCCGCGCCCGCGCCGTGGAGGCCCTACGCGAGCGGCCCTTCGATTGGGTGGCCCAGGAGACCGCGCCGCTCTCCACCATGCCCGCATGGCAGGACGGGCGGCTGGTGCCCCGGCCCTTCGTGATGCGCGTCTTCGCCGCCGCCACGCCCGAGGGCTGGCGGGTGCTGCCGAGCGCCTTCTGCCGCGTCGCCGAGCATGAGGGCGACGACCCGAGCGAGATGCGGGCCGGCATCCGCTCCGCCGATGTCTGGGTCCTGTCCGACACGCCCATCGACACGCCGACCCTGGTCCACGCGACCACGCCGCGCATCCGCCGCATCGCCGGCCACCTGCCGTCGCGGGCGGCCGACAACCTGTTCTGGTTCGGGCGCTATCTGGAGCGGGCCGAGGCGGTGATCCGCCTCGTCCAGGCCCATCTCGGCGTGTTCAGCGAGGCGGGGACGGCGGTCATTGCCGGGGAGGAGGGAACCGCGACCGCCCGGCGCATCCGCGCGCTCCTCAAGGAATGGGGCTGCGTGAGCGCGGCCGATCTCCCGCCCGCCGCGATGGCGCAGGAGGCGTTGTCCGGCAAGAAGGTCCACGGCTCCGGCCTCACCCACGTCCTGGAAGCCCGGCGCATCGCCGCCTCCCTGCGCGAGCGGCTGCCGACCGAATCCTGGCGGGCGCTGGCGGACCTGCGCGACACCCTGGTCTACAGCGAAGCCTGGGCGCCGACCGAGGCACAGCTCTTCGGCAAGGCGGAGCGGGCGCTGGGCCACCTCTCGGCCCTGGCCGGCCTGAGCCACGAGAACATGGTCCATGCGCCCGGCTGGCGCTTCGCCGATATGGGCCGGCGGATCGAGCGGGCAATCAATACCTGCCGTTTCGCCATCGATTTCTGCGGGCCGGCGGCCAGCGGCGAGGATCTCGGGGTGATCCTCTCGCTGGCCGATTCCCAGATCGCCTACGGCGCCCGCTACCTCGTGGGCGTGAGCCGCGACGCGGTCTGCGACATGGCGGTGCTCGACCCGTACAACCCGCGCTCGGTCGCCTATCAGGTCCAGGCCATCGTCGCCCATCTCGAAGCCCTGCCGGCGCTCGCCGCCGACGGCCTGCCCGAGCCGCATCGCCGCCATGCGCTGACCCTCGCCGCCACGCTCCAGACGGCGGAGGCCGCCGAGACCGACGGCGAGGCCCTGGAACGCTACGAGCTCGACCTGGAGGGCCTCGCCGACCGGATCGCCGGCCGCTACTTCCCCAACGGCCCCGACGCATTGCGGCCCGAAAAGCTCATGGGCCTCGCGTGATCTACACCCTGCGTCACCTGACGACCTACCGCTATGCAGGGCTGGTCCGCTCGGCCCGCTGCAACCTCCGCCTCACGCCCCGCGACGGCGAGGGGCAGCGGGTTCTGGAGAGCACGATCACGGTGACGCCGACCCCGGCGGCCCGGCTGGCACGGCGCGACTTCTTCGGCCTCGACACCCTGACCCTGCTCCTCGACGAACCCCACAAGGAATTCGCGGTCGAGGCGGTCTCCCGCATCGCCGTGGAGCGGCCGGCCCCGCCACCGGAGGAGGAGGGACCGTCCTGGGAGACGGTGCGCATGGCGGCGCTGGCGCAGCCCTCCCTCGGCCCCGAGACGCCGGCGCATTTCCAGTTCCCCAGCCTGCGGGTGCCGCTGGTGCCCGCCGTGACCGATTACGCCCGCGCGAGCTTCCCGCCGGGGCGCAGCGCCTATGGCGGCGCGGTCGAGCTGATGCGGCGGATCCGCCACGATTTCCGCTTCGACGCCAAGGCCACCACCGTCTCGACGCCCCTGGCCGAGGCCTTCGCCCTGAAGGCCGGCGTCTGCCAGGACTTCGCCCACGTGATGATCGCCGGCCTGCGCGGTCTCGGCCTGCCCGCCGCCTATGTCAGCGGCTATCTCCGCACCCGCCCGCCCGCCGGTCAGCCCCGCCTGCGCGGGGCCGATGCCAGCCACGCCTGGGTCGCGCTGTGGTGCGGGCCGGAGGACAATCCGGGGCAGGGCGGCTGGATCGGCCTCGACCCGACCAACGATTGCGTCGTGCGCGACGACCATATCGTCGTGGCGCGGGGCCGCGATTACGGCGACGTCGCCCCGATCGACGGCATCGTCTCCTCCGCCGGTGCGCAGACGCTGACCGTGGAGGTCGATGTCATCCCCGAGGACGAGGCCGCCTGAGCGATCACTCCCTCCGGGATCGGTGACGAAAAGCCCGTGACTTGGCCTCCGTCAGCCGGAGACGCCGGCGCGGTAGAGGCGGCCGCGCTCGGTCCAGGCGACGGTGAGCAGGGCCAGCCCGCCGAGGGCGGCGTAGCCATAGGCCACCGGCATCATCGTGCCGTCGAAGGCCCGCCCGATCAGGAAGCCGCAGAAGGCACCGAGAAGCGTGGTGTAGAAGCCGAGGAACGAGGAGGCCGTGCCGGCGATCGCCCCGAGCGGCTGCAGCGCCAGGGCGTTGAAGTTCGGCAGGGCGAAGCTGATCAGGAACTGGTTGAGCGCCAGCACCGACAGGAACAGCACCAGCGGCGGATGCCCCTGATAGTGCAGGCCGATGCCGACCTGCACCAGCCCGACGGCGGTGAAGGCGGTGACGCCGGCATGCGACAGGGTCCGCATCCCGAGCCGGCGGACGATGCGCGAATTGATCAGCGTCGCCGCGCCCATGGCGCCCGCCACCACACCGAACGCGACCGGGAACAGGCTGCCGAGATGGTAGAGCCCGGTATCGAAGACCTGCTGGGCCGAGCCGACATAGCCCATGATGCAGCCGGTCAGGAGCCCGAGCGCCGTGGCGTAGCCGATGGCCGCGCGGGTGCGCAGCACCGTCAGGAGCGCCTGCGCCGTCGCCCGGAGCGAGAGCGGGCGGCGGTATTCGGGATGCAGGGTTTCCGGCATGCGCAGGGCGAACCAGAGCGTGAGGATGCCGCCGAGCGCCAGCATCGAGACGAAGACCCAGATCCACGAGCCGAGCAGCAGCATGGTGGCGCCGATGGCGGGCCCGAGCATCGGCACGATCAGGAACACCATCATGATGAGCGACATCACGCTCGCCATCTCGCGGCCCGAGAAGCGGTCGCGCACGATGGCGGTGGCGAGCACCCGGCCCCCGGCGGCGCCCATGCCCTGGATGATCCGCGAGGCGAGCAGCCATTCGAAGCTCGGCGCCAGCATCGCGAGGATGCAGCCGGCGGTGTAGATGCCGAGGCTGATCAGCAGGGTCGGCCGCCGCCCGAGCGCATCGGAGACCGGCCCGTAGACGATCTGCGCCAGCCCGAAGCCGATCATGTAGACGTAGACGAGGAGCTGCAGGCTGTTGGGCTCGGCCACCGCGAACCGTTGCTGGATCAGCGGGAAGGCCGGCAGCAGGTTGTCGATCGACATGGCGGTGACCGCCATCATCAGGGCGACGATGCCGACGAATTCGGCGAAGCCCGGCCCCACCCAAGGCGATCCGCTCGCGGATGGGTTCGGAGACGCGGCCGGAGCGGCCTCGGAAGCGGGAACGTCCGGAGCGGGCCGGGAGGGGAGGGTCACGGGCGGGGATGCTTTCACGCGGCGGACGAGAGGGGTCACGGGATCGGCGATACTGCCCGCTCCCAGCCCGCCCGGCCCCGATCAAGGGAGGGCAGGCGCCGTTTTCGGGGAACGAGACGCCCCCTCTGGATGCGGATGTCCCGGGGGCAGCCTTACTTCTGCTTCTGCCCGTCCCCTCCGCTCACCGCCTGACTGAGCTTGGCGAAATTTTTGGTCACCAGGGCGATGTTGGCCTCGGACGGGCTGACCGACTTGCTCGCGGCGATAGCCCCCTCGAACTCCTTGACGGCGACCGCCTTCTCCTTGGCGGACAGCGTCTTGTCGGCCCGGACCGCCGCGAGCTGCTTCTCGAGCAACGGCGCGGCCCCGACATAGCTACCGGTTTCGGGATCGATCCCGGCAAGCACCGTGTCGACGCTGTCGCTGGCGTCCTGGAGCTCCGCGAGGCTGGCGAAGCCGTTCTTCTTGGCGATCGCCTCGGCCCGGGCTTCGAGCCGCTTCACGGTCTTCGGGTCGGATTGGCCGCCGGGCAACTTGGCGAGTTCGACCTGCGCCGCCACGAGGCCGTCGATCAGCTCTTGGGTCAGCGCCACCTCCTTGCCGGGCTGCGGCGCCTCGGCCTTCCCGGCGGGCTGGGCCGCGGCCGGCTTCGCCTGGGCCTGCGCCGGCCCGGCGCCGAGAAGGATCGGCATCGCCGCCGCGAGGGACGCCGCGAGAAGGGAGGCAAGCCGGGTGCGCGAAAGGATCGTCATGGTCGTTCTGCCTGTGATCGCCCGTCGGCGGGTCTGGCCGACATCCCGCCTCGGGGGGAAGCCTTCGCCCGCGCCGGCCGCTTCTGGCAGCGGGTCGCGGCGAAACCGTGATCGTCCCGGTACGATGCGCGCAGTCGCCACCGCCACGCGCTGGCCGCAAAGCCGGCCTCTGTTGCCTGCCCGCCGACGGTGAGGAGACAGGAGCCCGTGAGCCATGCATCCGCACGCCCCCGGCCCTCCCTCCTCGCGGCCCTGCTGCTGGCCTGTTTCACGGCCCTGGCCGTGAGCCCGGCCCGCTCGGAGGATCAGGCCTACGCGGAGAAGGCCGAGGCCCTGGTCGCCCCCTATGTCGAGGCGGGCCTGTTCTCCGGGGTGATCCTCGTGGCCGAGGATGGGAAGCCGATCTTCCGCCGCGCCTACGGCCCCGCCAACCGCGAATGGGACATCCCCAACACGCCCCAGACCCATTTCCGCATCGGCTCGCTCACCAAGGCCTTCACCGCCGCCGCCGTGCTGACGCTCGCCGAGGCCGGCCGGCTCGGGCTCGACGATCCCGTGCGTCGCTGGATCCCCTCGGTGCCGGCGGCCTGGGAGGGGGTGAGCCTGCGCCACCTGCTCCAGCACCGCTCCGGCATCATCAACTTCACGGCACTGCCGAACTATTTCGACCAGATCGCCCGGACCGATCACACCCCCGCTCAGATCGTGGCGCTCACGGCGGGCGAGCCGCTGCTGTTCGCCCCCGGCACCCGGTTCGAGTACAGCAACACCAATTACGTCCTGCTCGGCATGGTGATCGAGGCGGCGTCCGGCCAATCCTACGAGCCATATCTGCGCGACAAGATTCTCGCGCCGCTGGGACTGAAGGACACCGGCTACGACGATCTCAGCGTGATCCTGCCGCGCCGGGCCGCCGGCTACCGGCGGGGGCGGTCGCAATGGCGCAACGCCGCGCCGATGGCGGCGAGCGCGGCCTATGCGGCGGGCGCGCTCTACTCCACCGTCGACGACCTGCTCGCCTGGGACAATGCCCTGGCCGGCCCACGGCTGCTGTCCGAGGCCTCGCGGGCGGCGATGTTCGACGATGGCGGCACCGGCTACGCCCTGGGCTGGTTCGTCTCCCGCGCCTTCGGCAAGCCCGGCGGCAAGCCTGACAACAAGTCCGGCGACCGGCAGAGCGGCCACCGTGTCTGGGGACATGCCGGGTCGATTCCCGGCTTCCTGTCGATCAACGACCTCTATCCCGACGACCGCCTCACCGTGATCGTGCTCTCGAACACCGAGACCGCTCCGGCCCAGAAGATCGCCCGCGATCTCGCCGCACTCCATCTCGGCCATTACGAGGCGCCCGAGGAGATCGTGCTGGAGGACGTGATCCTCGACCGCTACCCCGGCACCTACCGCCTCGGCCCGCGCGCCTTCCTCACCGTCGCCCGCGAGGGCAGGGGGCTGACGGCGCGGACGACGGGCGAGCCCGCCTTCCCCTTCGTCCCCGAGAGCGACCGCACCTTCGTCAGCCGGGTCGCGGATATGCGCCTCACCTTCGAGACCGAGCCCGACGGCCGCCCGTCCGGAGTGATCCTGCGGCGGGACGGCCGCGACCGGACCGGACCGCCCGTGACCGAGGCGGAGGCGCGGGCGATCCTGGCCGAGCCGCCGCGGCCGCATCGCGAGGTCGCCATCGACCGGTCCGGCCTCGCCGCCCTCGCCGGGCGCTACGCCCTGGCACCGGGAGTCGAGATCGCGGTGACCGTCGAGCAGGGCCACCTGTTCGCCCAGGCGACCCGGCAGCCGCGCAACGAGCTGTTCCCGGAGGGCGAGCACGCCTTCTTCCTGCGCGCGGTCGATGCGCAGATCACGTTCACCACCGACGAGACGGGCCGCATTGCGGGGCTGATCCTGCACCAGAACGGCTACGACACCGAGGCGCCGCGCCTGCCCGAGGGGGCGCCGCCGGTTGGACTAAGGGTGGGGTCGCCACCGGGCCCCAAAGGGTCTAACTGATGGGTCCGCGGCCGCCCTCGACGGTCGCCGCCAAGCTTGGCGTGGCTCGAACACTGAAACGCCGCGCCCGGCGCGGCCTGCGACCATCGTCAAGTCTGCGGCCGCCAGAAGCCGCGTTGGCCAAAAGTCCATCTTGATCAGACGGGGCGCCTGCTCTTGTCTCCCGCGGCAAGGCCGGCGGCAAGAGCGGTCGACGAACGAGCGCAATGGAGGAAACGCGATGAACAAGCCCGAATTCCTGGCCGACGCCAAGACGAAGTCGCCCTTCTCGGCGCGCTACGACAACTTCATCGGCGGCCAGTGGGTCGCGCCGGCGGCCGGCCGCTATTTCGAGAACACCTCTCCCATCACCGGCAAGGTGATCTGCGAGGTCGCCCGCTCCGACGCGCAGGACATCGAGAAGGCGCTCGACGCCGCCCATGCCGCCAAGGATGCCTGGGGCCGCACCGCCCCGGCCGAGCGCGCCCGCATCCTCAGCCGCATCGCCGACCGGATGGAGGAGAACCTCGATCTGATCGCGCTGGCCGAGACCTGGGACAACGGCAAGCCGATCCGCGAGACCACCGCCGCCGACATCCCTCTCGCCATCGACCATTGGCGCTACTTCGCCAGCTGCGTCCGCGCCCAGGAAGGCGCGATCTCCGAGATCGACCACGACACCGTGGCCTATCACTTCCACGAGCCGCTCGGCGTCGTCGGCCAGATCATTCCGTGGAACTTCCCCATCCTGATGGCGGTGTGGAAGCTGGCTCCCGCTCTGGCCGCCGGCAACTGCGTCGTGCTGAAGCCCGCCGAGCAGACCCCGGCCTCGATCCTCGTGGTTCTGGAGCTGATCGGCGACCTGCTGCCGCCGGGCGTCATCAACGTGGTCAACGGCTTCGGCCTGGAGGCCGGCAAGCCGCTCGCCTCCTCGCCCCGCATCGCCAAGATCGCCTTCACCGGTGAGACGACCACCGGCCGCCTCATCATGCAATACGCCTCGCAGAACCTGATCCCGGTGACGCTGGAGCTGGGCGGCAAGTCGCCGAACATCTTCTTCGGCGACGTGGCCAACGAGGACGACGACTTCTTCGACAAGGCGCTCGAAGGCTTCACCATGTTCGCCCTCAACCAGGGCGAGGTCTGCACCTGCCCGAGCCGCGCGCTGGTGCACGAGTCGATCTACGACCGCTTCATCGAGCGCGCCATCAAGCGTGTCGAGGCGATCACGCAGGGCTCGCCCCTCGACCCGGCGACCATGATTGGCGCCCAGGCCTCCTCCGAGCAGCTCGAGAAGATCCTGTCCTACGTCGATATCGGCCGCCAGGAAGGCGCCGAGTGCCTCACGGGCGGTGCCCGCGGCACCCGCGACGGCGAACTGGCCGACGGCTTCTACATGCAGCCGACGGTGTTCAAGGGCCACAACAAGATGCGGATCTTCCAGGAGGAGATCTTCGGGCCCGTCCTCTCGGTCACGACCTTCAAGGACGACGAGGAGGCGCTCTCCATCGCCAACGACACGCTCTACGGCCTCGGCGCCGGCGTATGGACCCGCGACGGAACCCGCGCCTACCGCTTCGGCCGCGCCATCCAGGCCGGCCGCGTCTGGACGAACTGCTACCACGCCTACCCGGCCCACGCGGCCTTCGGCGGCTACAAGCAGTCCGGCATCGGTCGCGAGACCCACAAGATGATGCTCGACCACTACCAGCAGACCAAGAACATGCTGGTCAGCTACTCCTCGAAGAAGCTCGGCTTCTTCTAAGAGCCGTCGAAAGTTCGAGACCGACTTCAGCCCCGGCCGCAAGGCCGGGGTTTTTTGTCTCAAGAAGCGGAGTCGGAAAAACACTTCCCCCTCTGCGGGGGAGGGTGCCTCGCGGATGCGAGGCGGGAGAGGGCTTCGCGGCGCGCCCGCTTCAGGCTCCGCGCGCCCGGATCAGCTCAGCCTCGCCCCCCTCCACCAGCACCTCAGCCGGCATCGGGTGGCTGAGGAAGCCGGTCGGGCTCGCGGTCAGGCCGTAGGCGCCCGATTGCAGCACCGCCACGAGGTCGCCCTCGGCCAGCGGCGGCAGCGGGGCGGCGCGGGCCAGCATGTCGAGGGGCGTGCAGAGCGGGCCGACCACGGCGGTGGCCGTGCGCTCGCTCCCCGCGTCCACCAAAGCCGCCAGGGGGAAGTCGCGCTTGACGATCTGGCCGAGATTGCCGCTCGCGGCCAGATGATGGTGCATCCCGCCATCGGTGATGACGAAGCGGCTGCCGCGGGACTCCTTCACCGCCAGCACCCGCGCCAGATAGAGGCCCGCCGGGCCGGCGAGGTAGCGGCCGGGCTCCAGCACCACCCGGGCCGGAGCCAGGAGCGGGTTCGCCCGCAGCGTCTGGATCAGGGCCGGCAGCCCGGCACGGATCGCGGCGAGATCGAGGGCGGTGTCGCCGGGGAAGTAGGGGATGCCGAGGCCGCCGCCGAGGTCGATCGTCTCCAGCGGCCGGCCGATCCTCTCGGCCATGCGCGCCGCGAGGCCGAGACCGTAGGCCCATTGGCCGAGGAGCGTCTCGGCCTTCAGCCCCTGCGTTCCGGCAAAGAGATGCAGCCCGGCGAGGCGCAGGCGCGGCATGGCCTCCACCGCGTCGATGGCCGCCTCCATCTCCTCCTCGTCGAAGCCGAAGGGGGAGGGCTTGCCGCCCATCCGCATCGCGCCGCCCTGGGCGGTGGCACCGGGATTGATCCGGAGCGCCACCCGCACGGTGACGCCGTGGCGCTCCGCCGCCGCCGCGACGCGGGCCATCTCCTCCCGGTTCTCCAGATGGATCTCACCGATGCCGCCACCGATCACCCGGTTGAGATCGGCCGCGCTTTTTCCCGGCCCGGCGAACAGGATCCGCTCAGCGGCGACGCCCGCCCGAAGCGCGGCGTCGAACTCTGCGCCGGAGGCGATCTCGGCGCCCGCTCCCTCCTGGCCAAACACCCGGATCACCGCCGGGTTGGGGTTCGCCTTGACGGAAAAGTCGACCTCCGCGAAGCCGGCGACGGCCTCCCGCAAGGCACGATAGGTCCGGCGCATGGTCCCGGCATCGTAGACGAAGAGCGGCGTGCCGAATTCCCTTGTCAGCTCGGTCAGCGCCAGGCCGCCGACATGCAGGACGCCGCCCGCATCGCGCGCGAAATTCTCGGCGATCAGCGCGGTGGCGAGGTCCGGCGTCGGGAGCGTGGCCTGAGTCATGGTGTATCGGCCCTCGCAAGGGAGTTTCGTCCCACGCCCCTCATCCCGAAGGGGAAGAGCCGGCGTAAACCTCAGATCTCCGCCGCCGCGCGCTCGGCGGTGAGGCGCTTGTAATCGACCTTGCCGTTGGGTGTGGTCGGCAGGGTCGGCACCGCCTCGATGGTGCGGGGCACGAGATGCGGAGCGAGCGCCTTGCGCAGGGATTGCAGGACATCCGCCGTCCCCGGCGCGCCCTCGGCGGGAACGGTGACCGCGTGGATGCGCTGGCCGAGGCTCGGATCGGGCAGACCGATCACGGCGGCCGCACGGAAGGCGCCGGTCTCCATCAGCGCCGCCTCGACCTCGGTCGGGCTGACGCGGAACCCTTGCGTCTTGATCATCGTGTCCTCGCGGCCGATGAAGCGGAAATAGCCCTCCGCATCCTCCACCACGAGGTCGCCGGAGCGGCAGACGAGGCCGGGGGCGGCGCCGGACGGCGGGAACGGGTCCGGCACCAGAACCCGGGCGGTGTCCTCCGGCCGCTTCCAGTAGCCGAGGGAGACGGTCGGCCCCCGGTGATGCAGGATACCGGGCTCGCCGGGCTTGGCCCTTCGGCCCTCGGCGGTGACGATGACGATGTCGGTCTCAGGGATGGCGCGGCCGATCGAGTCCGGGCGTCGGTCGATCTCGTCGGGCGGCAGATAGGTTGAGCGGAAGGCCTCCGTCAGGCCGTACATCAGCACGATCCGCGTGTGCGGCAGCCGGGCGCGCAGGCGGGCGATGGTCGGGAGGGCAAGGCTCCCGCCGGAATTGGTGACGAGGCGCAGGGCCGAGAGATCCGCCTTGGCGAGATGCGGCGCGGCGCGGGTCAGCAGCGTCCAGAGGGTCGGCACGCCCGCCAGCACCGTGATGCGGTGCGTTTCCAGCGCCCGCACCACGTCGTCCCCAAGCCGGGGGCTGACCAGCACGATCCGCGCGCCCTGCTCGACGCTCGTCAGGAGCTGGTTCAGCCCGTAATCGAAGGAGAAGGGCAGCACCGAGAGGATGCGCTCTTCCGGCCCGATTCCGAGATAGGTCCGCACGATACGGGTCCCGGCGATCAGGTTGGCGTGGGAGAGCATCACGCCCTTGGGCAGGCCGGTCGAGCCGGAGGTGTAGAGGATCGCCGCCAGCCCCTCGGGCGCCGCCTCGCCGGGGGTCAGCGACGCTTCGGTCTCGCTCCCGATTTCCGCCTCGAGGACGCGCAGATCCGACAGATCGTCGAGGGCGCCGTCCAGCCCGGCCGCGTGGCCCGCATCGGTCAGCAGCACCCGCGCGCCACTATCGGCGACGATGTGGTGGACCTGGCGCGGGCGCAGGCTCGGATGGATCGGCACGAACACGCCCCCCGCCGCGCTGGCGGCGAAGATCGCGACGCATTCGCGGATCGATTTCGGCAGGAGGATCGCGACCCGGTCGCCGGGCCTCAGCCCGAGGCGGCGCAGCCGCTCCGCCAGGGCGGCGACCCTCGCCCGGAAGGCGCCATAGGTCAGAGTGTCGGTGCCCTCGATCACCGCGGGATGATCGTCCGCGCCGGCTCCATCGAGCAGGTGGTGCAGCAGCGTCGGGGCCATCGGACAGATCTGGCGGCAGGTCAGGCGTCGGAGCGCCGGTCGTCGATGAAATGGGCCAGCGTATCGACGCTCGCGAAATTGGCGAGGTCGAAACTGTCCTCGTCGACCTCGACGCCGAAGCGGTCGCCGAGATGCATCATCAGGTCGAGGATGCCGATGGAATCGAGGGCGTCGCTCGTCACGAGGGATGTCTCCCCCGTGACCGCGCCCGGAGGAAGGCCCGGGTTGCGGGCCGCGATGAAGGCGAAGATTGCCTCCCGCACGTCGGCCATCGACTGAACCACGGCGTGACTATCCTTTGAACCGTCCTGCGCTTGTCTCGGGTTGCGGGCTTAAGCCCAACGCAAGGGCAAGTCCATGGCGGGGCGGGCTCTGCATTGGTGGAAACGGCCTTCGTGCCGCGCCGGTCTCGCCGGGAGCTGTCGTCCGGTTCACCGCCGCTCCCCGAAATGCCGCGAGGCTGATGGGGCCGGTATCTCCGGCGGCTTCCCGTGTCGAGTGAAGTCGGCGGCGTGACCCTGGGCCCATGGTTCCCAGACGATCCCCAGACATCGGCCATTCCACGGGATCCGCTTAACCCGCGATTCACGCTGGCCCCCGAGGCTTCCCGGCATTCGTCCCGCCTTCCCGCCCGGAGTCCTCGGCCCGTGTTCGGTTCAGCCCAGAACGGCGTGCTTCTCGCCACCCGCCTCCTCATGGCCTCGGCCCTGCTGCCGACCGGCGTGGCGCGGGCGCTCAACGTCTCGGGTTTCGCGGTGACGCTGGCGGGTGCCGGCTGCCCCGCCCCGAACGCCGTCGCCACGGCGGCGGTGATCGTACAGGTCTTCGGTCCCCTGGCGGTGATCCTCGGGGTGATGCCGCGGATCACCGGGCTGGCCATGGCCGGCTTCGTCGCCGGCATGGCGACCCTGCTCCACCCGTTCTGGCTCCAGGCCGGCGCGGCGGCGGCGACGGAGCGCAGCTTCCTCCTGGCCGATCTCGGGCTGGCGGGCGCCTTCCTGATGTACGCGATGACCGGCCCCGGCGCCTGGAGCTGGCAGGGCTGGCGCAGCAATGCCGCCGCCGCTCCGGCCCGTGCTCCCACGAAAGGGCCGAAGGCGCCGGCCCGGAAGAGCGGCGTCAAGCGGACGGGCGGCCGGGCTCCGGCGCGTGCCGCGGCGTGACCGGGGCGAAGCTCTGAGGCGAGCCGTCGGCGGGTCTCGGGACGGCCTCGGCGACCCTGCGCTGGCCCGACACCTCCGCCCCCGCATCAGGCGCGAGACGCCGGAAGATTAGGAACGAGCCCGCCGAGATCACGGCCACGCCGAGGAAGGCGAGGGGAAAGTCCTGCGCCGCGATGCCGGCATGGCCGTGCCACGCGGCGGCGCCTTCCAGCGCCAGGGCGCCGATGGAGACGCCGAGGCTCAAGGAGAGCTGCTGGGCGACGCTGGCGAGGCTGGTGGCCGCGCTCATCTCCTTCGCGTCGAGATCGGCATAGGCGATGGCGTTGACGCAGGTGAATTGCAGCGAGCGGACGCAACCGCCGAGCAGCAGCACACTGACGATGATCCAGTGCGGGGTCTCCGCCGTGAACAGCCCGTTGGCGGCGAGGAAGGCCGACGCGACGAGGGCGTTCGTCACCATGACCCGCCGGAAGCCGTGGGCCCGCAGGATGCGCGGGCCGACGATCTTGATGAGGAGCGCGCCCGCCGCCGCCGCGAAGGTGATCAGCCCCGAATGCAGGGGATCGAGCCCGAAGCCGATCTGCAGCATCAGCGGCAGCAGGAATGGAATCGCCCCGGTGCCGATACGGAACAGGCTCCCCCCCGTCACCGCCGCGCGAAACGTCTGGTGCCGGAGGAGATCGAGGCGGATCAGCGGGTGCGCGGTGGACCGGGCGTGGCGCAGGTAGAGCCCGATCAGGGCGAGACCGGCCGCCATGCAGGCCCAGGACACACCGTCCGGCAGGAGATGGCGTCCGGTCGAGGCGAAGCCCAGCATCAGCAGGGCGAGACCGCCGCCGGAAAGGAGGAAGCCGATTCCGTCGAGCGGCGGGCGTGCCTCCTCGCGGATATCGCCGAAATACAGGGTCGCCAGCACGATGCCGGCCAGCCCGATCGGAATGTTGATGAAGAAGATCCAGCGCCAATCGGCATAGGTGGTGATGAAGCCGCCGAGCGGCGGCCCGAGGATCGGGCCGATCAGCGCGGGGATGGTGAGGTAGGCCAGCGCCCCGACCAGTTCGGATTTCGGGACGCTGCGCAGGATCACGAGGCGGCCGACCGGCACCATCATCGCCCCGCCGATCCCCTGCACGAAGCGGGCGGCGACGAAGCCGGTGAGCGAGTTCGCGGCGGCGCAGGCCAGCGACCCTGCCATGAAGACGCAGAGCGCCCCCCGGAACACGTTGCGGGCGCCGTAGCGGTCGGCGGCCCAGCCCGAGACGGGAATGAAGATCGCGAGACTCACCAGATAGGCGGTCAGCGCGAGCTTGAGGGCGATCGGGTCCACGCCCAGGCTCGCCGCGATCGCCGGCAGCGCCGTGGCGATCACCGTCGAGTCGGTGTTCTCCATGAACAGGGCCGTGGCGACGACGAGGGGAACGATCTGGGCGGGGCGCATCGGAGGGGACAAGCGCGGGGGGCGCCGAAGGGTTGCAGGTGGGTTCCGGGGCCGATTTCCGGTCACGATGCCGGAGGGGAGGGAATAAACAACGTGGCTGAACGGTCACAGCCCCGGCGGATACGTCCGCCATAGACGGCAGCATCCTTCCGGGACGGGTCCCGCACGGCTAGGCTTCCGCCCGAAAAGAGAGGCTGCCCGGCCGCCTCCCCGCGCGCCGCACGGCGCCGGTCCCCATTTCCGCGAAAGTGCCCGATGCTCCTGCGGTCGCAACGTCGTCCCCGCTCCCCTGCCAAGGTGGGCAGCCTCGCTCTGGCCGCCTCCCTGCTCGCCCTGCTCGCCGGCTGCGGCGATGTGGTGCTCACCGATGGCAGCTCGCTCTCCCGCCACGACCAGTTCGTGACGAGCGACGCGGTCGCCTCGGAATCCAAGCTGTTCATCGATCCGACCCTGCCGCAGACGGTGCGCACCGTGCGGATCGTGCCGACGGAATTCAACGAGGCCGTTTCCGGCCCCGGCCTGTCGCCGGTGGAGCGGCGCCTGATCGCCAACGCCGCCGACCGGGCCCTCTGCTACGACCTGTCGCTGCGCTACGACGTGGTGTCCTCGGGGCGGGCCGACCTCACCGTGCGCTCGAGGGTGACGCGGGTCGATCTCACCAACGTGCCGGCGGCGGGGGCGACCATCGGCGCCTCGGCGGCGATCACCATCGCGGCCCAGGTCGGCATCGGCTTCGCCGACGCGGTGGGCAAGATCCCGGTGCCCCGGGTGCCGATCGGGCTCGGCAGCCTGACCATCGAGGCCGAGGCGCTCGACGCCCGCAACCGCCAGAGGGCGGCGATGATCTGGGCCGGCGCGGCCAATTCCTTCACCAACCAGGCCCGCTTCTCGGCGGCGAGCGACGCCTACGACCTTGCCGGCGAGTTCGGCCAGGATTTCGGCTCCTACCTCGCCACCGGCAAGGATCCGTTCAAGGGCGAGCTTCAGCTCCCGACCTACGACCGGATCCGCATCACCACCCTCGGCGAGGCCCCCCTCGATCCCGATTGCGAGGCCTTCGGCCGGGCACCGGGCTTCGACGGCATCATCGCCGACATGATCGGCCTGCCTCCGGAATGGACCGACAAGGGACCGGGCATTTCCACCGCCCGCTGAGCCTCCGCCGGCCGGGCAGCACCCGGCGTGCGACGCCCGGCTCTGCGCTTGTCCGATCCAGGGACCTCGCACGAGCGGTGTTCGGAGCGAAACGCTTCCGGCTATGACGGCGTCGCGCGCCGCTCTACCATTCGGCCGAATGCCGGATGGTGATGCCGACGATGAGAAAGCCCAGCCGTCTCAGAGCGCCGTTTCTCAAGCGGATGGCCCTCATGACGGAGGCGATCGACGATTGGAGCCGGTATCCCTTCACGATCCCGGCTCTCGCGGACCGATCCTTCGAATTGGAATTCGACAAGCGGGTCACGATCTTCGCCGGACCCAACGGCATCGGCAAATCCTCGATCATCGAGGTCATCGCGGACAATTGCGGCTTCGGAACCTACGGCGGCAGCCGCAACTACAGGACCGGCGGCGACGGCCTCAGCCAGCTCTCGCGCCATATGCGGCTTTCCTGGCTGCCGCGTATGTCGAAGGGCTTCTATGTCCGGGCGGAAACCCTGTTCGCCTTCAACGAGCAGGTGGATAGGTTGGCCGAGGCAAGCGGCCCGGACTTCTACGATCTCTATGGCGGCCGCTCGCTGACCGAGCGGTCGCATGGCGAGGCCTTCCTGGAGATCTTCAGGAGCAAGATCGGCGGAGAAGGCATCTTCGTTCTGGACGAGCCCGAAGCCGCCCTATCTCCCCGGCGGCAGATGGATTTCCTGAAAATCGTCAAGACCCTGGACGAGTCCGAGCGTGCTCAGGTCATCATCGCGACCCATTCGCCGCTGATCATGGCGTATCCGGATGCCGATCTCTTTCTTATCGGCGCGGAAGGAGTGAGCAAAACGAGCTTCGCTGAGACGGACCATTTCAAACTCTTGCGGGAATTCTACCTCGATCCGGAATTGTTTTTGGATAACCTCTTTTGCGATTGATGCCGTGTTGCGGCCGGGCCGCAAGGAAAAGCTATTCTTCCGGACGGAGCAACGCCCTCGCAGGATGTTGAAGCGCTGAAAGGACGAGGGAGAACACCGCTCCTCAGAGCCTGTCCGCTTGATCTCCCCCACGCCTCATCCTGAGGTGCCGCGAGAGCGGCCTCACAGGATCGTCCAGAGATCTGGAAAATCCTGCGAGGCTGCAGTCGGAGTCGTCGCCTCCGGCTCACGCCGCCTCGAACAGCGGTACCTGAACCGTCTCCGGCACGAGCACCAACCCCTTGTCGGTAATGCGGATCTGCGGGATCACCGAGAGCGGGATCAGGTTGAAGCCCATATAGGGGATGCTGCACCCGGCCCGCTCCCAGGCGGCCTTCAGGGCCTTCATCTCCTCGGCCACCGCGCCGACGCGCTTGTCGGAGAGCAGCCCCGCCACCGGCAGCGGCACCAGGGCGACGACTTCGCCCGCCTCCACGACGCAGACGCCACCGCCCTGGGCGGCGATGGCCCGGAGGGCCACGCGCATATCGGCCTCATCGAGCCCGGCGACGATGACGTTGTGCGAATCGTGGCCGACGCTGCTCGCCACCGCGCCGCGCGTGAGCCCGAAGGCGGAGAGCAGCCCGTGGGCGACGCCGCCGGAACGGCCGTGCCGCTCGATCACCGCGACATGGCAGAGGCCGTGCGCCGCGAGCGTCTCCGGCCAGCCGGCGCCAGGGGTGAGGGCGAGGCGCTCATGGGTCAGCTCGATGCCCGGCAGAGTGGTGCGGATCGCGTTGACGATGCAGGGGCTGGGGGGAAGCGCCGGGATCAGGGGCGGCAGCGGATCGGGCAGCCGCATCGTGGCATAGGCTTGGGCCGGGTAGCGGTAGGGCCGGGCCAGGGCCTGTTCGAGCCGCGGGGTGGGCTTGCGGTCCTCCACCACCAATTCGCCGCCATACCACGTCGCCTGCGGCACCAGATCGTCGTCGAGCAGTACGAGATCGGCCCGGCGCCCGCCGCCGAGACCGCCGATCTCGCCGTCGAGGCCGTAGCGGGTGGCGCCGTGCAGCGAGCCCATGGCCCAGGCAGCGGGCTTCGGGATGCCCCGCGCCACCGCCTCGCGCACCACCCAATCGAGGCCGAAGGCGAGGAGGTCGTCGGCGTCGCGGTCATCGGTGCAGGCGCAGACTCGCTTCCAGGCCGCGCCGTACTCCGTCACGGCGCCGATGGCCTTCGGCAGCGAGTGCCAGGGCGTGGTCGGCGGACCGCCGCGCAGGAAAATCCAGAGCCCCGCCTCCAAGAGGTCGTCGGCGATGTCGGCGTCGATGGCCTCGTGGGTGTCGGTGACGCCGCTCGCCGCGTAGGCTGCCACGAAGTCGCGCCCGTAGACATGGCCGGAGACCGGGCGTCCCCGCTCCAGGGCCGCCCGGATGATCGCGTGGGCCCGCTCGTCCCCGGCGGCCACCGCCACGAAATCCATCTTCTCGCCGAGCCCGATCGCCTCGGGCCACGCATCGAACAGCGCGGCGATCTTCTCCGCCGTCAGATCACCGCCGGCGGTCTCGAAGTCCGGCGTGGTGGCGGGCACGGTGCTCGGCACGGTGAGGAAGATGTTGAGGGGCGCCTCACGGGCATCCTCCAGCATCCAGGCGACGCCGTTCACGTCGAGCACGTTGCCGATCTCGTGGCTGTCGCAGACGATCGAGGTGGTGCCGTTGACGAGCGCGGCCTCGGCATAGGCGCAGGCCGTGACCATGCTGCTCTCGATATGCAGGTGCGGATCGACCAGCCCCGGCGCGATCAGGCCGCCCCGCACATCGGTGCGCGGCGCGTCGCCGACATGGCTGCCGGCCGGCTTCACGGCGGCGATGCGCCCGCCCGCGATCCAGATCTCCCGGTCGGGCAGGATGCGCTCGGAATAGGTCGAGAGGATCCGCGCCCCCGCGATGACGAGATCCGGGACGGCACGGCCCGCCGCGACATCGGCGAGGCGCCGGGTCATGCCGCTCAGCGGCGCGACGGAGAAGCGGTTCAACGGCTTGGCGGTCATCGGGGCCTTCCCAGCGCGGCTCTCGGGCAGGATGAGCAGGCATCGTGCCACGAAAGGACCGCGCCGTATCAGCCCTCGTCGGACGCCGCGTCCCCGGCCGCCCGGCCCCTGAAGCCGGTGGCCAGGACGTAGAGCTCGCTCGAATCCGCCCGGCTCGCCGCCGGTTTGACGTGGCGGACAACCGCGAAATCCCGCTTCAGATCGGCCAGGAGCTGGCCCTCGGTGCCGCCCTGGAACACTTTGGCCAGGAAGGCGCCGCCCGGCGCCAGGATCTCCGCCGCGAACGCCGCCGCGGTCTCGGCCAGCCCGATGGTGCGCAGGTGGTCGGTCTTCTTGTGGCCGGTGGTGTTGGCGGCCATGTCGGAGAGGACGAGGTCGGCCTTGCCGCCGAGCAGCTCGTTCAGGCGCTCGGGGGCGCTCTCGTCGAGGAAGTCGAGGGTGAGGAAGGTGGCGCCCGCCATCGGCTCGATCTCCAGCAGATCGATGCCGACGATGCGGCCGCTCTCGCCGACGATCTTCGCCGCCACCTGCGACCAGCCGCCGGGGGCGGCGCCGAGATCGACGATCCGCTGCCCGGGCTTGAGCAGTTTGAAGCGCTCGTCGATCTCGGTCAGCTTGAAGGCCGCACGGGAGCGGTAGCCCTCGCGCTTGGCGCGGGCGACATAGGGATCGTTGAGCTGGCGTTCGAGCCAGCGCTTCTGGGAGAGGGTGCGCCCGCGCCCGGTCTTCACCCGCTGCTTCAGGTCGCCGCGCAGGCCGCTCGTCCCGCCTCGCCGGTCGCTCATGGTTCCGTCCTCTTCACGCGCCCGTCCCTATCCCGGTCCGGCCGGCCCGTGAAGTGCGCCAGACCTGTCAGCGATACCGGCCGCGGCGCCAGACGCCATCCTCGCGCATCATGTTCATCAGAAGCCCCTCGCGCAGGCCCCGGTCGGCGATGCGCAGGCGCTCGGAGGGAAAGACCCGGCGGATCGCTTCCAGGATCGCGCAGCCGGCCAGCACGAGATCGGCCCGGTCGCGGCCGATGCAGGGATTGTCGGCGCGCTGGTCGAGGCGGGTGTCGAGCAGGTCCTCGATGGCGTCGCTGACCTCCCCGTCGCTCATCCACAGGCCGTCGACCCGGCGCCGCTCGTAGCGGGCGAGGCGCAGATGCATGGCGGCGAGCGTCGTCACCGTGCCGGAGGTGCCGAGCAGGTGGAAGGCGGGGGCGGTGGCCGCCGCCGCGGCGCGGATCGCGAAGGGGGAGAGCAGGTCGCCGACCTCCTCCACCATGCCCTCGAAGGTGAGGCGGGTGACCTCGGTGCCGCCATGCCGCTCGGCCAGCGTCACCACGCCGACGGGCAGCGAATCCCAGGCGCGGATGCGCAGGGTCGGGTCGGTCGAGGGATTGGCCGCGGCCCCGTCGAGCCAGGCGATCTCGGTGGAGCCGCCGCCGATATCGAAGATCACGACCGATTCCGCCAGCGGATCGGCCAGGGCCGCGCAGCCGGTGACGGCGAGATAGGCCTCGGTCTGCCGGTCGACGATCTCCAGGTCGAGCCCGACCTCAGCGCGCACACGGGCGACGAACTCGGCCCCGTTGACCGCGAGCCGGCACGCCTCGGTGGCGATCACCTTGGAGCGGGCCACCGCCCGCGTCTTCATCTTGCCCCGGCAGATGCGCAGGGCCTCCACCGTGCGCTCGATGGCGGCCTCGGTGAGTCTGTTGGAATTGCCCAGGCCCTCGCCGAGCCGGACGATGCGGGAGAAGGCGTCGATCACCCGGAAGCCGTTGGGGGTCGGCTCGGCGATCAGCAGGCGGCAATTGTTGGTGCCGAGATCGAGCGCGGCGTAGGCGTCGCGGCGGCCGCTGCGGCCGGTCTCGAAATGCGGCGGATAGGACTCGATCGGGCGCCCGCCCGTGACCGTGCGGGAACCCTCCCGCGATGTCTGCGGGCCGGCGGTGGGGCGGGCCGACACGGCGGCGGCGCTCTCATCCCTCATCGACGCGACCGAACTTCCTGGCGATGCGGCCCGGCAACAGGCAGGGCCGTCGTGGCCACAAAGCTACAGGCGTTGCCCGACAACTGCAAAGGCTCGATCACGGGCTCCGCACGATTTGCCGCAAGGATCCTGCGCGAATGACAGCGTCGTCCCCCGAGATCGCGGGATGCTCCCGAAACCTCCGATCCCGGACAGCCTTCCCGCAGGCCGAGGCGGTGCACGGGGCGCTTCGACGGAGACGCTCAGCCCGGCTCCCGGCGCGGCCCGGCGGGGAGGTTCACGGCGTAGTGGCGGCCCTTCCACACCGCGCGGCCGGCACGGCCCGGCCGCAGCAGCACGTTCCATTGAATCGCCAGGGCCGTGCAGACGGTGGCGGGATGCAGGGGAATGGTCGAGAGCGGCGCGGCCACCGCGAGGGTGATCGCGGCGCGGGTCGCGAGCGAGACGAGGGCGGCGGCGGCGGCAAGGGTGGCGGCGCTGGATGTGCCGAAAGCCAGGGCGAGGCCGAGAATCAGCCAGGGCAGGACATGGCCGCCGAACAGCAGCGTGGTCCAGACGGGCAGCGCCCGGGCCGTCGCCATGCCCTCATGCGCGTTCTTCGAGAAGCCGGCCCAGGCCTGGGCGAAATCCCGGTACATCCGGCAAGCCGCCAGGGCGTGGCCGGCCACGAGGTCGGTCCGCAAGCCGTGCTCCCGGAACAGCCGCGGCAGACGCACACCGTCGTGCAGGGAGGTGCGGATCGCCCCGTGGCCGCCGGTTCTGGCGTAGGCTTCGCGCCCGACCAGGATCATCTGCCCGCAGGCCGCCCCGAGGGAGGGCCGGGGCAGGGTGCGCATCAGGGCGATGGGCAGGTAGCCGAGCAACAGGAAGTCGATCATCGGCACCGTCAGCCGCTCGCCGAGGCTTCCCATCACCTGACGCGGCACGCCGCTGACGAGATCCGCGCCGCTCCGCACGGCATGGGCGGCCAAGGCCGCCGCCCCATTCGGCGCCAGCGTCACGTCGGCATCGAGGAAGAGCAGATGCTCGCCCCGCGCCTCCGCCGCCAAGGCGAAGCAGGCGTGGTTCTTGCCGGTCCAGCCCTCGGGCAGGGACGGGACGGAGACCAGCCGCAGGCGCGGATCGGACAGCGCCAGCCGCCCGACGATGGCGGCGGTGTCGTCGGTGGAATGGTCGTCACCCACCAGCACCTCGACGGACGGGCCGGTGCTCGCCAGCGCCGCCCGCACGGTGCCCTCGATCACCGCCGCCTCGTTGCGGGCCGGGATCAGGATCGAGACGAGGCCCTCGGTCCGGGAGGGTGCCGGCGTGCGCAGGACCGCGAGATTCATCGCCGCCAGCAGAGCCGGCAGCAGGGCGAGGGCGAGGCTCAGGCCCGCGAGAACGAGCAGCGCGAGCGTCATCGGGTCCGCGTCTCCTGCCCCGGTCCGTCATCCCTGTGGCCGGGCTCGAAGCGGCGTCCGGTCAGGGCGGCGGCGAGGCGCCGCCAGCCATCATAGATTCCCCCGACACCGCGCCGTCCCGCAAGCAGCGTTTCGAACCGGGCGGCATCGCGGGCGATCACGTCCGCCGAGAGCCGGTCGAGGGTCGCGGTCAGCGCCGTCTCCAACCGCGCGAGACGCTCCGGCCGGGGCAGGGCGAGGAGGTCCGCCGCCGGCAGCGGTGCGCCGAAGGCGAGGAAGGCTTCCGCTCCGCGCTCGTCCCAGAAGGCGTATTCCACGGCAAGCGGCAGGAACGTCGCCTCGGGCGCGATCTCGGCGAGCCGGGCGACACCGGGCTTCAGCCCGAGAGGGCGGACGCGCACATCGGCGAAGCGGCCCTGCGCCGTGATCCAGAGAACGCGGTCGGGCCGTGCCAGGATCGCGCGGGCGGCCGATAGGAATTGCGCCGCCCCCCGCGCGCTGTCGAGGTCGACCGGAAAGGCCCCCAGCTTCCGGAAGATGCCGTATTTCTCCAGCATCGCCGCATCGATCGGCGCGAAGCTCTCCCGCTCCGGGAACAGGCGCGCGGCGGCCACGATCAGGGTCGCCGCATCCCACCAGGCCGGATGGTTGGCGTAGATCACCAGCGGCCCCCGCCGGTCGCCAGCGGGCGGCGCGCCCCAGCGGGCCAGCCGCAGGGCGTTCAGGTGGCGCCGCACGAAGCGGTCGAAATAGGCGCTCATGAACCGCCAGAGCGGGCCCGAGCGCTCGGGCGGCGGCGATCTGGCCGGCATGGCGACGGCTCGGGCGGTCCGCTCAGGCGCTCCTGCGCCATTCCGGCGCGGCGCCGGTGCGGAGATCCTGGTCGAGGGCGTCGGCGGCGATCCAGCCGGACATCATCACCATCGGCATGCCCGGCCCCGGATGGGCGGCGCCGCCGGCGAGGTAGAGGCCGCGCACCTCCCGCGAGCGGTTACCGGGCTTGAAGGCGCCCATCATCCGCCCATGCGAGGCGAGCCCGTAGATCGCCCCGTTCAGCACCTTGTAGCGGTCGTGGATGTCCTGCGGCGTGAGGTGACGCTCGACGACGATGCGCTCCTCGATATCCGGCATGCCGCCGGTGCGCTTCAGCTTCTCCAGGATGGTCCGGCGATAGGCCGGAAACATCTTCGACCAATCGTGGTGCGGCCGCAGATACGGTGTGTGCACGAGGACGTAGAGCGCCTCGCCGCCCTCCGGCGCCACGCTCGGATCGGTGGAGGAGGGGGCGGCGAGATAGGCGGTCGGGTCGGGCGCCGGCTCGCCCTTGCGATAGATGTAATCGAATTCCTCCTCCGGATCGCGGGAGAAGACGAAATCATGGTGGTTGAGGTGCTCGTAGCGCCGGTCCAGCCCGAGATAGAGCACCACGCCGGAACAGGCCGGCTCGAAGCTCTTCTTCTCGTAGGACTTGCCGACCTCGCCGCCGACCAGCTCGCGATAGGTGCGCACGGAATCCATGTTGGAGATGACGGCGTCGTAGGGGGCGACGCCGTCGCGGGTGCGCAGGCCGCGGAGCTGGCCGCCCGCGATGTCGAGACCCAGAACCTCGTCGGAGGATTTCATCGTGGCGCCGAGTTCGGTCGCGAGCTTCATCAGCCCCTCGGCCACCGCGCGGGTGCCACCCATCGGATACCAGACCCCTTCGGCCGTCTGCATATGGGCGATGGCGCAGAGCACCGCCGGCGCGCCGTAGGGCGAGGAGCCGACATATTGCACGAAGTGGTCGAGCATCTGCGCCAGCCGCGCATCCTTGACCTTGCCGCGAATGGTGCTCGCCACGGTGGCGTGCATGCGCAGGGACAGCACGTCGCGCAGCGTGCCCGGATTCATGTTGGCGCGGATGTCGATCGTATCGAACAGGTCCTGCACCGCCTTCCAGAAGAAGAAGCGCTCGGAGACGCCGTGCAGGTGCTCGGAAACGGCGATGAACTTCTTGTAGCCGTCCCCCGCCCCCTGGCCCGGCGCGAACCGGTCCATCGTGGCGGCCATGGCGTCCACGTCCTCGATCAGGTCGATGCGCGACCCGTCGTCGAAGAAGCAGCGCCATTGCGGGTCGAGGCGGCGCAGATCCATGTAATCGTGGACGCTCCGGCCGGCCTCGGCGAAGATGCGCTCCAGCACCCGGGGCACCGTGAGGATGGTCGGCCCCATATCGAAGCGGAAGCCGCCCTCGTGCAGCACGGCGGCCTTGCCACCCAGCCAGCTGTTCTTGTCGTAGACCGTGACGCGATGCCCGCGCGCCGCCGCGACGCAGGCCGAGGCGAGACCGCCGAGCCCGCTGCCGACCACCGCGACCGAAGAACCCTGGCTCATTGGAAACACGTCTCCGGGGGCCTGACAAACAGCCTTCAAAGCGAAGCTAGATCCGGGACGTGGCGGGTCAACGTGCCACCCGGTCGCGCTTCTATCCTTCGTGGCCCCGTCGGGCGGCCAGCGCCCTCAGAAAATTGCCGATCTCCCGCCGCCGCTGCCCGGCTTCGAGGACATCCGCGCCGATGCCGAGGCGCCAGGCGCGGTGGCGACGGGCCGGCCCGTCATCGTCCGTGAGCTCCGCGATGTCGTCGGCATAGGTCCCCACCGCGCCGTGGTCGGCGGCGAGCCCAGCGGTGACGACCTCCTCCGCGCTCAGCCGCAGCAAGGCAGCGAGCTCGTCGAAATCGGTTTCGGGGTGATACTGCGTGCCCCAGAACAGCCCGCGCCCGTAACGGATCTCGATGGCCTGCACATCGAGGACGGCGTTGGCGGCGAGCACGCAGGCGCCGGGCGGCGCCGAGAGCACCGCGTCGAGATGGATCGCCGGCGCATCCCAGGCGTGGCCGCGGCCGGCGAGAAGGGGATGCGCCGCGCCCGCGCCGGTCGCAGCGAGGCGCCGGGCGAAGCCGTATTCCGGCCCGCGCGGATTCTTGCCGACCTCGCCACCCGCCACGGCGGCGGCAACCTGCATGCCCCAGCAGGAGCCGAAGACCGGCAGTCCCGCCTCCAAAGCCCCGCGCATCAGATCGAGCTGGCGCTCCACCGCCGGACCGCCCTCGGCGAGCCTCAAGGTGGAACCGGTCAGCACGAGACCGTCATAGGCGTCGAGGCCGGCCTCGAGTCCGGCCCCGGCATCGGCAGGATTGAGGAGCGTGCAGGCCGCCTCCGGCGCCAGATCGCCCACCACGGCGGCGAAGGCCTGCGAGGTCGTGCTGCCGATGGCTGCTTCCCGCTTGGCACGGCCGTCGCGGTCGTTGCCGTCGGCGATCAGCAGGCGCAGCATCGCGTTGGTCATGGGGATCGGGCAGCTCGGCAAGCGTCGGGACGGTGGCGCATGGCTTTGCCCGATCCGCCGCAGCCGGTCGCGGGCGCCGGTCGCCGCAGGGCGATCCGCCTCAGCGTCCTCGGCGGCCGACGATTCCGACCGCCAGCCCCAACCCCGCCGCCGTCAGGAATGCCAGCACGCCCCAGGCGGGCAGGGCGGCGGCCGCTCCCTCGCTCAGCGCCGACTGATAGGCCTCGATCGCCCAGGCATTGGGGGTGAGCCAGCCGGCCTGCTGCAGCCAGGGCGGCATCAGGAAGCGGGGCACCATGCTGCCGCCCACCGCCGAGAGCAGCAGCACGCCGAAGGTCGCGGCGAGATGGGCCTGCTGACGCGTGGCGGAGACGGCGCAGGCGGCAAGCGCGAGGCCGGCGGCCATGGCGGAAACGAGCCCGGAGGTGACGAGCCAGCCGATCCAGTGGCCGGTGATATCGACCCCATGCAGGAGCGCGGCGGCGGAAAAAATCAGCCCCGCTTGCACCACGCCCTGGCCGAGCAGGAACAGGAACTTTCCCAGCACGATCACCGGCAGGCCGCCGGGCCCGGCGGCGAGACGGTCGGCCAAGCCGCCCTCGCGCTCGTCCACCAGGGAGAGGGCTCCCTGCATCGCCGCGAACAGCAGGAACACGGCGGTGATCGCGCCCGCATAATAGCTCACCCGGTCGTTGCCGCGCCCGCTCGCGGTGGTGCGGGTCTCGACCAGACGAGCGAAGGAGAACGGCTCCTTCTTCGCCCGCTGCTCGGCGAAGGCCTCATCGAGGAAGGCGCGCTCGTCCGGGCCGATCTTGCCGGAGCGCTCCACGTCGGCGACGATGCGGGCGAGCACCACGTCGGGCAAGGCGTCGTTCAGGGTGCGCTGAAGCTGGCCGAGGGCGATCGGCGTGGCGAGCGCCCGCGACGGGCTCTCGATCAGCAGCACGGGCTGATCCGCGCCTTTGTCCCCCGCCGCCAGATCCCCCCGCAGCACCAGCGCGACATCGACCTCGCCCCGGCGCACCGCACGGAACGCGGCCTCGGCATCCGTCACGTCCAGGCGCTCGACGCGCAGGGACGGCTCGGCCTGCAGGGCGGTCACGAGCCGCTGCGTGGTGGCGGTGTGGGCGAGGTCGGCGAGCCCGAGATGGATGCGGATGCGATCACCGATCGCGCCGGAAAAGATCGCGGCGAAGATCGCGAAGATGACGGTGGGCAGCACGAAGGCCATCACCAAAGCCGCACGGTCGCGCAGCAGCGAGAGCCACATCACCCGCATCGCCGCCGCGATCACGCCGCCGTCTCCAGGGGCGGCGCGGCGGCCAGGACGTCGCGGTAGAGGGCCTCCAGGCCGGGGCGGCGCACGCGGATCTCGGCGGCCGGAACACCCGCCTGCCGCAGGGCGGCGAGCAGGGCCGCGCCGTCGAGCCCGCCCGCGGCCCCATGATCGGCCCGCCAGAGACGGTGATCGCCGTCGAGGGGCGAGAAGCCGGCACGGCGCAGGGCCGCCTCGGCGGCGGCGTCGAGGACGCCTTCCAGCACCGCCTCGTGCTCGGGCGGGGCCGAGGTGAGCGGGCGCATCAACTCGGTGAGGCTGCCCTCGCGCCGGATCGTTCCGTCGGCGAGGATGGCGACGCGGTCGGCCAGGCGCTCGGCCTCCGAAAAATCGTGGGTGCTGACGACGAGGCCGGCGCCGCCCGCGCGCAACGAGGCGAGCACCGCGTGGATCGCCGCGCGCGCCTCGAGATCGACGCCTTGGGTCGGCTCGTCGAGCAGGATCAGATCGGGAGAGGCGAGAAGGCTCGCGGCGATGTTGACCCGGCGCTGGTAGCCGCCCGAGAGCGTGGCGACGATCCGATCCGTCACCGCGGCGAGGGCGCAGCGCCCGATCACCGCCGCCACGGCCTCACGGCGCTCCCGGCGCGGAAGACCGGCGAGCCGGGCGAACACGTCGAGGTTCTCCGCGACGGTGAGGCGGGGATAGAGCGCGATTTCCTGCGGCACGAACCCGATTGTCCGGCGCGTCCCCCGGTCGGATTGCGGATCGCCGCCGAGCACGCGCACCGAACCGGCATCGGGCCGGAGTCGCCCGGCCAGGAGACGGATCAGGCTGGTCTTGCCGGCCCCGTTCGGTCCGAGCAGCGCCAGCGTCGTGCCGCGATCGAGGGCGAGGTCGACACCGCGCAGGGCTGGGCGGTCGCGATAGGAGAGGGCGGCTCCCTCGACGCGGGCGAGGGGCGGCGCGGCCTGCATCAACGCCGGGGCAGCGGCCGGGCGAGGCGCACCCGGATCGCGGCACCGGGCTCGCGCAGGGCGAAGCTCGCGCTCGAAAAGTCCGGTCGGGCCCGGCGCCCGACCGAGCCGGAGAAGCCGTAGGGTTCGAGCGGCAGGCCGAGCCCCGTCCGGTCGAGTCGGCCATTGCCGTTCTCGTCCTGGAAGGCGGCGACCGCCCAGATCCCTGCGGGCACGCCGTCGAAGACGAAACGCGCAGCCCCGCCCCGGGCCGGGGCATGGCGGCCGATGGGGCAGGCGGCCTCCGCCAGGCCGCCCTGGCAGAGGGTGACGTAGATGTCGTCGGGCCCCGGCTCCGCCCCCTCGACGATCACCTCCACGCTCGCCGCCAGGGCCGGCCCCGCGAGGGTGGCCAGCAGCCCGGCAAGGCCCGCGAAGCGCGCGGCCCGCCTCAACGCGGATCGCCCTGCGTGGCCAGCGGCGAGGTCGCCGGCAAGTCGGCCAGGATCGCCGGCGCCTTCTCGCGGGCGAGATCCTCGATCAGGAGCCGGGCGGAGATGCGCGCGCCCTCGTAGATCACCGGCAGACCCGACCCCGGATGCGTGCCGCCGCCGACGAGGTAGAGCCCCGGCCCGAAACGGTTATGCGGGCGGAACCAGAGCATCTGCATCAGGTCGTGGGCAAGATTGAAGGTCGCGCCCTCATGCACCGCGAAGTCGTCGCGCCAATCGCGGGGATCGACCACCCGCTCGTAGCGGATGCGGCTCTCGAGATCGGGGATGCCGAGCAGCTTCAGCCGCTCCAGCACCAGCTTGCGGTAGGTGGGCCCGACCGCCTCCCAATCGATGCCCGCCTTCAGGTTCGGCACCGGCACCAGCACGTAGAGGGCGGTGTGGCCGGGCGGCGCCATGCCGCCATCGGTGAAGCCCGCATGCTGGACGTAGATCGACGGCTGCATCGGCAGGGTGCCGCCGGTGATCTCGTTGATGTTGCGCTCGTACTCCTTGGCCAGCAGGATCGTGTGGTGGCCGAGGCTCTCGGGCATTTTGCCCTCGATCCCGAGATAGAGCATGTAGGTCGAGCAGGAGAGGCGGGCCTTGCCGATCTTGGCGTCGCGCCAGCGCGGGCGGCGCTCCTCCGGCACGAGATCGCGGATCACCTTGGCGAAGTCGCCGTTGACGACGACAGCGTCGGCCTTGAGCGTCTCGCCCCCCGTCACCACGCCGCAGGCGCGCTTGCCCTCGAACAGAACCCGCTCGACCGGGCTGTTGAGGCGGATATCGACCCCCATGCGGCGGGCCAGCCCCGCCATCGCCTCCGAGACCGCGCCGCAGCCGCCGACCGGGTGATAGACCCCGTGCTCGTATTCGAGGAACGAGAGGATCGTGAACAGGCTCGGGCAGCGGAACGGCGACATCCCGAGATATTTGGTCTGGAACGAGAAGGCGAGGCGCACCCGCGGATCGGCGAAGTAGCGCCTGAGATCCCGGTCGACGCTCCGGCCGGGATGAAGGTGGGGGAGGGCCGCCAGCATCGCCGGGCTCGCCATCGACAGGATGTTGTCGAAGGGCTGTTCCAGCACCGGCTTGAAGAAGTTCAGCTTGGTCCGGTTCTCGGCGAAGAACTTCTCGACGTTCTCCGCATCCGCCGGGGCGAGGCGGGCGATCTCCTGCTTCAGCCGCGGCACGTCGCCGGTGGCGCGGATCTGCCCCGAGATGCCGCTCTCGCCCTCGAAGACGAGATTGTATTGCGGGTCGAGCCGCTCCAGCCGGACATGGTCCTCCAGGCGCTCGCCGCAGGATTCGAAGATGTCGGCCAGGATCTGGGGATAGAGGAAGAAGGTCGGGCCGATATCGAAGCGGTAGCCGCCCGGCGCCTCGACGGTCTTGGTGCGCCCGCCGACAGCGGCATCGCGCTCGATCACCGTGACGTGCAGCCCGGCCTTGGCGAGAAGCAGCGCGGTGGCGAGCCCGCCGGGTCCCGCCCCGACGACGATGGCGCGGCGGCCCGACAGGGCGCGCAAACCTTCCCGCGACTGAAGCAACGCCCCGAGACTCCCCAATTCGTTGAACGGCCACGACCCCGGATCGTCGCTCGCTCTTCCCCCGCCGTCAAAGAGCGGTTCCGACGCCCCACACGCCGATGTGACGAGCAATCTTGGCCGGAAGCGCGGAGCCGGCAAGACGCGCGGATTGTCGCGCGCCGCGCCGGAGCCGTATCCGCTCTGATCACACCGCGATTGGGCGTGGCTCTAGCTCCGCCCGCGCCGACGGAGCGTCACCACCGGGGCGGCGCCGATCTGCGGCCCGGTCTCTACGTCGAGGTCGGGAACGGCGATGATCGGGGCGCCGCGCAGATCCCGGCGCAGGACGATGGCCCCGCGCTCCTCGAGATAGCCGAGCATCCGCCGGGCCCGGCCGGCCGAGCTGGTGCCATAGGCCTCCGCCAAAGCGGCGTCGGAGGGGCAGGGGGCGCCCTGGAGGGCCGTGCGGGCGATGAGCAGGAACAGCCCGGCGAGATCCTCCGGCAGGCCGGCGGCGATCTCCTGCGCCCGCTCCCAGGCCGGCCCCTCGGCGGTGGCGCCGTCGACGCCGGCCCGGGCCACGGCGAGGCGGCGCTTGAACTCGGGCAGGCCCATCGCCTCGCCGCCGATCCGGCGGATGCGGCAGCGGACGGTGAAGTCCTGATACAGGGTCGCCGGGGTACAGGCGGCGGCATCCGAATCCGCCAGCACCGAGGCGAGGATCTCGGCCATCGCCGCCTCGCGCTCGGCCGGGTCCATCGGCTCCTCCTCCGGCAGATCCTCACGCACCGGCGGCCGGTAATTGGCGAGCTGGACCAGCACGTCGGGGCCGGGCGTGCGCACCGGCTTCGGCCGGGGGGCGGGCAGGGGGCGCGCCTCCTCCTCGGGGGAAGCGGTGAGGATCAGGGCACGGGCCTCCTCGCCCATGGTGGGCAGGGGCAGCAGGGCGGGGGCGGCATTGCGGCTCTCCGTCACCGTCGGGCCGATGGCGATCGGCAGCGGCCGCTTCGAGAGCGCGGGGCCGAGGCCCACGAAGTGACCACGCGGCAGGTCGCGGAACATCTCGGCCTGGCGGCGGTCGAGGCCGAGCAGGTCGGCGGCGCGGGCCATGTCGATGTCGAGGAAGGTGCGGCCCATCAGGAAGTTCGAGGCTTCCGCCGCCACGTTCTTGGCGAGCTTGGCCAGACGCTGCGTGGCGATGATGCCGGCCAATCCGCGCTTGCGCCCGCGGCACATCAGGTTGGTCATGGCGCCGAGCGAGAGGCGGCGGGCCTCGTCGGAGACTTCGCCCGCGGCCGCCGGAGCGAAAAGCTGCGCTTCGTCCACCACCACCAGCATCGGGTACCAGAGCGAGCGGTCGGCATCGAACAGGCCGCCGAGAAAAGCGGCGGCCGCGCGCATCTGGTCCTCGGCGTCGAGCCCTTCGAGGGAGAGCACCACGGAGACCCGGTGCTCCCGCACCCGCGCGGCGATGCGCAGGAGCTCGGCCTCGTTGCCATCGGCCTCGACCACGACATGGCCGTAGCGCTCGGCCAGGGTGACGAAATCGCCTTCCGGATCGATGATCGCCTGCTGCACGAGGCCGGCGCTCTGCTCCAGCAGGCGGCGCAGCAGGTGCGACTTGCCCGAACCGGAATTGCCCTGGACGAGGAGGCGGGTGGCCAGCAGTTCGGTGAGGTCCATCGTGCCGGGCTTATCGCCGGCCCGCCCCAGATCGATCTCGTAGCCCATCCCGTTCCCCGCTGGCGCCCGAACCCTTTAACATGCGCACGCCGGCTCAGGTCCGCCGCGAGCGGGATCGTCCACAGCCGGGAGGCCGCAGGCTTCGTTCAGAGGGCTGGACCGGCCGTGAGCCGCCGCCCGGCCAGATGATGCAGCGCGATCGCCCCCGCCGTCGCGACGTTGAGGGAATCGAAGCCCGGCGCCATGGCAATCCGGACGCGGCGCGCCCGCGCCATCAGCGCGTTCGGCAGCCCCGGCCCCTCGGTGCCGAGCAGAAGCAGCGCGCGGGCCGGCGGCTCCAGCGCGCCGAGGGTCTCGTCGCCACCGGGGGTGAGGGCGAGGGGGGTGAGAGCGTGACGCTCGGCGAGGTCGAGCAAGGCCGCACCGCTCGCCGCGCGGGCGAAGGGAACGGTCAGCGCCGCGCCGGCCGAGACCCGGATCGCCTTGCGGTAGAGGGGATCGCAGGCCTCGGCATCGAGCAGCACCGCGTCGGCGCCGAAGGCGGCGGCGTTGCGGAACAGGCCGCCGACATTGTCGTGATTGGTCAACCCGACGAGGCCCAGGAGGAGCGCCGGGGCGGGAGCGGGCGGGATCAGAGCCTCCGGTCCGGGCTCGGCACCGCGCAACCCCACCGCCAGCACGCCGCGATGGATCGGGAAGCCGGCGATGGCGCTCATCACCGGCTTGCTGGCCAGATAGACCGGCGGCCCGGCGCCGCCGAGGAGATCGGACAATCCCGGCCAGCGCTCGGGAGCGAGCAGCACCGATTCCACCGCGAAGCGGGCGCCCGGAGACAGGAGCATCCGCAGGGTGACCTCGCCCTCGACGATGAAGCGGCCCTGCCGGCCGACGAGATCGCGCTCGCGCACATCCCGATAGGCGGAGAGGCGCGGGTCACCCGCGTCGTCGATGGCGATCGGTTCCGGCAAGGTGCGGTTCAGGCGCGTCCGCCGCCCATGCGCATGGCGAGGGGATCGGCCTCTTCCTTCTTGGGCACCTTCACCAGGGCCTCGCCGTCGAGCACCACCTCGTCGCCGACGGAGCAGGTGCATTTGAGGCGGGCGCGGCGCCGCTCGGGGATCAGCTCGGCCACCTCGACCTTCACCTCGACGGTGTCGCCGATGCGCACGGGCGCACGGAAATTCAGGGTCTGGGAAATGTAGACCGCCCCCGGGCCCGGCAGGCGGGTGCCGAGCACCGCCGAGATCAGACCCGCGGTGTAGAGGCCGTGGGCGATGCGGGTGCCGAAGGGCGTGCGTGCGGCGAAGTGCTCGGAGAGGTGGATCGGGTTGCGGTCGCCGGTGATCTCGGCGAAGCCGACCACGTCGGAGGAGGAGATCTCCTTCTTGAGAATCTCGGTGAGCCCGACTTCGAGATCCTCGAAATAGAGCACGCGCAGTTCGGGCAACATCCTGAGGCCTCCCCGGTCCGGATAGCCGCCTCGATGGGCGGCTTGGCAAAGCTTTCGCCTTGCACAGCCGCGCCGGCAAATCCAGTTCTCCTTTGTACTGAGGGCGCGCGGGAAGACCCTCGACAGGGGAGGGCGCCTCGGGCAATCAGCGGCGCGCCTCAGCCTCTCTCAGGAATTCTCCGGTGCCCCCTCCACCGCCCTCGCCGAGCCTGCGCCCGGTCGTCGCCCGCGTGGCGGGGCTCAACCTCGGCTATTTCGGCATCGAGATCGCGGTGGCGCTCACCATCGGCTCGGTGGCGCTCATCGCCGACAGCCTCGACTTCCTGGAAGACGCGGCGATCAACCTGCTGATCTTCGCCGGGCTCGGCTGGAGTATCCGTAACCGGGCGCGGCTCGGCACCCTGCTCGCCGGCATCCTGCTGGTGCCGGGCCTCGCCACGGCCTACGCCGCCTACGAGAAGTTTTCCGATTTCACCGCGCCGGCCCCGGTGCCGCTGACGCTGACCGGTTTCGGCGCGCTGCTGGTCAATCTCGCCTGCGCCGTGATGCTGGCCCGCCACCGCGACGGGCATGGCAGCCTGACGCGGGCCGCTTACCTCTCCGCCCGCAACGACGTCGCCGCCAATGTCGCGATCATTCTTGCCGGCCTCGCCACCGCCGCGACACGCTCACCCTGGCCGGATCTCGTCGCGGCCCTCGGCATCGCCGTCATCAACGCCGATTCCGCCTTCGACGTGCTCAAGGCCGCCCGCCGGGAATGGCGCGCCGCGGCCGACGAGGCGGCCGCGCAGGCGAAAGCCTGACCCTCTCCCCCAGCCGTTCCGGATCCCGTGCTGCGCCTCTTTCCCCTCTCCGACCTGCATCTCGAACGGCGCCGCCCCGAGATGATCCCGCCGCCCTCGAGCCCCTTCGACGTGCTCGTCTGCGCCGGCGACCTGCACGAGGGCCAGCCCGAGGCGGGCCTCGCCACGGTGCTGGCGCTGGCGGGCGACCGACCGGTGGTGCTGGTGCCGGGCAATCACGAACACTACGCCCCGACCGGCGACGCGCGCACGGCGCCGGATCTCCTCGCCGCCCTGGAGCGGGAGGTCGCCCGGCTGAACGGTCTGGGCCACCGCATCCACCTGCTCCAGGGCGGCCAGGAGACGGTGATTGGCGGCGTGCGCTTCGTCGGCACCACCCTGTGGAGCGACTGGTCGCTGGCCGGGCGCTGGCTCACCGACGACACGCCGGACCGGCCCGAGGACCCGGTGGCCTTCGCCGTCGCGCGGATGACCGATCCCGTCACCGGCTCACGGGAATATCGCGGCTCGATCCGCCGGGCCGATCGCCTGCCCTGGTCGCCGGCCGACGCCATGGAGGCCCATGCCCGCGAGAAGGCGGCCTTCCTCGAAGCCCTCGCCCGGCCGCATGACGGGCCGACCGTTGCGGTCACGCACCATCCGGCCAGCCCGCTCGCCGCCGACGCGTTCCGCGACGCCCCCGGCGTGCCGTGGTGGGTGCCGGCCTTCTACGCCACCACCGTTCTCGACGATCTGCCCGACGCCGACCGCCCGGAGGCCTGGATCTCAGGGCATTTCCATGCCGGACACGACCTACGCGTCGGCCGTACCCGCTGGGTCGCCAACCCCGTGGAAGGGAAGACCTTTCGCCACGATCTCATCGTCGAGGTCGGATAACGGCCCTCTCCCGCGAAACCCTGGAGCCCGCTCGCGCGTAGGAGGTCGCGCCCGCCAGAAGCGGGACCGAACCGCAGAACCTTCCGGGGAACCGCCATGAACGCCTTCATCGCCGTCGTGCTCGTCTGCGCCAACGGCATCCCGCAGGAGGCCTGCACCGACGACCGGGCGAGCGAGGTGCGCAAGGTCCGGGTGGCGAACGAGCTCGGCTGCACCAATGGCTGGCAGGAGATCATCGCTCGCACCGATCTGCGCGACGAGGTCGGCAAGACGAGTTATCTCAAAACCGAATGCCGCCGGGTGAAGGTTCCGGAATAGCGGGCCGCAACCGTCGCCTCGACGCCGGAATCTGCTATTCAGGCGTGGCCGGTGCCCGATATCCGCGCGAGCGGGCGGGTCCGGCACGAGATTTCGTGGACCGATCGAGAGAGTGATGCGCCTGAAGTCCGGACTCGCCGTCCTGCGCCTGCCCGTCGTGACTCTGCCGCTCTTGGCTGTGCCGACCCTGGGCGCGTTGGCTGCCCTGTCCGCACCGGCGCTCGCCGCCACGCCGCCCACCCAGCCGGCGGACGGACCGGGCGGAGTCGGCGACAAGTCCGCCACCATCGTCAAGCGCGCGGTCGGCAAGGCGAGCGCGGCGACCTACGTGTTCCACAAGGCGGGACCCGCCCCGCAGGGCGGACGGCCGGTGGTGGTGTTCCTGCACGCCTGGGGCGCGCCGAATCCGCAGGCCTACGGTGCCTGGATCGATCATCTCGCCCGCAACGACTGGCTCGTGCTCTATCCCCGCTTCCAGGAGGTGAACCGCACCCGCCCCTCCGATGCGCCGGCCATCGCCGGGCGCTTGGTCAAGGCGGCCCTGGCCGACCTCGCCGGGGATGCCGACGCCAAGCCCGATCCCGAGCGCTTCGCCCTGATCGGGCATCTGGCCGGCGCGCCGCTCGCCGCCCATCTCGCCGCCTCGGCGGCCGAGGAGGGGATCCCGGCGCCGAAGCTCGTCTTCGCGGTGATGCCCGGCGGCATCGCCCGGGATGCCAAATCCCGCGGCATTCCCCTCGGCGACCTCGACGGCATCGGTGCCAAGACCCTGCTGGTCACGGTGATCGGCGACCGGGACGCCCGCGCCGCCGATGCCGCCGCCCGGCGCATCCTGCGCGATGCCCATTCCGTGCCGCCCGAGCACAAGCTGTTCGTGCGCGCCCTCTCCGACGATCACGGCTTCCCGGCGCTCACCGCGACGCTCGCCGCGCCCGCCGGGCTCGACGCCGCCTATGACAGCGGCGCGATCAAGCTGCCGCCGGACCCGCCGGGCGAGAAGCCGCCGCCTTTCCGCTGGTCGGCGGACATGTCGCTCTCCGGCGAGCAGACCACGCTGGTCTCGCAGATCAACAACGCCCGCGCCGACAGCCTCGATTACCTCGCCTTCTGGCGCACCTTCGACATGGCGGCGACCGCCGCCTTCGCCGGCAAGGACGCGTCGAGCCTGAAGAACGACCCCGCCTTCAGCGACATGCGCCGCTGGGGTGACGGCTGGCCGGTCAAGCGCCTCGGCGTCGAGATCCCGAAGGCTCCGGCCGCGCCGGCCGCCGTGAAGCGCTGATCGTCACCGGCCTCGGCGCGCATCCGTCGGGCCATCCGGCCCGACAGGCCGATGCCCATCGCCCCCAGACAGGAGTTCCATCGGACCGATGAAGCTGTTCCACTCGCACAGCTCGCCCTTCGTGCGGAAGGTGATGGTGGTTGCCCACGAACTCGGCCTCGCCGAGCGGCTGGAGTTGCTGCCGAGCGCCGTCCACCCGGTCAAACGCGACCGCTCGGTGCTGGCGCAGCACCCGCTCGCCCAGGTGCCGACCCTGGTTCTCGATTCGGGCGAGAGCCTCGCCGACAGCCGGGTGATCTGCGAATATCTCGACGCCCTCGGCGGCAACCGGCTGTTCCCGGCGGCGGGGGCGGCGCGCTGGCGGGCCCTGAACGCGCAATCCACCGCCGACGGCGTACTCGATGCCGCCCTGCTGATCCGCTACGAACTGACCGCGCGACCGGAATCCGAGCGCTCGGCAGCCTGGATCGAAGGGCAGACCGCCAAGATCGAGAGCGCCCTGGCGTGGTTCGAGGAGCAGGCGGAAGCCCTGGGCGATGCCGTCGATATCGGCACGGTCGCGCTGGCCTGCGCCCTGGGTTACCTCGACCTGCGCTTCTCCGACATCGCGTGGCGCGACGATGCGCCGAAGCTCGCCGCGTGGTTCGCCCGTTTCGAGGAGCGGCCCTCCATGCTGGCGACGCGCCCGCCCGCCGGCTGAATTCTTTGCCGTCTCCCGGCTGGCTCGGCTCTTGCGAAGCTTCGGCCGTCCTCCGGGAGACTCCGCCATGCCCGATTTCGTCGCCGCCGCCCTCGCATCCGCCGTCTTCTGCCTCGCCGTCATCACGCTGAACGCGCTGACCCGCCTCGCCCTCCAGGCGCATCTGGCGCCGGACGGCCTCGCCGAGAATGGCTTGGTCCAGTTCGGCGGCGCCTTGATGCTCGCCGGCACGGCCTATCGCCGGACGACCCGCCTGCCGGCCCACCTCGTCGGCGAGTGACTTTTCCAGTCTCGGAAGCGCTTTCGGCTCAGGGACTTGCACTGAAACCTTGCGAGGCTGGTTTGCCTCGCTCCAGGCGGAGCGACGTCGATGGAGCCATCTCTCCGTCACCGTGACGCGAGGCCGAGCAGCGTCGCGACAGAGGCCTGACATGAAAAGAGCCTGCCGCGAGATGTTCGCAGCAGGCTCCCATTCTCACACCCCGCCCGTGACCGGGCGAGACATCGTCTTAGAAGTAGGACTTCAGCACACCGCGACGGCGCACGTCGAGGGTGGCGCAGTGGAACGAGCCGCCGAACGGGCCGTAGGACAGGAACGGCGCCGGGATCGGATCGAAGCCCCAATCCTTGAGGGCCTTGATCAGGGTCGGCTGGCTCTGGTCGACGACGATCTTCTTCTCGTCGATGGCGAGCACGTTGATCGAGGTCCAGGGCGAGCACATCGAGATCTTGCTCATGAAGCCCGAGACCGGGTCGGGGCGCGGAGCGATCAGCACGTCCCACTTCTTGAGCACGGCGGGCAGCTTCTCGACATCGATGTAGTCGGGGTTGACCAGCACCTTGCCCGGCGCGAGCGGCATGAACGACGAGTCGATATGCATCGGCTGCGGGCAGCGGCTCTCGATCTCGTGAATGCGGAAGCCGGGGCCGAGATGGCGGCGCAGCCACTCGATGCCCATCAGGTTCGTCACGTTCGAGCGGGTCACGAACAGGTCGCGGCCGCAGCGCACGAAGTCGGCCGCGTCGAAGACCGGCTCGAACTCGTTGACCGTGAACTGCATCGGCTCGCCGGCCTTCAGGTTCGGCACCCGATAGTCGTAGTTGTACAGGTCGTCCGTCAGCTGAGGACGCGGCGCCGAGGTCCAGCGCGCGCCGTTCCGGAAGTACTCCTTGAACAGCGAGCGGTAGGCATCGCCCTCGAAGTAGCGCGAGCGCCAGCACATCGGGCTCTCGATGATCTCATCGCCGATCACGAGATAGGGATCGCGCGGGCAGGCGACGCAGAAGCCGCGGGACGTCCAGCGCGGCGCCTTGAACTTCTTCGAGAAGTCGACCGAATCGGGCCGGCGCACCTTCACGCCCTCGCCGGCCAGGATCGAGATGAAGTTGTCGAGCTCGGCCTGAGCCAGCTTCTTCATGAACTTCGGATATTTCCAGCCGGAGGCGAAGCGGTAGAACGGCTGGGCCGCCCGCGGCAGGTTGAAGATCACGGTGAGGTGATGGGTCGGGATCGTGGCGCCGTCGAGCGAGCCGACGATCACCTCCTCCAGCGGATCCCACTCGTTCCAGGCCATCACCGGGCTGCGGGTCGCGGGAACGTCCCGGCGTCCGTCATAGCCTTCGGAGAAACCCTTCGACGAGGCGTCGTCGATCAGGGCGGAATCCGCCGTGATCTGCGGCTCGCGATCCATTATTGGCTCCCTAGAAGCGGCGTTTGGCGACAATCGTCGTCATCGGGCACCGCGGGCGCCGCTTTGCTCCCCGGTGTGTCAATCGGGTGATAGACACGGCTGGGCAAAGCTGCAACCTGCCGGGACGCTCCCCACTGCCGGCCCGATACGATGGCCGCATCTGGTGGGATTTCGACAACACAAGCCTTCGCCGATCGTCGAAAGAGGCTGATGAAGCGTCTCACAACACTGGCATCGATCGTCGGATTAGGCACGGCCCTGGCGCTGTTCCTGTCCTCCGGCATGTCCGATGTCACGGCCGCGGTCGTGGGCACGGGCTGGGGTGCGCTCGTGGTCGTGCTCGCCCGCTTCCTGGCGGTCGCCTGGGCGGGCTTCGGCTGGTACGCGGTGTTCCCCCGCGGCGCGGGTCCCACCCTGCGGGACTGCATCTCGCTGCGCTTCGTGCGCGAGGGCATCAACACGCTGCTGCCGGTGGCGCAGGTCGGCGGTGACCTGATCGGCGCGCGCCTGCTCACCCGGCGCGGCACGCCCGGCGGCATGGCCGGTGCCAGCATGTTCGTCGACCTGATGACCCAGGCGGTCACCCAGCTGATCTTCACCGTGGCCGGGCTGCTGCTGCTGATGCAGATCGCCGGCGACGGCCCCCTGGTCCGCACGGTCGCCGGCGGCGTTCTGATCGCCGTCCCGGCGCTCGGCGCCTTCTACGTCATCCAGCGCCGCAGCGGTCACCGCCTGATCGAGGCGGCCCTCAGCCGCTTCGCCGCCGGCCGCGAGTGGCGGGCGCTGGGCGCGATCGACGTGCTCTACGAGAATCTGCGCCGGCTCTATGGCAACCGCGCCCATGTCTCCGCCGCCCTGCTCATCCATCTGGCCGGCTGGGTGGCGGGCACCGTCGAGGTGTGGGTCGCCCTCAACGCCATGGGCTATCATGTCAGCTTCGTCGACGCGCTGGTGATCGAGAGCCTCGCCCAGGCCGTGCGCGGCGCCGCCTTCGTCGTGCCCGGCGCCATCGGCGCCCAGGAGGGCGGCCTGATCGCCCTCTGCGCCCTGTTCGGCATCCCGGCGGAAGCCGCGCTCGCCCTCTCCCTGGTCAAGCGGGTCGCCGACCTCGCCGTCGGCCTGCCGAGCCTCGCCCTCTGGAACGTGATGGAGCGCAAGTCCGCCTCCGCCGAAGCCGAGGGCGTCGCGGTGGTGCGCGAGGGCCTCGGGGCCATCCGGGCGCGACTCGGCCGCCGCCCCGCCGCCGCCACCCCGCTGGCGCCGGCCTATGGCTTCAGCACCGTGCGGGGGCCGGCCGCCCTGTCCTCCGACAACGAAACCGGAGCGCTCAAGAAGTGCGCCTGAACCGCCGCAGTTTCCTCGCCGCCGCCGCTCTGCTCGCGGTTCTCGGGGCGCCGGACGCCGTCCGGGCCGCCGACGACCCGGCCGTGGCGCCGATCCAACGCCTCTACGCCAAGTTCGAAGAGGCGCTGAAGAACGGGGCCGGCGACCTCAAGAGCCGGCTCGCGATCGTCGGCGACACGCTGGCCGAGACCTTCGACACCCCCGCCATGGTGCGGACGGCGGTCGGGCCGAAGTGGAAGAGCTTCAAGCCCGAGCAGCAGGACGCGCTGACCGAGACCTTCGGCAAATACTTCGTCACCCTCTATGCCAACCGCCTGTCTCAAGCGGCGGGCGGCAAGTTCGAGGTCAAACCGCAGAGCGAGACCCGCGGCCCCAACCGCGTCGTCTCGACCCGTGTCTCCAACAAGGACGGGGACGAGTCGGACGTCGATTACGTCGTCAACGCGAACAACCGCGTGCAGGACGTGCTGCTGAACGGCAATGTCAGCGAGGTCGCCTCGATGCGGGCGAGCTTCGCCGATCCCCTGAAGGGCGGCGCGGACGGCCTCTTGAAATTCATGCGCGAACGCACCGACGGGATGCTCGCCGCCAAAGTCTCGCCGCGAGAGTGAAGGCTTAACGCCTGATCCGACGCTGCCCGCCGAACCGGGCCCCGATAGAAGACAGCAGCGAGCAACGCCGCGCCATGACCCTGAACGAGCTGCCAGCCTGGATCGCCCCGGTGCTTCTGCTGATGGCGCTCGCCGGCTGCGTCTACGCGCTGCTCGCCGCGGCGCTCGTCGGCCGTTTCGCGGCGCGGCGCTCGCCGCTGCTCGCGGCCGATGCGCCGCGTCCGGGCGTGACGATCCTCAAGCCGCTCTGCGGCCTGGAGCCGGACCTGTTCGAGAATCTCGAAAGCTTCTGCCGCCAGGACTATGCCGGCGCGGTCCAGGTGGTGTTCGGCGTGCAGAACGCCGCCGACCCGGCCATTGCCGTCGTGGAGCGCCTGCGCGCGGCCCATCCGGCGCTGCGCCTCGATCTCGTGGTGGATGCGAGCCAGCACGGCTCGAACCGCAAGGTCTCGAACCTCATCAACATGTCGGAACGAATCGCCCACGAGGTCGTGGTGCTGGCCGACAGCGACATGTCGGTGCGGCCCGAGTACCTCGAGCGCATCGTCGCGGCCCTGTCCCAGCCCGGCGTGTCCGGCGTGACCTGCCTCTACCACGGCGTGCCGGGCAACCGCGGCATGTTCGCTCAGCTCGCGGCGCTGGCCATCGACGTGCAGTTCGTGCCCAACGTCATCCTCGGCACCACCTTCGATCTGGCTCGGCCCTGCTTCGGCTCCACCATCGCGATGACGGCGGAATCGCTGGCGCGCATCGGCGGGTTCCGCGCCTTCAAGGACGATCTCGCCGACGATTACGCCATCGGCGAAGCCCTGCGCGCCGAGGGCGGCACGGTGGCGATCCCGACCTTCACCATCGGCCATGCCTGCGTCGATACCGAGCTGGCCGGCCTGTGGCGGCACGAGCTGCGTTGGAATCGCACCATCCGCAACGTCGATCCGAAGGGCTATGCGGGCTCGGTGATCACCCACGCCGTTCCGCTGGCGCTTCTGGCCGCCCTGCTCCCCGGCGCCGGCAGCGGTGCCCTGGCCGTGGCCGCCCTCGCCCTGGCCTGCCGCATCCTGCTGTGCCTGCGCATCGAGCGCGCCTTCGGGCTTGCCCCCCACGCCTACTGGCTGTTGCCGATTCGTGACATGCTGTCCTTCATCAACTTCACCTGGAGCTTCGTCTCGGGTGCGGTGACATGGAAAGGTCACGATTACCGTGTGGTTGCGGACGGTACGCTGATTCCGGAACACGGCCTCGGGCGCGAGTCGCGCGCCACCTCGGTCTAAGCTTCCGAACATTTCACAAAGACACTGTCTCGAGCCTTGAGGCCTTGAACCCCATGCGCACGCTTTTCCTGCAGGCTCCCACCTTCGACGGTTTCGATGGCGGCGCCGGCTCCCGCTATCAGGCCAAGCGCGAGATCAAGTCGTTCTGGTATCCGACTTGGCTGGCTCAGCCGGCCGCGCTGGTGCCGAACTCGAAGCTGATCGACGCGCCGCCGCACAACATCAAGCTGGACGAGATCGTGGCCCAGGCCAACGATTTCGACCTCGTGGTGCTCCACACCTCGGTCCCGTCCTTCAAGTCCGACGTGAAGACCGTGGAGGCCCTCAAGGCCGCCAACCCCAAGCTCATCGCCGGGCTGATCGGCGCCAAGGTGGCGGTCGATGCCGCCGGCTCCCTGGCTCAGGCGCCCTGCATCGATTTCGTCGCCCGCAACGAGTTCGACTTCACCGTCAAGGAAGTCGCCGACGGCGTGCCGATGGCTCAGATCAAGGGACTGTCCTATCGCGACGCCAACGGTGTCGTGGTCCACAACGAGGACCGCGAGATCATGACCGACATGGACCAGCTGCCCTTCGTCACCAGCGTCTACAAGCGTGACCTGGAGATGGAGAAGTACTTCATCGGCTACCTGAAGCACCCCTACATCTCGTTCTACTCAGGGAGGGGCTGCAAGAGCCGCTGCACCTTCTGCCTCTGGCCGCAGACGGTCGGCGGCCACACCTACCGCACGCGGTCGGTCGCCCACGTGATCGAAGAGATCAAGTACTGCCTGAAGGAGTTCCCGCAGACGAAGGAATTCTTCTTCGACGACGACACCTTCACCGATAACCTCCCGCGCGCGGAAGAGATCGCCCGTGAGCTGGGCAAGCTCGGCGTGACCTGGTCGTGCAACGCCAAGGCCAACGTGCCGCGCGAGACCCTGAAGGTCCTGAAGGAGAACGGCCTGCGCCTGCTGCTGGTCGGCTACGAGTCCGGCAACCAGAAGATCCTGAACAACATCAAGAAGGGCATGCGCGTCGAGGTGGCCGAGAAGTTCACCAAGGACTGCCACGACCTCGGCATCGCCATCCACGGCACCTTCATCGTCGGCCTGCCGGGCGAGACCAAGGAGACGATCCAGGAAACGATCGCCTTCGCCAAGCGCATCAACCCGCACACGATCCAGGTCTCGCTGGCCGCGCCCTATCCGGGCACCTTCCTCTACAAGCAGGCGGTGGAGAACGGCTGGCTCGATGTCGAGAATGCCGAGCTCGTCGACGAGAACGGCGTGCAGATCGCGCCGCTGCACTACCCGCATCTCTCGCATTCCGACATCTTCGCCGCGGTGGAAGAGTTCTACAAGAAGTTCTACTTCCGCGCTCCGAAGATCGCCTCGATCGTCAGCGAGATGGTGCGCTCGCCCGATATGATGAAGCGCCGCCTGCGCGAGGGCGTCGAGTTCTGGCACTTCCTGCGGGACCGCAAGGCCGCCGCGTAACGCCGGTCACACGCAATCGCGCGAACAAGGAAGGCCGGGCGCGAGCCCGGCCTTCCTTGTTTCCAGGGGTCAGCCCTGGACCCGCGAGAGGGCTTGCCCTGTCGACACCTAGGACGAGAGAATTCCCGTGAAGCGACTGGTCGTCACCGCCGACGATTTCGGCCTGAGCCGCGAGGTCAACGAGGCCGTCGAGCAGGCCCATCGCGAGGGCATCCTCACCGCCGCGAGCCTGATGGTCTCCGCTCCCGGTGCGGCGGACGCCGTCGCGCGGGCGCGTCGAACACCGTCATTGCGGGTCGGCCTCCACCTCGTCCTGGTCGAAGCCTGGCCAACGCTGCCGGTCGACCGGCTGCCGGATCTCACCGATGGTCGAGGCCTAATGCGCACCGACATGGAGCGCCTCGGGCTCGACCTCGCCCTCAAAGCCTCCGCGCGCCGGCAATTGGCCGCCGAGATCCGGGCGCAGTTCGAGGCGTATCGCGCGACCGGCCTGCCGCTCGATCATGTCAACGCGCACAAACACTTCCACATTCACCCGCTGATCGCCGGCATGGTGCTGCGGATCGGCCGCGATTACGGCATGCGCGCGCTTCGCGTGCCGCGTGAGCCGCGCGACCTGCTTCGACGGGCGGAACCCGGCTTCACCCCGAAGCCTGCCCTCGACACGGCGCCTTGGGCAGCCTTGCTCGCCGTTCGGGCACGGCAGGCGGGCTTGGTGATCCCGGACCGCACCCTCGGCCTCGCTTGGTCCGGCGCGATGACGCCCGAGCGCGTCATCGCCCTGCTGCGGCACCTGCCGGACGGTCTCACCGAACTCTACACCCATCCCGCGACGGCCGGCGGCTTCCCTGGCGAGGCGCCCGGCTACCGATACAGCGCGGAACGCGACGCCCTGATTGCTCCGGAAGGAAAGGCGATCGTTGCGCGGAGCGAAGTCAGGCTGGGCGGCTTCTCCGACTTCTAGGCGGCAGGCTGCCGCATTCCGACCCGAGCCTTGTCCTGACCAGAGCGACATCCGACGAAGTCGATTCCGGTTCGTCGAAAGACAACGCGTCACAGCAGGCATCAGGAGACGTGATCCGACCTGACGTGGCCGACCACGACTCAAGCGCCGCGAGGATTTGCCAAGTACTGAGTTTTAATAAAATTTATTAAGACAGATAATTTTCGAAATCTTTCGCCCAGATGACCTGATCATTACAAAACCTTCACGCAACAGTCCTGGCGAGCACACGTTCTCACAGCAGAGCCGACACCGACCGACGATCACAACCGACGACCGCCTAAACCGGATGGGCTCATGTTCGGAGATTCGGTCATGCAACGAAACATCCTCTTCGCCACCGTCCTGACGGTCTCGACCGCCCTGGCGGGCTTCGCTTACGCCGCCGATCAGACCACGACACCTCCTGCACCGCAGACGAGTCCCGCCCAAAGCGCCGTCGACAAGGACATCCTCAAGCTCTCATCCGACGGTTCGGCGGCCTTCCGTGACATCCACGCCGCGCGCATGGCGCTCTTCGACGCCAACCCGACCCAGGCGAAATCCCTTGTCGACAACGCCGAGGCCGCCTTCAAGAAGGCGAGGACGGACGACACTGCTTTCGTGAAGGCCGAGTCAGATCTGCGCGCGCGAAACGGGGCACCGCCTTCACAGCCCTCCGCCGACGCGACCAAGCCGGTGGCATGGCTCCCCATCGATGGGCAGCTGACCCTCGGGGAGGATTTCGTCGCCACGCCGCAGAAAACGGCGGCGGTGGCCGATGCCCGGAAAGCCCTGTCCGCCGGGGATCGCCAAACGGCCGCGGAAAAGCTCAAGCTCGCCGGGATCGACGTGAATTTCACGATGGCCGTCGTGCCCCTCGACAAGACGGCGGCACAGGTGAGCCAGGCCGCCGCCGATCTTGGCCAGGGCAAGTACTACGAGGCCAATGTGAGCCTGAAGCAGGCCGAGGATGGCCTGCGCTTCGACACGGTCAACGCCTTCGCGGTCCCGCAGAAGACCGCCGCGAATGCGCCGGTCAAGACGGGGACCGAGACCACCGCGACCAAGGCCGCGCCCGCCGGCACCGTTGCCGCCAAGCCCGCCCCGTGACGCGCGTTGCCGGAGCTGCCTCGAGGGGCAGCTCCCGGCCTCATTTGACGGTCGCGGCCTCGCGGGCGACCTCACCCGGCTGACGCCCGGCCTCCTTGCCCTCGGGGCGGCTCGGATCCGGCTTGACCGGCGGCGGGCCCAGGAAGGCCGGCACCACGAAGAAGGCCGCGATCAGGGTGAAGAACAGCGACAGGGCCAGCAGCTCGCCCATGCTCGCCGTGCCGGGATGGCTCGACAGCATTAGCGAGCCGAAGGCGGTGCCGGTGGTCAGTGCCGAGAAGAAGATCGCCCGGGTCAGGCTGGAGGCGAGCATGTCGACGACGCCGGCCCGCCACGCGATCACGTAGTAGATGTGGAAGGCCACACCCACCGCCAGCATCAGCGGCAGGGCGATGATGTTGGCGAAGTTCAGCGGCATGCCGATGACCTTCAGCGCCATCAGCGTCCACAGGGTCGCCAGCACCAGCGGGCCCAGAGTCATCGCCACGTCCCAGGGTTTGCGCAGGGCCACCGAGAGCAGGATGAAGATCAGGGCGAGCGCGGTCAGGCCCGCCTGCACGAAGGCGCCGAGGATGGTGTAGCTCGATTCCGTCGTGGCGATCGGCGCGCCGGTGGCGTGAGGATCGACCGTCTGCACTTCCTTGGCGAAGCGGCGCAGCACCTGATCGTCGTTCGAATTGCCCTTGGGGTGCACCTCGATGCGGGCGCGGCCGTCGCTCGTCACCCACTCCGCCTTGAGGGGCTTGGGCAGGTTGTCGAGGGTGATCTTCTTCGGGTCGAGCAGGCCGTTGAGGCGGCTCATCAGCGTCTTCAGATCGGTGGTGAGCGCCACGCTCGCGGCCTCGCGCTTTTCCGCCGGGGCGGAGGCCAGGGTCTCCAATGTGTTCGAGAGCCGCTCGGCCGCCTTGGCGCCGGCCTCGTTGCCACCGGCAATCGTCTTCAGCGCCGCCGCCGTGTCCTTCAGCGCCTTCACGTTCTCCGCATCCGTCGGCGGCGGCGGCTTGCGCGCCGGGTTGAGGGCGGGGGCGAGGAGCTGCGCCGTCTCCTGGATCGTGGCGAGCTTCTGGTCCTGGTCACGGGGGACGAAGGTGTCGATGGAGATGACCTTGGCCACCGCGTCGAGCTTCATCAGCCGCTCGGACAATTCGGGCACCGCCTCGACGTTCGGCGCCAGCACATCGATGGTGTTGGGGCTGGTGGCCGGATCCTTGATCAGGTCGAGATAGGTCGCGATCGATTCCACCTTCGGGCTGCGCAGGTGCATCGGGTTGGAATCGAACGGCAGCTTCAGCAGCAGCGGGATGCCGGCGAGCGTGATCAGGCCGACAAAGATCAGCACCCATTTGCGGTGCTCGATGATCCAGTGGTCGACACCCGCCATCCAGGTCGTCTCGACCGCCCGCTTCTCGCCCTTCGGGTGGAACACCGCGATCAGGGCCGGGAGCAGGGTGAGGGAGAACAGGTAGGCCACGATCATGCCGACGCCGGCGATCAGGCCGAGCTCCGACACGCCCCGGAAGGCCGTGGGCAGGAAGGCGAAGAAGCCCGCGACCAGCGACACCGCGGCGAGCGTCAGA
>DYYG01000032.1 GCA_020741775.1 Methylorubrum populi
CGGCACGGTGCTGTCGGGCGGCGCGCAGACGGTGGGATCGGGCGGTTTGGCCACCGCGACGAATGTGGTGTCTGGCGGCAGCCAGACGGTGCAGGCTTCCGGCTCCGTCTCTAGCACGACCGTTCTAGCCTCGGGCTCGCAGACGGTGTTCGGCTCGGCCTCCGGCACGGTGCTGTCGGGCGGCGCGCAGACGGTCGGATCGGGTGGCTCGGCCACCACGACGACTGTGGCGTCCGGCGGCAGCCAGACGGTGCAGGCTTCCGGCTCCGTCTCTGGCACGACCATTCTGGCCTCGGGCTCGCAGACGGTGCTTGGCACGGCGTCCGGCACGGTTCTGTCCGGAGGCACCGCTCTGATCGGCTCCGGCGGTCTGGCCAGCGGCACGCAGGTGCTGGCGAGCGGGCGTGAACTGGTCGTCTCCGGCGGCACCGCAGCGGGGACCACCGTCTCCTCCGGCGGCACGCTCGAAGTGCAGGGTGGGGCCAACGTGAGCGGGACGACCCTGATCTCCGGCGGCACGCTCGCCATCGGCTCGGGCTACGTCGATACCGGCCGCACGATCGAGAGCGGCGTCAGCCTGGCCGTCCTCTCTGGCGGTACGGTGAGCAACGCCATCGTCGGCTCCGGCGGCATTCAGGTGATCTCGGGTGGAACCGCCATCGGCACGCGGTTCGCCCGCGGGTCGATCCTGCAGCTGGCCGGCGTCACCTTCAACGGCAACGCCGTCGCCACCGTCGATGCCAACGATCTGCTCACCGTCTCCGACAACAGTGGCACCCGCTACACTCAGCAGCTCGCCGGAGGCTACACGCCGGGCCAGTTCGCCGTGCGTGACGGCGCCGGTACGACCATCCCCGATACGGTGGTCTGCTTCGTTGCCGGTACCCGCATCCGCGTGATGCGCGACGGCCGCGTGTGCGACGTGCCGGTCGAGACCCTGGCGATCGGCGACCGTGTGGTCACGGCGGACGGCGCGCTGCGGCCGGTGATCTGGCTCGGTCACCGCCACCTGGATTGCGACGCGCATCCGAATTCGGCCCTGCTCTGGCCGGTGCGGGTGCTGCCCGGCGCCTTCGGTGGCGGCTTGCCGGAGCGCCCCTTGCGACTCTCGCCGGGCCATCCGGTGCTGGTGGGGGCCGATGCCGATGGTGCGGGTGGTGTCCTTGTCCCGGTCATGTGCCTGATCAACGGCACCAGCATCGCGCGGGAGGCGGCGCCGAGCGTCACCTACTGGCACGTGGAACTCGACGCGCACGACATCCTGCTGGCCGAAGGGCTGCCGGTGGAGAGCTACCTCGACTGGGGCGACCGCGCGTTCTTCGAGGAGGCGAGCGACCACGCCCTGCACAACCCGGACTTCGTCGTGCCGGGGCTGAGCCAGCGCTGCCGCCCGGTGCTGGTCGAGGGCGCCGTGGTGGAGGCCGAGCGCCGCCGGCTCGATCAGGTCTTCGCCGCAAGCCTGGAAGCGCAGGGCCTCTGGACGGACGGTGAGGCGTTTTTCCGCGCCTCCTGAGACAAGGGCTTCCCGCGTGTGATCCACGCGCGGGAAGCTCTGGAGCGCCTTGAGAGTGCAGCATTTTCTCCCGCGGAACCGGCACCCGCGTCCGCGGAAAATGCTCCAGGTCCGAGACTTTTCGATCATCCATGAGCGCGCGGCGCTGGGGACGAACGCCGATCCTCCGCCGCCTCTCGCCTGCACAGCATGACAGAGACACACTTGACCCAGCCGGGGATCCCGGACCGGCCGCCAAGCGACTGGACGAGCCGGCAGGCGGCGCTGCAGGCGATGGCCGAGCGGCAGCTGTTCTTCGTCGGCGGTGCGCCGCGCTCGGGCACCACGTGGCTTCAGAGCCTGCTCGATGCCCATCCCGACATCTCCTGCCGCGGCGAGGGCCTGTTTCCCCAGGAGCTCGCCGCCCCCCTCGACGCGCTGTTCGCCCGCCGCCGCGAGGTGATCGTGGCGAAGAACGCGCGCGTCTTCGCGCATGGCGCCGGCTATCCCGTGCCGGACCAAGACCATGCCGATCACCTGCTCGCCACCGGCATCCTGCTCGCCTTGCAGCAGCAATGCGGCGCGCGCCAGGTCCGCGCCGTCGGCGAGAAGACGCCGGAGAACGTCTTCGCCTTCCCGCGCCTTCTGCGCCTGTTCCCGCGCGCCAAGTTCCTCGTCATCGCCCGCGACCCGCGCGACGTGCTGGCTTCGGCCTGGCACTTCTTCCGCAATGAGCCGGGCAGCGGCGAGGCCGAGAAGTGGGCCTTCCTGCAGGCGGCGCTGCCTTCGATCGCCGAAGGTGCCCGTATGGCCATCGCCTTCGCCACGGCCCATCCCGAGGCGACCCTGTCGCCGACCTACGAAGGATTGCTCGCCGACCCGCAGGGCTGGGGCGCGCGGCTGTTCGCGTTCCTCGGCGTCGATGCCGACCCCGCCAAGGTGGCGGCCTGCATCGAGGCCGCGAGCTTCCGCAGCATGAGCGGAGAGGCCATGCGTCGCGGCCAGGGCTCGGGGAACGGCAGCTTCTTCCGCGCCGGTCGCGCCGGCGGTTGGCAGGATACTTTCGATGCGCGCATGGGTGCGCTGATCCAGAGAGAGCTCGACTGGATGTTCGATCATTACGGCTGGCTGCGGTGACCACGATCATGCTGGAACCGCTTCCCCCGACCGCCCCGCCGCCGCCGGACGCTGTCATATCGGACGCCGCCCAGACGGCGCCGCCGACGGTCGAGCCGGGCCTGACGCCGGTAGCCGTCGCCGCCGATCCCGCCCAGCTCCCCACCGGAGTCGGGCAGGCCGGCGCGGCGGCGCCGGGGAAGACGCCCTATCCTCCCTGCGCGGCGGTGCCGACCCAGGAAGGGCCGGAGGGGATCCGCTTCGACTTCAACCAGGGCGCCCGCGTGCTGCTGCCGACGCGCGACTCCGGCTCGTGGCGTGTGACCTTGCGCGATCTCGATACCGGCAACGTCCTGTTCCAGAGCGAGAACCAGGGCGCCTTCGTCACCTCGTCCAAGCGCTGGTACGTGCGCTTCCTGATCGAGGTCTGGGCCATCGAGGACGGCGCGGCCGAACCCCGCCTCGTGATGCGCCATGCCTATGACGCGAGCGGACACTCGGTGCTGATCCAGTTTCCGATCGGCACGCTCGGCGACATCCTGGCTTGGTTTTCCTACGCCGCGCGCTTCGCCGCCGTGCATCCGGGCGCGCGCGTCACCTGCGCGCTGTCACCGCTGATCATCCCCCTGCTCGCCGATGCCTACCCGGAACTGAGGCTTGTCGACCACGACACGGTGGCGGCCGAGCGTCTGGCCGAGGCAGCCTATGCCACCTACTCGCTCGGACTGTTCTTCGACGACCGCGCCTGCGACTGGCAGCCCACCGACTTCCGCCAGGTCGGCCTGCACCGGACCGCCGCCTTCATCCTCGGGGTCGATCCGGCCGAGGAGCCGCCGCGCCTCGTCCTTCCCGAGGACGGCCCCCCCCTCGACGTGCCCTACGTCGTGATCGCGGTGCAGTCGTCGAGCGGCTGCAAGTACTGGAGCAACCCGACCGGGTGGCGCGAGGTGGTGGCCTACCTCCAGGCCGCCGGCTACCGCGTGGTCTGTATCGATCAGAAGCCGGTGCATGGCCACGGCCTGATGTGGACGCATATCCCGCACGGCGTGCAGGACGAGACCGGCGACCGTCCGCTCGCCGAGCGCGCGCGCTGGCTTCGGCATGCCGCCGCGTTCGTCGGCCTGTCGAGCGGGCTGGCCTGGCTCGCCTGGGCCGCGGGCTGCCCGACGGTGATGATCTCCGGCTTCACCCATCCCGACAATGAGTTCCGCACGCCCTACCGCGTCATCAACTGGCACGTCTGCAATTCGTGCTGGAACGATACGAGCCTGCGCTTCGACCATTTCGACTTCTTCTGGTGCCCGCGCCACAAGGACACGCCGCGCCACTTCGAGTGCACGCGCCTCATCACCGGCGAGCAGGTGGTCCGCACCATCACCCGTATCCCCGGCTTCCCTGCCGTCGAGGCTGCGGCCGGATGAGCGGCGGGACGATGATCGAGGATGCGCGCCTGCTCACCGCCTTGTCGGAGCTCACGGGCACGGTGCTGGTGGTCGGCGACGTCATGCTCGACGTGTTCGCCTACGGGCAGGCGGAGCGCATTTCGCCGGAGGCGCCTGTCCCGGTGATGCGGCTGGAGCGCGAGCTATGGATGCCGGGCGGGGCCGGCAACGTGGCCCGCAATATCGCCGCGCTGGGCGGCCGGGCGATCCTGATCGGTCTCGTCGGAGAGGATGCCAGCGGCACCGCTCTCGCCTCCCTCACGGCCGCCGAGGTCGGTATCGAAAGCCGGCTGCTGCGCGTCGCCCGGCGTCAGACCACCGTCAAGCAGCGTTTCGTGGTCGGCAGCCAGCAGATGCTGCGGGTCGACCGGGAGGTGGTGCGCGACCTCGACTCGGAGGAGGAGGCCGCCCTGATCGCCGAGGTCACGGCCGCGGTCTCCGAGGCCGACGCGGTCGTGCTGTCGGATTACGGAAAGGGTGCGCTCTCGGCCGGCGTCGTCGCGGCGGCGATCACGGCGGCGCGGGCGCGGGGCGTGCCGGTGCTGGTCGACCCCAAGCATCCCGATAGCCGGCGCTATGCCGGCGCCACGACGGTGACGCCGAATGCCGGTGAACTCGCCCGCGCCACCGGTCTGCCGGTCGCGGACGACGACGCGGTCGAGGCGGCGGCGCGGGCGATGATGGCGGCCTGCGGCGCGGCCTATCTCGTCGTCACCCGCTCGGCCCAGGGGCTCTCCTACGTTCCGGCTGATGGGGTGGCGCTGCATATTCCGGCCCGTCGCCGGGAGGTGTTCGACGTGTCGGGGGCCGGCGATACGGTGGTTGGCATGCTGGCGCTGGCGCTGGCCAGCGGGCTCGCGCCCCTGGTCTCGGCCGCGCTCGCCAACCTCGCCGCCGGCGTGGTCGTGGCCAAGCCCGGAACCGCGACCTGCTCGCTCGACGAGATCGAGATCGGTCTGATCGAGGCGAGTCTGCGCCTGGGCGACAAGCTGCAACTGGCGCCGCGCGCGCGGCGGCTGGTGGAGCAATGGCGCGCGGCGGGGCTGCGGGTGGGCTTCACCAACGGCTGCTTCGACCTGCTCCATCCCGGCCACGTTACCCTGCTGGCCCAGGCGCGGGCGCGCTGCGACCGGCTGGTGCTTGGCCTCAACTCGGATGCCAGCGTGCGCCGGCTCAAGGGCGCGAGCCGGCCGCTGCAGACGCAGGCCGCGCGTGCGGCGGTGCTGGCGGCGCTCGCCAGCGTCGATTGCGTGGTGATCTTCGACGAGGACACGCCGCTGGCCCTGATCGAGCAGCTGTGCCCGGACCTTCTGTTCAAGGGCGCGGATTATACGCTCGACACCGTGGTCGGCGCCGAGGTGGTGCGGGGCTATGGCGGGCGTATCGAACTGATCGACCTCGTGGCCGGCCACAGCACGACCCGGCTGGTCGAGCGGATGCGGTGAGCCGGTTCAGCGATAGGGATCGGCGGCGGCGAGGTAGTTGCGGACGTAGCGGCCGACGCTGTCCTCGATCGGGGTGAAGGGCTGGTTGTAGCCGGAGGCCCGCAACCGTTCGGTCTCGGCCTGCGTGAAGTACTGGTACCGCCCACGCAGGTCCTCGGGCATCGGCACGTAATCGATCTGCGGCGCGTGGCCGGCGGCGCGGAAGGCGGCGGAGATGAAATCGGCGAAGGTACAGGCTTGGCCGGTGCCGACATTGTACAGGCCGGACGGCGCTGGCTCCCGAGAGAAGTGCAGGACGACCGCGCAGACGTCCTCGACGCCGATGAAGTCGCGCAACTGTCCGCCGTCGGCGTAGCCGGCCTTGTGCGACCGGAACAGCGAGACCGCGCGGCCGGCCAGGATATCGGGGGCCATTTTACACACGACGCTGCGCATCGCGCCCTTGTGGTACTCGTTGGGCCCAAACACGTTGAAGAACTTGAGCCCGTACCAGCGCGGCGGGATCCACGTCGGGCTTGCCTCCGAATTCAGGCTGCGCGCCTGCGCGCCGACGGCAAAGAGGTCGAAGACATGCTTGCTCCAGCCGTAGAGGTTGAGCGGGCGCAGGCGCTTGAGTCCGGTGAGATCCAGCGCGTCGGAGAAGCCGGCCGCGCCGTCGCCATAGGTCGCGGCGGAGGAGGCATAGACGAAGGTCGCACCGGTTGCCCCGCACCAGGTCCAGAGCTGTTTGGTGAAGTGGTAGTTGCGCTCCATCACGAGGTCGCCGTCGCTGGCCGTGGTTTCGCTGATCGCACCCATGTGCAGCACGGTGTCGATGCCGGCCGCCTCCGGTGTCCCGAGCCAGTCGAACAATTGCGGCGGCGTCAGGATGTGCCGGAAGCAGCATTTGGCGAGATTCTGCCAGCGCCCGTCCTCTCCCAGCCAATCACACAGGACGAGATCGTCGCGACCGCGCTCGTTGAGGGCCGCGACAAGATTCGAACCGATGAAGCCGGCCGCGCCGGTCACGAGGATCATGGAGTGCGGCTCTGTTTCAGGGGAAGGATGGCGCGATCAGCACAACGCGATCATGCCACAGACTAAGCAGTCTCAGCGACGGCAAAGTCGCGATAGCTTCGGCCCTCACCATTGCACGCCCGTGGATAGGCCGACAATCGCCACGGAGGCCGTCCCTCGCAAAGAGGCGAAGGCGGTGCCAATGTGAGCTTTTTCCGAGCTCGTCAAAAGGACGCTGAAATTCAGCAATATATGCAGAAATAATCAGATGTGTTGTTGGAGAATTTGGCGTGTATAGCCAATCGAGAGTGTCGTTCCGTTGAGGCTTTGGCATCGGCTATGTCGCCGATGGCCAACGGCTCGCACGGTGGTCTCGATCGGGAGGGGCGGACCTCCAGCGGCGGTTTGCTTGAGCTGATCGGACCGCGAACGGATGAAGATGGCGGCTCAACCCGCGTTTCCGCTTGCCGTCGCCGCGATCGTCAGGAGGGCGGCGGCTCTCACGGCATCACGGCGCGCCGGTAAAGGTGCCAGGTGGCGTGACCGAGAATGGGCAGGACCAGGGCGAGGCCGATAAACAGCGGTAGGGTGCCTATGATCAGCAGGCCGACGATGATCAGGCCCCAGACGAGCATCGTGCGCGGGTTCTCGCGAACCAATGCGAGCGACGTCTCCATGGCCGTGGCCGCATCGGTGCCGCGATCGATGATCAGGGGGAAGGTGACGGCACTGACGGCGAGTGCGAGCAGGGAGAAGGCCCCGCCGACCAGATTTCCGGTCACGATCAGCGCCCAGCCGCGCGGGGTGGTGAGCACCTCCCGAGCGAGGGCCGGGATCGAGGCGAAGCGCATGTCGCCGAACAAGGCCCAATACAATCCCATGGCGGCCAGGATCCAGGCAACGAAGAGGGCCAGCAGGACGGAGCCGACAAGCGCGATCGCCTTGGCCGATCGATGGGTGAGAGGAGAGAAAGCCGTCACCCAATTGGTGTCGAGGCCCAGTTCCCGGCGCCGGCTGAGTTCGTAGAGGCTGATCGCGGCGAACGGACCGATGAGGGCGAAGCCGGAAGCGAGAGGAAACAGGATCGGGATCAGTTGACCCTCGAACGTCGCTGCCGCGATGAGCACACCCGCGACCGGATAGATGGCGATGAGGAACAGGACATGGGTCGGCATCGCGCCGAAATCTTCTATTCCCTTTCCGAGAGCTGTTCGAAGATCCTGAAGGCCAATTCTGCGCACGGCGGCATGATCTGCCATCAGCCGTGCCGAGGCGGCATGGGAATGTGCCATCGCAGTGCCCTCCCAATGGAAGACTTGCCTGATGCAGGCGGTGGAGGCAGTGATGAACCGTCAAGTTTTCGCTGTCGTTGATGGACAGTTTAGCAGCATTGACGAAACCTGTCACAGCGGATTCATTTCTTCGAAAGCGTTTCTGTTAGGGGCTTATTCCTTGTGCTGATTGGGATGGCCCAGGCGAGGCCTCGACATGATTGGAAAAGCGCTGCCGGCCGGCGTTGAGACATCCGCTGCAGAGGGGGCGGGGGCGGTGCCGGTCTCACAACGAAGCAGAGTGCTCGACGAGCGCGGAGCCGATCCCGCGATTGCCGACGATCAGGTGAGACATTCGAGCGAATGTCCCGCCGCATGACGGCGCGTCAGGGACTTGCGCTGTCCGAGGAGCGCATTCCTGAAAGCGCCTGACGGGCGCTATCGCGCTTTTCCGGTTGACGCCGCGTTTTCGAGCCCGTAAACGCCTCCTCACCGACGGGGCGGCGGCCTTCAGCTTCTGGCTGGGGCGGGGTTCCGGTGGTCTTCGGGATTTTTGGGGAAGCGGAGCTGATCCGGGTGACTGGATCGGGCGTTCGCTGTCTTCGATGTTTCGGAGTGTCGGCCGGTCTGGGCGCTGCGGTGCCGATGGGGCGGGTTGACAGGACGGTTCGCCGGCTCTAGAGCCGCGGACCGCTGCGGCGGGGCCGATCCGGTCCGGCGCGGAGATCACCGCTGAAGGTTTGGGCTGAGGGGCCGGGCAACCGGGCTGTCGGCGCGTCTTCGGTGGCGGGCTCGGCCTTCGGGTTCGGTCCCTGCTCTTTGACAAGTGCATCAATCGAGAAAGAGAAACGTGGGCGGC
>DYYG01000033.1 GCA_020741775.1 Methylorubrum populi
AAGCCCGACTGCTCGTAGCCGATGTCGCGCACCGCCTCGCGGGTCAGCTCCTCCAGATCCTTGAAGGTCACGGAATCGGGGCCGCGCCGCCGTAGGTGTCGACGATGATCTTGCGGCCGGTCAGGCCGCAATCGCCGTCGGGGCCGCCGATCACGAACTTGCCGGTCGGGTTGACGTGCCACACCGTACCCTCGTTGACCCAGCCCTCCGGCAGAGCCTTGAGGATGTAGGGCTCGACGATGGCGCGCACGTCGGCCGAGTCGAGGGACTCGTCGAGATGCTGGGTCGAGAGCACGATCTGCGTCACCTCGACCGGGCGGCCGTTGGCGTAGCGCACCGTGACCTGGCTCTTAGCGTCCGGCCCGAGCTTGGCGGCATCGCCCTGCTTGGCCTTGCGCGCGTCGGCGAGGTCCTTGAGGATCTTGTGGGCGTAGAAGATCGGGGCCGGCATCAGGGCCGGGGTCTCGTCGGCGGCGTAGCCGAACATGATGCCCTGGTCGCCCGCGCCCTCGTCCTTGTTGCCCGCGGCATCGACGCCCTGGGCGATGTCGGCGGACTGGGCGTGCAGGTGGATGGCGACGTCGTTGTTCTTCCAGTGGAAGCCCGACTGCTCGTAGCCGATGTCGCGCACCGCCTCGCGGGTCAGCTCCTCCAGATCCTTGAAGGTCACGGAATCGGGGCCGCGCACCTCGCCGGCGATCACGACGCGGTTCGTCGTCGTCAGCGTCTCGACGCCGAGGCGGGCCTCCGGCATTGCAGCGAGGTAGGCATCCACCACGGTATCCGAGATCCGGTCGCTCACCTTGTCCGGGTGGCCTTCGGAAACGGATTCGCTGGTGAAGAGATAGTCGGAACGAGGCATTGCATGCACCCCCGATTGTCGGGCGCGCATCGTTTGCAACGGCGCTTGACCCGGTCTCCAGAGGCGCGGCTTGTCGCATCGGCTCGTCGGACGGTCAAGCCGGAATGGCGAAATCGTCCGTTATAACGAACGCTAAGCTGCAAAACTTTGTTGCGCTCAAGCCAGATGCGAAGCGGCCGGCGCCGTCTTCAGCTCTTCAACTCGCGGCTCAGTGTCTCGACGGCTGCGGAGATTTCCCGGCGCTGGGCCTCAGTGAAGGTATCGGCGCATTGCTTCGCGAAAGCCCGGGCGAGATCCGACCACGGCTCGGCGGTGTAGCCCTGCTGCCCGTTCTCGCAGAAACCATGCTCTATCATGGGGTCCGGATGGGGAATGCCATCCAGGAAGTCGGAGACCGGCGTATTGGTAAGCCGGCTCAAGATGGCGAGATGGATCGCGCTGATCCGATTCACGCCCTTCTCGTATTTCTGAAGCTGAGCGGCGGACATGCCGAAGCTGTCGGCGACGGCGCGCTGTGTCAGCTTCGAGCGTTTGCGGTGCTCGGCGATGCGGCGCCCGAGGAGGACGTCGCGTTCATCTGTCTTCTGGCCTGCCATGTTTATTCCGTTAAGCCCCCTTTCGGCGGATGCTTCGAACGAAATGTGGCACGGTGCAAGGGGGTGGATCCGGTCAAACCGGGCATCCACCAAAATTATCTTTTGTTAAAACTGCGGCAGGGTGTCGCATGAGTAGTGGCGGCTGTGAAAACCGCCAAGCCTCAATCTAAAGATCGAGGGGAAAAATGGTGTCCCCGGCAGGGCTCGAACCTGCGACCCCAGGTTTCGTGCCACTTCGGCTTTCGCCGCCGTGCTGACCGCACGTTCGTGGCCTGGACTATCCCTCCACCTTAGGCCCCGTGAGGAGCCCTTAGGTGCCGCCCGTCTAGTCTCTACACCTTCCCGTGACCGTGGCGGTCTCGGGCTTGGCTCGGGATCGGCAGGGCGCCGAGGCGCCGGGAGCTTTCCCCGAATTTGAGCGGATCCGCCGCGCGGTTTCCCCTCGCGACGCCCAATTGTGGATTTTAGGAAACCTGTGCTCTGTCCAGCTGAGCTACGGAGACAACGGACTAAGCGTAGCATCATCCCGCTATCCCGCCAACCGTTCCTGCCGGTCTTCTCGACAGGGCCGGAAGGAACAGGGCTGCATCGGTCCGGATCGCCCGTCCTGTGGCCGATCAGACCCAGGTTCCGACAATCCGAGATTCCGGTTTCCGCCCGTCGCTTATCGTCGCGATCCGGACGCTTTTCGCGGGTCACTTCAACACCGCACGAGGAGGCGAAGGCGCGCGGTGGCGGTGATGCCCGGTCAGGCTCAGGATCCGGCTTCGGGGGGACGAGGGGCGACCCGCTTGGCCGCTTCGGCTTGTCTTCGCCCATTCCCTGCTCTGCTGGCCGCCTTGATCGGCGCCAATCTCCCTCAGGATCGTGCCGCAGCGGCTGGAGCGGGCGAAGCCTGCCGCGCCGGCGAATCCCGGGAGGACAGCCTCGCCGGGATCGGGGTGCGCGGCGAACTGATCCTGTCCTCCGGGCGCCGGGCCGTCCTGTCGGACCTGCGCTGGCCCGACGAGCCCGTCATCGAGGCGCAGGCCCGGTCCTGGCTTGAATCCTTTCGCGGCGCGCCCCTCCTCCTGCGCGAGCGCGGGCCGGAGGATCGCTGGGGGCGCCACCGTGTTGACGGGATCGCCGCAATGGCGGAACCCGTCGATCTCGCCGGCGGGCTGATCGACGCCGGTCTTGCCCATGCCGCCGCCGGCGAAGCGGACAGTCTGTGCCGCCCCGCCCTGCGGGCCCTGGAAGCAGCGCCACGGGCGGCCGGGCGCGGCGTCTGGGCGGGAGGGACGATCGCGGCGGCCGATGCGGCGATGCTGGTTGGACGGGCCGGACGCTTCGCCGTGGTGGAGGGGCGGATCCTCTCCGTCGGCGAGCGGCCGGGCCGGACCTATCTCGACTTCGTCCGAAGGGGCGAACAGGGGCTGACCGTAACCGTGCAGAAACGCACTTGGCGGATCCTGGCCGAACATGGTTTGTCTGCGGCCACGCTAAGGGGCCGCCTCGTCAGGATCCGCGGCATGGTCGAAACCGGGCGAGGACCGGTCATCGACCTTGCCGGCGCGGAGGACATCGAGGTCGTCGAGGGGGAGCGGGCGCTGCGGCGCTAGAACGGCATGACGGGGGATCGGCAGCACCAATCGGGTCGGTGGAGCGCGGATGGGCGCCACCGGAAGCGGCTCGCGCGCGCCTGCGCGCGACTCGGCGCATTCGCGCTCGCGGCTGTGCTCGCAGCCTGTGCCGGCGACCAGACCGGCAGCGTGCTCACGCCCGCCGTCATCAAGGTGCCGGAGCAGGCGCCCAAGACCACCGGCCGCACCCGGGCCGGGGACGAGGCGGACCATGCCAAGCTCGTGGCCTCCTTCGGCGGCGAGTACCGCGCGCCCGCAGCCCACCGGCTGCTCACCGAGATCACCGACCGGCTCGTCCGTGTCAGCGACCACCCAGAGGAGACCTACGCGGTCACGCTCCTCGACTCGCCCGTGGTCAACGCGTTCGCCCTGCCGAGCGGCCGGCTCTATGTCACCCGCGGTCTGCTCGGCCTCGCCTCCGACAGTTCGGAGGTCGCGGCGGTGCTCGCCCACGAGATCGCCCACGTCACCCTGCGCCACGCCACCGCCCGCAGCGAGATGGCCCTGCGCTCGCAGCTCGTCAGCCGCGTGGTGGCCGACGTGCTGAACGATCCCGTCACCGGGGCCCAGCTCGAGAACCAATCCAAGTTCACCCTGGCCCGCTTCTCCCGCGAGCAGGAATTCGAGGCCGACACCACCGGCGTGCGGGTGCTGGCCCAGGCGGGCTACGATCCCTTCGGGGCCGGGCGCTTCCTCGAGGCGCTCAACCGCACCATGGCGCTCAAGGCCGGGAGCGGCAGCGCCGCCGAGCCGGACATGCTGGCGACCCACCCGGCCACGACCGAGCGCATCGCCCTCGTCACCCGCGCGGCCCGGCGCATCGGCGCCCCCGGTCTCGGCGCCGACGACCGCGCGCGCTACCTCGCGGCGATCGACGGGCTGGCCTATGGCGACAATCCCGGTGACGGTCTGGTGCGGGGCCGCCGCTTTCTGCATCCGAACCTGCGCATCGCCTTCGAGGTGCCGGAGGCCTTCGCCATCGAGAACACCCGCAACGCCGTGCTCGGCACCACACCCGAGGGCAGCCGCCGCCTGCTGTTCGATCAGGTCGAGGCGACCGGCGACCGCAGCCTGGAGGAGGTGTTGCGGGCGACTTGGAACGACGCCATCGAGGCGGGATCGGTGGAGAACCGCATCATCGGCGGGCGCCCCGCCGTCACCGCGATCTCACGGGGCAAGGATTGGACCTTCCGACTGGCGGCGATCCGCGTCGGCGAGAGTACCTACCGCATGATCATGGCGGCCAAGGGCACGACGGATCCCGAACCGGCCTTCCGCCGCTGGCTGGAGAGCCTGCGCCCGATCGAGCCGGAGGAGGCCGCCTCCCTCAAGCCGGCACATCTTCAGATCGTGACCGCCGCCCCCGGTGACACCGTGGAGGGGCTGGCCCGGCGCATGAGCGTGCCCGACCGCGCGGTCGACCGCTTCCTCGTGCTCAACGGCTTGGTGCGGGGCGCGACCCTCAAGCCGGGACAGAGTTACAAGCTTGTGGTGGAGTGAGGCTGCGACGCCGGCGTGAAGCCCCTCGATCTCTTTCCGGACGTCCCGCGGACCGCCGTGGCGGTGGTGTTCTTCCGCCCCTCGCCGGAGCAGGTGGCACGGCTCGTCGCGCGCTTTGCGGGGCGGATGCCGGTGCTCGCCTACGACAATGGCGGCATCCCGCCTGAGGCGCTGATCGAGCTGCGGCAGGCACGGGGGCTCAGCCTCCTCGGCGAGGGCCGCAACGACGGCATCGCCGCCGCGCTCAATGCCCTCGCCGCCGCCGCGGCGGCCGCCGGCTTCCCGCGCCTGTTCCTGCTCGACCAAGATGCCGATGCCGGCATCGAGACGGTGCGGGCCCTGAGCCTCGCCCTGGACCGCGCCGCCGGAGCGGATCCGCCTCCGGCCGTGGTCGGGCCGGCGCCCGCCCCCAATCCCGGCCACAAGGCGCCGCGCTATCCGGCGCGGCCCGGCGTGGCGCCCCAGGGCGGCCTGATGCCGGTGGAGTTCCTGGCGACCTCCGGCTCCCTCGTCGATCTCGCCGCCTTCGCGCAGGTCGGGCCGTTCCGCGACGATTTCTTCATCGACGCCGTCGATCTCGAATGGTGCTTCCGCGCCTGGGCGCGGGGACGAAGCTGCTGGATGGATCCCGGCACCGCGATCCCGCACAGCGTCGGCCGCGGCACCATCCGCGCCCGCTTCCTCCCCGTGGCGATGCCGGACCAGCCGCTGTTCCGCATGGCGGTCTATGTCCGCAACACCGCCTATGGTTGGCGCCTGCCGCACGTGCCCGGCCGCTGGAAGCGGCGGCAGATCGCCTATCTGCCGCTCCAGATCGGCCTCTACTGGGCCCGGCACCGCTTCTCGCCGCGGGTGCTCGGCCGCCTGCTCACGGCCCTGGCCCAGGGCCTGGCTGGACGGCTCGGTCGCCCGGCGGATGCCCCGCCGTGAGGGCGACCCTCGACGTCGTCATCGTCAACTGGAATGCCGGGGAGCAGCTCCGGGCCTGCCTCGCGAGCCTCGCCGCGAGTGCCGACGCGGCGGATCTGCGCGTCGTCGTCGTCGACAATGCCTCGACCGACGGCTCGGCCGACGGCCTCGACCGGCCGGGCTTGGTGCTGACCGTGCTGCGCAACGCCGAGAATCGCGGCTTTGCCCAGGCCTGCAACCAGGGCGCGGCCCTGGGCCGGGCCGAGGCCATCCTGTTCCTCAATCCCGATACGCAGGTGAGCCGCGACGGCATCGCGGCTGCCCGCGCCGTGCTGGAGGCGGATGCCCGCACCGGTATCGTCGGCGCCCGGCTCGTCGATGACGCGGGACACACCCACCGCACCTGCGCCCGCCATCCGACCGGCGCGCGCCTCGTCGCCCACACCCTGTTCCTCGACCGGCTGCTGCCCGGCCGCGTGCCGCCGCATTTCCTGCTCGATTGGGATCATGCCGATACGCGCGCCGTGGACGCGGTGATGGGGGCCTTCCTGATGATCCGCCGCCCGCTCTTCGACCGGCTCGGCGGCTTCGACGAGCGCTTCTTCGTCTATTGGGAGGATGCCGACCTCTGCGCCCGTGCCGGCGCGGCGGGCTTTGCCGTGTGCCACGCGGCGGCGGCCGAGATCCGGCATCGCGGCCAGGGCACCACCGAGGCGGTCAAGGATCGGCGCCTGTTCTACTTCCTGCGGGCGCAGGCGCTCTACGCCGACAAGCATCACGGACGGGCCGCCTTTCTCGCCGTCCTGGCCGCCGCCTTCGCCGTCAATCTGCCCGTCCGCTTCGGTCGGGCCGCCCTGCGCGGCTCGCTTCAGGAGGCGGGTGCGGTCATTCGCGCGGGGCGGATGCTGGCCGGAGCCCTGCCGGGCCTGTTGACCCGCCGCTTCCAATGAGGCTTGCCTCCCGTATCGGCGTGTCTTGCTGCCCTCTCACGCCGCATTGGCGGTTTCCGGGGGCGCACGCCCAGTCATCGTTCGGGGAAGGACGATGCGCGAGCGGAGCCTCGGCGCATCCTCCTGGATCCAGTTTCCGGGAACGATGCAGGCAGACGGTCTTGTCGTTCGGGGCGGTCTCCGTCATGGTGGCGCCCTCCGGACGGTCCCGCTTGTCTCCGCAAGCGGGCGGCTGAACGGGGAGTAGAGTGCGCGACAGGGCGGAACAGGGCTCTCGACCGACCGATGCGTCGCTCGGCCTCTACCGTGCGGCCTTCGACGGCGCGCCGGTGGGCCTCGTCGTCCTCTCACCCGATGGGAGCACGATCCGCGCGGCCAATCCACGCCTGTGCCGCTGGCTCGGTTACGCGCCGGGCGACCTCGACGGAACCTCCAGTGAGCGGGTGATCGGCCCGGACGAGTTCGGCGGAGACGCGTTCGGGCTCAAATCCGGCATCCGTCGCTGCCTGCGGGCCGATGGCAGCAGTCTCGATCTGCGTCTCACCCTCTCCGACGAGGCCGCGGCCGACCCGTTCGGCGAGACCGTCGCCGTCCTCGATCTGGTCGATGCCGACGAACTGGTGCGCGCGGAGCAGAACCGGGACGCCCTCACGGCGGCGGGCCTCGGCGAGTGGCGCTGGGATCTCACCACCGGCCAGATGGTCTTCTCCCGCCGCGCCGCGCAGATCCTCGGCTATGCCCCGGGACGCTCCGTGACCTGGGCGGCCATGCGCGGGCAGATCGAGCCGGCGGAGGCCGAGCGGCTCCGGGCCTCGGTCGCCGAGGCCCTCGCCGCCGGCCGGCCCTACGCCTTCCAGACCAAGTTCCGCCGCGCCACGGACGGCGCCGAGATCTGGATCGGGGCTCGTGGCGAAGCCCTGTTGACTTCGGACGGCGCCCCCGTCGGCGTCGTCGGCGTGGTGCAGGACATCACCACCCAGGTCGAGGCCCGGGCGGCCCTGGCCGAGCGCGAGGAGCGCCTGCGGGTCGCCACCACCGTGGCCGATCTCGGCATCTTCGAATGGCATGTCCTCGACGACCAGGCGACCTGGGAGAACGAGCGGATGTTCGCGATCTTCGGCCGCCGGCCGGAGGAAGGCAGCATCGGCAAGGCCACCTTCCTCAAGCAGATCCTGCATCCGGAGGACCGGCCGATCTTCCGGCAGGCGATCCTGCGGGCCCTGCGCGAGAACACGATCCTGCACGCCACCGGCCGCATCCGCCGCCACGACGACGGGACCTGGCGCACCATCGACATGGCCGGGCGCTTCGAGCGCAGCGGGTCGGGCGGCCTGCCGCGGCGGCTGATCGGCGTCGTCGCCGACGTGACCGACCGCCACCTCTCCGAGGAGCGCCGCAGCCTGCTGATCCGCGAACTGCACCATCGGGTGAAGAACACGCTCGCCACCGTCCAGGCCATCGTCGGCTCGACGGCGCGTACCGCCACCAGCATCGACAGCTTCCACGAGGCGTTCGTGGGGCGGATCAAGTCCCTCGCCCATACCCATAGCGTGCTGACCGAGGCGACGTGGCAGACGGCGAGCCTGCACGATCTGCTCGCCTCGGAACTGATGCCCTATGCCGAAAGCGAGACCGAAACCTCGCCCGACCTGCGCATCGCCCTCGACGGACCGCCCGTGGACCTGCCCTCGGACATCGCCGTGCCGATCGGCATGGCGATCCACGAGCTGACCACCAACGCCGCCAAATACGGTGCCCTCTCGACCGGACATGGCCGGGTGGCGATCGCCTGGAGCGTCGAGGAGGGTATCCTGCATCTCGATTGGCGCGAGAGCGGTGGCCCGCCGGTGGAGCCGCCGACCCGTCAGGGCTTCGGCTCGCGCCTGCTGCAGCGGGTGCTGACCACGCAGGTCCAGGCGCAGATCCGCACCGACTACGCCCGGGACGGATTCCACCTGACTCTGGCCGCCCCCCTGCCGGCCCGCAATCCGGCGCTCAACCCGCTGGCCTAGGTTTTAATGGAGGGCGCATTTCCTCCCCATCGGAGGGGTGGCGCGCCTCTCAGGCGGCGCCCCTCGCCTCCTCGCCCCCGGCATTGACGAAGCTCTTCAGCTCGTCGAGCGAAGCGAAGGTGAAGCGTCCGCGCGGCGTATCCGCCTCGATCGAACCGTCGGAGAACATCACGTAGGTATTGGCGCCCGACGAGTAGGAGCCGACCGCGTGCCGCTCCTCCTCCGGGGCCGGCTCGCTTTCGTCGGCTTCCGGCGTGGCGGGCTCGTCAGCGACGGCTTCGGCGGGCGGCGGTTCGATGAAGGCCGGCTCGGACCGCTCCGGCACCGCAGCGGCGGCCGGCTCGTCCAGGGAAGAGCGCAGGCCGAGCGTTTCCGGCGCGGGCGTGGCCTCTTCGGTCGTCTCGTGCTCGGGCGCCTCGGCTGCGGCAGCCGGTTCCGGCTCCGAAACAACCGGCCGGTACGGCTCGGCTTCGCCGAACAGGTCGGCATCCGGATCCGCTTTGTGCTCAGCCTGCGTCCCGGGCGACGGCTCGTCGAGGAGGTCGGGCAGCATCGGCTCGGCGGTGTCGGCGTGCGGTTCCGCCTGCGGCGCCGGATCGTCGAAGACCGGCTCCGAACCGCGTCCGCCCGGTCGCAGCGCACCCAGCGACAGGCCCGCGAGCCCGGCCGCGCCGATGCCAGCCACACCCAATCCGGTGAGCGAGGGGCGCTGGGGCGGCTCGACTTCGGGGATCGGCTGCGACGGTGCCAGGGGAGCGGCTGGCCACGGGACCGTCTCGGCGACGGGGCGGGGCTCGCCGGCAACCGGGAGGCTTGCGGCGTTCACCTGGGTGAGCACTTGCGTGAGGTGGCCCTGGAGCCGGCGCAGACGGTCGAGAACCGCCGTCAGCCCGAGCAGGATCACCCCGGCGGAGGCGGCGGTCGAGCCGCCGATCACCATGGCGAGCCCGCTCTCCAGGCGCACATAGGGGAAGCCCTGGACCACGGCGGCGAAGCCACCGAGGATCATGACGAGACTGAGCGCGAGCAGCGCGACGACCATGATACTCTCAACTCAACTGTCACGGGTCGTGGGAGTTGGCACGATACCTCCCCGAACGGACATTGCAAAATTCCGCGATCAGCCTGCGCGAAGAATCCGGCGATTCAACGGCTCCATGCACAGCTTGCGGCGTTGCCGATCCAGGCCGATCGACTTACCTACCCGGCCGTCGCCCGCCGGCCGCGCGCCGATTTTCGTCCGCGCGCCCGGACCCCGGACGCCCGCCGGGTCCGGCTCACCGACCGGACAACCCAGGAGACAGGCATGACGTTCACCCTGCCCGAGCTGCCCTACGCCTACGACGCGCTGGGCCCCTACATGTCGAAGGAAACCCTCGAGTTTCACCACGACAAGCACCACAAGGCCTATGTCGATACCGGCAACAAGCTGCTTGAGGGGACGGATCTCCAGGGCAAGAGCGTCGAGGAGATCGTCAAGGCGAGCTACAACACCAATCAGGCGCTCTTCAACAACGCCGGCCAGCACTACAACCACCTCCACTTCTGGAACTGGATGAAGCCCAACGGCGGCGGCCAGCCCCCGGCCGCGCTGGCCAAGAAGATCGACGAGGAGCTCGGCGGCTACGAGAAGTTCAAGGCCGACTTCATCCAGGCCGGAATCGGCCAGTTCGGCTCGGGCTGGGCCTGGCTCGCGGTCAAGGACGGCAAGCTCGCGATCCTGAAGACCCCGAACGGCGAGAACCCGCTGGTCCACGGCGCGACCCCGATCCTCGGCGTCGATGTGTGGGAGCACTCCTACTACATCGACTACCGCAACCGCCGCCCCGACTACCTCAAGGCGTTCATCGAGAACCTCGTGAACTGGGAGTATGTCGAGAAGCTGTACGGCGAAGCCAAGGCCTGATCCGCCTCGCAATCGCGAGAGAGCCGCCCCGTTTCCGACGGGGCGGTTTTTTCATGCGCGTCGTGACCCTGCGGCCCTAGTCGCGCCTCGTCTCGAAGTCCTACTGGCCTGATGGGGCGATCCCATCCCTGCCCTCATCCTTCGAGGCCGCTTTCGTGGCACCTCAGGATGAGGGCGCGGGTGGAATCGACCGTCCGCACGGGGCCATCTGCCAAAGACATGATCCGCTCGATCCTTTCCGTCGGCGGCTGGACGCTGGTCTCGCGGGTCACGGGTTTTGCCCGCGACGTGGTGACGGCGGCCGTGATGGGCGCCGGGCCGATGGCGGATGCCTTCGTCGTCGCCTTCCGCTTGCCGAACCATTTCCGCGCGATCTTCGGCGAGGGGGCGTTCAACACCGCCTTCGTGCCGGCCTATACCCATCTGGAACAGGCCGGTGCCGAGGCCGCCGCCGCGCGCTTCGCCGACCGCGTCTTCACCCTGATGCTCATCGTGCAGGTGGCGCTGCTGGCGCTTGCCCTGCCGGCGATGCCGTGGGTGGTGCGGGCGCTGGCGCCGGGCTTCTCCGAGGATGGCGAGCGCTTCGCCCTGGCGGTGAGCCTGACGCGGATCACCTTCCCCTATCTGCTGTTCATGACGCTGGTGACCCTGTTCTCCGGCATCCTCAACGCCCATCGCCGCTTCGCCGCCGCCGCCGGGGCGCCGGTTCTGCTCAACCTCGCCATGCTGGCGGCGCTCGCCCTCGCCTTCCTGTTCCCGAACGCGGCCACTGCGGCCGCCTGGGGCGTCTCGGTCTCGGGGGTGCTGCAATTCGCGTTGGTCTGGTGGGATGCCAGGGCCCGCGCCTACGCCCCCCGCCTGACGAAGCCGACCTTGCGCGATCCCGACCTGATCCGCTTCTTCAAGATCCTGGGGCCGGCCGTGATCGGCTCAGCCGGGTTCCAGATCGCTGCCTTTGCCGACACCATCATCGCGAGCTTCCTGCCCACCGGCGCGGTCTCGGCGCTCTACTATGCCGACCGGCTCTACCAATTGCCCTTCGGCGTCATCGCCATCGCCGCCGGCACCGTGCTCCTGCCCGAGATGAGCCGGCGCATCGCCTCAGGCGACGTGGCCGGGGCGCATGCGGCCCAGAACCGGGCCGCCGGCTTCTCGCTGGCGCTCTCGGCTCCGTTCATGGTGGCCTTCCTGACCCTGCCGGGACCGATCGTGGCGGCCCTGTTCCAACGCGGTGCTTTCACCGCCGAGGATGCCGCCCGCGCGGCATCCGTGCTCGCCGCCTACGGTCTGGCGCTGCCGGCGGTGGTGCTGGTGCGCTCCGCCGTGGCGAGCTTCAACGCCCGGCAGGACACCACGACGCCGCTCTACGCCTCGCTGACCGCCATCGCCGTCAATGTCGGGCTCAAGCTCGTGCTGACCGGACCCTACGGCGTCGCCGGCCTCGCGCTCGCCACCGCCATCGGTCAATGGATCAACCTCGCCCTGCTCTACGGTTTGGCCCTGCGCCGGGGCTGGACCGCGCCCGGCCGGGTGCTCGGCGTCACGGTCGCCGCGGTGATCGTGGCGAGCGCGGTGCTGGTGGGCTTCGCCGTGTACGGCCTGCCCTTCGCCGAGCGGGTGGTGCCCGCCCTCCCCCATTTCCGCGAGATCGCGGTGCTGGCGCTGCTGGGACTCGCCGGGGCGCTTGCTTACGCCGGCGCCCTGCTCTCGGTGATGCGGGTCTTCGGCGTGCGATTGCGCCGCAGGTAGCTACCCAGACGATGCGGGCGCCTCATCTGAGCCCGGCATGACCGATCCCGATCTCCTCGCCGGCAAGACCCACGCCGTGTTCGACGCCTACGGCACCCTGTTCGACGTGCACTCGGCGGTCGCGCGCCATACCGACAGGATCGGGGCGCAGGCGGACAGCCTGTCCGAGCTGTGGCGCACCAAGCAGCTCGAATATTCCTGGGTTCACGGCCTGATGGGCCGCTATGTCGGATTCTGGGAGCTGACCGAGCGCGCCCTCGACTTCGCGCTGGCCAAACACCCCGCCATCGACCGGTCACACCGGGAGAGCCTGCTCGACGCCTATCGCGCCCTCGACGCCTATGACGAGGTGCCGGGCGTGCTGGAGCGGCTGCGGAAACGGGGCGTGAAGACCGTCCTCTTCTCCAACGGCAATGCCGCGATGCTGGAGCGGGCGGTGGCCTCCGCCAACCTCGAGGATCGCCTCGATGCGGTGCTCTCGGTCGATCCGGTGCGGACCTTCAAGACCGCGCCGGCCGCCTACCAGCTGGTTCTCGACCGCCTCGGCGTGCAGCGGCCGGGCGTGCTGTTCTTCTCCTCGAACCGGTGGGACATCGCGGGTGCGACCGCCTTCGGCTTCGACGCCGTGTGGGTGAACCGCAAGGGCCAGCCCGACGAATATCCGGACCTCGCGCCCCGCGCAGTGGTGACGTCGCTCGACGCGGTGAGATGAACCTCCGGCAACCGGCCGTTCGCCAATCCTTAAGCTTGATCGGCCTAGATTCGGCTCACGTGCCTGAAACCTGGGTCGTCCAAAGGAATCGGTTCCCGTGCCCGCCTCGTCCTTCTCCGTCGTCGCCCGCAAGGGCGTCTGCGCGGTGCTCGTCGGCGCCGCTCTTCTCTCCGCCGCACCGGCTTCCGCCCGTGACGGCCGCAACGGCGCCCTCATCGGCGGCGCCGCGGCGGGCGTCATCGGCGGCCTCGCCGTCGGCGCGCTCCTGAACGGCGCCGCTCCTCCGCCGCCCCCTCCCCCGCGTCCGCGCCCGGTCTATGTCGAGGAGGAGCCGGTCTATGTCGCGCCTCCGCCGCCGCGCCGCCGCGGGCCGATCTGCCATTACGAGCGCCGCAAGGTCTGGCTCGACGATGTCGAGTTCACCTACCGCAACGTCGAGGTCTGCGATTAAGGCGCCTCATCGCCGTCGCGTTTGAGAAGAAAGGGCGTCCGCCTCAGGCGGGCGCCTTTTTCGTCAGGATCCAGTCCTCGACCACGATGGCGTCGAGCCCGGTGGTATAGAACATCAGAATCGCATCTTCCGCCGTGTGGAGGATCGGCTTGCCCATCACGTTGAAGCTGGTGTTGAGCAGGATCGGCACGCCGGTCAGTTCCGCGAAGGCGTCGATCAGCGCCGCGTAGGCCGGATTGCGGGCGCGGGTGACGCTCTGCAGCCGCCCGGTGCCGTCGGCATGGACCACGGCCGGCACCTTGTCCCGCACGCTTTCGCGCCAGACCAGGGTGCGCTCCATATACGGGCTGTCGGCATAATCCTCGAACCAATCGGGGCCGGCCTCCGCCAGGATCGAGGGGGCGAAGGGGCGGAACGCCTCGCGGTACTTCACCTTGGCGTTGAGCGAGGCCTTGGCATGGGCCGGGCGCGGATCGGCGAGGATCGAGCGGTTGCCGAGCGATCTCGGGCCGAACTCCGCCCTGCCCTGGACCCAGCCGACGAGGCCGCCCTCGGCGAGGATCCGCGCGGCTTCCCGGGTCACGCCCGCATGGCCGAGGCGGCGGGCGCGGGGCTCCCATTCGGCCATTCGCTCCAGCGGCTCGGTGGAGACGGTGGAGCCGAGATAGGGGGTGAGCGGGCGCGCCTCCGGCTTCGGGCCGGTCCAGGTGGGATCGTCCTCGGCCAGCGCCAGCCAGGCCGCGCCGATGGCGTTGCCGTCGTCGGCGGGGGCGGAGGGCACGTGCAGGCGCGTGAAGCCGGAGCGGCCGAGCACCCGTCCGTTATAGGACGAGTTCAGCCCGCAGCCGCCGGCGATCACGAGGTTGTCCGATGGTGCCAGCCGCCAGGCCTCGGCCACCAGGATGTCCATCAATTCCGAGAAAATGTCCTGGCCGCAGCGGGCGAGATCGGCCCATCCCTGCTCGCCGACATCCGCCGGACGCCGGGCCAGGATCTCCGAGGCGACCGCCTGCACGATGGCTTCGTCGGCGAATTTCAGCCGCCCATCCTCGACCGAGAACAGGCGGCGCAGCAGGGCCATCAGAGCGGGGTCGGTCCGGCCATAGGGCGCGAGCCCCATGATCTTCCATTCCTCGCCCTTGATCTGGTCGAAGCCGGCGAGATCCGTCACCAGCCCGTAGAGGAAGCCGACCGAGCCGCGCCCGCGATGGCGGCGCACCTCCTCGATCCGCCCCTCCTTCAGGCGATAGATCGCTGCCGCGCCGGTCTCGCCCATGCCGTCGACGATCAGCGCGGTCGCCTCCTCGAACGGGCTGCCCCACAGGGCATAGGCCGCGTGGGCGAGGTGATGGGCGTAGCGCCGCTGGCCGGCGATGCTGGCCCGGGGCCGTTCGCCGAAGCCCCTTGTCTCGTTGTCGAGCGCGAGGATCGTGCCGTTGCCGGCCCGCGCCTGCATGGCGTGGAGGTCGGCGATGAAGACCCGCTCGGCCCGTTCCGGCACGAAGGAGCGGTTGAGGGTGGAGGGGTGGGCCGCCAGCGCCGGCAGATCGAAAGCCCCGGAGGCCGCCTGCCCTTTCAGGAAGTCCGAGAATTGCTCGCCCCAGGAGGAGCTGACGACGAGCTCCGCGCCCTCCGGCACATGGCGCCGCAGCAGGCCCGCCATGCGGGTGCCGGGATCGGGCTCGCAATTCGGCGCGCGCTTATATTGCAGGTAGCGCTCGGCCGCTTCGGCGAAGAGCACGGAGCCATCCGGCCCGACGAGGGCGAGCGCCGGATCGTGGAAGGTCGTGGCGAGGCCGAGATAGTACCGCATCAAGCCGGGCTACACGCCGGGGGCGGATGCGACAACCGGCTTGGGCCCGGGCGGAGAACCGCGTTGCGGGGCTCTCCCGCCCCATGCCACACCGGCTTCCGATGACGGACGAACCGGCCTTCCCCCCAACGCCTCCCCTCTCCCTCGTGATCTTCGACTGCGACGGCGTGCTGATCGACAGCGAGCCGATCAGCCTCGCGACCCTGACGCGCGGCCTCAACGAGATCGGCCTCGCCATCGACCTCGAGGCCGTCCGCACGCGCTTCGCCGGCACCTCCATGACCTCGATCATGGAGCGCGTCGCCCGCGAGGACGGCATCGAGGCCCCGGCGGGCTTCGTCGAGCGGGTGAAGGCGCAGACGCTCGACGCCTTCGCGGCGGAGCTGAAGGCCATGGCCGGCATCGCCGAGGCATTGGGGCTCCTGCACCTGCCGTTCTGCGTGGCGTCGAGCAGCGATCCGGTCCGGCTGCGCCATTCCCTCGGGCTCACCGGGCTGCTGCCGCTGTTCCAGGGCCATGTCTTCTCCTCCACACAGGTTGCGCGGGGAAAGCCGTTCCCGGACCTCTTCCTGTTCGCGGCGGAGCGGATGGGAACGGCGCCGGAGCATTGCCTGGTGATCGAGGACAGCGTGCCGGGGGTGCAGGCGGCCCGGGCGGCCGGCATGCGGGTCGTCGGCTTCACCGGCGGCGGCCATTGGGCCCACGACCGGTCCGGGCAGGATCTCCGCGCGGCCGGCGCCACAATGGTCTTCTCCGCCCATGCGGAGCTCGGGCGGATTGTCGCAGAAAGCGGATTCCATCGGAGCGCGGCGCGACCGATCTGAGACGGGATCCGCTTGATTGAAGCGGTTCCCGTCTCAGCAAGCCCGCGCGGCGCCTGAGCGAAGCCCAGATCCGCTATCCCGAAGGGATCAAACGGATTGGGTACGAGATCCTCGGCCCGACGGCCCTCCGCTTCGTCCGAGCCGATCCCGAGAACCGGGCGAAGCCGGCCGCGAGACGGCGCGCTGTCGGCGGGTGAAGATCCGTGAACGAGGCCAAGTTCTTGCGGCAAAAGACGAGACTCGCCGGGGTTGCCGCTTGGCTCGGCGCGATCTTTCTCAGTCAAGCCGATCTTCGAAAGAACATTCCGTTGACGAAAGCGGTTCGCCTGCTCATCTTAATGGAGTGCGAACGTCTTCGCGCCGCGGTGATTTGTAGTGGCACGCTTGCGCCGCGTTATCAAACGCTAATGCATCACGGCGCACTTGCGTCGTGGTCCTCGCGACAGAGGAGGACTTGCCTTGGTTGGTCTTTTTCTTTGGAAGACTTCGAAAGGGCCCGGCGCGCTTTTCGGCCGGGTGGAGGGGTGTTGTCGGCAAGCAGTCACATCCGTGGGCTAGGAGCGCCCGCGAACGCCTTGCCGATCACCGGCCGACGATGGCCGCAGGAGTTCACCCCATCATGACCCGTATCCAGACCGCCTTCGACGATCACGCGCGCAGCCTCTTTGCCAGCAACGAGCCGCCGGCCCGCGTCATTGAGGTTGGCGAGATCACGGCCGGCATCGCTGTGCCCGAGCACGGTGGTGTCCGCTTCTTCTCTTCCGAGCGCCGCTTCGACGGCCTCGACGGCACCCTGTTCCGCAACGTGGAGCAGGCCGCCCGTGCAGCGCGGGAAAAAAATCGTCAGCCGCGCCTGCGTGCGGTGTGATGGCGCGCTGAAGCAGGCGCCGATCCGCTCGGCCGGCGACTCCGAAAGGAGCCGCCGGTTTTTTGATGCCGTCCCTGATGGCTGGTTCGATGGAGGAGCAGCGCCGGCGGGAGGCCCGCCGAACGGATGCTGGCCCGAAGCCGTCGCTACTTGCATTCCTCGCGGGCACGCTTGAGCGCCTCGGCGAAGCCGCCGAGGGCGTAATCGTCCTGGGTCGGGTTGCCGCGCTGGGACGTGGTGCGGACCGTCACGGATTGTGCCCGGCTCATCTCGGTCACGATGCGCGGTTCGTCGCCCTGGTTCTGGATCCAGGCGTTTTCGTCCTTCACCACGAGGCCGTAACGGGTGCTGCCGACGGTCAGATAGGGGTCGCTCGGGGCGGCACCGGCGCCGGGTTTCACCTGGGCCGCCGCGGGCTTCGGCTTGAAGCCGAGCATCACCGCGATCTCGCCCTGTCCGCCGCCCTTGGGGAAGGTGACGAACAGGTAGCCGGTGTCGCGGGCGAGGGTCTTCGGACTGCGCGCCGCCGGCTGGGCGATGACGTAGCAGAGCTTGTCCCGCGCCTGGGCGCCATTGGTGAACACGTTCCAATCGCCGAACACGGCGAGCGGCACCGCCTGCTGCATGCCAGGCGGCAAGGCTGAACTCTTGCCCGAACTTTTCGATCCGCCGCGCCCGCGACGGCTGCGGCCCTTCCGGCTCCCCGTCTCCGCTTGAGCGACGACCGTCTCATTGGCCTGGACGGCATCCTGCGCGAAGGCCCGCCCGGACGGGCCGGGCATTGCCGAAGCGCCCGCGGCAATCAGGACAAAGGCCGCGAGGAGGCGGCCGGGATGGGAGGTCGGACGGAGGATCGGGAGGCGTGGCCGCTGCATCTCAACTCGGGTGTACGGACGGCTGGGAGGATCCGGCCGCCTTCGCGCGCGCCAAGGATGACGGGCGCAAGCGGAACAGGAAAGCCCTGTCCGGCTTCGTTAACCGAAAACGGCAAAGCGCCGCACTGTCCGACGATCCTGCCTTGCGTCGGACACCGAACCTGAGCGAGCCCACAGGAAGGCCCGGTGCCAAGGCTCACACGGCGTGCATTGGATCGCTCCGCCGTCGCCCCGCACCGACGCAGGCGAAGCCGTCTCAGGCCGCGCGGATCTCGGCAGCCAACGAAGCGGAGGCGAGGGCCGCCGCCGGCAGGTCGAGGGTGGGAATATGGATTTCCACTGCCGCCGGAGCCGTGCCAGGGGCCGGCTCCACCGGTTGCGGTTTCGCCGGCTTCACCGGATCGTTGTAGGGCGTGTTGTAGGCCTTTCGGATCGAGGACCAGAACGCGTCGCGCTGCGCCGGCGTCAACCGGGCGAGGCGGGCATCGATCGCCGCCGCCGCCTCAGCCGCCAGGGCCGGCGTTTCCTCGACGGTGATCCAACTCTCAACGTTCATCGACGGCACTCCGCAGGTTCGGGCGGTCGGATAGCCAAGCTCAGTTAGCTGAATCCTGAACGCGGCATTTTCCATGCCCGTTCCCGCAGGGCTCGTCCTACTTCTCCACAGGGCCGAGTCTTTCCAGCCAGGCTTGTGCCTGCTGGCGGACGTTGGCCGGCGCGGTGCCGCCGTAGCTGGTGCGGCTCGCCACCGAGTTCTCGACGCCCAGGACCGCGAACACCGCCTCGGTGATGCCGGGCTCGATTGCCTGCATCGCCTCAAGCGACAGCTCTTCGAGGCCGATGCCGCGCTCGGCTGCTGCGGCGACGACCCGGCCGGTGACGTGGTGCGCTTGCCGGAACGGCATGTTCAGCTCACGCACCAGCCAATCCGCCAGATCAGTGGCGGTGGCGTAGCCGGAGCCCGCCGCGCGCTTGAGCGTCTCGGCCACCGGCTCCAGGTCGCGCACCATGCCGGTCATGGCGGCGAGGCAGAGGGAGAGCGATTGCAGCGCGTCGAAGGTGCCTTCCTTGTCCTCCTGCATATCCTTCGAATAGGCGAGCGGCAGGCCCTTCATGACGATGAGCAGGCCGGTCAGCGCCCCGACGATGCGTCCGGCCTTGGCGCGCACCAGTTCGGCGGCGTCGGGGTTGCGCTTCTGCGGCATGATCGACGAGCCGGTGGTGAAGCGGTCCGAGAGCTTCACGAAGCCGAATTGCGCCGAGGTCCACACCACCAGCTCCTCGGCGAAGCGCGAGAGGTGGACGGCGCAGATCGAGGCGGCGGCGAGCGATTCGAGGGCGAAGTCGCGGTCGGCGACGGAATCGAGCGAGTTCGCCGTCGGCCGGTCGAAGCCGAGGGCGGCGGCGGTGGCGTGCCGGTCGATGGGGAAGGAGGTGCCGGCCAAAGCCGCGGCGCCGAGGGGGCATTCGTTGAGGCGCGCGCGGGCATCGCGGAACCGGCCGCGGTCGCGGGCCAGCATCTCGACATAGGCGAGGCAATGATGGCCGAAGGTGACCGGCTGGGCCGATTGCAGGTGGGTGAAGCCCGGCATTACCGTGGCGGCGTGCTGCGCGGCCGTCTCGGCCAGGGCCCGCTGCAGGTCGGCGACCTGCGCGTCGAGGGCGTCGAGGGTGTCGCGCACCCACAGCCGCATGTCGGTGGCAACCTGATCGTTGCGCGACCGGGCGGTGTGCAGCCGCCCGGCGGCAGGGCCGACGATCTCGGTCAGGCGGCTCTCCACCGCCATGTGGATGTCCTCCAGCTCGCGCCGGAAGACGAATTCGCCGCGCTCGATCTCGGCCTCGACGGACTTGAGCCCGGCTTGAATCGCGGCCACATCCTCGGCCGGCAGGATGCCCTGCGCGCCCAGCATCGCGACATGCGCCAGCGAGCCGCGAATGTCCTGGGACGCGAGCCGCCTGTCGAACCCGATGGAGGCGTTGATCTCCTCCATGATCTCCGCCGGCCCGCTCGCGAAGCGGCCGCCCCACATCCGGTTGCTCATGGCTGATTCCACCTTCCGCACGCGAAACGAGGCTCGACCGTGAAGGCGACCCCGAAAACCATCGCCGCTTGCGGCGCCCTCGCCGCCATCCTCGTCGGCGGCCTCGCCCTATACGGGACGGGTCCGAACCTCGGCAACCTCGTCGCCTCCGGTCCCTGCGCCGAGGCCGCTCCCGTGGCGGCCCGGCTGGCGCCCCTGGCCCACGGCGATGTCGCCGCTTTCGACGCGTCGGCGGCCCCGCGCCCGGCCCCGGCAGTCACCTTCCGGGGGCCGGACGGGGCGTCCACCGATCTCGCGGCCATGGGCGGCAAACTGCTGCTGGTGAATCTGTGGGCGACGTGGTGCGCCCCCTGCAAGGCCGAGATGCCGGCCCTCGACCGGCTGGAGGCGGAGCTCGGCGGCGAGGGCTTCCGGGTGGTGGCGATCAATGTCGAGACCCGCAATCTCGACAAGCCGCCGGCCTGGTTCAAGGCCAACGGCATCGCGCATCTGGCCTATTACGGCGATCCGGAAGGCAAGGTGCTGCCGGCGGTTCAATCCGCGGTCGGCTCCACCGGATTGCCCACCACGATGCTGATCGACGGCAAGGGCTGCACCCTGGGCGTGATGAAGGGCCCGGCCGAATGGTCGAGCGAGGACGGCAAGACGCTGATTCGCGCCGCTCTGGGCCGCGGCGCCTGACCATCCTGGCGCGGCTTGCATCCGTGGGGCCGGCGGGGCAGTCGGTCGGCCCATGGATGCCTCGCCCCGCCCCGTCCTGCGACGCCCGCTGTCGGCGCTCCGCAGCCTGATCGCCAGGGAATCCGCCGGCGGCCTCGTGCTGATGGCGGCGGCCGCCGCCGCGCTCGCGGTGGCGAACTCGCCGCTGGCCGAGGCCTATGACCACCTGCTCCACATTCCCATCGGCCCGATGAGCCTGCTGCATTGGGTCAATGACGGCCTGATGGTGGTGTTCTTCCTGCTGGTCGGCCTCGAGATCAAGCGCGAGGCCCTCGACGGGCAGTTGCGGACATGGCCAGCGCGGGTGCTGCCCGGCCTCGCCGCCGGAGCCGGCATGGCCCTGCCGGCCCTGGTCTATCTCGTCTTCAATGCCGGGCAGGTCACCGCGAGGGGCTGGGCGATCCCCACCGCGACCGACATCGCCTTCGCCCTCGGCGTCCTGGCCCTTCTCGGCCCGCGGGTGCCGGTCTCGCTCAAGATCTTCCTCTCGGCGGTGGCCATCGTCGACGATCTCGGCGCGGTGGTCGTGATCGCGCTGTTCTATACCGGGCAGATCGATGCGGTGATGCTCGGCTCCGCCGCCGGCCTGCTCGCCCTGCTCTTCGCCCTCAACCGTCTCGGCGTGCGGGCGCTGACGCCGTATCTTCTGGCCGGGCTCGTCCTCTGGTTCTTCGTGCTGCGCTCCGGCATCCACGCCACCGTGGCCGGGGTGCTGCTCGCCCTGTTCGTGCCGATCCGTCCGAGCCCGGGCCGGCCGGAGGATGAGACCTCGCCGCTGCACCGGCTGGAACACGCGCTGCACCCCTGGGTGGCGTTCCTGATCGTGCCGGTCTTCGGCTTCGCCAATGCCGGGGTGACGCTGGTCGGCCTGCCGCCCTCCGCGTTCGTCGATCCGGTGACCCTCGGCGTGGCGCTCGGCCTGTTCCTCGGCAAGCAGGCCGGCATTTTCCTCAGTGTCCGCCTCGCCGTCGCCGCCGGTTTCGCCGCACGGCCGGCGGGGGCGAGCTGGCCCCAGGTCTACGGCGTCGCCCTGCTCTGCGGCATCGGCTTCACCATGAGCCTGTTCATCGGCGCCCTCGCCTTTTCCGACGGACTGCGCGGCACCGAAACCAAGCTCGGCGTTCTCGGCGGTTCGCTGCTCTCGGGACTGTTCGGCGCCGTGCTGCTCGCGCGCGCGTCGGGTCGGGGGCGGACGACTTGACCGGAGCCGCCTTGCCTGGCTTCCGGCTACGGCCTAGTCACGGGGAGCAAGTAGGCGTCGCGGTGGCGGGGTAACCCGCTCCCGCGCGAGGGCGAACATGCTGCGAACCGTCTCCCGTTTTCTCGGACTGCCGTTCTTCAGCCGGGCGCTCGGGCTCGTGGTGATGGCGGCGGGCTTCGTTCAGCTCTGCTATGACGGCGCCCGCTCCATCGCCAATAACGGTTTTCGCATCACCAGCTTGGCCGAATTGATCCAGGCCCTGCCCCAGGAGCGGCTCTCGGCGCTGGCCAAGACCATCCGCCAGACGGCGCCCTGGGCCGACACGGTGGTGCTGATGCCGCTTGGACTCGTCCCGGCGGCGGTGTTCGGGCTCGGCCTGGGCGCCCTCCTGATCTGGCTCGGCCAGCCGCCGCGGGAGCCGATCGGCTTTTTGACGCGACCGTGACGCGGAGCAGATCCCGGCTTAGAGCCGTGCCCGATCACGTTGCCATCGGGCGCGGCTCTAAGCCCTTGCCTTGACGCGCGCTCTTTCGCCGAACCGGCGTCCACTGCGGCGGAGAGCACTCTAGATCCCCCAATACGGCGCCGCGTTGTAGTAGCGGTGGACATGCTCCTCCCAGGCGCGATCGTCCTCCGGGTCGCCGCCCTCCGGCGAGCGGGCGGGGGCATCGCGCAGCTGTTCCTCGGTGATGTCGACAAGATAGGCGTCGAGTTCGGTATCGTAGCGCAGCACGGCCCAGGGCAGGGTGTAATATTCCTCACCCATGCCGAGGAAGCCGCCGAAGCTCATCACCGCGTAGGCGACGCGGCCCGAGCGCTTGTCGAGCATCAGCCGCTCGATGCGGCCGACCTTGTTGCCATCCGGCCGGCGCACCTCTGTGCCGATCACGCGGTCGCTGGCGATCAGGCTGCGCGGCGAGGCTGCGGCATCGGCTGCCGCGGCGGGAGAAACGGGATCCATGGCGATCACCCTGCAACGTTGTTACAGCTTGCCATAAAAAACGCCCACGCTGCCGGGCACGTTCCGGTCACCCCGTTTTCCTCTCGGACGAGCCGCCGCGCATGCCGCTGACCCGCCTGACACTCTGCTCTTCCCTCGCCGCGCTTGTCCTTCCAGCGCTGCTCGGCCCGGCCGCGGCGCAGGACCGTGGCAGCGTCAACCCGAAGCCGCTGCCCCCGCTCGCCAACCCGAACGATCCCTCGACCCCGGCCAAGGCGTTGTTCGGCCGTGTCACGGCGCCGTCCAGCGGCCCGGCCCGCCCCTTCGGCTCCTACGCCAAGGGCTGCTTTTCCGGCGGCGAGGCGCTACCCCTCGACGGCGCGACCTGGCAGGTGATGCGCCCCTCGCGCAACCGGATGTGGGGCACGCCCCACCTCGTGGATTTCATCGAGCGTCTGGCCGCGCGGGCGCCGCAGGCCGGATGGCCGGGGCTGCTCGTCGGCGACATGTCCCAGCCCCGGGGCGGGCCGATGCTCACCGGCCACGCCTCGCACCAGCTCGGCCTCGACGTGGATGTCTGGCTTACGCCGATGCCCGATCACCGCATGAGCCGGCAGGAGCGCGAGGAGACCTCTGCCATCGACATGGTGCGGTCCGACCGGCTCGACATCGACTCCGATGTCTGGACCCCCCAGCACACCGCGCTGATCCGCCTGACGGCCAAGCAGCCGGAGGTGGCGCGCATCTTCGTCAACGCGGCGATCAAGAAGGCCCTGTGCCGCGAGGCGGGCGGGGATCGCGGCTGGCTCACCAAGGTGCGCCCGATGTACGGGCACAACTACCATTACCATATCCGCCTCGCCTGCCCCGCCGGCGAGGGGTCCTGCGACGACCAAGCGCCTCCGCCCCCCGGCGATGGCTGCGGCTCGGAGCTCGATTACTGGTTCAGCGATGCGGTGCTGCACCCGCCCAAGCCCAAGAAGCCGCCGAAGCCGCGCCCGCCGATGACGCTGGCGGGATTGCCCGATGCCTGCCGGGCCGTGCTGCACGCGCGCTAGCCGCAGCGGCGTCATCGCTCCGCCCCGAAAGCCGGCATCCGGCTCTCGGGGCGGAGGCCGTTACTTCTCGTGATGGCCGGCGGAAAGCCGGTCGGTCAGGGCCATCAGCAGGCCGGAGATCACGAAGACCATGTGGATGCCCACCAGCCAGCCGAGGTCGCGGTCGCTGTAATTTTTCACGTCGAGGAACGACTTCAGCAGCTGGATCGCCGAGATCGCCACGATGGAGGAGATCAGCTTCAGCTTGAGGCCGCTGAAGTCGATGGTGCCCATCCAGGTGGGCCAGTCCTTGTGATCGGTATGGTCGAACTTCGAGACGAAATTCTCGTAGCCCGAGAAAATCACGATGATCAGCAGCGAGGCCGTGAAGGTCAGGTCGACCAGGGCGAGCACGCCGAGGATCGTCTGCGACTCGCTCGATTCCAGGGCATGCGTGACCACGTGCCCGAGTTCCAGCAGCAGCCGGACCAGCAGGACGACGAGGGCGACCGTCAGCGCCGCGTAGAACGGCGCCAGCAGCCAGCGGCACGCGAACAGAAAGCGCTCGAAGGCGTGTTCCAACCTCGTCATCAATCCCGTTCCTCTGAAAGCGGCCGGGATTTGGCACGGGGCCGGCGGAGCCGCAAGACGGTCAAGCTCGGTCCGGGAATGCGGCGGGGCGATCGCGCGCGGGGGACCGCCTCCGCCGCTTCAGGAGTGCGGGCCGGCGCTCACGCCGCTGCGACGCCGACCCCGACCGGGCAGGACACGCCGGTGCCGCCGAGGCCGCAATAGCCGCCGGGGTTCTTGGCGAGGTATTGCTGGTGGTAATCCTCCGCGAAGTAGAAGGTCTCGAGGGGCACGATCTCGGTCGTGACCAGCCCGTATCCCTTGGCGTCGAGCGCCCGCGCATAGGCGTCGCGCACGGCCCGTGCCGTCTGCGCCTGGGCCTCGCTCGTGGTGTAGATCCCGGAGCGGTACTGCGTGCCGACATCGTTGCCCTGGCGATACCCTTGCGTCGGGTCGTGGCTCTCGAAGAAGGTCTTGAGCACGGCGTCGAGCGGCAGCACCGCGGGATCGAAGGCGACCAGCACGACCTCGTTATGCCCGGTCCGCCCGGTGCAGACCTCCTCGTAGGTCGGGTTCGGGGTGGTGCCCCCGGCATAGCCCACCGCCGTGACGTGGATGCCTTGCGGCAATTGCCAGAACTTGCGCTCGGCCCCCCAGAAGCAGCCGAGCCCGAGCACCACGGTCTCGATTCCGTCCGGATAGGGGCCTTTCAGGGGCTGCCCGTTGACGAAATGGCGTTCGGCGGTCGGCAGTGCGTCCGGGCGGCCGGGAAGGGCTTCGGACGGCGCCGGCATCTCCGGCCGCTTACGGAACAGGAGCATGGCTTCTTCCCTTTACTGTCCGTCGAAACGGGGTGAGTGGCGGCGGGCGAACGATGTCGCGCCTCGCTCGCCCCCGATATGGTGATCGCGGCCTGCTTTGACGACGCGGCAGGTTGGGCTCGCCGCGACACACCGTGAGGAGCGTGCGGGAGCGGATGGAGTCCGGAGAAGAGTGGCAGTTGACGGAGCGGGTCTGGGCCGGCGCCCGATCCGGCAAGGGCAATCCGTTCGCGGCGGCGGTCCGCGCCACTCGGATGGCGATGATCATCACCGATCCCAATCGGCTCGATAACCCGATCGTCTATGCCAACGACGCCTTCCTCCGGCTGACCGGCTATGCGCGCCTGGAGGTGACCGGCCGCAATTGCCGGTTCCTGCAGGGGCCCGACACCGATCTCGACGCGGTGGCGCGGATCCGCGCGGCGATCAAAGCCGAGCGTGACGTGCAGGTCGAGGTGCTGAACTATCGAAAGGACGGCTCGACCTTCCACAATGCGGTTTATATCAGCCCCGTCCACGACGAAGACGGCACGTTGCTGTTCTTCTTCGCCTCGCAGTTCGATGTGAGCGAGCGCCACGCCCTGGCCGAGGAGCGCGACCGGACCCAGGCGGCGCTTGAGACCAATGCCCTGCTGCTGCGCGAGATCGGCCACCGCGCCCGCAACGATCTCCAGATGATCTCGGCGATGCTGGCGCTCCAGAGCAGCAACGCGGCCGACCCTGCCGTCCGCGCGGCCCTCTCCAGCGCGATGGGACGCGTCGAAGCCCTCGGGGCGCTCTACCGGGAAGCCGATCGCGCGGAGGAGAGCGCGGAGCAGGCAGGCCAGGGGTCGGCCTATGATCTCGGCCAGTTGGCCCGAACGGTCGCGGAGGCCCTGATCGAAGCCTCGGGCCGACACGACATCGCCGTCGATGTCGACCTTGTGCCGCTGCGCCTGCTGCCGAAGGCGGCGGCGCCGCTCGCCCTGATCCTCAACGAGCTTGTCACCAACGTCCTCAAGTACGCCTTGTCATCGACGGGCGGGAGACTGAGCCTGCGCCTCGTCCGAGACGGGGATGCGGTGCTGCTGACTGTGGAGGATGACGGCGTCGGCGAGGAGGCCGGCACCTCCCGGGACGGCAGCTTCGAGGCGACCTTGGTCGATGCCCTGTGCCGCCAGATCGGCGGCACCCGCGAACGGCGAAGCGGGCCGTCCGGCACCACGGTCATGCTCCGGTTTCCGGCGAAGCGGATCGAGGCGTGACAGGAACGCAGCCCGGTCAGTGCCGGTCGTCGGGAGCCGGCGGCAGCGGCATGACCTCGATGCCCTCCTCGACGAGATCCCGTGCCTCCTGCGGGCTCGCCTCGCCGTAGATCGGCCGGCCTTCCGCCTCGCCGTAGTGGATCGCCCGCGCCTCGTCGGCGAAGCGGTCACCGACATGCTCGGCGGTGGCGACGACATGCTCGCGCACGGCGCGCAGCAGGGCCCGCAATTGCCGCTCCGGCTCGGCGATCATCGGCAGGGGGAGCGCGGCCTGAGCCGGGCCCGCCGCCTCCGCCGGGGCCTGCGGGGCCGGAAGCCGATCCTGCTTGCCGCGGTCGGTGCGCGCCACCGCCGGGGCCATCGGCGCCTTGGCGACCTCGGGCGAGTTGCAGATCGGGCAGGTCACGAGGCCGCGGGCCGATTGCTCGTCATAGGCCGAACCGGAGGGAAACCAGCTCTCGAACGTGTGGCCCGACGCGCAGGCAAGGGTGAAGCGGATCATGGAGGGAAGATGGGGAGCGGTCAGGCGCGGCGCACGGAAAAGCTGCGTGCATGGGACAGGGTGGGGATGCGCGCGCGCGCATCCGCGACCTTCGCGAGATCGATCTCGGCGAGGATCACGCCCGGCCGGTCGCCCTCCGCCTCGGCCAGGATGCGGCCCCAGGGATCGACGATGAGGGAATGGCCGAAGGTCTCGCGCCCGTCCTCGTGCCGGCCGCCCTGTGCTGCCGAGATCATGAACGAGCCGGTCTCGATCGCCCGCGCCCGCTGCAGGATGTGCCAGTGCGCCTCTCCCGTCTGGCGGGTGAAGCAGGCCGGCGCGGTCATCACCGTGGCGCCGGCCTCGGCCAGGGCCCGGTAGAGGGCGGGGAAGCGGAGATCGTAGCAGATCGTCAGTCCGAGGCTGGCAAGCGGCGTCTCGGCCACGACGGCGCAATCGCCCCGGGAATAGGTCGCCGATTCCCGCCAGCTCTCGCCGTTCGGCAGATCGACGTCGTAGAGATGGAGCTTGTCGTAGGAAGCCTGGATCTCGCCGCCGGCATCGATCAGGAAGGCGCGGTTGGCGATCTTGTCGCCGTCGCGGATCGCGAGCGAACCGATCTGCAGAACGATCTTTTCCGCCCGCGCGACCTCCCGGAGGGCGGCGAGCGTCGCGTCGCTGTCCTGCGGCCCGACCTTCTCGAACAAGGCGGTCCGGTCGCGTTCGATCAGCGAGGTCGTTTCCGGGGTCTGCACATAGGCCGCGCCGGCGGCGGCGGCCTCGCGCACCGCCCTCACCGCGTCCTCACGGTTGACCGCGGGGTCGCGGCCGCCGCGCATCTGCACGCAAGCGGCGACGAAGGGCTTCTGCGTCTGCGGCGCCGTCATGCCGCGAGCAGCGGATCGAGCCCGCCGGCCCGGTCCAGGGCATAGAGGTCGTCGCAGCCGCCGACATGTTTGTCGCCGATGAAGATCTGCGGCACGGAGGTGCGCCCGCCGGCCCGCTGGACCATGGTCGCGCGGGCGCCCGCCGTCTTCTCGACGTCGATCTCGGTGAAGGTCACGCCCTTGTCGCGCAGCAGAGTCTTGGCTGCGGAGCAATAGGGGCACCAGGCCGTGGTATAGATCGTGACCGGCTGCATGGGTCCGTCGCGCCCGAAAGGGGAAGAAGCGACGGATATAGGCGAGCCGCGCGGATCTTCCTACTGCGGCCAGGACACAGCTGGCGGCCGATGGCGCCGTCTCCGGCGCCCGGCCGTGCCGGCATTGTCAGGCCGCCAGGAGCTTCTCGACCTCGTTGACGAGATCGCGCAGGTGGAACGGCTTGGACAGCACCTTCGCGTCCTTGGGAGCCTTGGAATCCGGGTTCAGCGCGACCGCGGCGAAGCCGGTGATGAACATCACCTTGATGTCCGGATCGAGTTCCGTGGCGCGGCGCGCCAACTCGATCCCGTCCATCTCCGGCATGACGATGTCGGTCAGCAGGAGCTCGAAGGGCTCCTCGCGCAGGCGGTTATAGGCGGAAAGGCCGTTATCGAACGACAGCACGTCATAGCCGGCGTTCTGCAGCGCCTTGGCCAGGAACCGGCGCATGTCGTTGTCGTCTTCGGCGAGCAGGATCTTCATCGAACGGCGTCCCGGTGCCCATGCGCTCTGTCATGCGCCCTGTGAGGTGTTCATTTCATAAAGCGGCGGGCTGGTAAACACGATGTTAACGGTTGCCCGTGCCGAGCCGCACGCGGCGGCCCGGCCCCTCCTCCGGCCTCTTGCGGCCTCTTGCGGCGCATGGTGGACAGGGCGGGCGGAGCGCCGCAAAGTGGCGGGATGTTTCCTTCGTGCCACGCTTCGGCCCCCGCGTCTCGATGAGCCACTCCCCCTCAGACGGTCCCGAGACGTTCGATCCACCCTTCGTCGTGGACGAGCCGGCGCAGCACGCCATCCCCTTCGTCTTCAACGCCCCTCATTCCGGCGCGCATTACCCGGCCTCCTTCCTCGCCGCCTCGCGGCTCGACGCCTTGGCCTTGCGTCGCTCGGAGGACGCCCATGTCGACCGGCTGTTCGCTTCCGTGGTCGGGCTCGGCGCGCCGCTGATGCGGGCGAACTTTCCCCGGGCCTATCTCGACGTGAATCGCGAGCCCTACGAGCTCGACCCGCGCATGTTCCTGGGGCGCCTGCCCTCCTTTGCCAATACCCGGTCCATGCGGGTCGCCGGCGGCCTCGGCACGGTGCCGCGCATCGTGGCCGATGGTCAGGAGATCTACCGGGAGAAGCTGCCGGTCGAGGAGGCCGTGCGGCGCATCGAGACGCTCTACAAGCCCTATCACCGCACCCTGCGCGGCCTGATTCACCGCACCGCCCGGACCTTCGGCCGGGCCTTCCTGATCGATTGCCACTCGATGCCCTCGTCGAGCCTCGGCCGCGACGAGAGCGCCCAGGCCGATTTCGTGCTGGGTGACCGCTTCGGCTCGGCCTGCCTGCCCGCTCTCATGAGCGGAGTGGAGGAGCGTTTGCGGGCGCTGGGCTACAAGGTGGTGCGCAACAAGCCCTATGCCGGCGGCTTCATCACCGAGCATTACGGCGAGCCCGGATTGGGGAGGCATGCTCTCCAGATCGAGATCAACCGCGCGCTCTACATGAATGAGCAGTCACTCGCCCTCACGGCGGGGTTCGCGACCTTGGCCGAGAACCTCGCTGCGGTGATCGCCGGCATTGCCGCCGAGATGGCCGACGCGGCACCCCTTCGCATCGCGGCGGAATAAGCCGTCCAGAACGGGACGCAGGGGTTCGGCCAAGAAAAAAGGCCGCCCCGAAGGACGGCCCGAAGTCTAGGGAGGAAACGCCCAAGAAGGGCTACGGGACCGCGACGCCATCGCGATCTCGCAATGCACAAATTACATCGCGCCGCACAATTCGCAAGGGAAATGATAACGTTTTCACATGCGCCTGGTGCATAGCTGCGGCAGCCATGCGCATGGAACCGCCTTCAGGCTTCGCCGAGCAGGGAGCGGATCTCTGCCTTCAGCGCGTCGGCCAACTCCGGCCGCTGCAATCCGTAGGCGATGTTGGCGGTGAGGAAGCCGATCTTCGAGCCGGTATCGTAGGTGCGCCCGTCGAAGTGCATCCCGTAGAACTTCTGCTGCTCGGACAGGCGGATCATGGCATCGGTGAGCTGGATCTCGCCGCCGGCACCCTTCTCGCCCCGCTCCAGGATCGAGAAGATCTCGGGCTGGAGAATGTAGCGGCCGGAAATGATGAAGTTCGAGGGGGCGGTGCCCTGCTTCGGCTTCTCGACCATGCCGGTGATCTCGAAGGTCTGGCCGAAGGTCTCGCCGACGGCGACGATGCCGTATTGGTGGGTCTCCTCCGGCTTGACCTCCTCCACAGCGATGACGTTGCCGCCATGCCGCTCGTAGGCCTGGAGCATCTGCGCCATGCAGCCGCGGCTCAGCATGTCGGGCAGGAGCACGGCGAAGGGCTCGTCACCGACGATCTCGCGGGCGCACCAGACCGCGTGGCCGAGGCCGAGGGGCGCCTGCTGGCGGGTGAAGCTGGTCTGGCCGGCCTTGGGCAGGTCCTTCTTCAACTCCTCGTAGGCCGCCTGCTTCCCGCGCTCCTGCAGCATATGGTCGAGTTCGAACGCGATATCGAAATGATCCTCGATCACCGCCTTGCCGCGGCCGGTCACGAAGATGAAATGCTCGATGCCCGCCTCCCGGGCCTCGTCGACGACGTGCTGGACGACGGGGCGGTCGACGACGGTGAGCATCTCCTTCGGCACCGCCTTGGTCGCCGGCAGGAAGCGCGTGCCGAGGCCGGCGACGGGAAGGACGGCCTTGCGAATTCGTTTCATATGGCGGGACCCGTTTCTACGTGTGTCGGCATGCGCCCTGATCGATGGACCTCAAATAGCACGCAGACGGCCGGCAACAGCCCCGCTTGAGTGGAATTGGCCGCTTTTCGTCACCCCGGGCCGCAGAATAACTCCAGGTTAAAGCGATACGGCCGGCTCACGGTGGTGCGGCGCACTTTTTTTTGCGAAAGCGGGCCTGCCTGAGGCCTCGGCCGTCAGGCTCAAGGGGCGGAGAGAGGGGGAAGGACGATGGCGGTTCTGGTCACGGGGGGCGCGGGCTATATCGGTAGCCACATGGTGCTGGCCCTGGTGGATGCCGGCCACGAGGAGGTCGTGGTGCTCGACGATCTCTCGACCGGCTTCGACTGGGCCCTGCCCCCGGAAGTGCGCCTCGTCGTCGGCGATGTCGCCGACCAAGCCCTCGTCACCGAGACCATCCTGCGCCACCAGATCGACGCGGTTGCGCATTTCGCCGCCAGGATCGTGGTGCCGGATTCGGTCGCCGATCCCCTCGGCTATTATCTCGCCAACACGGTCAAGACGCGGGCGCTGATCGAGACCGCCGCGCGCACCGGGGTCAAGCATTTCATCTTCTCCTCCACGGCGGCCGTCTACGGCGAGCCCACCGTGGTGCCGGTGCCCGAGACGCTGGAGACGAACCCGATCAACCCCTACGGCCGCTCGAAGCTGATGAGCGAGTGGATGCTCGCCGACGCGGCCGCCGCGCACGGCTTCAGCTACGGGATCTTGCGCTACTTCAACGTGGCCGGGTCCGATCCGCGCGGGCGCACCGGGCAATCGACGCCCAACGCCACACATCTGATTAAGGTCGCGACCCAGGCGGCCCTGGGTCAGCGCAGCCATCTCGAGGTGTTCGGCACCGATTACCCGACCCGCGACGGCTCCTGCCTGCGCGATTACATCCAGGTCTCGGACTTGGCGGACGCCCATATGGTGGTGCTGAACCACCTGCGCGGCGGCGGAGAGAGCCTCACGCTCAATTGCGGCTATGGCCGGGGCTATTCGGTGCTGGAGGTGGTGGAGGTGGTCAAGCGCATCTCCGGCCGCGACTTCGAGGTGCGCCTGTCGCCCCGTCGCCCCGGCGATCCGGCCCAGATCATCGCCGGCGCCGACCGGATCCGGAGCGAACTCGGCTGGATTCCGAAGCACGACGACCTCGATGCCATCGTCGCCCAGGCCTTTGCCTGGGAAGACGCCCTGGCGAAGCGGAACCGGCGGTGAGAGCAGCCCTCGCCGCCCTGGCGCTCGCCCTCTTCGCCGCCCTCGGTCCGGCGCGGGCGCAGGGTGACGACTTCGCCCGCTTCGTCGTGGGGATCCGCGCCGATGCCGAGGCGCGCGGCATCTCGCGGAGAACCGTCGAGGCGGCCTTCGCCGGTGTGAGCGGCCCGGATCCCGACGTCGTCGCCCGCACCCGTCGCCAGGGCGAGTTCAGCCGCCCGGTCTGGGACTATCTCGTCGGTGCCGTGTCCCCGAGGCGCATCGCCCGGGGGCAGGCGCAGGCCAAGCGGCTCTCGGCCACCCTCGCGGCCATCGAGGCGAAGACCGGCGTGCCGCGCTCGGTCGTGCTGGCCTTCTGGGGCGTCGAATCGGATTTCGGGGCGAGCGCCGGCTCCCTGCCGACGATCCGGGCGCTGGCGAGCCTCGCCTATGCCCGGTATCGCGGCAGCCTGTTTCGCGACGAATTGCTCGCCGCCCTCCAGATCTTGGAGAACGGCGATATCGAGCCCACGCGCATGGTCGGCTCCTGGGCCGGCGCCATGGGGCAGGTGCAGTTCCTCCCCTCGGTCTATTTGCGGGAGGCGGTCGATTTCGACGGCGACGGCCGGCGCGACATCTGGCGTTCGGAAGCCGATGCCCTCGCCTCCATCGCCCATTACCTGCACTCCCTCGGCTGGAAGCCCGGTTTGTCCTGGGGCTACGAGGTCCGCCTGCCCGACGGCTTCGACCTGAGCCGGTATCGCGGACGGCTCTCCGACTTCGCGGCGCGCGGCCTGCGCCGCACCGACGGCAAGCCGCTGCCGACCGAGGGTGAGGCGAGCCTGTTCCTGCCGGGCGGGCTCGGCGCGCCGGTCTTCCTCATCACCGACAATTTCGAGGTGATCCGCGGCTATAACACCAGCGATTCCTACGCGCTGGCGGTCGGCCATCTCGCGGATCGTCTGGCGGGCGGTCCCGCCCTCGCCGCGCCCTGGCCGAACGGCGCCGCGCGCCTCGACGGTCCGGGCCTGAAACGTCTTCAGACCGGCCTCGCGGCACGGGGGCTCTATGATGGCGAGCAGGACGGGCGCGCCGGTCCCAGGCTGCGGGAGGCCGTGCGGCAATACCAGATCCGCGAGGGGCTGCCCGCCGACGGCTATGCCCGGCCGTCTGTCCTGGAGCGATTGGAGGGGCGGCCTTAGTGTCTCTCACAAAACTCCCGCTGCACCGTCGCGACCGGAGAGGAGGCGGTGCGGAATCGGGAGTCTCGTGAGGCACTCTTAGACGCGCCGCCCTGCCTGCGTTATCCTGGGCCGATGTCAGATCGGCTCAGGCCGCCTTCCCATTCCGAGTGAGGCACTCCCGTATGGAACGCCGCCCGACCGGTCGCAGGGCGCTGTCGCGCCCTTCCGCGATCCTCGGCCTTCTCGCCCTCGCCTGCTTCGGGCTCGTCGCGGCCTGTCTCGCGGTGCCGCAGCCGGCCGCCGCGCAATGGGGCGACAGCTACGACGCACCCTCGGCGGATCCCTATTACGCCCCGCCCCCGCGCCGCCGGGCACGGCAGGGCTATGCCGACGAGTACGGCTATGGCCGGGCGCCCGCCCGCCGGGCCGCCCCACCTCCGGCGCAGGAGGCGCCGCGCCAGTTCTACTGGCCCTGGGAGGACCAGCCCCGCGCCCAGCCCGCCCCGCCGCCGCAGGCGCCACCCGGCTATGCCCGGCCTCCGCGCCAGCGCCCGCCCGCCGCTGCCCCAGGACGCTCGGACGAGGAGCGGGCGGCGCGCCGCCGCCGGCCGAGCCCGGCGCCGACGGTGGCGCAGCCCAAGCCGAAGGTGACGAAGACGGCACCGACGACCCAGGTCGCCGTGTTCGGCGATTCGCTCGCGAGCTACCTCGCCAAGGGCATCGACGAAGCCTTCACCGACAATGCCGACGTCGCGGTGCTCGACCGCTCGAAGAACGACAGCGGCCTCGTGCGCAAGGATCTGGTCGATTGGGCCAAGACGGCCGAGGATGCCTTCAAGGCGACGCCCAACCTGTCCTATGCCCTGATGATGGTCGGCGTGAACGACCGGCAGGCGATCCGCGACGGCGACCAGACTTACGAAGCCCTGTCCGATAAGTGGCGCGAACTCTACGCCGCCCGGGTCGATGCCGTCGTGAAGGTGTTTGCCGAGCGCAAGGTCCCGCTGATCTGGGTCGGCCTGCCGCCGGTGCGCAGTGAGACGCTGAGCCGCGACTTCGCGGCGATCAACGACCTCGTGCGCGAGCGGGTGCAGCGGGCCGGCCAGTCCTATGTCGAGGTCTGGCAGGGCTTCGTGGACGACCGCAACCGCTTCACCGTCTCGGGGCCCGACGTGGACGGACAGGAAGCCCGGCTGCGGACGTCGGACGGCATCCATTTCACCGCCGCGGGCTCCCGCAAGATCGCCCATTTCGCCGATGTCGAGCTGAAGCGGCTGATGGGTGAGAAGGGTGGCCTCCCCTCCGAGCAGCCTGCCGCCGCCGTCGCGGCGACGCCGAGCGAGGGCGGCGCGGGTTTGGGCAGCGACGACACGGCGGCCATCGACCGCAAGATCACGGCGATGCTGCCGAGCCTGCCCGAGCCTCCGGGCATCCCCAGCTTGCCGGTCAAGCCGGCGGCGGGGCCGGTGGTGCCCCTCGGCCGCCCCGAGATTTCGCCCGGCGGCACCCTGCTCACCGGCCGCCCGCACGAGGGCGACGCCACCGGCACCCGCGAACGCAGCCTCCAGCGCGGCGCCGCCCCCCTGCCCCAGCCCGGCCGGGCGGACGATTTCCGCTGGCCGCCGGGATAGGTCTGGCGCTGGCCAGGCCGGGTCGGCCTCTCCGATCCTGTCCGGCTCCGCCCGAACGGCGACGGGGTCAGCCCTCGGCGGGGAGCGGACCGGACGGTGCTGCCACGAGCCCGGCTCCGACCGCGATCCAGACCAAGTGCGCATCCGTGCGGGCCCCGAGCTTCGCCCGGATCAGGGAGAGATTGTTCTGGACGGTCTTCAGGCTGAGGCACAGGGCCTCGGCCACGACCTGCGCCGTGGCGCCGCTCGCCGTCATCCCGAGGATCTCGACCTCGCGCGGGCTGAGCGCATCGAGCGAGGCGCGTCCACCGGCCACCTCGTCCTGCGCGATCGCCGAGGCGATGTCGGCACTCATGGTCCGCTCGCCGCGCAGGACGCCCGCCGCCGCCGCTAGCAATTCCCGCGGCGCGCTCGCCTTGCTGACATAGCCGCGGGCGCCCGCCGCGAAGGCTTGGCGCGCCACGGCGGCGCCGGTGCGCATGCTGAACACGAGGATGCGGGCCGATCCGTCCCATTGCCGGATGTGGCGGATCGCTTCGATGCCGCTCGGCCCCGGCAGGGACAGATCGAGGATCACGAGATCCGGCGCCTTCGCCTTGTAGAGAATGTAGGCCTCCCTGGCGCTCCCGGCCTCCGCCACGACGGCGAAACCCGGCTGACGTTCGAGCAGGCGGCGATACCCCTCCCGCACCACGGGATGGTCGTCGACGAGAAGGATGCTTGTCATCGCTCGGCTCGGCCGTGAGCGGGAAGGGTGACGCAGGCGCGAATGCCACTGCCGTTGCCGGTGAGCGACAGCTGGCCGCCGAGGGCGGCGAGCCGTGCCCGGATCCCGGGAAGCCCGCGCCCGGACGCTCCGGCCGCGCGGGCGGCATCGCCCCCGCCGTCATCGTCCACGGTCAGCGTCACCGGCCGACCATCGGTTTCGCCTCGCCGGACTTGCAGGAAGACGCGGCTCGGCCGTCCGTGCCTCAGCGCATTGGTCAGCAATTCCTGCGCGATCCGATAGAGGCTCGCGGATGCGTCCACCGGCAGATCCGTGAGATCTCCGGTCACATCGAGGTGCAGGCTGGGCCCTGTCCGCAGTCGCGCCTGCCAATCCGAAACCAGTCCTTGGATGGCGCCGCTCAGGCCGACCTCGGCGAGATCCGGCAGTTCGAGCTGATTCAGGGCATTCCTCAGGCTCTCCCGCATGGAGGCGGCGATGGACTCGATGCCGCCGGCATCGGCGCGCAGATCCGCGCGATCCTCCGGCGCACCCGCCTCGATGGCGGCTGCGAGCGCTCCCACGGCGGCGAGGCATTGGCCGAACGCGTCGTGCAGGTCGCGGGCAAGGCTTTGCCGCTCCTCTTCTTGAACCAGAACCAGCCTCTGCATCAGCTCGGCCCGCGCCCGCTCCGCGTGGGCCAGGCGCCCTGCCAGGGCGTTGAAGGCGGCCGCGATCCGGTCGAACTCGGTCGCCTCGAAGCGCGGCAGGGGAGCGTGATGGGCCTGGGTGCCGAACCCCTCGAAGGCTTGCACGATCCGACCGGCCGGTGCCACGAGGCCGGCCGCGGCGAGCCAGCCGAGGAGCCCCGTGGTTCCGGCAAGGGACAGGGCCAGGCCGCTGGCAAACCACGCTTGCCGCCATGCGCGGCCGGCGGCGGCGACGGAATCGGGCCAGGCCGTCACGGCGCCGAGGCGGCGTCCGCGATAGACGATCTCGCGCAGGACCGGTTGGGCGTCCGCCCCCGCTCTCAAGATGCCGGCGAACCAAGCCGGTGCCGCGCCGAGCCCGTCCCAATCGCCGCAAAGCCGGCGCGGGACTTCGGCGCCGAGGCGGATCTCCGCGCAGATGCCCGGCAGGAGCATCAGGACGGCCGGCTCTGCCTGCGGCTCACCGAACGGCAGCGCGGCCGGCCCGACACTCCCGAGCCCTGGCTGCCGGGCGAGCTGCGCCGCGATCCGCTCGGCCGATATCATGGCCTCGCTGCGCAGCCCGGTCCGTACGTCCCAGAGGGTCCAGGCGATGGCGCCAGCCAGACACAGCAGGGTGACGACCAGAAGGCGCAGGGCGAGATGCGCGGGCAGGCTCATCGGGGCACCGGATAGGGGCGTTCGGCCGAATGGGGACCTGGGAAACGGCCGCGGCGCAAGGGGGGAGCCGTGGCGTCGGGAACAATGCCCGACCATCGGCGGGACGCCTTCCCTGGGCGGCGGCAACCGGGGCCGCCAGGATCCGGGCCCGCTCCCCATGACCGGACCTGTTCCCGATGCCCGCCCCGATCACCCGCCGAACCGTGCTCGCCACCGGCGCATGTCTGCCGTTCCTTCGATATGCCGATGCGCGGGCGGCTCTCCCCGGCAGGCCCTCTCGCGTCGGCGCCTTCACCGTGACGCCGCTGCGCGACGGCCTGTTCCCGCTTCGGCCGGACATGATCCCGGCCGCCGATAGCGGGGCCGGGCGTGCCCTGCTGACGGAAGCCGGCCTATCGCCGAGCGGCCCCTCCCCCGAACCCGTCAACGCGTTTCTGATTCGGCGCGGCGCCCGGCACTGGTTGCTCGATGCGGGGTGCGGAACGGTGCTGGGGCCGGGCTTCAACCGGGTGACGGCCGCCCTGATGGCGGAGGGGGTGCATCCCGATCAGGTCGAGACGGTGTGGCTGACGCATCTCCATGCCGATCATGCGGGCGGTCTGCTGACGCCGGAGGGACAGGCCCGCTTCGCCAATGCGGAGCTGGTGCTTCAGGAGCGCGAGGCGGCCCACTGGTCGGATGCCGGCGCGCGCGCACGGGCTCCCGCCGCGATGGCACCGTTCTTCGACACGGCGCAGGCGGTGCTGACGGCCTATGAAAGCCGGATCCGCAGGGTCGCCGGCCAGGCCGAACTGACGCGCGGCATCTCCTCCCTACCTCTGCCGGGCCACACGCCCGGCCATGCCGGGGTGCTGATCGAGGATGGATCGGAGCGGCTGCTGATCTGGGGGGACATCATCCATTCCCGCATCCTGCAGATGCCGCATCCCGACTGGACTGTGATCTGGGATGCCGATCCGGCAGAGGCGATCGCCACCCGGCGGGGCATCCTCGACCGCGCCGCCGTCGAGGGGCTGGACATTGCCGGGATGCACCTCGCCAGTCGGGGCCGGATTCTGCGTGATGGATCGGGTTATCTCTGGGAGGCCCGCGAAGCCGCGACTTCCGGCGGCCCGTCTCGCTAGAGCATTTTCCAGGATCCTTGGATCACGAAAAATGTTCTAGTCGCTTGATCGTGCCGCATTTTCTCTCGCGGAACCGGCAACCACTTCCGCAAAAATGCTCAAGAGCGATCGCCGCCGCGGGAGCGTCCACTTCATCGACGGAGAGCGGCCCAACACGGGCGCGGGGTCGCATCCTCCCGCGTTCCGGCGATGGCCTCGCGTGAGGAGGCCGCCGCTCTGGCCCAACAAAAAAGGCCACCGCCGATGGCGATGGCCTTTTGTAAGTGGTCGTGCCGTGCCGCTACCGCGGGAGGACGGTCGTGCCCATCAGCGCCTCGTCGATCGAGCGGGCGGCCTGACGGCCTTCGCGGATCGCCCAGACCACCAGGGACTGGCCACGGCGCATATCGCCGGCGGCGTAGATCTTCGGATTGGAGGTCACGTAGGTCTGATCGTCGGCGACGACGTTGCTGCGCTTGTCCACCGCCACGCCGGACTCGTCGAGCAGGCCCTTGCGCACCGAGCCGGCGAAGCCGATCGCCATGAAGACGAGGTCGGCCGGCAGCACGAATTCGCTGCCCTCGATCGGCTGGCGCTTCTCATCGACGCGGGCGCAGACCACGCCGGTGAGCCGGCCCTTGCTGTTGCCTTCGAGCCGAAGGGTCGCGGCCTGGAACTCGCGCTCGGCGCCCTCCGCCTGGCTCGACGAGGTGCGCATCTTGGTCGGCCAGTAGGGCCACACCGTCAGCTTGTCCTCCCGCTCCGGCGGGCGGGGGCGGATGTCGAGCTGCGTCACCGACAGAGCGCCCTGGCGGAAGGCGGTGCCGACGCAGTCGGACGCCGTGTCGCCGCCGCCGATGACGACGACGTTCTTGCCGGCGGCCAGGATCGGTAGCTCGCCGTTGCCCGGCATCGGCTCGGCGCCGACCCGGCGGTTCGACTGCACCAGATAGGGCATGGCGTAATGCACGCCGTCGAGCTCCTGGCCGGGAAGCTGCGGGTTGCGCGGCTCTTCGGCGCCGCCGCAGAACAGCACGGCGTCGAACTGGCTGGTCAGCTCTTCGAGCGGGACATTGACCCCGACATTGGCCTTGTAGTGGAAGACCACGCCCTCGGCTTCCATCTGCTTCACGCGCCGGTCGATATGGCGCTTCTCCATCTTGAAGTCGGGGATGCCGTAGCGCAGCAGGCCGCCGGCCTTCGGCTCGCGCTCGTAGACATGCACGTCGTGGCCGACACGGGCGAGCTGCTGGGCCGCGGCCATGCCGGCCGGGCCGGAGCCGATCACCGCCACGCGCTTGCCGGTGCGGGTCGCCGACGGCTCGGGCTTGACCCAACCCATGTTCCAGGCGCGATCCGCGATGGCCTGCTCGATCGTCTTGATGGCGACCGGCTGGTTCTCGAGGTTCAGCGTGCAGGCCTCCTCGCAGGGCGCGGGGCAGACGCGGCCGGTGAATTCCGGGAAGTTGTTAGTGGAGTGGAGGTTGCGCGAGGCCTCCTCCCAATCCGACTGGAACACGAGGTCGTTCCAGTCCGGGATCTGGTTATGGACCGGGCAGCCGGTCGGCCCATGGCAGAACGGAATACCGCAATCCATGCAGCGCGCGGCCTGCTTGGAGAGGTCGTGCTCGTCGAGCGGCAGCGTGAATTCGCGGAAGTGCCGCACGCGGTCGGCGGCGAGCTGATACTTCTGCTCCTGCCGGTCGTATTCGAGGAACCCTGTGACCTTGCCCATCGATCAGTCCAATCGCGCCGCTTTGCCTGTCGCGAGGAGCGTCCGTCGCACCGTGTAGAATCGATCGATCAGAGCCGCAGCCAGTTCTCGATCGTCAGACCGGTGATCCGTTCGAACTCCCTCGTGTTGTCCGTCACCAGAACGCTGCCGTCCGCCAGCGCCTGAGCCCCTATGAGCAGATCGTTCGCACCGATCGGCGTCCCGGCCCGCTCGAGTCCGAAACGCAGTTCCGCGTAAGCCCGGTCGAACGGCTCGCGCCAAGCTTCGATCGGGATCGCTCCGAGTACCGCCTCGATCTGCCGAGACAGTCGCTCCGAGCCCTTTCGGGCGGCACCGTAGCGAAGTTCGGCCGCGACGATGACACTCGTATAAACACGCGCCTCGCCGACGCGTCCGATCCGTTCGGCCACCGGTCCTCTCGGCGAGCGGACGAGCGCCGAAAGGATGTTGGTGTCGAGCAGATACCGCATTCACAGCGCTCCGCGAAACTCACCGCCACCGACCGCGCTCACACGGGGCGCAACGGGGGTTTCGTTGGAGGCGCTCACAGCCGGACATCGTCCGGCGGTCCATCCTCGATCTCCGGCCAATCCTCATCGAGATCGTCGAGGGTCCCGAGAACAGAGAGGAGCGACGGTACGGCGACGGGCTCGACGATGAGACGATCACCGTCCGTGCGGAGGATCGCCTCGTCCCCGCCCAGCATGAAGCCGGGCGGGATGTCGAGCCTCTGTCCGCCCGCTGTCCGGACGAGGCGCACCCGCGTCGTCGGCTCGGCCATCGTGCCCGTCTCCCTACTCCGCCGCCACCGGCATCCGCGCCATTTCCATCTCGCGCAGGGCCCGGCGGTACTCGACCGGCATCACCTTGACGAACTTGGTGCGGTAGCCCGCCCAATCGTCGAGGATCTGCTTGGCCTTCGGCGAGCCGGTATACTTCAGGTGGTTGGTGAGAAGCTGCGACAGCCGCTCCTCGTCGTGACCCGACATATCCGCCAGGATGTCGACCCGGCCCTTGGTCTCCAGGTCGCCGTCCTGATGGAAGCGGCGCATGATGTCGTCCTCTTCTTCCACCGGCTCCAGATCGACCATCGACAGATTGCAGCGGTCGCGGAACGAGCCGTCCTCGTCGAGCACATAGGCGATGCCGCCGGACATGCCCGCCGCGAAGTTGCGGCCGGTGACGCCGATGGAGACCACCACGCCGCCGGTCATGTACTCGCAGCCATGGTCGCCCATGCCCTCGACCACCGTGATGGCGCCGGAGTTGCGGACGGCGAAACGCTCGCCGGCCGCGCCGCGGATGTAGCACTCGCCCGCGATCGCCCCGTAGAGCACGGTGTTGCCGGCCATGATCGTATGAGCGGAGGTTGCCTTCAGCGCCTCGCTCGGACGAATGATCAGCTTGCCGCCCGAGAGGCCCTTGCCGACATAGTCGTTGCCGTGGCCGGTCAGGTCGAGGGTGACGCCCGCCGCGAGCCATGCGCCGAAGCTCTGGCCGGCGGTGCCGTTGAGCTTCACCACGATGGTGTCGTCGGGCAGGCCATCATGGCCGTGCTTCTTCGCCACCGCGCCCGAGAGCATGGCGCCCGCCGCGCGATCCGAATTGCGGATCACGTCGGTGAGCACGACCGCCTCGCCGGTCTCGATGGCGTTCTGGGCCCCCGCGATCAGGCGGCGGTCGAGCACCGTATCGATGGGGTGGTGCTGCGTCTCGACATGGCGGATCGCCACCTCCGACCCGACATCGGGACGGTGGAACAGCTTCGAGAAGTCGAGCCCACGGGCCTTCCAGTGCTCGATCGCCTCGCGCTTGTCGAGGAGATCGGAGCGGCCGATCAGGTCTTCGAGCTTGGTGAAGCCCATCGCCGCCATCAGCTCCCGCAGCTCTTCGGCCACGAAGAAGAAGTAGTTGATGACGTGCTCAGGGGTGCCCTTGAAGCGCTTGCGCAGCACCGGATCCTGGGTGGCGACACCCACGGGGCAGGTGTTGAGGTGGCACTTGCGCATCATGATGCAGCCGGCCGCGATCAGAGGCGCAGTCGAGAAGCCGATCTGGTCGGCCCCGAGCAGCACCGCGATCATCACGTCCTTGCCGGTGCGGATGCCGCCATCGGCCTGGAGCGCGACGCGGCCGCGCAGGCCGTTCATCACCAGGGTCTGCTGGGTCTCGGCGAGGCCGGTCTCCCACGGGCCGCCGGCATGCTTGATCGAGGTCAGCGGGGCCGCGCCCGTGCCGCCGTCGAAGCCGGAGATCGTGATGTGATCGGCGCGCGCCTTGGCGACGCCGGCGGCAACCGTGCCGACGCCGACCTCGGAGACCAGCTTGACCGAGATGTCGGCCGCCGGGTTCACGTTCTTCAGGTCGAAGATCAGCTGGGCCAGATCCTCGATCGAGTAGATGTCGTGGTGCGGCGGCGGCGAGATCAGGCCGACGCCCGGCGTGGCGTAGCGGACCTTGGCGATCTTGGCGTCGACCTTGTGGCCGGGCAGCTGGCCGCCCTCGCCGGGCTTGGCGCCCTGCGAGACCTTGATCTGGATCATGTCGCCGTTGACGAGATACTCGGTGGTGACACCGAAGCGGCCCGAGGCGACCTGCTTGATGGCGGAGCGGCGCGAGCGCCCGTCCGGCCCCGGCACGAACCGGCGCGGCTCCTCGCCGCCCTCGCCCGAGTTGGAGCGACCGCCGAACGAGTTCATCGCGATGGCGAGCGTCTCGTGCGCCTCCTTCGAGATCGACCCGTAGGACATCGCGCCGGTGGCGAAGCGCTTGACGATCTCGGAGGCCGGCTCGACCTCGGCAAGATCGACCGGCTGACGGCCGAGTTCCTCCGCCCCCTTGATGCGGAACAGGCCGCGCAGGGTCTTGAGGTGGTTCTCCTGCTCGTTCACCAGCCGGGCATATTCGCGGTAGCGCTCGGCCGCGCCGAGGCGCACCGCGTGCTGCAGCGTGGCGACCGTGTCCGGCGTCCAGGTGTGGGTCTCGCCGCGCAGGCGATAGGCGTATTCGCCGCCGACATCGAGGGCGTTGCGGTAGATCGGCGCGTCGCCGAAGGCGTCGCGGTGACGCAGCGCCGTTTCCTGGGCGACTTCGGCCATGCCGATGCCCTCGATGGTCGTCGCCGTGCCGAAGAAGTCCCGCGCCACGAAATCGGAGTTGAGGCCGATCGCGTCGAAGATTTGCGCGCCGCAATAGGACTGGTAGGTCGAGATGCCCATCTTGGACATGACCTTCAGAAGGCCCTTATCGATCGACTTGATGTAGCGGGAGATGATCTCCTCGTCGGTCAGGTCCGGCGGGAACTCGTCCTTCATCGACACGAGCGTCTCGAAGGCGAGATAGGGATTCACCGCCTCGGCGCCGTAACCGGCCAGACACGCGAAGTGATGCACCTCGCGCGGCTCGCCCGATTCGACCACGAGGCCGACCGAGGTGCGCAGGCCCTTGCGGATCAGGTAGTTGTGCACGGAGGCGGTGGCGAGCAGCGCCGGGATCGGGATGCGGTCCGGCCCCACCATCCGGTCGGACAGGATGATGATGTTGTAGCCGCCGCGCACCGCGACCTCGGCCCGGTCGCAGAGGCGATCGAGCGCGCCCTCCATCGCCGCCGCGCCGGTTTCGGCAGGGTAGGTGATGTCGAGGGTCTTGGTGTCGAAGCGGTCCTCGAAATGCGAGATCGAGCGGATCTTCTCCAGATCGCCGTTGGTGAGGATCGGCTGGCGCACCTCGAGCCGCTTGCGGCGCGAGGCCCCTTCCATGTCGAGCAGGTTCGGACGCGGCCCGATGAACGAGACGAGGCTCATCACGGCCTCCTCGCGGATCGGGTCGATCGGCGGGTTGGTCACCTGCGCGAAGTTCTGCTTGAAATAGGTGTAGAGCAGCTTCGGCTTGTCGGAGAGCGCCGAGAGCGGCGTATCCGAGCCCATGGAGCCGACGGCCTCCTGGCCGGTCACGGCCATCGGAGCCATGAGCAGCTTGAGGTCTTCCTGGGTGTAGCCGAAGGCCTGCTGGCGATCGAGCAGGGACACGTCCGTGCGCGAGGCCCGCGGCTGGATCGGGTGCAGCTCCTCCAGCACGATCTGGGTGTTCTTCACCCACTCGGAATAGGGATGCGCGCCGGCCAGCTCGCCCTTGATCTCCTCGTCGGAGACGATGCGGCCCTTCTCCAGGTCGATCAGCAGCATCCGGCCCGGCTGCAGGCGCCAGGACTGGACGATCTTCTCGTCCGGGATCGGCAGCACGCCCATCTCGGAGGCGAGCACGACGAGGCCGTCATCGGTGACGATGTAGCGGGCCGGCCGCAGGCCGTTGCGGTCCAGCGTCGCGCCGATCTGGCGGCCATCGGTGAAGGCGACGGCGGCCGGGCCGTCCCACGGCTCCATCAGGGCGGCGTGGTACTCGTAGAAGGCGCGCCGCTCCTCGCTCATCAGCGGGTTGCCGGCCCAGGCTTCCGGGATCAGCATCATCATCGCATGGGCGAGCGAGTAGCCGCCCTGGACGAGGAATTCGAGGGCGTTGTCGAAGCAAGCGGTGTCGGACTGGCCCTCGTAGGAGATCGGCCAGAGCTTCGAGATGTCGTTGCCGAACAGCTCGGAATCGACGCTGGCCTGGCGCGCGGCCATCCAGTTCACGTTGCCGCGCAGCGTGTTGATCTCGCCGTTATGCGCCACCATCCGGTAGGGGTGCGACAGGCGCCAGGTCGGGAAGGTGTTGGTGGCGAAGCGCTGGTGGACGAGGGCCAGCGCCGAGACGTAGCGCGGATCCTTCAGGTCGAGATAGTAATGGCCGAGCTGGTGCACGAGCACCATGCCCTTGTACACCACGGTCCGGCTCGACACCGAGACGGGATAGAATTCCATCAGACGCTGGTCGCCCGAACCGTAGACCTTGGTCGAGATCACCTTGCGGGCGATGTAGACGCGCCGCTCGAAGGCGTCCTGGTCTGAGACACTGGCCGGGCGGCCGATGAAGAGCTGCTGGTGGTGCGGCTCGGTTTCCTTCACCGCCTTGCCGAGATCGGTGGAATCCACCGGCACGTCGCGCCAGCCGAGCAGGGGCAGGCCCTCGTCGGCGAGGGTCTTCTCGACGATGTCCTTGATGATGCCGCGCGCTTCGAGATCCTTCGGCAGGAAGAACTGACCGATGGCGTATTCGCCGGCCGGCGGCAGCTCGAAGCCGAGGCGCGAGCATTCCTCGGCGAAGAAGCCGTGCGGGATCTGGGTGAGGATGCCGCAACCGTCGCCCATGGTCGGGTCGGCACCGACCGCGCCACGGTGGTCGATGTTCTCCAGGATCTTGAGACCCTGCTCGACGATGGTGTGGCTGCGCCGGTCGTGCATGTCCGCGACGAAGCCGACACCGCAGGCGTCGCGCTCATGGGCGGGATTGTAGACGCCCTGCGCCCCCGGCAAGGCGGGATCGCGCAGGATCAGCGGCGTCGCGCCGATGCGCGACGGGGCGATGGTCTCGCCGCTCGCCACCGGCACCGACAGTTCAGACGGGATTTCACGCATCGTCCGCACATCTCCGACCCTGCCCGCACGCGAGCATGTTTCGTGCCCGCACACCATCGGTGTCCGGGCCGCCGCCTTCTTTATACCGAGTCGGGTCTGGTCGGGTGCTTCCTGCCGGAATCGCCCGCCAACCCGCGGGCTGAAACCCCGGCTTGCTCAGCCGGCGCTCGCCCGGATCGCCTTGGCGGTCACCGGTTTATCAGCTCGTTCGGACGTCACGTCGATCACGTGAGGAATCCCCAAAGCTCGCCCGACGGCCAAGCGCGACAAATGGGACAGTCTTGCTGTCCTATAGGAGGACGTTGCCAGATTTCAGCCATTCCAGCAAGGGGTCGGATTAAGCCATGGCCGGCCTTTTGAACATGGCTCGAATACGCGCAGCGCACCCACCTGGCGCCCGCCGGTTGGAGGCACCGCCATGGTCGCCATCATGGCTGCTGCCCGAGTCTGACGCCCCTCCGCGGCAGTGGCAAGCGGGCGGTCCCCATTGTCGCCCCATTCATTCGTTTAGAAATCGTTGCCGACACGGAGGAATGCGGGGATCGCGTCTGCCGTGACGCCGGGGGACCTGCGGTCAACAGCGGGCCCCCGGGGCCTTCCCTTCACCGATGATCTGGGTTCGAGAGGTCCGTATGGCTTCGAGCCGTCATGCCCGCGGCCGTGCCGCGCGAGCGGCGCTGCGCCGCGCTCTTCACAGCGGGTTTGCCGCCCTGCTCCTGACGGGAGCCGGCTGGTCTACCGCTCATGCGCAAGGCTTCTATCGCGAGGTCTACGGACCGCCGCGCGGCTACGTCGTCGAGGATGAGGATCTTCTCAGGCCGCGGGAGATCGTCGACGGCCTGCGGGATCGCGGCTTCTCCGAAATGAGCCGTCCGCGCTACGACGGCCGGGCCTATCGCGTCGAGGCGACGGGGCCGCGCGGCCTGCGGGTGCGTCTCGTGGTCGATGCCCGCGACGGCGAGGTGATCGGGCGCGAGCCCCTCGGCGCCGCCTATTATCCGTCCGAACGCCCGCGCCCGGCGGCGCCGGGCTATGGCTGGACCGAGGAGGACATGCAGCCGCGCCGTCTGCGCGAGGCCGAGCGCATCGTGCCTCCCGCCGATATCCCTTCCGTCCCCGCCCTTCGGAATGCGCCCCTCGGGGGTGAACGCGAGGCCGGCCGTGCCGTGCGGGCCGAGCGGGTGCCACCGCCCGCCCGGCCGGAGGCCAATCCCCTGGGACTCAACCCGGACACCGCCGCCCGTCCTGAGTCGGTTCGGCGGGCGGCGCGCACCGCACCGTCGCCGAAGCTGCCGTCCCAGGCGCGGATCGCTCCGCCCGCCCCGGAACCGACCCTGCGTCAGGGCAAGTCCGGATCGGAGGCGATGACGCCGGCGGCCAAGTCCGAGCCGAAGCTTGAGACGAAGCCCGAGCCCGGCAAGGCGGCGCCGGCCGCGGAGGCGGCCAAGGAGCAGCCGAAGGAGCCGGCCAAGACCTCCGAGCCGGCCAAGACCGCCGAGGCGGCGCCTCCCGCGAAGAAGGAGTGGCAGGATCCGCCGGCCGATGGCAGCCGCAAGAACGTCCGAGTGATCGGCGGTGCGACGGTGGTGCCCGGCGGCAGCGGCGAGGCCGGTGCGAATTGAGGGCGCGCCGGCCCATGCGGCTGGCGGCGGTTTAGGAGCCCTCGCCTGCCAGCAGCAAACGCTCGCGCCCTGAGAAGACAGTGAGTGTGTCGGAGCGGGCGATGGCGCAGAGCGTCATATCGTGGCAGCGCGCCCGCTCGATCGCCAACGAGGTCGGGGCCGAGATCGCCACGAGAACCGAAGCGCCGAGGGTAGCGGCCTTCTCCGCCATCTCGAAGGAGCAGCGGCTGGTGATGACGAGGAAGCCCTCGTCCGGCCGCACGCCCCCGCGCAGCAGCGCACCGATGCATTTGTCCAGGGCGTTGTGACGGCCGACATCCTCGCGCACGGCGGCGAGGCTTCCGTCGAGATGCGCCCAGCCGGCGGCGTGCACCGCGCGGGTTTCGCGATTGAGGGTCTGGCGATCGGACAGGGCGGTGAGGGCCGCCTGGATCGCCGTCAGGGTCACCTGCGGCCCCTTTCCCGACCGGGCCTTGGCGGTCGGCAGCGCGGCGAGATCCTCGACGCCGCAGACGCCGCAGCCGGTGCGTCCGCTGATCGCCCGCTTCCGGGCAAGGTGCTCGCGCAGGCGTCCCGGCGCGAGGTCGACCAGAAGGCGCAGGCCGCCCTCCCCCGGCTCCACCGAGACGCCGCGAATCTCGTCCGGGCTCTCGATCACGCCCTCGGTCAGGCTGAAGCCGTAGGCGAAGTCCTCGAGGTCGGCGGGCGTGGTCATCATCACGGCGTAGGGCACGGTGCCGTAGACGACGTTGACCGGCATCTCGACGGCAAGGGCGCGGGAATCCGGCTGAGCCTCGGGTGCATCGTAGGCGACGACGAGGGTGCCGACTCTGATCGCGGTGGCCGGGCCGTTCACGCCCTCTTCCCCGTCCGAAATCCGCGCCGCATCCGCCATCCACATCCCCTGAAGAGCTCGAAAACGACCGAAAGCTCGGCCGCGCAAGGCTGATCCGCGTCCATGCGACGCTTGGCGGCGCTGTTGTGGTTGCGGTTTTACGATCAGTATGGTTCTACGTCGCGATCGCCCATCCGGCAGCGACACGGTCGAGCCGAATTTGGCAGGGCCGGAATAACGGCCGGGCAGCCCTCAGGATTTGCGACACCAGTCAGCAAATTCAAGGGTCAACAAACCATAGGCACCAGGGGAGCCAGGCGGGGACATGCGGACGACGCAGGCGCAACATCGTTCATCGTGGGGGATCGCCGCACTTGGCGCTCTTCTCGTCCCGTCCTCCTCCGCTCTCGCGGCCGGCATCGGCCAGCCCGAGCCGTGGCAGATGGGCCGCCAGGTGCCGGTGACGGAACTGGCCGCAGACATCAACCTGTTCGAGAACGGCCTGCACTGGCTGGCCTTCATCATCTCGCTCTTCGTTCTCGCCCTGATCCTCTACTGCGTGTTCAAGTTCAGCGAGAAGGCCAACCCGGTTCCCTCGCGCACCACGCACAACACCATGATCGAGGTCGCCTGGACCATCGTCCCGGTGCTGATCCTGGTGGCCGTCGCCATCCCGTCCTTCCGCCTGCTGCGTGGCCAGCTTTCCGATCCGAAGGCCGACGTGGTGGTCAAGGCGATCGGCCATGCCTGGTACTGGTCGTACGAGTATCCGGCCGAGGGCGATAAGGGCGGCTTCACCTTCGACGCCAACGTCGACGAGGAGCAGCAGCCGAAGCTGCTCGCCACCGATAACGACGTGGTCGTTCCGGTCGGTAAGGTCGTGAAGATGCAGGTCACCTCCGGTGACGTGATCCACTCCTGGGCGATCCCCTCCTTCGGCGGCAAGATCGACGCCGTCCCCGGCCGCCTGAACCAGTGGTGGTTCAAGGCCGACCGTGAGGGCACCTATCACGGCCAGTGCTCGGAGCTGTGCGGCGCCCGTCACGCCTACATGCCGATCACCGTGCGTGTGGTGAGCGAGCAGGCCTATGCCGATTGGCTGGTCGAGGCGAAGACCAAGTACGCCGCGATCGACAACGGCGCCCGTCTCGCGGACGCCCGCTGACGCTTCACCGGGTCGGGGCGCGGGCGCCCCGGCCGGACCTCCCTTCGCCAGAGGCGACAGACATCCGGATTAAGGCAAGGATCGATGGCCACCGCCACAGCACATGCCGGGCATGACGCCCACCACGACCACAAGCCGTCCTTCTTCTCCCGCTGGTTCCTCTCCACGAACCACAAGGACATCGGCACGCTCTACCTCGTGTTCGCCTTCATGGCGGGCATCATCGGCGCGTTCCTGTCCTTCGGCATCCGCATGGAGATGGAGGAGCCTGGGCTCCAGTATTTCTCCAACCCGGCGACCTACAACGTGTTCGTCACCGGCCACGGCCTCATCATGGTGTTCTTCATGGTGATGCCGGCCCTGATCGGCGGCTTCGGCAACTGGTTCGTCCCGCTGATGATCGGCGCGCCGGACATGGCCTTCCCGCGGATGAACAACATCTCGTTCTGGCTGACGGTGGCCGGCTTCGCCAGCCTCGCCTGCTCGCTGTTCGTCGAGGGCTCGCCCGGCGCCAACGGCGCGGGCACCGGCTGGACCGTCTATCCGCCGCTCTCTTCCGCGGCCGGCCATCCCGGCCCGGCGGTCGATTTCGCGATCTTCGCGCTGCACCTCTCGGGTGCCGGCTCGATCCTGGGCGCGATCAACTTCATCACCACCATCCTGAACATGCGCGCCCCGGGCATGACGCTGCACAAGATGCCGCTCTTCGCCTGGTCGATGCTGGTCACCGCCTTCCTGCTGCTCCTGTCGCTCCCGGTCCTCGCCGGCGCGATCACGATGCTGCTCACCGACCGTAACTTCGGCACGACCTTCTTCGCGCCCGAGGGCGGCGGCGACCCGGTGCTCTACCAGCACCTGTTCTGGTTCTTCGGTCACCCCGAAGTGTACATCATGATCCTGCCGGCCTTCGGCATCGTCTCCCACATCATCGCTACCTTCTCGCGCAAGCCCGTCTTCGGCTACCTCGCCATGGCCTACGCCATGGTCGCCATCGGCGTCGTCGGCTTCGTCGTGTGGGCCCACCACATGTACACCGTCGGCCTGTCGCTCCAGACGCAGTCCTACTTCGTCTTCGCGACCATGGTGATCGCGGTTCCGACCGGCGTGAAGATCTTCTCCTGGATCGCGACGATGTGGGGCGGTTCGATCCGCTTCACCGCCGCGATGCACTGGGCGGTCGGATTCATCTTCCTGTTCACGGTCGGCGGCGTGACCGGCGTCGTGCTCGCGAACTCGGCGGTCGATAAGTACCTGCACGACACCTACTACGTCGTCGCGCACTTCCACTACGTGCTGTCGCTCGGCGCCGTGTTCATCATCTTCGCCGGTGTCTACTACTGGTTCCCGAAGATGACCGGCCACATCATCCCGGAATGGGCCGGCAAGCTGCACTTCTGGCTGGCCTTCATCGGCGCGAACGTCCTGTTCTTCCCGATGCACTTCCTCGGCCTCGCCGGCATGCCGCGCCGTTATGCCGACTATCCGGAGGCCTTCGCCGGCTGGCACAAGGTCTCGACGCTGGGTGGCCACATCTTCGCCCTGGGCATGGTCGTGTTCGTGATCGGCATCGTCCTGGCCTTCCGGTCCAAGACCCGCGCCGCGGACAATCCGTGGGGTGAGGGTGCCACCACCCTCGAGTGGACGCTCTCCTCGCCTCCGCCCTTCCACCAGTTCGAGACGCTCCCCAAGATCGTCGACGAGCCGGGCCACCACTAAGACGACACGACAATCAGGATCGCGAGGACCGCCCAGGCGGTCCTCGCTCTTTCCCGGAGGCCTCGTCGCGAGAAGCGGCGAGGCCTCCCGCAAAGGGCGGCGCCGCGAGATGGCGCGATCCGAGACCTGGAACCAAGCGTCACACGGTACCCATGACGACCTTGTCGAACAGCCTCAGCGCCGATGCCGGCACTGCGTCGCTCACCTCCGCCGCCGGCGGCGAGGTGTCCGACTTCTTCGCCCTGCTGAAGCCGCGGGTGATGGTGCTGGTGATCTTCACCGCGCTCGTCGGCATGGTGGTCTCGGACGCCACGGTGAACCCGGTGATCGCCGCGATCTCCCTCCTGATGATCGCGGTCGGCGCCGGCGCCTCGGGCTGTCTCAACATGTGGTGGGACGCCGATATCGACGCGCTAATGACCCGCACCGCCAAGCGTCCGATCCCCGACGGGCGCATCCGCCCCGACGAGGCGCTCGCCTTCGGCATCGTCCTCTCGGTCGGCTCGGTGCTGATCCTCGGGCTCGCCTCGAACTGGCTCGCGGCCGGGCTTCTGGCCTTCACCATCGTCTTCTACGCCGTGATCTACTCGATGTGGCTGAAGCGGGCGACGGCGCAGAACATCGTCATCGGCGGCGCCGCCGGCGCCCTGCCCCCGGTGGTCGGCCAGGCTGCCGTGACCGGCCATGTCGGTATCGAATCGCTGGTTCTGTTCGCGATCATCTTCATCTGGACGCCGCCGCATTTCTGGGCGCTCGCCCTGGTGAAGAGCGGCGAATACGCCCGTGCCGGCATTCCGATGATGCCGAATGTCGCCGGTCCCGATTCCACCCGCCGCCAGATCGTTTGGTACACCCTGCTGCTGGCACCCCTCGGTCTCGTGCCGGTGGCGCTGGGCTTCGGCGGCCTGCTCTATGCCATCGTCGGCGTGCTCGGCGGTCTCGGCATGCTCGCGGGCGCGGTGCAGGTGTTCCGGCTGCGCGAGGGTGAGGCGGAGCGCAAGGCGGCGATGGGGCTGTTCGGCTTCTCGATCCTCTACCTGTTCCTGCTGTTCTCCGCCCTGCTGGCCGAGCAGGGGCTCGGCCTGTTCCGTGCGGTCGTGGCGTGAGGCCGGTGATGTCCGATCTCCCGGACGGGCTCCGCCCGCTGACGCCGGAGGAGGCCAAGGCCCGCCGCCGCCGCTCCGTCGCCATTGCCCTGACCCTCGGCGCGCTGGTGCTGCTGTTCTTCGTGCTGACGATCGCCAAGCTCGGGCCTCAGGTCCTGCAGCGGCCGCTCTGAGGGCATGACGCGATGATGGATGCGGGGGAAAGCCAGAGGCGGAGGGCGCGGGGCGCGCGCCGGACGGTGCTGGTCTGTGTCGGCGTCGTGCTCGGCATGGGCGGTCTCGCCGCCGCTTCGGCTCCGCTCTACAGCCTGTTCTGCAAGGCGACCGGCTTCAACGGCACGCCCCTCGTCGGTGCGGCGCCGACGGCGCCGACCGGTGAAGTCTCCGCTCCGCTGACGGTCCGCTTCGATACCAACGTGGCGAAGACCCTGTCCTGGCGCTTCCAGCCGGAGCAGTCGAGCGTCGACGCGGTGCCCGGCCAGACGGCCACGGTGTTCTTCAAGGTGACGAATACCGGCTCGACCCCTTCGACCGGGATCGCCGTCTTCAACGTGCAGCCCGAATTGATGGGCGGCTACTTCGTCAAGGTGCAGTGCTTCTGCTTCAACGAGCACACGCTGCAGCCGGGTGAATCGGCGGAATTCCCGCTGGTGTTCTACGTCGATCCGGCCCTGCGCAAGGATCCGGATATCGGCGATCTCTCGGAGATGACGCTGTCTTACACCTACTACCCGTCCAAGAACGGTGCGCCGGTGGCCGAGGCGGCCAAGCCCCGTTCCACGACCAATTTTTGAGGGGTCGCGGGGGCCCGCAAGCGTGACAACGACGCAAGGGCCGAAGTAGAGGTCTTTCAACCGAGGTCCGGTCAAACCGGGCCTCCAAGGCAACGGAGCCCGGCCGTCAGGCGGCGAAGGGCAGGGCTAGGGAGAACCATCGCGATGGCCGGGGCGCACGCCAAGAACCACGATTACCACATCATCGACCCGAGCCCGTGGCCCCTGATCGGCGCGTTCTCCGGGTTCCTGATGGCTTTCGGCGCCGTCTTCTGGATGAAGGGCCTCTCGATCGCCGGCCTCGCCGTCGGCCCCTACGTGTTCGGCGCCGGGACGCTCGGCGTGCTCTACACCATGCTGGCCTGGTGGAAGGACGTCACCCACGAAGCCAATTCCGGCGACCATACCCGCGTCGTCCAGCTTCACCACCGCTACGGCATGATCATGTTCATCGCCTCCGAGGTGATGTTCTTCGTGGCGTGGTTCTGGGCCTATTTCGAGGCGGCCCTCTACACCGCCGACCCGATCCAGGCGCAGCGCGTCGAGTTCACCGGCGGCGTCTGGCCGCCGAAGGGCATCGAAGCCTTCGACCCCTGGCACCTGCCGCTGCTCAACACGCTGATCCTGCTGACCTCGGGCACCACCGTGACCTGGGCTCACCATGCTCTGCTGCACGGTGACCGCAAGGGCCTGAAGATGGGTCTTTGGCTCACCATCATCCTCGGCGCGATCTTCACCGCCTGCCAGGCCTACGAGTACGCCCACGCCCATTTCGGCTTCGCTGGCAGCATCTACTCCTCGACATTCTTCATGGCGACGGGCTTCCATGGCGCCCACGTCATCATCGGCACGATCTTCCTCGCCGTCTGCCTGCTGCGCGCCTACAAGGGTGACTTCACCCCGAAGCAGCATCTCGGCTTCGAGTTCGCCGCCTGGTACTGGCACTTCGTCGATGTGGTGTGGCTGTTCCTGTTCGCCGCCATCTACGTCTGGGGTTCGGGCGTCGGCGGCGCGGCCCACTGAGGCTTCTCCCCATCGGTCGCCCTGCACCGGCGACAACCCTGAAGGGCGGCGCGAGCCGCCCTTTTTCACGTGCGCGGCAGCGGCTGTTCCAGCATATCGGTGCCGAGCCAGGAGCAAAGCCGTGAATCGTTCCGCCATCCATCCGCCGGCCCCGATTCCGACCGGCTTGCGCGGTCGCTGCCCGGCCTGTGGCGAGGGGCACCTGTTCCGCGGCTTCCTCGCCTTCAAGCCGGCCTGCGAGGTCTGCGGCCAGGACTTCACCGTGTTCGACTCGGCGGACGGCCCGGCCTTCTTCGTGATGTCGACGGTCGGCTTCGTCGTCGTCGGCGTCGCCCTTTGGATGGAGATCACCTACGAGCCGCCGATCTGGGTCCATGCGCTAGTCGCCGGCAGCCTCGCCATCGGCTTGAGCCTGCTGATGGTGCGTCCGCTGAAAGGGATGCTCGCCGCCATCCAGTTCGCCAACAAGGCCGCACAGGGACGCTTCCGCTAGTGAGTGCTCCGTCCGCGCCCGAGCGAGATCGTCGGCTGCGGAGCCTGTTGGCGCCGGGCCTCGCGACGCTCGTCTGCCTCGCTATCCTGATCGGGCTCGGAACCTGGCAACTCGCCCGCAAGGGTGAGAAGGAAGCGCTGATCGCCCGTATCATCGAGCGTTCCCGCGCCGAGCCGCCCGCCGCCCCTCCCCCCTTCGCCGCCTGGGACGCCAAGGCCGACGAGTTCCGCCGTGTGCGGGTGACGGGCACCTTCCTGCACGACAAGGAAACCCTGGTGCACGGCCTCGCGCCGGGCGAACCCGGCCGGGCACTTCAGGGCTTCTACGTCCTCACGCCGTTGAAGCGGGATGACGGCACCACCATCCTGATCAATCGCGGCTTCGTGCCGACGGAACTGAAGAGCCCGGCCGATCGCCTGGCCGGCCAGGTCGCGGGCGAGGCGACGGTGACCGGCATGCTGCGGGCGAGCGAGACGCGCACGATGTTCGTGCCGGAATCCGACCCGGCGCGGGATGCGTGGTTTACCCGTGACATTCCCGGGATCGCCGCCGCGAAGGGGCTGATGCGAGTGGCCCCCTATCTGATCGAGGCCGATGCGACGCCCAATCCCGGTGGCTGGCCCCGCGGTGGTCAGCTCCGGGTCGATCTGCCCAACAACCACCTGCAATACGCCTTCACGTGGTTCGGCATCGCCCTCTGCCTGATCGGCGTGTTCTCGGTCTTCGCGTGGCGGCGGCTGCACGATCCGGCGGAGCCGGAAGTGGGCTGAGGGCGTTGAGCCCGATGGGCGCGGCGCGGGGTAGGCCCCGTCGTTCGAAGCCCCGGAGGGTTCGCCGATGCGCCGTGCCGCCATCCTGATCGCTCTCGCCCTGACGAGTTCCGCAGCCTGCGCCGACGAGGCCGACCGTAAGGCGGTCCGGGAGACGATCGCACGGCAGATCGCGGCATTGAGCCGGGACGACCCGGCGGCGGCCTATGCCGAGGCCGCGCCGCAGATCCGCAGCCTGTTTCCCTCGCCCGAAACCTTCCTCGCCATGGTCGAGAAGGGTTACGCCCCGATCCGGCGCCCGCGCAGCTACCGCTTCGAGACCAGCGAGGAGACCGGCGCTGACGAGATCGCGCAAGCCTTGAGCCTTCAGGACGACACCGGCATCGATTGGCTGGCGCTCTACACGCTGCAGCGCCAGCCGGACGGGCAGTGGCGCATCACCGGCTGCCGGCTGAAGAAGGCGCCCGGCGAAAAGGTTTGAGCCGGTGGACGCCGAAATCTCTCTCGGCTCCGCTTCGACAGGACCGAATCGATCGTGTAAACGGGCCCCCTTCCCGGAGGCATCCTTGCTGCACGTCTCGACCCGCGGCGCCGCCGCGCCCTTGAGCTTTTCCGACGCGCTGCTCGCCGGCTTGGCCCGCGACGGCGGCCTTTACGTGCCGCAGAGCTGGCCGCAGATCGACCGCGATACCATCGCCGGCTTTGCCGGACTGCGTTACGCCGAAGTCGCCAAGCGCGTGCTGCGCCCGCTCATCGACGGCGAGATCCCGGACGCCGAACTCGATGCCATGATCGAGCTGGCCTATTCCGGCTTCCGCCATCCGGCGATTTGTCCGTTGAGCCAGCTCGACGACAACCTGTTCCTGCTCGAACTTTTTCACGGCCCGACGCTCGCGTTCAAGGACGTGGCGATGCAGCTGCTCGGGCGGCTGATGGATTACGTGCTGCGCCAGCGCGGCGCCCGCGCCACCATCGTCGGCGCCACCTCGGGCGATACCGGCAGCGCCGCGGTCGAGGCCTTCAAGGGGCTGGATCAGGTCGATGTGTTCATCCTGTTCCCGCACGGCCGCGTGTCTGAGGTGCAGCGGCGGCAGATGACGACGGTCAACGCGCCGAACGTCCACGCGCTCGCCGTCGACGGCAATTTCGACGACTGCCAGAACCTCGTGAAGGCGATGTTCCAGCACGGCGACTTCGCCGATGCGGTCAAGCTTTCCGGCGTCAACTCGATCAACTGGGCCCGGGTGGCGGCTCAGACCGTCTACTACTTCACTTCAGCCGTCGCCCTCGGCGCCCCGCATCGAAAAGTGTCCTTCGCGGTGCCGACCGGCAATTTCGGCGACATCCTCGCCGGTTGGGTCGCCAAGCGCATGGGCCTGCCGATCGAGCGGTTGATGATCGGCACGAACGCCAACGACATCCTGGCCCGGACCCTGGAGCACGGCGCCTACGAGCCCCGCGGCGTGCAGCCCACCACCTCGCCCTCGATGGACATCCAGATCTCCTCGAACTTCGAGCGGCTGCTGTTCGAGGCTCTGGACCGCGACGCCTCGGCGCTCGGCCGGCTCATGGCGGGGCTGAAGCAGTCCGGCGGCTTCTCGCTCAGCCCCGAGGTGCTGGCGAGCGTGCGCGGTGAGTTCGATGCCACCGCCGTGCGGGAGCCCGACGTAGTCGAGGAGATCGCCGGCACCTATCGCCGGACCGGCATGGTGCTCGATCCCCACAGCGCCATCGGCGTTCGCGCCGGCCGCAAGCTGCTGGAGAAGGACCCGGCGACCCCGGTGGTGGCACTCGCCACCGCCCACCCGGCCAAGTTCCCGGACGCGGTCTCGCAGGCGACCGGCGGTGGTCGCCCGGCCCTGCCGCCCCATCTCGCCGACCTGATGACCCGGCCGGAGACGGTGGCGAAACTCGCCAACGATCAGGCCACGGTCGAGCGCTACATCACGGAGCATGCCCGCATCACCCGCGGCGCCTGAGGTGACATGAACCAGCACTTCTCGACCTTCGGCGCTTCGCCGGGCCTCACCGTCACCCGGCTCGACAACGGCCTGACCGTCGCCACCGAGACGATTCCCGGGGTCGCCACCGCGACCCTCGGCGTCTGGGTCGGCGCGGGCTCGCGGCACGAGCGGCCGGATGAGCACGGGCTCAGCCACCTCATCGAGCACATGGCCTTCAAGGGCACGGCCAGCCGCTCGGCGCGGCAGATCGCCGAGGACATCGAGAATGTCGGCGGGGAGATCAACGCCGCCACCAGCACCGAATGCACCAGTTACACCGCCCGCGTCCTCGGCGAGGATACCAGCGTGGCCCTCGACGTGCTCGGCGACATCCTGACCCGCTCGGTCTTCGATGCCGGCGAATTGGCCCGCGAGAAGGGCGTGATCCTTCAGGAATATGCCGCCGTCGAGGATACCCCCGACGACGTGGTCTACGACGCCTTCATCGAGACGGCCTTTCCCGACCAGCCGATCGGTCGGCCGATCCTCGGGCGCCCGGAGACCATCACCCGGTTCGATCGCGCCGCCATCGAGGCCTATATCGCCCGCGAATACGTGCCGGAGCGGATGGTGCTCGCCGCCGCCGGGGCGGTGGAGCATGCCGAGATCGTCGAGGCGGCCCAGCGCCATTTCGGTGGGCTCACGGCCGCCGAGGCCCCTCAGGTCGTGGCCGGCCGCTACGGCGGCGGCGAGCGGCGCATGGCGAAGAAGCTCGAACAGGCCAATCTCGTGCTCGGCCTGCCCGGCCTGTCGTTCCGCGATGACGGCTACTACGCGTTGCACCTGTTCTCCCAGGTTCTCGGCGGCGGCCTGACCTCGCGGCTCTGGCACGAGGTGCGCGAAACGCGCGGCCTCGCCTACGACATCCAGGCTTTCCACTGGCCGTTCAGCGATTGCGGCCTGTTCGGCATCGGCGCCGGCACCTCGGGCGCCGATCTGCCGGAGTTGGTCGATGTCACCATCGCCACCACCCGGGCAGCCGCCGAGCAGCTCGACGCGGCGGAACTCGCCCGCGCCAAGGCGCAGCTCAAGGTGTCCCTGCTCAGCGCCCTGGAGACGCCGGGCGGACGCATCGAGCGCAATGCCCGCCAGCTTCTGGCTTGGGGCCGGGTGATCCCGCCGCAGGAGCTGATCGCCAAGGTCGACGCGGTCGAGGTCGAGCATGTGCGCGAGGCCGGCCGCGCTCTGCTGCAAGGGGCGCCGACGCTCGCCGCCATCGGCCCGGTCAAGGGGCTGCCGCCTCTGGCCCGCATCGCCGGGGCGCTTCAGGGCGCATGATACGGTTCCCGCTTGATGCAAGCGGGAACCGTATCAGCAGCCCGCGCGGCGCTTGAGCGATGACGACATCCGCCATCCCGAAGGGATTAACCGGATGTCGCATGACCCCGTCTCCGGTCGGTCGGGCCGGACACAGCGTCAGCAAGCCCAAGCGGCATCCGCGATCCTGAAGGGATCGATCGGATGGCGTGCGCGATCGATCCGGTTCAAGGCTTCCGAAACCTCGCGGGCGTATCGGTCGTGGGGAAACGTCTCAGCGGAATGCACCGCGCCATGACCCACGCGCCATGAATCCCGTCGCCGTCGCGACCATGCTCGGGATCGCCTTCGGGTTCTTCGGACTCGTCGCCTACGCGCTGGCCTTCGGCGAGGCGTGGCTGCTCGCCGTCCTCGCCATCCTCGCCATCGCCGTGTTCATCCGCTGGGGCGAGTGAGCCCCCACGGCATCACCCCGTCACCCCGGTTCCCACGCCGTCGGCCTGGGTCGCGGGGGTCGGATCGGGATCCTCCACCTCGCCCCGGCGCTGGAGCTGGAGGGCCACGAACCAGCACAGAGCCGCCCAGGCGGCCCCGACGCACCAGCCGGCCACCACGTCGCTCGGCCAATGCACGCCGAGATAGAGGCGGCTGATGCCGACCGCGACGGTCATGCTGATCCCGAGCACCAGCAGCAGGGCCTTGACCCGGCGCCGCCGCTCGACCCTGGCGAGCAGGGTCGCGAGGGTCAGGTAGGCGATGGCCGACATCATCGCGTGGCCGGAGGGAAAACTCGCGGTGAACACCTCCATGCCGTGCGGAACGAGGTCGGGCCTGGGGCGGTGATAGAACAGCTTGAGCACCGTCGAGACCAATTCGCCGCCGCCGACGGCGGCCAGAACGAAGACAGCGACACGCCGCCGGTTCGACAGGGCGAGGTAGACCACGGCGGCGGCCGTCAGGAACACGATGGTCACCACGCTGCCCCAGCCGGTGATGTCGCGCATCATCTCTTCCAACCAGGGTGGCCCGATCGGATCCGAGAGGTCGGCCGGGTTGCGCAGGGCGAGCAGGATCTTGCGGTCGAGGGCGGCGGTCGATCCCTCGCCGACCTCACGGGCCAGGGCGAAGAAGCCGTAGCCCAGGGTGCTCAGGGCGAGCAGCGACACCAGCGGCCCGACCTCGTTGAGGTGGAGCCGCAGCCACATGGCGGAGGAACCGCGCCAGAGATATCCGCCGCCGGAGCGGGCAAAACCGGGCAGCCTCATGCCTGTCCTCCGAATGGGATCTCGGCGATCCGCTCCCACGGCCCGCCGAGATAGCGCCATAGCAGCAAACCCGGCGCCTGGAAGAGCGTGGGTGCGAAGCTTTCCGAGAGCGCGGCGTGCAAGGCGCGGGCGGTCTCGGGCGCCACCTTGTTCTGAACCGTGACATGGGGGCGCCAACCCTGCCGATCCTGGGCGGTGAGCCGGTCGCGAAAGGCCGTGGCCACCTGTCCGCGGAAGGCGGACAAGGCCTCCGAGGCAAGGACGTAGGCGACGCCGCGCCCGGTGAAGCGCAGGCCCGTCACCGCGACCTCCGGCGGGGGCTGAAGGCGGGCGAGCACCGTCACCGTCTCGGTGACGCCCGCGGCATCCTCCCCGGGCAAATGGTGGAACAGCGTTGCGTGGGCGGGGATGTGGTTCAGCGCCTCCGGGAAGTGCCGCCGCCTCAGGCCGTCGAACCGGGCGAAGGCCGTCTCGTCCATCTGCAGCGTCAGGATCAGCGGGGCGGGTTCTGGCAACGCGAAAGACTTTCTCAGCGGGGCGGCCGCCCATCCGGCGAGCTTTCGGTCCAGATGGCGCGGCGCGCGCCCGGATCCAGCCGTCGACCTGTGGCGCGTCGGCGCTGTTCAGGACGCCCCGCCCCGTCTAGGAAGCTGCGATGGCCCGCAGGAACAGAGAGATCATCCATCGGGGACGCGACGGATGGCTGTTCCTGATCGGCGGCACCAACGGCGTGCTCGGTCAGTATCGGCGCTCCCTCTCCGGCTGGTGGCACCTGCGGCGCTGGGCGCGGCTGATCGAGGCGCGCGCCGCCCGCGCCCAGGCGCTCGGCATCCGCTACGTCCACACCGTCGTGCCGGAAAAGCTCTCGGTCTACGACGACCGGACCATCGATCTCGGCTACGACCCGCGCCTGTCACCGGCCCGGCGCCTCGCCCGGCGTCTCGACCGCCTGAGCGGGTTCGTCGATCTCGTCGCCCCCCTGCGTGCCGCCCGAGACGGCGCCGAGCCGCTTTATCGCCGCACCGATTCGCACTGGACCTATGACGGCTGCCTCGTCGGCTACCGGGCCCTGCTGCGGGCCTGCGGCGCCGTACCCCCGCCCGACATCGCCGAGCGCCCGCGCTTTCCCACCGAGGGCCTGTGGGATCTCGGTGACAAGCTGCCGGAGCGGCCGCGCGAGACGGTGGTGAACTGGGCGGTGCAGCGCGACGCGGCCCGCTTCTACGCGAGCCCGCTGGTGGAATCCTACGAGGCGGCGGGCCGGGCGGGCGACCTGCATGTCGGCGCCCACGTGGTCTACCGGAACCCCTCTCCCCAGGCCGATCCGCGCACCTTGATGCTGTTCGGGGATTCCTACGCGCATTTCGCGCCGATCATGCTCACCGGCCTGCTCGCGGAATCGTTCCGCGAGATGCACTTCGTCTGGTCGTCGAGCCTCGACTGGTCCTATGTCGAGCGGGTGCGTCCCGACATCCTGATGTTCGAGATGGCCGAGCGCTTCCTGGCCCGGCTGCCCGGCGACGATTTCGACGTCACGGCTTACGAAAAGCCGGAGATGGAGAAGCCGGCCCGCCAAGCGGAGATGGCGCCGCTGGTCTGATCCTGTTTTCGGCCGACGGGCCGGAAAACAGGATCATCGCGCTTGCCGGAGGCCTGGGCGGGATCGCGATCCGCCCCCTCGCGGGTTCAGCGGGAGCAGATCCGCTGCCGGGCCGGGCCGCCGCCGCCGGCCTGATAGCTCTTCGCATGGCCGATCGAGCCGGTCATGTCCTGGGTCGGATTACCGCCGCCGCGCTTCACCACGATGTCGCAATAGCCCGAGGGCCGGCCCGCCGCGAACGGTGCCGCGCCGAACCCGCCGTCAGCGATGCGCGGCGGCGGCAGGACCTGGGACGGCAAGGCCGACCAGCTTCCCGACTTCGGGCGCGCCGTCTGCGCGTTGGCGGGCATCGCGACCACGGCGGAGGCGAGCAGGAGGATCGACGTGTAAGACGCGAAACGCAGCATGTTGTGCTCCTCTCATGTTCATTGTCGCCCAATGAAGAGGCATGAGCACAAGTAACATGCAAAATAGTGATGAAAAGTGCGCTCTAACACAATAATGTGAGGAATTTTAATCCATTCAATAATAGAAAATATTTCGGGATTATCCGCGCTATTCGAACGTTATTGGATTTGATTGGCGCAGTGGCCCGCTTGACGTGTTGCTTGCGCGAGGGGACCGAACGGCGCCGCTTTCGCTCCCCTTCGGTAAGGGGACCCATGCCTGTCACGACACAGGCCGCGTCCCTTGCGAGACGCGGCCTGTCCAATTTTTCGAGCTGTGCTTTCGTGGGGCCGTGCCAAGAGCCGTGACCCGTCCGGTCGGGTCGGTGCCCGTCTCCGGGTTCCCGTCACGCCGCGTTTCGGGTCGAGGAACTCGGCCTCTCCGTCGTCTGAAGACGTTTCAGAGTGCCTCACAAAACTCCCGATTCTGCATCCTGTCCTGTCTGGCCGCGACGGTGCAGCGGGAGTTTTGTGAGAGACACTCAGACGCCGACGCGCTTCTGAAAGGAATTGGGGTTCGGCAGGCCCGGCGAGGGCGCGCCCATGAGGGACATCGGCGGCGTTGCGGCGGTCTTCGGCGGCGGTGCCTCGTTGGCCGCCGGATCGGCGGTGCGGGGCTTGAAGGTCGAGGTCAGGCTTCTGGCCTCGGTCAGATCCTTCGGGGCGAGCTTGGCGGCGACTTCGTCCCGCTTGCGGCCCGCCTCCTCGTCGCCCTGGGCGGCGGCGGCCGAGAACCAGAGATAGGATTGGACGAGGTCCTGGCCGACGCCGAGGCCGCGGGCGTAGAGCACGCCGAGGTTGTATTGGCTGTCGCGTACGCCGTGCTCCGCCGCCCGGCGGAAGGCGCTCGCGGCCGTGGCGAAGTCGGGCTTGCCATTGGCCGCCGGATTCTCGGCATGCAGGACGGCGAGGTTGTGCATCGCGCGGACATTGCCCTGATCGGCGGCTCGACCGTACCAGAACTTGGCCTGCGCGATGTCCCGGATCACGCCCGAGCCCTTCTCGTAGGCATTGCCGGTCTTGAACTGAGCGGGGGCAAAGCCGGCGGCGGCGAGCTTCTCGTAGAGCTTGGCGGCCACGGACAGGTCGCGGGTCACGCCACGGCCCTCGGCCTCGCGGGTCGCCAATTCCCAGATCGCTGCGGCGTCGCCGTCGAGCGCCTCCTGCTTGAGCTTGGCCAGGGCCGGCGGCAGGCCGGCGAGCTCCGGGCCGAGCGCGTTCATGCCGGCGACCTGGGGCAGGCTGCGCTTGCCCGGCTCCCCCGCCTTGGCGGCAGGCGCCTTCGACTCGGCGATGGACTGCGTCGTCGCCGGATCCGGCAGCGCCGTCCGGGGTTCGGTCTGGCCCTGGGCGGGGCCGCCCTGCACCGGCTCTGTCTTCCCCTCGGCCTTGCCCTCAACCTTCTCCTCGGCCGGGCGGCTCGCGGCGGCCTCCGCTTCGGCGGCTGGGGGCGTGCGGGGATCGGCGGCGGTAGCGGCCAGATCGGTGCTCGGCTTGCCGTCTCCCGCCAGGAAGGCCTGATAAGCGCCGAGCGCCAGCACCACGGCGGCCAAGCCCAGCAGCAGGCTGCGGCGGCGGCTCTCAAGCGCGCCGCGGATCCGCGACACCGGGGACGCATCCGTGGCCGGGGTCGGCGCAGCCCTGTCGCGCCGCTGGACCGGCGGCGCCTCGGCCGTCGATTCGGTTTGGGCCGCCTGCGCCGCGCGCCGGGCGGCCGCGATGAAGCTGGTCTTGATGTCGGTGCCGGGCGCCAGCTCCGCCGGAGACGGACGGGCCGATCCGGGGCGACCGGCGCCCGGCTCCAGCAACTCATCGGCGAGGCGATTCAGCTCCGCCTGGGCGCTGTCCCCGCTCGCCGCAGCCCGGCGCGGGCGAGCCGGCGCTTGGCCAGCCGCCTGCCCGGCTGCCTTGGGGGCGGCGGGGCGCTCCTGAAGGGCACGCTCGCCCGGGGCGCGGTCCTGCGGCGCGGCGGCGGTGAGGGCCGCGGCCGAGGTCATCATCGTGCGGTCGAGCTGCTCGCTCAGGCGGGACAGCACGGTCTGGACGCCCTCCAGGGTGGTCTGGAGGCGCTGGTCCGACGTCTTCTGGTGGTCGCGCAGTTCGGCGAGGTCGGCCCGCAGCAGCCCGAAATCCCCGCCGCCCGCCTTGAGCTGTCCGGTCACGGCCTCGCGGGTCGCGCGCTCGACGGCGGCCTCCAGGCCCGATCCACTGCGCAGGGCCGAGACCTGCGCCAGTAGGTCGCCCATGGAGCGTTCCAGGCGGCTCAGGGCGGGATCCGTGCCGCGCGGCGCGTCGAGCCGGTTCGCCAGGGCGAGGACGTGCCGCTCCAGGGCGTCGAGGCCGCTGCCACCGGCGCTGACGCGGTCGACCTTGTCGGCAAGGGTCTCCAGTCGCCCGATCAGGTCGCCGACGGAGCCGGCCTCGGCCCGGTCGATCCGCTCGGCGATCGCCTCGAAACGCCCGAGCAATTCGCGGGATTCGTCCGGCGTCTTCAGCTCGCTGCGGATCTCCTCGAGCAGCGGACGCAGGGCGGCGACGCCCGGCGCCTCCCGCTGCATCTGCGCGATCTGGGCACTGATCGCCTGGACGCCCTGGGCGAGGCTCTGGATTCGCTCCGGCCCCGCCAGCGCCGCCACGAGGCGGCGGATTTCGTCGAGTTCGCCGAACACGCTGTCGAGGGCGGTCTGGTCGGCGGGACCGGCGGCGACACTCGACAGGGCCTCGTCCACCTTCGCGGCCAGGCGCTCCACATCGCCCGCGACCCGGGCATGGACATTGTCGGCGACGTCCTCGGCCAGCCGCTCCACCTGGATGCGCATCAGCTCGATCGGGGCGGCGATGGTGGCGAGCTCCTGCGGATCGCGGGCTCGGCGCAGATCCGTGGCGACGGCGCGCATGGTCTGCTCGATTTCGCCCACGTCGTGACCGGTGGCGAGGCCGCCGAGGGCCTGGCGCAGCCGGCTCGTCTCGCGCTGCAGCTCGAGGATGGCCGGGGACGGCAGCGGCCCGTCTTCCGGCCGGCCAGGACCCTCCGGAGCGGGGGCGAGGTCGGTCGCGGCCGTCTCCTGCGGCCCGGCCGCATCGGAGGCATTCCAGGCCGCGATGCCGTCTTCGAGTTCGCGCTGGCGCCGCCGCACCTCGGCGACGGCATCGCGCACTTCGCTGGCGAGCGGACGCCCGCGCCGCCCGAGGGGGCGCGGCGCGCTGAGCTGCCCGACGATCTCGCCCATCTTCCGCTCGATATCGGCGAAGCGCTCGACCAGCGCCTCCGGCATCGCCCCGGCGGTGTCGGGCCGGCGGATGGTGGAGAGCCGAGCCTCGATCTCATCGATCAATCGGGCCGCGTCGGCGCGGGAGGCCTCGCGCTCCTCACTGATCGTGCGGTCGAGGGCGTCGAGCCGCCGCATCATGGCGCCGAGCGAGGCCTCGATCGAGGCGGCCGGCGCCGTATCCGGCGCGGTTGCGGCGACGGAGGCTTCCCGGCGCCGCGCTGGCATCGCCTCCTTGCGGGGCGCGGGCGCCGCCGGCTTCTGGTCTGTCTCGTCTCCGGCCTGCGGACTCGCTCCCGTGTCGGCGTTGTCCCCCGGCCTGGCCGCTTGCGGCCGCGCGTCGGCGCGGCGGCGGCGGGGCGTCGATTTCGGCGGCTCGGGGGTGGCGACCGACGCAATCCAGCTCTCCAGCGGCACCCCCGCCCGCCGGGCGACCTCGCGGGCAGCCGCGAGCACCTCCGGGTCGAAGCTGTCGAGGCTGATCGGGGCGGTCTGTTTCATCTCGCGGAGATCCGAGGTCGTCAGCGTCCGGCGATCCACACGGCCCGCCAACGCACGTGAGAGGCGCGAAGCGACGGAATGCGGTTCTGGCAAAAGGGACTTTTTCCGCTCTTGGTAAATGCTGGGTTAAGAATTGGGAAAGGACACCGCATTGCCGCCTGGATCGGGCTGAGACGGGGCCTTCTTCTGCCTTGGTCGAGCGGCGGCGGCCGCCGAGAGGATGACAATCCGTCGCTGTCTTCCGTGAGGCGGGCCTTGCGGGCCGGCCGCTAGATGGTTTACATATGAACTATCTGGAGTCGAAGCCGCCCCGCCGATGGGCGGCCCGCCAGGACATGCGGGAGGCTGACGCGATGCCGAGCTATCGGGCCCCGGTCGAGGACACCCTGTTCCTCTTGAATGACGTTCTCGGTTTCCAACGCTACGCCAATCTACCCGGCTTTTCCGAAGCCTCTCCGGATCTGGTCGAGGCGGTGCTGAGCGAGGGCGGCAAGCTCGCCGCCGAGGTGTTCGCGCCCCTGAACCTGTCGGGGGACCAAGAGGGCTGCACCCGCCGCGAGGATGGCAGCGTCGTCACGCCGACGGGCTTCCGACAGGCCTACGAGGCTTATGCCGCGGGCGGCTGGATGGGTCTCTCGGTGCCGGAGGAATTCGGCGGCCAGGGGCTGCCGCACGTGCTCAACACGGCGATGCAGGAATTCGTCTCCGGCGCTAACCTCGCGCTCGGCATGTATCCCGGCCTGACCCAGGGGGCGATCGCGGCCCTGCTCGTTCATGGTTCGCCGGAGCAGAAGAGCACCTACCTGCCCAAGATGGTCGAGGGCGCCTGGACCGGCACCATGAACCTGACCGAGCCGCATTGCGGCACGGATCTCGGCCTGCTCAAGACCAAGGCGGTGCCGAACGGCGACGGGTCCTACGGTCTCACCGGCACCAAGATCTTCATCTCGGCCGGCGAGCACGACCTGTCGGAGAACATCGTCCACCTCGTCATCGCCCGGATCGAGGGTGCGCCGTCGGGCACCAAGGGCATCTCGCTCTTCGTGGTGCCGAAGTTCCTCGTGAACGCGGACGGTTCCCTCGGCGAGCGCAATCCCGTCTCCTGCGGCTCCCTCGAGCACAAGATGGGCATCCACGGCAACGCCACCTGCGTCATGAACTACGACGGCGCCAAGGGCTGGATCGTGGGCGAGGAGAATCGCGGTCTCGCGGCCATGTTCGTGATGATGAACGAGGCCCGCCTCGCCGTCGGCGTCCAGGGCCTCGGCCAGTCCGAGGTCGCCTACCAGAACGCCGTGGCCTACGCGAAGGAGCGGCTTCAGGGCCGCGCGCTCACCGGCGCCAAGGAGCCGGCGAAAGCCGCCGACCCGATCATCGTCCACCCGGACGTGCGCCGCACCCTGATGCAGATCCGCGCCTTCAACGAGGCGGCCCGCGCCCTCATCCTCTGGACGGCGCTCAACTCCGACATCGCCCACCGCTCGGAGGATGCGCAGCAGCGGCAGGCGGCCGAGGACATGCTCGGCCTGATGACGCCGGTGGTGAAGGGCGTGCTGACCGACCGGGGCTTCGCCAATGCGGTCGAGGCGCAGCAGATGTTCGGCGGCCACGGCTATGTCGAGGAATGGGGCATGTCGCAGTTCGTGCGCGATGCCCGCATCGCCATGATCTACGAGGGCGCCAACGGCATCCAGGCCATGGATCTGATCGGCCGCAAGCTGCCCAAGGATGGCGGCCGGGCGATGATGAGCTTCCTCACCGAGGTGCAGACCTTCATCAAGGATCACGGCGAGGACGAGGGCATGAAGCCCCTCGTCGGGCCGCTCCAGGCGGGCCTGAACGATCTCCAGGCCGCCGTGATGTGGCTGATGCAGAACGCCTTCACCAAGCCCGACAATGCCGGTGCCGGGGCGACCGACCTGATGCACCTGCTCGGACAGGTGGTGCTGGGCTATATGTGGGGCCGGATCGGCAAGGCCGTGCTCGCGCGGAGGGCGCAGGGAGACGGCGACGAGCACCTGGAGGCCAAGCTGGTGCTGGGCCGCTTCTTCATGGAGCGGATGCTGCCGGAGACCTCTCTGCGGCTGGCGCGGATCAAGGCCGGCGCCGAGACCACCATGGCGCTGCCGGCCGAGGCGTTTTAAGGCCGCGCACGAATCCTCTTCCCCATCGATCTCGGGCTCGCCCGAGATCCGCGAGAGCTTGCCCAAATCGGGCAAGCCTGACTTGGGTGAGAGGGACAGAGTTGCTGGCGACCGGGAAGACGAGGAACCGTACGATGCCCGAGGCCTATATCTACGATCACGTCCGCACCCCCCGCGGCCGCGGCAAGCCGGACGGCTCGCTGCATGAGGTGACGGCTTTGCGCCTGGCCGAGACCGCCCTGCGGGCTCTGAAGGACCGCAACGGCCTCGATACCCGCCGTGTCGACGACGTGGTGCTGGGCTGTGTCGATCCGGTCGGCGAGGCCGGCGGCGACATCGCCCGCGCGGCGGCGCTGGTCGCCGATTACGGCAACCACGTCCCCGGCGTGCAGATCAACCGCTTCTGCGCCTCCGGCCTCGACGCCATCAACTTCGCCGCCGCCCAGGTGATGGCCGGCCAGCACGACCTCACCGTCGGCGGCGGTGTCGAATCGATGAGCCGCGTCGGTCTCGGCGCCTCCGGCGGTGCCTGGCCCGTCGACCCGGCGATTGCGGTCAAATCCTACTTCATGCCCCAGGGCGTCTCGGCCGATCTCATCGCCACCAAGTACGGCTTCAGCCGCGACGATTGCGACGCCTATGCCGTCGAGTCCCAGAAGCGGTCGGCCAAGTCCTGGGACGAGGGCCTGTTCAAGAGCTCGGTCGTGCCGGTGAAGGACATCAACGGCATCACCCTGCTCGACCGCGACGAGCATATGCGGCCCACGACCGACATGCAGTCGCTGGCCAGCCTCAAGCCTTCCTTCGTGCAGATGGGCCAGATGGGCGGCTTCGACGCGGTGGCGGTCGATGCCCATCCGGATGTCGAGGCGGTGAACCACGTCCATCATGCCGGCAATTCCTCGGGCATCGTCGACGGCGCGGCCGCCGTGCTGCTCGGTTCGCGGGAAGCCGGCGACGCGGCGGGCCTCAGGCCCCGCGCCCGCATCCGGGCCTTCGCCAATATCGGCTCCGATCCGGCGCTGATGCTCACCGGCCCGGTCGATGTCACCAAGAAGGTGCTGGCCCGCGCCGGGATGACGCTCGCCGATATCGACCTGTTCGAGATCAACGAGGCCTTCGCCTCGGTGGTGCTGCGGTTCCAGCAGGCCTTCGACCTCGACCCGGCCAAGGTGAACGTGAATGGCGGGGCCATCGCCATGGGTCACCCCCTCGGCGCCACCGGGGCGATGATCCTCGGCACGGTGCTCGACGAGCTGGAGCGCACCGGCAAGGAACGGGCGCTCGTCACCCTCTGCATCGGTGCCGGCATGGGCACGGCGACGATCATCGAGCGGGTGTGATCGGGTCGGGCGGCCTTGCGCCGCCGTCCTGCCCTGCCCTCCCCGCGAAAACGCTGCTAAGGGCCTCCCACGCCGTGCCCTTTTTCCGGGCCCGGTCCGAACCGTCTCAGGGAGAAACGCCACAATGAAGACGAGAACCGCCGCCCTCTGCCTCGCCGCCGCGCTGGCCCTGCCGCTCGCGGCGAAGGCCGACGACAATGCGGACAAGCTCGCCGTCGCCACCAAGCTCACCGAGAAGACGGTTCTGAAGAACCTCGATACCGGCTTCGGCGGCGCTCTGGAGAAGACCGTCTCGACCATGCCGGAGGACAAGGCCGCGCAGGTCCGCAAGGAGGCCAAGGCCGAGTTCGACAAGCAGCGCCAGGAACTGCTCGAAGGCCTGTCGAAGCAATATGCCGAGAAGTTCAGCCTCGACGAGCTGAAGGAACTCGAAAAGATTTATGACGACAAGACCTACCAGAAGTTCCAGGCGGTGAATGCCGACCCGAAGTCTGAGGTCAACCTGCTCTCCCAGGCCGTGGTGACGCGCCTGCTGAACATGCTGACCCTGGCCGCCGCCAGCGATCAGAAGGGCGGCGCCCCCGGCGGCCTGCCCGGCGGACTGCCGGCGCCGCAGAAGTAATCCGCGGGACGCGCCGGATCGACGGCACCCCACAGCATGAGCGCCGGCGGCTCTCCGCCGCCGGTCTTCCCAGACGAGGCCCGAGGAAGAGCGATGACCGAAGCTCCGAAAAACTTCCGCTTCGAGACCGATGCTGACGGCATCGCGCTCGCGACCTGGGACATGCCGGGCCGCTCGATGAACGTCATCACCATGGAGGTGATGGACGAGCTGGAGGGTATCGTCGACGCGGTGGTGGCCGACGAGTCGATCAAGGGCTGCGTCATCGCCTCGGGGAAGAGCAACTTCTCCGGCGGCGCCGACCTGACCATGCTCCAGGGCCTCGGCGCCGAGTATGAGCGGCTGAAGGCCTCGGAAGGGGAAGAGGTGGCGATGCGCCACTTCTTCGAGGAGTCGCGCCGCCTCAGCCTCGTGTTCCGCAAGCTCGAAACCTGCGGCAAGCCCTTCGCGGCGGCGGTACACGGCCTCTGCCTCGGCGGCGCCTTCGAGCTCGCCCTGTCCTGCCACCACCGCGTCCTCGCCGACGACGACAAGACCCGCGTCGGCCTGCCGGAGATCAAGGTCGGCCTGTTTCCCGGCGGCGGCGGCACCCAGCGGGTGGCGCGGCTGATGCAGACCGGCGACGCCCTGCAGATGCTGTTCAAGGGCGAGCAGATCCGGCCGCTGATGGCCAAGAACATGGGCCTCGCCCATGCCGTCGCCCCGGCGGCCGAGATCGTCGAGCGGGCCAAGGCCTGGATCCGCGAAGGCGGTTCGGCGGTCGCTCCCTGGGACGTGCCGAAGTTCAAGGCGCCCTCCGGCAAGGTCTATTCGCCCGCCGGCATGATGATCTGGCCGCCGGCCAACGCGATCTACCGCCGCGAGACCCACGACAATTACCCCGCCGCCAAGGCGATCCTGGCCTCGGTCTACGAGGGCCTGCAGCTGCCGATGGATCTCGGCCTCAAGGTCGAGAGCCGCTACTTCGCCCATATCCTGCGCACCAAGGAGGCGCAGGCGATGATCCGCACCCTGTTCATCTCCATGGGCGAGATCAACAAGGGCGCCCGCCGCCCCAAGGATGTGGAACCGACCCAGGCCCGCAAGGTCGGCGTGATCGGCGCCGGCTTCATGGGGGCGGGCATCGCCTACGTCACCGCCCAGGCCGGTATGGAGGTGGTGCTGATCGACCGCGACCAGGCGGCGGCCGATGCCGGCAAGGCCCATTGCCACACGCTGATCACCGGCCAGATCAATCGCGGCAAGGCCAAGACCGCCGACCGCGACGCCCTGCTCGGCCGCATCACCGCGACGCCGGATTACGCCGCTCTGTCGGAGTGCGACCTCGTGATCGAGGCGGTGTTCGAGGATCCGGCGGTGAAGGCCGAGGTCATCGCCAAGGTCGAGGCCGCGCTGCCGGAGCAGGCGATCTTCGCCTCCAACACCTCCACGCTGCCGATCTCAGGGCTCGCCCAGGCCTCGAAGCGGCCGGAGCAGTTCGTCGGCATCCACTTCTTCTCGCCGGTGGAGAAGATGCTGCTGGTGGAGGTGATCCGTGGAGCGCAGACCGGCGACCGCGCCATCGCCACGGCCCTCGACTATGTCCGCGCCATCAAGAAGACCGGCATCGTCGTCAACGATTCCCGCGGCTTCTTCGCCAATCGCTGCGTCCTCGCTTATGTCCGCGAGGGCCATAAGATGCTGGCCGAGGGCGTTCCCCCGGCGATGATCGAGAACGTGGCCCGGATGGCCGGCATGCCGGTCGGCCCGCTCTCCCTCAACGACGAGGTGGCGCTCGATCTCGGCCTGAAGATCCTGCGGGCCACGGAGGCGCAGCTCGGCGAGGCGGCGATCGATCTGGAGCAGAAGCGGATCCTCGTCACCATGGTCGAGACCCACAACCGCCTCGGCCGCAAGAACAAGCGCGGCTTCTACGATTACCCCGAGGGCGGCCAGAAGAAGCTGTGGCCCGGCCTTGCCGATCTCCAGCCGAACCGGCTCGACCCGGATTCCATCGACGTGGAGGAGCTGAAGCACCGCTTCCTCGCGGTCCAGGCGCTGGAGGCCGCCCGCACGGTGCAGGAGGGCGTGGTGACCGATCCCCGCGAGGCGGATGTCGGCTCGATCCTCGGCTTCGGCTTCGCTCCCTTCACCGGCGGCGCGCTGTCCTACATCGACTTCATGGGCGCGCAGGCCTTCGTCGATCTGGCCCGCGCTCTGGAAGCCAAGCACGGTTCCCGCTTCACCCCGCCGGATAACCTCGTGGCCATGGCCGGCAACGGGGGCCGCTTCTACGACGCCCTGAAGCGGGCGGCATAATCGCTCGCCTGCGGCATCCTCGTGAAGGGGAGTTGATCGATCGAAGCGGAACCGAACGGCTCCGCTTCCCGTTCACCGGCCGAGTTCAGCGAGCGCCTGGAGCCTGCCGTGTCGACCCTCATCAAGATCCTGATCGCGTTCTTCCTGCCGCCGATCTCGGTGCTGATGACGAACGGCTTCGGGCTTCAGTTCCTGCTCAACATCCTGCTCTGCATCCTTTTCGTGCTGCCGGGCTCGCTCCACGCGCTCTATCTGCTGCTGCGCGACCGCTGATCACGCCCCGACGGCGTGCAGCGCGATCTCCCGTTGATGCCCGTGATCGCGGTGCTCGATCAGGTAGATCCCCTGCCACGTGCCGAGGGCGAGGCGTCCGTCGCGCACCGGCACGGTCAGACCTGAATCCGTCAGCAGGGTGCGGATATGGGCCGGCATGTCGTCCGGCCCCTCGATCCCGTGGACGTAGTGCCCGTGCCGGGGGGCGAGCCCGTCGAGGGCGGTCATCAGGTCGGTGCGCACGTCCGGGTCGGCATTCTCCTGGATCGTCAACGACGCGGAGGTGTGCCGGCAGAACACGAGGACGAGACCTTTGCGGATCTGGCTTTGCGCCACGAAGGCCGCCACCGCCTCGGTGATATCCGTAAAGCCCTGGCCGGGTGTAGTGACCGTCACCCGCGCGCTCGCCTGACGGGTCACCTCGCCGGCCGAGAAGTCGTCGAGGGCTCCGATCTTTCCCGCATCCCTGCCCGCTTGCCTCATTCCGATGCCTCCATCGTTGCGCCGGGGGCGATCTCGCGCTCGCCGCGCGCCAGAATCCGTTCCAGCACCTCGACCCGGTCCGCCTCCGCCGCCGGCTTGTCCCAGCGGATGCGGCTGACCCGGGGGAAGCGCATCGCCACGCCGGATTTGTGCCGGGTCGAGCGCTGCACGCCCTCGAAGGCGATCTCCAGCACCAGCCCGGTCTCGCGGCCGAAGGCGACTTCGCGCACCGGGCCGAAGCGCTTGGTGGTGTGGTTGCGGACATAGCGGTCGAGCTTCTGCAGCTCGGCATCGGTGAAGCCGTGATAGGCTTTGCCGACCGGCACCAACTCCTCGCCCCCGGCACCCTCGCGCCAGCAGCCGAAGGTGTAGTCCGAATAGAAGGACGAGCGCTTTCCGTGCCCGCGCTGGGCGTACATCATCACCGCATCGACCACGTAGGGCTCGCGCTTCCACTTCCACCACGGGCCCTTGGGGCGCCCCGGCAGGTAGGGGCTGTTGAGCCGCTTGAGCATCACGCCCTCGATGGCGTCGGCATCCTCCCCCGCCCCCGCCGAGGCGGGATCGGCCCGGGCGGCGGCCACCTCGTCCCAGGTCGCGAAGGGCACCAGCGGCGAGAGGTCGATGCGGGCGTGATCGAGCCGCCGCACCAGGGCTTCGAGCCGGGGCCGGCGTTCGGCGAAGGGGAGCCCGCGCAGATCCTCGCCCTCGGCCGCCATCACGTCGTAGGCGCGGACATGGGCCGGGAACTCGTCGAGGAGTTTGGCCGTCACAGCCTTCCGGTTGAGCCGCTGCTGCAGCACGTTGAAGCTCTGCACCCGCCCCTTGCGCAGGATCAGCAGCTCGCCGTCGAGGGCGCCCTCGAACGTGATCGCCTCGGCGAGATCGGGGAAAGCCTCGGTGATGTCCTCGCCGGTGCGGGAATAGACCTTTCGGACCTGCCGGCCCTGCCGGTCGCGCCCTCCCGCGAGCTGCACCCGGATGCCGTCCCATTTCCATTCGGCGGAGAAAGCCTCCGGCTCGAGCTTATCGAGATCCTCGAACTCCTCGACCGGGTGCGACAGCATCGGCGGCCGGAACGGCGCCGGGTTCAGGCTTTCGGGCCGCTCGGCCCGGCCCTCGACCCAGGCGAACAGCGCGGCATAGGGAGCTTTGAGCCCGTGCCAGACCTCCTCCACCGCATCCGCCTCGTGGCCGCCCAGCGCTCCGACGGCAGTCTTGGCGAGCCGGGCCGAGACGCCGACGCGCAGGTTGCCGGTGACGAGTTTCAGGAGAGCCCAGCGCCCGGTCTCGTCGAGGGCGTCGAGCCAGCGGGAGAGGTGGCGCGGCAGGTCGCGCTTCGGGGTGGTGGCCAGCGTCTCGACCACCTCGGCCAGCGTCGGGACGGAGGGAGGCGGATTGTTGTGGCCGAGGCCTGGAGCTTCCTCCCCCGCAGAGGGAAGCGCCTTTTCCTCCGTCCCCCCCGGCCAGATCAGCGCGGTGGTCTCGGCGAGGTCCCCCACGTAATTGTGCGAGAGCGCGAACAGCACGGGATCGACCCGCTCCTCTACGAGCGCCCGGATCAGCGCCGGCTTGGCCTCGCGGAAGGTGAGTCCGCCGGTCATGGCGGCGAGCGCCCAGCCGCGCTCGGGATCGGGGGTGCCGGCGAAGAAGTCCTGAAGCAGGCGCAGCTTGGCGTTGCGGCGCGGCTCGTAGGCGAGGCGGTCGAGGAGATGGGCGAAGTCGTTCACGCCGAAGCCTCCTCCATCCTCGGATCTTGGCCCGGGTCTTGGCCCAAATCTTGGCCCGGATCGGGTTCGGCCTCGCCGTCGTCGCCATAGCCGAGCAGGTGCAGCGGTTTGGCGCGGATGCCGCGCGTGCCGCACCAATGCACCAGGGCGTCCTCCTGCCCGTGGGTGACCCAGACCTCCTCCGCGTTGGTATCGAGGATGGTCCGGCATAGGTCCGGCCAGTCGGAATGGTCGGAAATCACCAGCGGCAGCTCGACGCCCTTCTGCCGGGCCCGCGCCCGCACCCGCATCCAGCCCGAGGCGAAGGCGGTGACCGGATCGGGAAATTTGCGCGACCACAGATCCTGGATCGACGAGGGCGGGCACAGCACGATGGCGCCGTGCAGGGTCTTCCGGTCCGCCGCCACGACCTTGGGCGTCTCGCCAAGCGGCACGCCCTCCCGCTTGTAGAGTTCGGTCAGCTTCTCCATCGCCCCGTGCAGGTGGATCGGCCGGTCCCAGCCTTCCTCCCGCAACAGGGCCATCACCCGCTGCGCCTTGCCGAGGGCGTAGGCGCCGACGATGTGGGCGCGCTCCGGGAACAGGGCCACGGAGTCGAGCAGCTTGCGCACCTCCCCGCGGGTGTCGGGATGGCGGAACACCGGCAGGCCGAAGGTGGCCTCGGTGATGAACACGTCGCAGGGCACCACCTCGAAGGGTAGGCAGGTCGGGTCGGCCGCGCGCTTGTAATCGCCCGAGACGACGATGCGCTGGCCCGCCCGCTCGATGGCGATCTGCGCCGAGCCGAGCACGTGGCCGGCGGGGGCGAAGAAGACGGTGACGTCGCCGATGCGCATCCGTTCGCCGAGCCGCGCCTCCTGGCGGGTGGCGCAGAAATCCTCGCCGTAGCGCACGGCCATGATCCGCAGGGTTTCCGGCGTCGCCAGCACCTGGCCGTGGCCGGCGCGGGCATGGTCGGCATGCCCGTGGGTGATCAGCGCCCGCTCGACCGGCCGGGTCGGATCGACGTGGAAGCGCCCGAGCGGGCAATACAGGCCCTCGCGGGTGAGGGTGAGAAGATCGGAGGCGCTTTGCGACATCGGCCGGGATATAGGGCGCGCGTCCCCCATCCGCCGTCCTGAATCGATGTCGCGCCAACGCTCCTCCGGTGATCTCCTCGCCGACCGCCGCTACGCCTATGCCGAGGCCTGTCTCGCGGAGGGCGATCCCGCCGGGGCGGCGGAGATGGCGGAGCAATCGCTGGAGATTGCCCCGAGCTACGCTCCCGCTTGGTTCCTGCTCGGCCGTGCCCGCGAGGCCGCTTTCGTGCGGAGCGGCGACGAGGCCGACCGGCGGGCGGCCCTGGCGGCGTTTGAGCGGGCTCTCGGCCTCGACCCGGAGGATGGGCTGGGCAGCCGCCTGCATCTCGCCGGGCTCGGCGGCGGAGACGCCCTCGCGGCGATCTCCCCGGCCTATGTCCGGGCCCTCTTCGATGGCTACGCCGCCCGCTTCGAGCAACACCTCGTCGGGGAGCTCGGCTATTGCGGTCCGGAGCGGATGGTGGCGGCGCTCGATGCCTTGCCATGTGCGCTGCAACACTTCCCCGTCGTGCTCGATCTCGGCTGCGGCACCGGCTTGATGGCGCGGGCCCTGGCTGACCGGGCCGGGCGGATGGCCGGCTGCGACCTCTCGCCCGCCATGCTGGCCCGCGCCCGTGCCACCGGGCTCTACGAGCGCCTCGCCGAGTCCGATCTCGTCGCCTTCCTCGACGGCGAGCCCGAGGCGTCCGCCGATTTGATCGTGGCGGCGGACGTGTTCATCTATCTCGGCGACCTCGCTCCCGCCCTCGCCGCCATCGCGCGCGTGCTGCGGCCCGGCGGGTTCGCCGTCATGACCGTGCAATCACCCGAGGCGGAAGGGATCGGGGATGGGGCCGGGATCGTGCTCGGCGGTGACGGCCGCTATGCCCATACCGATTCCTATCTGCGGGCGGCCGCGGAACGGGCGGATCTGGCGCTCGCCGCTCTGGAGCCGGCGGTGATTCGGCGCCAGCGAGGCGCGGATGTTCCCGGGCGGGTGGTGATCCTGCACACACACGTGATCGGAAGCTTTGCAATGAATGCAACGGGCCGAACGTAATACCGTTGTGCTGCGGAGCAACATCAGGAGAATCGATGGCCGACGAGTCGAACAAGGCGTTTCCGGCAAGCCCGGTGACACGGGTGCCCTTTGCGCTGATGCTGGCGGGCCTCGCCGGCGCGGCGGACTCGATCGGCTTCCTGGAATTCTCGCAGCTGTTCATGTCCTTCATGAGCGGCAACACCACCCGGTTCGGCGTGGCCGTCTCCGGCTTCGACTGGGCCGGCACCACCCGGTTCGCCAGCGTGATCGCGGTGTTCTGCTTCGGGGCCTGCATCGGCACGCTGATCGCGGCCTGGTCCGGGCGCTTCCGGCTCTCGGTGCTGCTGATCATCCAGGCGGTGCTGTTCGCTGTCGGGCTGTTCGTGCCCTTCGGTAACATCGCCTTCCCGCTCCACGCCTACCCCATCGTGCTGGCGCTCGGCATCCAGAACGCCACGCTGCAGGATGAGGCCGGCCGCAGCCTCGCCATCACCTACGTGACCGGCACGGTGGTGCGTTTCGGCGCGGGCGTCGCCAACCTGATCCTGCACAAGCCGGCGCCGTCCTTCTGGCTGCAGGCGCCGCTCTGGGGCGCCCTCAGCATCGGCGCGGTGATCGGCGGCTTCCTGCATGGCTGGTACGGCGAGCGGGCCTTCCTGTTCCCGGCGGGCTTCGCCGCCGTCCTGGCCTTCGTCTCGCTGGTGCTGACGATCCTGCTGAAGGACACGCCCTACGTCTCGGGCATCGCTCCGCAGCCCGACGCCCATCCCGAGGCCAAGCCGACGGCGGTGGTTCGCACCAACGGCCGCTGAAGCTCAGCCGTCGTCACCCGGGCCGCCGCGCAGCCGCTTGACGCTGCTGCGGCGGCTTTTCTCGTCGAGGCGCCGCTTCTTCGAGGCCAGCGTCGGCCGGGTGGCGCGGCGCGGCGCGGTGTCGGCGGCACCGCCGCCTCCGCCACCATCGCCGCCAGGCGCTCGCGGGCATCGGCCCGGTTGCGCTCCTGGGTCCGGAAGCGCTGAGCGGTGATGACGAGCACCCCGTCCCCGGTGAGGCGGCGGCCGGCGAGCCGCATCAGCCGCACCGCCACCGCGTCCGGCAGGCTGCGGGAACGGCGCACGTCGAAGCGGAGCTGCACGGCGGTCGAGAGCTTGTTGACGTTCTGTCCGCCCGGACCGGAGGCGCGCACGAAGCTCTCTTCGAGCTCGTCCTCGTCGATCGCGATCTGCGGCGTGCACTGGAGCGCCACCCTTTTGTCTCCCGTCCCGCGCAGTGGCCGCGATCAGCCGGCCTCGCCCGGCGTGCGGGCGCGCACCGCCAGGGCGTGCAGCCCGCGCTTAAAAGCGTCGTCGAGGAGCCCGTTGACGAGCCTGTGACGCTCGACCCGGCTCTTGCCCTCGAACGCCGCCGAGACGACATCGAGCCGGAAATGGGTCTCGCCCTCCGGCCGCGCACCGGCATGGCCGGCATGCAGGTGCGACTCGTCGATCACCTCCAGCGCGGTCGGCGCCAGTTCGGCGCTCAGCCGCCCGGCGATCCAGTCCTTCAGGGTCCCGGTCATCGTTTCCTCGCAACGTGGACGGCGCTTCGCCGATCCCGGCCCCAAGGCGGTCGGGGACGGCTCCAGCGTCAACCCCGGATCGGTGCATGCGGCATCAGGCCCGACGGCCTTGTGTCGGCGCGCCCACCCCTCATAATCGGCCCGTCATGGATCTCAACTCGCCGCTGTTCGACCGCATCCGCATCAAACCAACCTGCGACGATCCCAAGTCGGGAACGCGGACGGGGGCGAAGGCGGGCGCGCGGACGGGTGCGACCGCCGGCCCGGCGTCGGCGGAGGCTGCCTGCGAGGCGCCGGGCTGCACCCATCCCGGCCTCTACCGCGCGCCGAAGGGCCGTAAGCAGGAGGGCCAGTACTGGCGCTTCTGCATCGACCACGTGCGCGCCTACAACGCCGCCTACAATTACTTCGACGGCATGAACGACGCGGCGGTCGAAGCCTATCAGAAGGACGCGATCATCGGTCACCGGCCGACCTGGTCGATGGGGGTGAACCCCGCCGCCGGCGACGGGAAGGGCGGGAAGCCCAAGGACGGGAAGGCCCAGCCGGAGGCCGAGCGCGATTGGGCCTATGCCGACCCGCTGGGCATCCTGCGGGCCAACGGCCTCGGCGGTTCGAGCCGGCGGCAGGCGGCGCCGGAGCCGCAGCGCCCGCGCCACTCGGCGGCGGTGCGCAAGGCGCTCGACGTGATGGGTCTCGACGAGAACGCCGACACCGCAGCGATCAAGGGCCAGTACAAGACGCTGGTGAAGCGCTTCCATCCGGACGCCAATGGCGGCGACCGCTCGTTCGAGGATCGCCTGCGCGACATCATCCGCGCCCATGACGTGCTGCGCGCCGCCGGGCTCTGCTGAGTGCCGTTCCAACGACTTCGCTTCACTCCTGTCCCGGTCCGGCAAGGCTTCCTGCGGGCCACCTCAGGATGAGGGTGTGGGTGGGATGGAAAACACCTCTGCGATGCTGCTCTGATCCATCGGAGAGGCTTCGCGTGTCTGGTCCGAATCCTGATGCGCCTCGTGCCTGGGCGGCAGGTGGTTTGTTGTCCGGTATGTCGTGAGACGTTCCGGGGCGCGCCCATCCCGGCCGGGCCGTTTCGGCGCGGAGGCTGCGGCTCAACGGAGGGCGAGCAATGCGCCTGAGGCGGTCCATGTCCGCGCCGACGGGGCGGCAAACCTGCGCACGCGTCCTATATGCCTCGAACACGGCCTCCCGAAGGAAGCCGGCTTCCGGCCCAAGTCCTCTTTCTCGTGAAGCCCCCTTGGCGATGCCGAGGGGCGGCGATTAAGGAAGACATCCGCCCGCTTCCGGTCGGGCCGCCCGGCAGGTGAGTTGACGATTCAAAGTGCGGTCGCGCGGAACCTTCAAGGTCCGGCGGCGGTCGCCCCGATGAGGTTTCGAATGCTGTCCGACGATACGTCCGCTTCCCTGCCCGACCGCGAGGTCTCCGTCCGCGAGGTGTTCGGCATCGACCTCGACCTCAAGGTGCCGGCCTTCTCCGAGACCGACGAGCATGTGCCGGACCTCGACCCGGATTATATCTTCGACCGTGAGACCACGCTGTCGATCCTGGCCGGCTTCGCCCGGAACCGCCGCGTCATGGTCACCGGCTATCACGGCACCGGTAAGTCGACGCATATCGAGCAGGTCGCGGCGCGGCTGAACTGGCCCTGTATCCGGATCAACCTCGATAGCCACGTCTCGCGTATCGATCTCGTCGGCAAGGATGCCATCGTCCTTCAGGACGGCAAGCAGATCACCGCCTTCCAGGACGGCATCCTGCCCTGGGCATTGCAGAACAACGTCGCCCTCGTGTTCGACGAGTACGATGCCGGCCGCCCGGACGTGATGTTCGTGATCCAGCGGGTGCTGGAGCTGTCCGGCCGGCTGACGCTGCTCGACCAGAAGCGCGTGATCCGCCCGCATCCGGCCTTCCGCCTGTTCGCCACCGCCAATACCGTCGGCCTCGGCGACACCTCGGGCCTGTATCACGGCACCCAGCAGATCAATCAGGGCCAGATGGACCGCTGGTCGATCGTCACCACGCTGAACTACCTGCCGCACGACCGCGAGGTCGACATCGTGCTCTCGAAGTCGCCGCACTACCAGAGCGAGGGCGGACGCGACACGGTGAACCGGATGGTGCGCGTGGCCGACCTGACCCGCAACGCCTTCATGAACGGGGATCTCTCCACCGTCATGAGCCCGCGCACGGTCATCACCTGGGCCGAGAACGCCGACATCTTCCGCGATATCGGCTTCGCCTTCCGGGTGACCTTCCTCAACAAGTGCGACGAGCTGGAGCGCCCGCTGGTCGCCGAGTTCTACCAGCGCGCCTTCGGCAAGGACCTGCCCGAGAGCGCGCTCAACGTCGCCCTGAGCTGACGGAGCGGCCGTCCCGCGCGCTGATGCGGCGGGGCGGCTCCCTCTCCCCGGTGCCGGGGCCTTCGAACTCGATCCGGTGGCTTTTCGCGAAGACATGGCTCTCACCAACCGACCCAAGTCCGGCGAGCGCAAGGAACCCGGCGCCGAGCCGCTGAAGCGCTCCGTGGCCGGCTGCCTGCGCGCCATCGCCAAGCGGCCCGAGATCGAGGTCACCTATGCCAGCGACCGGCCGGCGCTGATCGGCGACAAGGCGCGCCTGCCCGAGCCGACCCGGCGCCTCACCGCCGAGGACGCGGCGATCCTGCGCGGCCATTCCGATTCGATGGCCCTGCGCCTCGGCTGCCACGATGCCGGCGTGCATCGCCGGCTCGCCCCGGAGAGCGCCGCCGCGCGGGCGGTCTACGACGCGGTCGAGCAGGCCCGCGTCGAGGCGATCGGCTCCCGCCGCCTCGACGGCGTGGCCGCCAACATCACCGCGATGCTGGAGGACCGCTACCATCGCGGCGGCAAGTACGAAAACATCACCGACCGCGCCGATGCGCCGATGGAGGATGCCGTCGCGCTGATGGTGCGCGAGCGCCTGACCGGCCAGACGCCGCCGCCCGCCGCTGCCCGGATCGTCGAGCTGTGGCGCGACCATATCGAGGCGCGGGCCGGCAAGAACCTCGACGGGCTGCTCGGCACCATCGAGAACCAGCGCGGCTTCGCCCGCTCGGTGCGCGACCTGCTCTCCTCCCTCGACATGGCGGACGAGACGCCGCTCGATCAGGACGACGAGAGCGACGAGGACGAGAACCAGGCCCAGGACGACGAGCAGCAGCCAAGCGAGGGCGAGGCGGAGGAGCAGAGCCAGGGCGACCGCGCCGAGATCGAGGTGAGCGACGAGGCCACCGACGAACTCGACGAGGGCGCCACCGAATCCGCCGACGCGCCCTCCGGCGAGTTGCCGGAGGAGGCCGAGGACGCGGAATCCGAGGAGGCCTCCGAATCCTGGCGCCCGCCGAGCCAGCGGGGCAACGAGCGCACCGGCCCCGACTACCGGGTCTACAACCCGCGCTTCGACGAGACCGTCGAGGCCGAGGATCTGTGCGATGCCGAGGAACTGTCGCGGCTGCGCAGCTATCTCGACAAGCAGCTCGCCCATCTTCAGGGCGTGGTCGGGCGCCTCGCCAACCGGCTCCAGCGCCGGCTGTTGGCGCAGCAGAGCCGCGCCTGGGATTTCGACCTGGAGGAGGGCCAGCTCGATCCGGCCCGCTTGGTTCGCGTCGTCACCGACCCATTCCAGCCCCTCTCCTTCAAGCAGGAGAAGGACACCGACTTCCGCGACACGGTCGTCACCCTGCTGCTCGACAATTCCGGCTCGATGCGCGGCCGGCCGATCACCGTGGCGGCGACCTGCGCCGACATCCTCGCCCGCACCCTCGAACGCTGCGGCGTGAAGGTCGAGATCCTGGGCTTCACCACCCGCGCCTGGAAGGGCGGCCAATCCCGCGAGGCTTGGCTCGCCGCCGGCAAGCCTGCCTCCCCCGGCCGGCTGAACGACCTGCGCCACATCGTCTACAAGAGCGCCGACGCGCCGTGGCGCCGTGCCCGCAAGAATCTCGGGCTGATGATGCGCGAGGGGCTGCTCAAGGAGAACATCGACGGCGAGGCGCTGGATTGGGCGCATAAGCGCCTGCTCGCCCGGCCCGAGCAGCGGCGGATCCTGATGGTGATCTCCGATGGCGCGCCGGTCGATGACTCGACCCTCTCGGTCAATCCCGGCAACTATCTGGAGCGCCACCTGCGCTACATGATCGAGGAGATCGAGACCCGCTCGCCGGTCGAACTCCTCGCCATCGGCATCGGCCACGACGTGACCCGCTACTACCGCCGTGCCGTGACGATCATCGACGCCGAGGAACTCGGCGGGGCGATGACAGAGAAGCTCGCCGAATTGTTCGAGGAGGATGCCGGCGCCTCCCGCGGCGGCCTGCGCCGCGTGGCCGGCCGGCGCTGACGCCGGGACGCGAGGGGGGGGCGATCCCCCTCGAACGGGGCTATTTGGTCTGGCCGGAGAGCTTGCCGTCCTCGGGCTTCAGCATCATGCGGCCCTCGTAGCCGTCATACCCGCCGCTATAGGAGAAGCGGTTCAGGGCCAGTCTCTTGCGGGTTTCCGGAGACGGCTCGCACTCCCGGGATGTCTGATAGGCCTGCTGCCCGTATCGGCGTCCTGTCGCTGTCAGAGGGAGGCGAGGCTTCGGCATTCCGGGGCTCCGTTCGGGGAATCGGACGAGTGTAGAGGCAAGTCCCGAGCGGCCGCCAGTGTTGCATCGGGCGGATCCAACAGCGTTCAGCCGCCGCGCGGGCTGGCCGAGACCGGGAACCGCTTCGATCAAGCGGATCCCGTATCAGAACGGGCTGATCGGGAAGAACCGCAGATAGAGCTCGGTGTACTTCCCGTCGTCCCAGACCCGTTGCAGGGCGTCGTCGAGGGCGCGGGCCAGGGCCGCGTCCTCCGTGCGCGTGACGAAGCCGATGCCCTCACCGAAATAGCGGTTTTCCAGATAATCGCCGCCCGAGAAGGCGCAGCATGTCTCCGCCTCCTGGCCGTTCAGCCACAGCGCGAGATTGAGCCCGTCGGCGAACAGGTAATCCATCTCGCCGCGCTTCAGCGCGCTCTCGGCCGCCGAGAGATCGGTGAAGGTCTTGCGCGCGGTCTTGGGGAAGAAGGCCTTCAGGTAGGCTTCGTGGGCGCTGCCTTCCACCACCCCGACGCTCCGCTCCGCGAGGGCGGTGACGGAGGGCGTGGGCAGGCCACGGTCCTTGCGGGCGATGAACCGGGCCGGCCAGCGGAAATAGGGCCGCGTCGCCAGGAAGCGCGCCCGCAATCCCTGCGTCAGCGGCACGGCGGCGGCCACCACGTCGCCCTGCTTGTCGGCCAGGGCGTCGAGCAGCGTGTCGAAGCGGCGGGCCTGAACCGTGCAGGCGATGGCGAGGCGGTCGCAGACGGCACGGGCCAATTCCACGGCGAAGCCGGTCGGCGCCCCGTCGGGGCCGGCGAAATGCAGCGGCGGGAACTCGTCGTCGGTCATGAAGCGCACCGCCCGCCCCGTCTGCGGAGCCTCGACGCGTTCGCCACGGGCGCGGGGGTTCCAGAGATTCGGAACGGTGACGGCCGGAGTGTCCACCGCAGCCACCGGGGGCGATTGTTGTGCCCGCGCAACGCCTGCGGGCAAAGCGCAGAGGGCGAGGCCGGTCGCCAGGAGCAACCTGCGGATGTGGCTTGACGCTGGGGTCGCGGTGACGAAGCGATACATGCCGACGGAGAGGTCCTGGCCCATGCCTCTCCCTAGCACGACACGAGCCCGCAGGGAGCCTTGGCCCTGTCCGACCCTGCCGACCGTCGAAGCGTCAGGGTCGCGCCGCTCCCGCCCGAGATCGGCTTCCTCGCCGCCGAAGGCATTTCGCCCGACATCCTGACCAGAGCTGCCGATCTGGCCCGGCACTCGGGAACCGATGCGGCCACCGCTCTCCTCCATGCCGGCCTCCTCTCCGAGGAGACCTTCTACCGGGCGCTGGCCCGGCGGCTCGGCACGGACTTCCTGACGGAGCCCTTCGCCCTGCGCGGCGACCTGCGCTACCCGCATTGCCTCACGGTCGGCGCGGCCTTGCTGGAGGCCGAGCCGTGCCGGATCGTCGCCGCGCCCCGTGGATTGGCCGTGGCGCGGCTGATCGCGGCGTCGGAACGGCTTGAGCCGAGCCCCGCCATCGCCACACCGACCGCCCTGCGGCGGGCGGTCTTCTCCCGGCACGGGGCTGGCATCGCCGAGCAGGCCTCCGAAACCCTGGGGCGCCTGCATCCCGGCTGGTCGTGCCGTCCGGGGCCGCGCGCGGTCGAACTCGGCTGCGCCGGGGCGCTGCTCGCGATCCTCGTCCTGTTGCTGCGCCTGCCCACGGCGGTCGGCTTCCTCCTGCTGGCTTTCGTCCAGGCGCTGATGCTCACCCTGCTGACGTTTCGCCTCGCCGCGGCGGGCACCGGCTCGGCCGAGGCACCGCCGCCCTTGCTCCTGCCCGACGAGGCCCTGCCGACCTACACGGTGCTCGTCGCCCTCTACCGCGAGGCGGCGGTGGTGCCGCGCCTCGTGCGGACCCTAGCGCGGCTCGACTATCCCGCCGCCAAGCTCGACATCAAATTCCTTCTGGAGGCCGATGACACCGAGACGGCCGCCATCCTCCACGCGGTGCCGCTGCCCCCCCGGTTCGAAGTGGTGATCGTGCCCCCAGGCCTGCCGCGCACCAAGCCCCGAGCCCTGAATGTGGCCCTGCCGCTGGCCCGCGGCAGCCATCTCGTCGTCTACGATGCGGAGGACGTGATCGATCCGCGCCAGCTCCGGCTCGCGGCGACGCTGTTCGCGAAAGCTCCGGCGTCCACCGCCTGTCTGCAGGGCCGCCTCGTCATCGACAACCAAGCGGACGGGCTCCTGCCCCGCCTGTTCGCGATCGAGTATGCGGCCCTGTTCGACGTGCTGGCGCCGGCCCTGGCGGCGTGGCGGATGCCGATCCCGCTCGGCGGCACCTCGACGCATTTCCGCACCCCGGCCCTGCGGTCGCTCTGTGGATGGGATGCCTACAACGTCACCGAGGATGCCGATCTCGGCCTGCGGATGGCGGTGGCGGGGTATCGCGTCGGCGATCTGCCGAGCACCACGTTCGAGGAGGCGCCGAAGCATCTGCGGGCCTGGCTACGCCAGCGCAGCCGCTGGATGAAGGGCTTCCTCCAGACGAGCTTCACCCATGGCCGGCGCCCGCGCGAGGTCTGGCGCCGGCTCGGCCCGGCGGAGAGCCTGTGCGCCCTCGCCTTCGTGCCCGGAACCGTGGTCTCAGCCCTGTTCTACCCGTTCATGATGGTGGGCAGCCTCAGTGAACTGATCCTCGGCGACGGATCACGGGAGACGATGCTCGAGGTGACGACCTGTGCCGGGGCCTGGACGGTGTTCGGTGCCGGCCTCGCGGCGATCTGGCTTCCCGGTCTCGTCGGCTGCTTGCGGCGGGGCTGGCACGACCTCGTGCCCTTCGTGTTCCTGCTGCCGCTCTATCACCTACTGGTCAGCCTCGCGGCCTGGCTCGCGGTGCTCGAATTGCTGCGTGCGCCGCATCGCTGGAACAAGACCGAGCACGGGTTGGCCCGTAGCTCGCGCAGCGGCGCCCTCGGGCGATGGCGGATGGAGCCCGCCTCGGTCAGAGCCGCTTGCTCAGCTCCGCCGCCGTCTCCGAAGCCGGCCGGTTCAGGTTGACCGCCCCGACGAAGCCGTTGCGGGCATTCATCAAATAGACCAGCGCCGTGTGCTCCATGGTGTAGTCGCCGCCCTGGCTCGGCACCTTCTTGGCATAGGCCCGGAAGGTCTTGACCGCCGCCGCCACCTGCTCCGGAGTACCGGTGAGCCCGACGATGCGGGGATCGAAGCTCGACAGGTAGGTCTTCAGCGTCTCCGGCGTGTCGCGCTCCGGATCGACGGTGACGAAGGCCACCGTCAGCGCATCCGCCTTCGGCCCCATCGCCGCCAGCACGTCGCTGATCTGCTGCAAGGTCGTCGGGCAGACATCGGGACAATGGGTGAAGCCGAAGAACATCAGGTAGGGCTTGCCCGCGAAATCGCGCTCGCTCACCGTCTTCCCGTCCTGGTTCACCAGGGTGAACGGGCCGCCGATGCCGCTGGCCCCTCCCTGCGGGTGCTGCGGCACCAAGGTCATCACCAGCGCGGCAGAGATCGCCACGAGCCCCGCCACGAAGGCGGCAAGCGGAATCAGAACGCTGCGGGACGGACGCATGGAGCCCTCGAAGGCGTGTCGGAAGGAGCGACCCGCTGGGACGAGGCGGCCGCGTTCGTGAAACGGGGGCTTACGACAAGCTCGCGGCGCTGCCGAGTCCGGGTTAGGGCTTGAGGCGACCTCGATCCGTCGCCGCAGACCTCAGGATCAGGAGGCCTCGGCCCGGACCTCCGCCGTTCCGTCGAGACCGCGGGCATTGTGCCGGCGGAGCGCCTCGCCGACCATCAGGATCGCCGGCCCGTCCAGGCCGCAGGCCTCGACCCGTCCGGCGAGGTCGGCGGCGGTGCCGGATACCGTCGCCTGCTTGGCGCGGGTGGCGTTGAACACGACGAGGGCCGGCGTCTCGGGCGCGAGCCCCTCGGCGATGGCCCGGTCCAGCAGGGCGCCCAGGGTACGCTTGGGCATGTAGACGACGGTGGTGACGCTCTTGTCGGCGAGCGCGCCCCAGTTCAGATCCTCGGGTAGCGCGCCGCGCCGGTCGTGGCCGGTGACGAATTGCAGGCGCCGGGCCGCGTCGCGGTGAGTGAGCGACACGCCGAGGGAGGCCGCCGCGCCCTGTGCCGCGCTGACGCCGGGGACGATGGTGCAGGGGATGCCCGCCGCCTCGCAGGCCTCGATCTCCTCGCCGGCCCGGCCGAAGACCAGAGGGTCGCCGGATTTCAGCCGCACCACCTGCTTGCCGCTCTTGGCGAGCGACACCATCAGCGCGTTGATGTCGTCCTGGCGGCAGGAGGGGCCGTGGCCGGTCTTGCCCACCAGCATGGTGCGCGCCTCGCGCCGGGCGTAATCGAGGATCTCCGGGGCGACGAGATCGTCGTAGAGGATCACGTCGGCGTTGCGCAGGGCCCGCAGCGCCTTGAGGGTCAGCAACTCGGCGTCGCCCGGCCCGGCGCCGACCAGGGTGACGGCGCCGCCCACCGGCAGGGCCTCGGCCTGGCCCAGGAGATCGGCGAGGTCGGCCTCGGTCGGGGTGCGGTCGGGCTCGGCAAAGGCGCGGTCGGTGAAGCGCTCCCAGAAGCCGCGCCGCTCCGAGAAGCCGTGGAAGCGGGCCGAGACCGCCTCGCGCCAGTCGCGGGCCGCCGCGACCCAGTGCTTGAAGCCGCGCGGCAGCATCGCCTCGATGCGCGCCCGCACGGTCTGCCCGAAGACCGGCGCGGCGCCCTCGGTCGAGATGCCGACCACCAGCGGCGAGCGGTTGACGATGGCGCCGAATTTCACGTCGCAGAGATGCGGCCGGTCGACGGCGTTGACGATGGCGCCCGCCGCCCGCGCCGCCGCGACGAAGGCGACACAATCCTCCTCGTCCTCCATGGCGCCGATGGCGAAGGCGGCGCCCTGCAGATCCGCCGGAATCCAGCGGCGCTCGTGCAGCGTCACCGAGCCGGCGGCGATCTCGGCGGGCACGCCGCGCAATTCCTCGCTCGGTGCCTCGGCATAGACATCGACCCGGGCGCCGGCGGCGGCAAGCAGCTTCACCTTCCACGGCGCGCCGCCATTGGAGCCGGCGAGCACCGCCCGCTTGTCCTGCAGCGGCACGAACACGGGCAGCACCGCCAGCGGCTCGAGGCCGGCGCGGGTTTCGCGGGGTTGGCGGGGCGTGCTCATGGTTCTTCGGGTGCGACTCGATGGGTCATTCCGGGCCGCCTCGCCTCATCCCGAGGTGTGAAGCGCAGCGGGAGCCTGTTGAAGGCCGCTCGCAGCACCTCGGCACGAGGGCGAGAGGGGAACGGAGAGTGTCGAAGGTGCCCCTATGCGGCGCTGCGCGCAAGCGCCTGCGGCAGAAGCTTGCGGATCTCGGGGATGCATGAGCCGCAATTCGTCCCGGCCTTGCAGGCCGCGCCCACCGCCTCGACCGAGCCGGCCCCGGCGGAAATCGCCGCCGTGATGACGTCGAGACCGACGCCGTGACAGGCGCAGATGACCGGGCCGGCGGAGGCGGTGGCGGCCCGGCCGGAGAGCAGGGTGCGCCGGTCGATGGCCTCCATCTCGCCCCGCGCGAAAACCTGCTTGGCGAGTTCCCATTCCGGCCGCTGGGCGCCCGGCGCCACCGCCAGGGCCGCGACGAGCCGGTCCCCGCGATAGACGGCGCAGCGGTAGAGCCCGCGGGCATGATCGACATATTCCGCCAGCTCATGGCCGGGGAACATTCCCCGCAGGGTGAGCGCCATCTCCCGCGAGCCCTCCTGCGTGGCGAAGAGCAGGCCGGAGCCGCCCTGGACGGTGGCCCGCGCCCACCACCAGCCGGCGGGGGCCGCCAGGGGCTCCCGCGTCAGCAGGTAGCCGCGTGAGCGGTAGGCCACCGCCTCGATCGCCGCCGGGGTCGCCTTCAGCTCGGGCTGGCCCGAGACCGGGTCGGGGATGCCCCGGGCGAGCGCGGCGGCGCGCCCGTTCGAAGAGGTCATGTCGCTCCAATGCATCGGCGCGAAGATCGAGCCGGGACGGATGCCGTCCGTCACCATCACTTCGAGGATCGCGCTGCCGAGCTCCGTCGTCACCCGGGCGAAGCCGCCATCGGTGATCCGGTAGCGGGCGGCGTCGTCGGGATGGATCTCGACGAAGGGCACCGCCCGGTGCGCCGAGAGACGCTGGCTTTTGCCCGTGCGGGTCATGGTGTGCCAGTGGTCGCGGATGCGGCCGGTATTGAGCACCAGCGGGTGCGTCTCGGTCACGGGCTGCGCCAGGGCCGGCGGCTGCACCGCGACGAAGCGGGCGCGCCGGTCGAAGGTATAGAAGCGCCCGTCCGCGAACAGGCGGGAGCGGCCCTTCTTCGCCTCCGGCCCGCGCTTCGGCACCGGCCACTGCATCGGCAGATGGGCGTCGTAGGCCCGCTCGCCGATCTCGGCGAGGCCGCCGAGATCGAAGTCGCGGGTGCCGTCATTCTCGAAGGCCGAGAGCGCGGCGTGCTCGCGGAAGATCGCGGCGGCGTTGGGATAGGCGAAGGCGGCTCCGTGGCCGAGGCGCCGGGCCACGTCGCAGAGGATCGCCCAGTCGGCCCGCGCCTGTCCCGGCGCCCTCAGGAAGGCGCGCTGGCGCGAGATGCGGCGCTCGGAATTGGTGACCGTGCCGTCCTTCTCGCCCCAGGCAAGGGCCGGCAGCAGCACCGTCTTCCGCCCCCGGACGCGGGCACTGTCGCTGGTCGCGACGGCTTCTGAGACGACGTAGAGGTCGAGCCCGGCCAGGGCCTCGCGGATGCGGTCGGCGCGCGGCATCGAGACGATGGGATTGGTGCCGATCACCCAGAGAGCCTTGATCTTGCCCTTCTCGATCGCCTCGAACAGGGCGACCGCCTTCATCCCCTCGCCGGTGATGATGTTGGGGGCGTTCCAGAAGCGACGGACCCGGTCCACCTCCTCCGGGGCGAAGTGCATGTGGGCGGCCAGCATGTTGGCCAGTCCGCCGACCTCGCGTCCGCCCATGGCGTTGGGCTGGCCGGTCAGCGAGAGCGGGCCCATGCCGGGCCGGCCGATCCGCCCGGTGGCGAGATGGCAATTGATGATGGCGTTGCCCTTGTCGGTGCCCTGGGCCGACTGGTTCGCGCCCTGGCTGAAGGCGGTGACCACCCGCGTCGTCTCGGCGAAGAGATCGAAGAAGGCCTGCACCTCAGCCTCCGCGAGGCCGGTGGCGTGGGCGGTGGCGGCCACGGTCGGAGCGATCTGCCGGGCGCGCTCCAGGGCGCCGTCGAAGCCGGCGGTGTGCTCGTCGATGAAGCGCCGGTCGAGCTTGGCCGTGCCGGCCAGATGGGTGAGCAGGCCCGAGAACAGGGCGGTGTCGCTGCCGGGCTTCAGGCCCAGATGCAGGTCGGCCTCCTCGCCGGTCTGGGTGCGGCGGGGATCGACGGTGACGATCTTCGTGCCGCGCGCCTTGCGCGCATCGATCATGCGGCGAAACAGGATCGGGTGGCACCAGGCGGCGTTCGAGCCGACAAGCACGATCAGATCGGCCTCGTCGAGATCCTCGTAGCAGCCGGGCACCGTGTCCGAGCCGAAGGCGCGGCGGTGCGCCGCCACTGCGGAGGACATGCAGAGCCGCGAATTGGTGTCGACATGGGGCGTGCCGAGGAAGCCCTTCGCCAGCTTGTTGGCGATGTAATAATCCTCTGTCAGCAGCTGGCCGGAGAGGTAGAAGGCGATGGCGTCCGGCCCGTGCTTCTCCGCGACCTTCTTCAGCCCGCCCGCGACGGCGCCGAGGGCGCCCTCCCAGGAAACGGCCTGCCCGTCGAGCATCGGCGTGAGCAGGCGGTCCTGCAGATCGACGGTCTCGCCCAGGGCCGAGCCCTTGGAGCAGAGCCGGCCGAAATTCGACGGATGCTCGGGATCGCCGGCGATGGCCACGCCGCCCTGCCCATCCGGAGTCGCGAGCACGCCGCAGCCGACGCCGCAATAGGGGCAGGTCGTCTTCACCGCCGGGGTGGCGCGTTCGGGGGCAGGCACGTTCATCAACAATCCTCGGCGGACTTTTCTCGTCGCGGCGACGTTGCCCCAGGGGTCGCAAGACTCGGGCCGCTCGCAATCCGCCCATCCCGGCGCCTCGAGCGCGCCGCGGGGCAGGTGCCCGAAAGTCCAAGGCGGTTCAGAGGGTTCGCGCGGTGTTGTGAAGACGAGAGCGGGATCAACCCTGCTATTCCGGGCCGGAATGACACCGGCCGCGTGGATATCCGGCTCTCGCGCGTCAGATATCTCCGCAATGGCGATCAGCACGACGATCAGGGAGACGCGACCATGAGCGACCAGGCGGGCCTCGCGGCCGAGGGCATCGACCCCGTGACAGCGGAACAGTCCGACGCGTCCGGCACGCCCCTGCGGGTGACCGCGACCCCGGCGGCGCTGGAACTGATCGAGGAGCTCAAGTCCGAATACGGCCCGGTGATGTTCCACCAGTCCGGCGGCTGCTGTGACGGCTCATCGCCGATGTGCTACCCCGTCGGCGACTTCATCACGAGCGACGGCGACGTCCATCTCGGCCAGATCGGCGGCGCGGACTTCTTCATCTCGCGCTCGCAGTTCGAGGTCTGGAAGCACACCCACATCATGCTCGACGTGGTGCCCGGGCGAGGCGGCATGTTCTCCCTGGAGAACGGCCGCGAGAAGCGCTTCCACATCCGCTCGCGGCTGTTCACCAGCGCCGAGAACGAGGCCCTGGCCGGCGCCTGCCGGCTCTAGAACGCTCCTTCCCGGCGCCTGCCGGCTCTAGCTCTGTCTGGCCGGAGCGGGTTCTATCCCGCCCGGCGCAGGGCGTGGACCGAGAACAACCCGTCCCGGTCGGTCCAGGCCTCGGCCGATGTCCAGCCGGCGCGGGCGGCGAGCGCCCGGAAGCTGTCGAGCGTGTATTTGTAGCTGTTCTCGGTATGGATCGATTCGCCCTCGGCGAAGGCGAAGCTGCGCCCGGCGACGCGGATCGTCTGCGCCCGGCGGCTGACGAGATGCATCTCGATGCGGGAGGCCTCCGCGTTGAAGACGGCGCGATGGGTGAAGCGTGCCGGGTCGATCTCGCCGTCGAGCTCGCGGTTGATGCGGTGGAGCAGGTTGAGGTTGAACGCGGCGGTGACGCCGGCGGCATCGTCATAGGCCGCTTCGAGAACCTCTCGGTCTTTCACGAGGTCGACGCCGAGCACGAGCACCGCGCCGGGTCCGAGAATGCGCCCGAACACATCGAGGAGACGGCCCGCCTCGCGGGGCTCGAAATTACCGATGGTCGAACCGGGGAAGAAGCCCGCGAGCGCCTTGTCTTTGACCCCCTCGGGCAGGCCGAAGGGACGGGTGAAGTCGGCGACCACCGGCTCCACGGTCAGGTCGGGAAAGTCGCCGCGCAGGGTTTCCGCCTGCGCCGTGAGGAATTCCCCCGAGACATCGACCGGGACATAGGCGGCAAGGCCCGGCAGGTGCTGCAGCAGGCGCCGCAGCTTGGCGGTCGAGCCGCTACCGAACTCCACCAGAGCCGCCCCCTCCGGCAGCAGTGCGGCGATGGCCGGGCCCCGCTCGTCGAGAATCCGCAGCTCGGTCCGGGTCGGGTAATATTCCGGCAGGACGGTGATCTGCTCGAACAGCTCTGAGCCGGCCGCGTCGTAGAAATACTTGGCCGGCAATGCCTTCGGGTTCGCCGCCAGCCCGTCCCAGACATCGGCCAGGAACAGGCCGTTCTCGGTGATGGGAGTGGCGGGGCTGGTCTCGCTCAGGCGGGGATCGATCGTCAAAGGCTTGCTCCGTTGCGGCGGGGCGGGACGGACGGGCGAACGGTCAGCCCTGCGCGTCGGCGAGGCGGAGACCGGTGAACTGCCAGCGCTGGTGGGGGTAGAAGAAGTTGCGGTAGCCGATCCGGGCATGACCCTCCGAGGTGGCGACCGAGGAGCCGCGCAGCACGTATTGGCTCGACATGAACTTGCCGTTGTACTCGCCGAGTGCCCCCGGCACGGGCCGGTAGCCGGGATAGGGACCGTAGGCGCTGCGGGTCCATTGCCAGACGAGGCCGAAGGCATCCTCGATCAGCCCGTCGCGGACGGCGACCTCCCACTCCGCTTCGGTGGGAAGGTCGCGCCCGGCCCAGCGGGCATAGGCATCGGCCTCGTAATAGCTGACATGGGTGACGGGGGCCGCCGGATCGACCGGGCGGCGACCGGCCAAGGACATCGTCGACCAGCCGTCCTGCTCACGGCGCCAGTAGCCCGGCGCCTCCCAGCCCTCGCGCTGGATGCAGACCCAGCCGTCATTGAGCCACAGCTCGGCCCGGGCGTAGCCGCCATCGGCCATGAAGGCGAGCCACTCACCGTTCGTGACCAGGCTGCGGTCGATCGCGCCGCCCAGCATCAGCACGTCGTGGCGCGGGCTCTCGTTGTCGAAGGCGAAGCCGGTCCCGTCATGACCGATCCGGGTGATGCCGTTTTCCAAGGCAGATTTGCCGGCGGATGCCTGCGCGGTGGGCATCATCCAGCGGGCATCGTAAACCGGATCGAGGGGGTTCTGGGCGAAGGCGTGCAGGATATCGGTGAGCATCAGCTCCTGATGCTGCTGTTCGTGATGGAGCCCGATCTCCAGAATCGGCAGCATCCGTGCCAGGGCCTCGTCGGAGGCCTCACGCAGGGCCACCGTCACGGCGCGGTCGACATGGGCGCGGTATTCGGCGGTCTCCTGCGCCGTCGGCCGGGTGATCATCCCGCGCATGAAGCGCGGCTGCCGGGGGCCGGCCTGCACATAGTACGAGTTGAACAGGTAGTGCAGGCGCTCGTCGTAGATCGCGTAGCCGGGAAGATGCTCGCGCAGCAGGAACTGCTCGAAGAACCATGTCGTGTGCGCCCGGTGCCACTTGGTCGGGCTCGCATCCTCCATCGACTGGATCTGCTGATCCTCGGGCGAGAGCGGGGCGGCTCGGCGCTCGGTCTCGTCGCGCACCGCGCGGAAAGCCGCGATCCAGGCGTCCCGGTCGATCGGATGGGCATCGAGCGCGGGCGGGGGGAAGGCCGCACGATGCGCGGATCGGGGAAGACTTGCTGCGGCACCTGCCATTTTTGGAAACTCTTCCTCCGTTGCGCACCGGAGATAGATGCTACTTCACGTCTGACAACGTGCGAGCCCGCCAAGCTGTTCGTCGCACCCCTTGTCGCACCCGCTCGATTCAGCGGTGTCGCCGGCCTTTTTGCAGCCGCAGTGAGATGTCCTTAACCGTCGCGCCCGGACACTCGCCGCCCCACGATCTCCATGGATGCGCGAGCCCGGGCGGCTGTGATGCGGATCGATCTGATGGCAGGGGCAACCCTTTCCGCGGCTTTGCCGGCGCAGGCTTCTGAGCCGGTCATCCTCGTGTTCGATTCCGGGCTCGGCGGGCTGACCGTGCTGGAGCAGGTCCGCCGGGCGCGACCGGACGCACATTATCTCTACGCCGCCGACGACGCGGCTTTCCCCTATGGGCGTCTGAGCGAGCCGCAGCTCGTGACGCGGGTGATCGCGGTGATGGAGCGGCTGCTCACCCGCCACGCACCCGATCTCGTGGTGATCGCCTGCAACACGGCCTCGACCGTGGTGCTGCCGGCCCTGCGCCAGCGCTTCGTTACGCCCTTCGTCGGGGTGGTGCCGCCGATCAAGCCGGCGGCCGCGCTGACACACTCGCGCCTCGTCTCGTTACTGGCGACCCCCGGTACCGTTGCCCGCGCCTATACCCACGATCTCGTCGAGAATTTCGCGGCCGACTGCGCCGTCACATTGGTCGGCTCGCAGAACCTCGCCCGTTACGCCGAGGCCGAGATGGCCGGCGCGCCGGTGGCGGACGAGGCGATCCTCGCCGAGATCGCGCCCTGCTTCGTCACCGGGGCGGATGGCCGGCGCACCGACGTGGTCTGCCTTTCCTGCACCCATTATCCGCTGCTGCTGGGGCGCTTCGAGCGCCTCGCGCCCTGGCCGGTGACCTGGATCGACCCGGCCCCGGCCATCGCCCGGCGCGTGGTCCAGCTTCTGGGGGCCGCGCCCGCTGGCAGGCCCGAGCCGCCCGCCGCGCGCGCCATCTTCACCGACGGAGGCGGGCTCAACCCGGCCCTCGGCCTGTCACTGGAGCGGCGCGGGCTCAAGGAGACCGTGGTCGAGGCCCTGCCGCTGGCCGTGAGCTGACGCCGGGTCGTTACCGCAGGCCGCGCAAGCTCAATTCCTCCGGGACCTGCACGGCGCAATCCTGGCGGGCGACCGCTTCGGCGAGGGTGATCGGCCGATAATCCCAGGCATCGGCGCCGACATCGCAGGAGCGGCTGGTGTCGGGCAGGCAGGCATGGGTGTGGCCGTAGAGGTGGCGGGTCTCGCGCCAGAGGCCGGGCCAGGCGCGGTGGGCGTAATGCGAGAGGAACAGCCGCCATGGTCGCCCAGCCTCGTCCAGCAGGCCGATCCGTGCGCTCTCGACCGGCGGCTCGGCCCAGGGCAGTTCGAGCACCCGGTTCGTGTCGTGATTGCCGCGCACGAGCCGCTTGACGCCGTTCAGGCGGGCGAAGACGGCGGCACAATGCTCCCGGCTGGCATGAGCCGCGAAATCGCCGAGATGCCAGACCTCGTCCTCCGCCTGCACCCGGGCGTTCCAGCGCGCGATCAGCGCCTCGTCATGCTCCTCCACCGAGGCGAAGGCGCGGCGTCGCCGGGCGACGAGAGCGGCATCGCCGAAATGGGTGTCGGCGGTGAAGAAGGTCTCCATAAGTCCTTCACGAAAGTGTGAGACAGGCTTGGATCGTCGCCACCTGCCGGTTGTGCCGCTGCGGCATGTGGCGCGGGATCCGAGCGCCGCAAGTCGCGGTGGCCGGCCGGACCGGATGGCCTCAGGTAGAGGGCCGTGTGTTGCTGCCCTTGTTCAATCGAGGAGATCTGTCACCTCGATCAATGTTTCAAATGATGCGGAAATTTTCTGCTCATTCCGTAATCCGACCTCTCCGGCTCACTCGGTTGACGTGTAAAAACGTGCTAGAGCGGCCTCCGCCGACGTGTCTGCCGGTTCGGCAAAAGAAGACGTGTGCCAACAATTGGATAGGACGTTCTCCGATTCTCGGATCAGAGAGAATGCTCTAGCGCGGGTGCCATGCCGGTCTGGGCCAAACTCCTCATTGTCCTTGCCATCGCCGTCATTCTGACAGGATGGGGATGGATCCTGGATCTGAGCCTCTCCACTGCCCATGCTTGGCTCGTCGATCTGATCGGGCATACGGGGATGCGGCTTCTGATCGGGGCCATGGTCTTTGCCGGTGCCTGGGCGCTGTGGAAGGAGACGGAGGACCGATGAGGCGCGTACTCTCCGTCCTGATCCTTGCCTTCGCCCTCTATCTCGGAATCTGGGATTGCATCGTCACGCTCAGCCTGTCGGCGGTGCATGCGTGGCTGATCGATCTCGTCGGCCGGACCGGCGTCTGGATCATCATCGCGCTCACGACTTTGGGCGGCGGCTGGGCGGTCTGGAGCGAGCAGGAAGACCGCTAGAACCGGTGCGCGGCCGCGCCGCCGAAACAGGCGCCGCTCGACGAAAGAACGCGCGTCAATACCGGACTTCAGAACCGGTCGATCAGCGCCGCGACCCAGATCAGGGCCGCGATCACCTGGGTCAGGAAGGCGCCGGCCGAGGCCAGATCCTTGACGATGCCGGTCCGGGGGTGCCGGTCCGGGTGGAGGTGGTCGCACAGCTTCTCGACGGCGGTGTTGAGGAATTCGGCCCCGAGCATCAGCAGCAGGCTGGCTAGCAACGCTACCCGCACCCACAGGCTACCGCCGAGGAGCAGCGCCGCGGGCAGGCCGAGCGCCAGCAGCGCCAGTTCCAGCCGGATCGCCCGCTCGGTGCGGGCCCCGAACACGAGGCCGCGCCAGGAATTCAGGAAGGCGAGATAGAGCGCAGTCACGGGGCCCGGTCTCCGGGGGCGGCGCGGGCGATCCACTTGGCCAGCATCGGCCCGGTCACCAGCACCACGAATAGCCGCAGGGTCTGCACGGCCAGCACGAAGGACACGTTCGCCTTCGAGCCGACGGCGATGATCGCCACCGAATCGAGCCCGCCGGGGCTCGTGGCCAGGAAGGCGGTGAGATAGTCGATCGGCAGCAGGCCGGTCAGTCCCCAGGCCCAGGCGGCGCAGAGGACGATGATCGCGGCGGTCGCCGCCAGAACCCCCGGCAGGGCGTGGACCGTCTCGGTGAGGGTCCGGCGGGTGAAGCGCAGGCCGACATACCAGCCGATCAGGGCGTAGGCGGCATCGAGCACCGGGGCGGGCAGCACGATGTCGAGCAGGCCGGTGGCGTGGAGGACCGCGCCGAGCAGGATCGGCCCGATCAGGGGGGCGGAGGGCAGGCGCACCAGCGCCGCGAGGGCGAAGCCGGCGGCGGCCATCGCAGCGGTGGCGAGGAGTCCCGGCCAGGTCCAGGATGCCGCCGCGGCAGGGACGCTGGCCGCGGCGCTTTCATCGGTCAGGAGACGCGCGGCGAGGGAGGCCGAGAGGACCACGGCGGCGACGCGGACATATTGCATGAAGGCGACGAGCCGGGGGTCGGCGCCGTATTCCTCGGCCATCGCCACCATCGCGGCGGCGCCTCCCGGCGAGGAGCCCCAGGCGGCGGTGGTGCCGGGCAGCACCCGCAGCCGCGTCAGCGCCAGCCCGGTCAGTGCGCCCGCCGCCACCGTCACGCCGACCACCGCCAGGATGAGGACGCCATCCTCCCGCAGGGTTGCGGCGATCTCCGCCGTCGCCGCGCGGGCGACGAGACAGCCGACCACCGCCTGCGCCGTCAGGAAGGCGGGGCGCGGCAGGGCGAGGCCGGCGCCGCGCACCCCGAAGACGATGGCAGCGAGCATCGGCCCGAGCAACAAGGCGGCGGGAAAATGCGCGAGGGTCAGGCCGTAGGCGAGGAGGGCCGAGACGGCGACCAGCGCCGTCCAGCGCGCGAGCGTGGCGGGATGGGGCAAGGCGGGTGTGTGTGGCGGGCGGACGGATTCCGCGCGGGACGCGGCGGAACTGCCGAGGGAACGCGGTTGGGATCGGTTCGCCGCTACACCGCTTCGAGGCGGCTGTCACGTGCGGCGCCGAGCGCGGCCTTGTCCCGGCAGGCGGTCGTGCTCGGCGGGGCATGGGCCCGGAAGAAGGCGGCCAGATGGGCGAGGCCCGCCGCCCGAGGATCGCTGGAGCGCCAAGCCAGGGCCACGGTGCGGCCGGGCCCCTCCCCCTCGAAGTGGCGCATCACGGTGAGCCCGCTCGGATCGGGACCGGAGGGAACGGCCAGAGCCGGGATCAGGGTGTAGCCGGCGCCCGCCGCCACCATCGAGCGCAGGGTTTCCAGGCTGGTGGCGTGGCGGCCCGCCGCCCGCAGGGTGCCGCAGGCGGCGATGGTCTGGTCGCGCAGGCAATTCCCCTCGTCGAGCAGCAGAAGATCCGGCCCGCCGATCTGCTCCGCCCGCGGCGGCGCCCCCTGGGCCAGGGGATGGTCGGTGGGACAGGCGAGGCGGAATGGCTCGACGAAGAGCGGCGAGATCGTGAGCCCCGAGGCCGCCACCGGAAGGGAGACGAGGGCGGCATCGATGCGCCCGTCCCGCAGCCGGTCGAGGATCTCGGCGGTGCGCGCCTCGCTCAAGGCCAGGGTTAGCAGCGGAAATTCCTGGCGCAGCAGCCGCAGCACCAGGGGGAAGTAATAGGGGCCGAGGGTCTGGATCGCTGCCAGCACGAGCCGGCCGGTGAGCGGCGAACCGCGCCCCTCCACCGCCAGCGCCAGCAACCGCTGCGCCTCCGCCAGCACCACCCGCGCCTGCTGGACGATGCCCTGCCCCGCCACCGTGAGCAGGACGCGGCGGTTGGAACGCTCGAACAAGGTGAGCCCGAGCGCGTTCTCCAATTTACGCACCTGCACGGAAAGCGTCGGCTGGCTCACATTGCAGCGTTCGGCGGCCCGGCCGAAATGCCCCTCGTCGGCAACCGCCACAACATATTCGAGATCGCGCAAGGACAGGCCGGAGAGATTCATAGGCCGCATCTATCACAGCCTTTGTGACGATGCATTTGCCAATGGGTCATGCCTGGGTCATACCTGCGAGCCAGAATGGTTCCAGGCTGGGGCCCTCGGCGCGAGATCGAGCCGGTCGCACCGGAAACGTCCGAACTCCCAGGAGAGAATACCGCATGACCGATCACCGTCCGATTCTGACGACCCGCCAGGGCCATCCGGTCCGCGACAACCAGAGCACGCGCACGGTCGGCGAGCGGGGCCCGGCGACCCTCGAGAACTACCAGTTCATCGAGAAGATCACCCATTTCGACCGTGAGCGGATTCCGGAGCGCGTGGTGCATGCCCGCGGCGCCGGTGCCCACGGCTGGTTCGAGGCCTATGGCAAGATCGGTGACGAGCCGGCCTCCAAGTACACCCGCGCCCGCGTGCTCAACGAGACCGGCGTGAAGACGCCGATGTTCGTGCGCTTCTCCACGGTGGCCGGCGCCAAGGAATCGCCGGAGACGGAGCGTGACCCGCGCGGCTTCGCGGTGAAGTTCAAGACCGTCGAAGGCAACTGGGACCTCGTGGGCAACAACCTCAAGGTCTTCTTCATCCGCGACGCGATCAAGTTCCCCGACATGATCCACGCGTTCAAGCCGGACCCGGTGACGAACCGCCAGGAGGCATGGCGCTTCTTCGACTTCGTGGCGCAGCACCCCGAGGCGATCCACATGGTGACTTGGCTGAAGTCGCCCTGGGGCATCCCGGCCAATTACCGCGAGATGGAAGGCTCGGGCGTCAACACCTACAAGCTGGTCAACGACCAGGGCGAGGCGGTGCTCTGCAAGTTCCACTGGATCCCGAAGCAGGGCGTGCGCAACCTGACCTCGGCCCAGGCTGCCGAGATCCAGGCCAAGGATGTCGGCCACGCCACCCGTGACCTCTACGACAACATCCAGGCCGGCAACTTCCCGGAATGGGAATTCGCCGTGCAGATCATGCCCGACGGTCCGAACGATCACCTGTCGTTCGATCCGCTCGACGACACGAAGCGCTGGCCCGAGGACCAGTTCCCGCTGCTCAAGTGCGGCCGCATGGTGCTCGACCGCGTGCCGGACAACTTCTTCGCGGAAGTCGAGCAGTCGGCCTTCGGCACGGGCGTGCTCGTCGACGGCATCGACTTCTCCGACGACAAGATGCTGCAGGGCCGGACCCTGTCCTACTCGGATACGCAGCGTTACCGCGTCGGCGCCAACTACCTGCAGCTGCCGATCAACGCACCGCAGCCCGGCGTGAAGGTCTATTCGAACCAGCGCGATGGCCAGATGGCCTATGGCGTTGACGGCACCGGCCCGAACAAGCACATCAACTACGAGCCCTCGACGCTCGGTGAGGGTCTCGCCGAGGCGCCGAAGAAGAAAGACTACCATCAGCCGGTGAGCGGCAATCTCGGCCGTTACCAGACCTCGCGCACCGAGGACGATTACGCCCAGGCGGGTCACCGCTACCGGACCTTCGAGGATTGGGAGCGCGAGGACCTGATCGCCAACCTCGTTGGCGACATGAAACAGTGCCCGGAAGCCATCCAGCTGCGGATGGTCTGGCACTTCTGGCATGCCGATGAGGATTACGGCCGTCGCGTCGCCGAGGGCGCCGGGATCGATCTGGAGAAGGCCAAGGCCCTTCCGCCGTTGCCGGGCCGCGCCGCCCCGCACAAGCGTCTCCAGGCCGAGACCTATACCGAGGGCGGCAACGCCCCGCAGAAGGTCGCCGCCGAGTAAGGTGAACCGGCTGTCGGCATGAAAAAGCCCCGCCCGACCTGACGGTCGGGCGGGGTTTCTCTTTGCTTCCAGACTAGGCGCCTTCGAGGAAGCGCCGAGTCGGCGCTTCCTCGTTCGGTTAGGGGCAGGAGCGGCGCACGCCGCGCCGGACGATGTAGGTCTGGCTCTGCGGATCGTAGGTCTTGAAGCGGCGGGCGCATTCCGCGATCGCGTCGTCACCGGCCGGTGCGACGCCCGTCTCGATGGTCTCGGTGCCGTAATAGCCGGCCGGGGCGTAGTAGCCGTCGTCGTAGCCATATCCGTAGCCGTAGCCCGGATAGCCGTAGGCACCGGCACCGTAGAGGCCGCCGGCCGCGAGGCCGAGACCGGCACCGAGCCCTAAGCCGAGGCCGACCCCGCCATAGCCGTAGCCACGGCGCCAGCCGGCGTTCCGCCAGCGGTTACCACCGTACCAGCCGCGATTGCCGAAGCCGGGGCGAACCCCCGCGACACCGTTGCCGAAGCCCGGTCGGCCCGCTCCGAAGCCGGGACGACCGGCGAAGCCGCCGCCTCTGAAGCCGCCACCGGCCAGCCCAGCTCCGCCACCGCGGAAGCCACCACCCGCCAGACCGGCGCCACCGCCGCGAAAACCGCCGCCGAAACCGGTGACGCCGCCGGCACCGAGAGCGCTGCGGAAATTGCCGCCACCGAGGCCGCCGGAACCGCCGACGGGGCGAGCGTCGGCCGTCGCCGGCAGATAGGCCAGGGCTCCGACAAGCGCGGCCGAGGCCAGGATCATCCGTTTCATCATCATTCCCTTGTGTTTCGCGAGAAGGGCCTGCACCGGTCCTGAACCGGCAAAATCAGCCGTTATGCTTCAAACGTGCAACGAGGTCTGACGATCCTAAGGCCAAGTTTGGCTGAATGTCGCGGCTCTCCGCCGTTGTTCTCGGGAACATTGGTGCATCTCGCCGGAACAGGGTTTCCCGGCGGTAACGTCGCGCGTCGGGGACGGGGGAATTGCCCTATGACCGCGGGCCGACATGGCGGGCGCGCCCGGCGCCGAGGCCGCAGGCGAGTGCCAGGGTGGCGATCGTAACGAACAGGCCGGCGGGCAGGATCCAGCCGCCGCTCGCCTCATGAGCCAGGCCGAAGCCGAGCGGTCCGAGCGCGGCCAGGGAATAGCCGATGCCCTGGGCCATGGCTGAGAGCGATCCGGCGGTGATCGCCTCGGGCGCGCGCAGCACGATCACCGTGAGGCCGAGCCCGAACACGCCGCCCAGCGCCAATCCCAGCACGATCGAGGCGGGGATCAGGGTGATGTCGGGTCCGAAGGCGGCGAGCAGGAAGGTCGCCACGATCACGGCGAGCACGGCGACGATCCAGCCGCGCTGATCGCGCCCGCGGGCGGCAAGGGTGGCAATGACGAGGGCGCCGGGCGCCTGTCCCAGGATCATCACCGACGCGGTGAAGCCGGCCTCCAGGGGGTTGAGGCCCCTGGCCTCCAGCACCGCCGGCAGCCAGCCGAACATGATGTAGGCGAGCGACGATTGCAGCCCCATGAAGCCGGTGACCTGCCACGCCAGCGGATCACGGCGGAGGCGGACGGGCTTGACGGAGGCCTTGGCTCCCGCGGCCGCTCCCGTCGACCGACGGGCGAGCAACAGCCAGACGGGCATCGCGGCGAGCGCCGGCAGGCACCACACGGCGAGGGCGGGCCCCCACCCGCCGAGCGCCTCCCGCAGGGGCACGCTGAGGCCGGTCCCGGCGGCGGCGCCGAGGCAGAGCGTCATGGTGTAGAGGCCGGTCATTCGCCCGGCGGAAGCCGGATAGTCGCGCTTGACCATCACCGGCAGGAGCACATTGGCGAGCCCGATGCCGAGGCCCGCAAGGGCGCAGCCGGCGAAGAGCGGCGCGAGACTGCCCGGTGCCCGCAGGCCGAGCCCGAGGGCGACCGCGCCGAGGCCGGCGAGCACGCCGGCATCGGGCCCGATCCGCCGCATGATCCAGGGGCCGAGCCCTGCCCCGAGGCCGAGGCAGAGCACCGGCAGGGTGGTGAGCACGGCCGCCCCCGCCGCCGACAGCCCGGTTTCGCCGATGATGCCGGTGAGCAGCGGGCCGATGCTGGAGAGCGCCGGTCGCAGGTTGAAGGCGGCGGCCAGCACCGCGACCGCGACCAGCAGGGTTTGCCGGCGCCGGGTGGGGGGCGTTCCGGTTGTCGTCCCAGGAGCTTTCATCAGCGACGGCGCCGGGCCGCGAGCGCGACGAGGAGGCAGCCGATCAAGCCGGCGCCGAACGGTGCGTCACCGAACATCGCGTAGAGCGTGCGGCCGGGAAGCCGGGCCGGGAGATCGGCGTCGAGCACCCCCTCGGTGCCGAGGGGCAGGCTCGCCGTGATCCGGCCATGGCCGTCGATCACCCCCGAGATGCCGGAATTGGCGTCGCGCAGCAGCGGCAGCCCCTCCTCCACCGCCCGCAGGCGGGCCTGGGCGAAGTGCTGGCGCGGGCCCGGCGTGTCGCCGAACCAAGTGTCGTTGGTGAGGTTGAGGATCAGCCCCGGTACCGCAGGCGCGCCCGAGGCCGGATCCGGCGGTAGGATCGCGCCGGGGAAGATCGCCTCGTAGCACAGCGTGGCCGCCACCGGCGGCAGGCCGGGGACGGTGAGGATGCGCTGGCCCTCGCGGGATCCGGCGGTGAAGCCGCCGGGGATCGAAACGAACTGGCGCAGGCCCACCGCCCGCAGGATCGCATCGAGCGGCGCCGGCAGATACTCGCCGAAGGGGACGAGGTGGACCTTGTCGTAGAGGTCGCCGACGCGCCCGCCCGGGCCGATGGTCAGGATGGAATTGAAAAAGACCGCGTTCTCACGGGTCAGGCGCTGGCCCTCGGGCGGCTCCCGTACCCGCGCCGCGCCGACGATGAGCTGCTTGCCCTCCGGCAGGGCAGCCCCGATCCGGCCCAGGGCCTCGGGATCGCGCTGGATCAGAAAGGGAAAAGCCGATTCGGGCCAGATCAGGTGGGTGATGTCGGCGATCCCGGTGCGGTCCGGGGAGACCGCCCGGTCGCTGAGTTCGAGATAATGGCCGACGATCTGATCGCGCATCGCCGTGCCGAACTTCTCGTCCTGCGGGATGTTCGGCTGGATCAGGCGCAGGCGCACGCCGGCCACCGTCGGGTCGGGGGCGGTGGGCAGGCGCCACGCGCCATAGGCGGCAAGGCCCGCCAACGCGGCGAGCGCGGCGAGCGCCGGCACAAGGCGTTCCCGCGCCGTCGCGCCGGTGGCGAGGGTGGCGGGCGCGGCGGCGATCAACACGGCGAGCAGGGTCAGGCCGTAGAGGCCGACCACCGAAGCCGCCTGCATGATCCAGAGATTGCTGCCCAGGGCCATGCCTAGGGTGTTCCAGGGGAAGCCGGTGAGCACGTGGCCCCGCAGCCACTCGGCGGCGGCGAGGCCGAAGGCGAGCGCGGCGATCCGGCTTGCGCCGCGCGACCAGATCAGCCGGGCGGCGGCGAAGCCGAGGGCGAAAAACAGGGCGAGCACGGCCGGAAGACCGACGACGCCCAGGGGCATGGCCCAGGCGAACTGGTCGGCCTCGACGAGGAAGGCGGCGCCGAGCCACCACAGCCCGGCGGTGAAGTAGCCGAAGCCCCAGGCCCAACCGATCCCGGCACAGACGAGGACCGTCCGCCGGCCTGAACTGCCGATTGCCGCGCCGTCGATCAGCCAGACGGCGACGGAGAGCGACACGATCAGCGCCGGGAACAGCCCGTAGGGCGGCATGGCGAGCGCACCGAGGGCGCCGGCCGCGACCGCCAGCGCCAGCCGCACCCAACCCTGGCTCAGGATGATCCGGTGGGCGAGGGCTTCGAGAGGGCCGATTCGCGCCGCGCGCGCGCGCGAGCCGGCACCGGGCGCCGGCGCATCGTCATGATGCTCCAGGCCGAGCGGGACCGTCATGCCTTTCACCCTGCCCGTTCGCCTATCGGCCGGATTCGGCGGCCTGCGCCGCATCGGTGGCGGAGGGCGGTGCCGGCCGCGGCGGCGGCAGGGCAAGCGGCACGACGGTGCCGATCTTGGCCGGGGCGCGCTGCAGCTTGAGCCGCTTCACCCGCCGGGGATCGGCATCGAGCACCTCGAATTCGATCTCGCCGGGGCCGGTGATCACCTCGCCGCGGGAGGGCACCCGGCCGGCCAGGGTCACGATCAGGCCGCCGATGGTGTCGATCTCCTCGGCGAGTTCGCCCGCGGCGGCGACGAGATCGACGCCGGTGGTCTCCGACACCTCGGCCAGCCCGGCGCGGGCATCGGCGACATAGGCCTCGGTCTCGCCTTCGAGGCGGTGGACGAGCTGGCCCTCGGCCACGTCGTGCTCGTCCTCGATATCGCCCACCACCATCTCGATCAGATCCTCGATCGAGATCAGCCCGTCGGTGCCGCCATATTCGTCGATGACGAGGGCCATGTGGGTGCGCGTCGCCTGCATCCGCACCAGCAGATCGATGGCCGGCATGGAGGGCGGCACGAACAGGACCGGGCGCTGGATCCGGGTGGAGGCCAGCGTCGCGGTGAGATCGACCTTGCCGAGATCGAGTCCGCGCAGGGCGTTGCGGGAAGCGGCGGTGCGACGCGGCCTCGGCGCCGGCTTGGCCTCGCCGTCCGGGCCCAGGGCGGCGGGCTGGGGCGCAGCGCGGCGCGGCGCGGCCTCCGCCTTGGCGGCGAGGTATTCGACGAAGTCGCGGATGTGGACCATGCCACGGGGATCGTCGAGAGTTTCGCCATAGACCGGCAGGCGCGAATGGCCGGCGGTGCGGAACAGCTTGAGCAGGTCGCCGAGGCTGGTGTCGATGGCCACCGCCACGATGTCGGCCCGGGGCAGCATCACGTCGTCGACCCGCACCTTGTGCAGGCCGAGCACGTTTTTGAGCATGGCCCGCTCGAGGGGGGAGAAGGCGTCCTCGCCCGTGTCGGGCTCGGCCAGGGCCTCCTCGATATCGGTGCGCAGGGACTCGCGCGGACGCAGGTGGAAGACGTTCAGCAGACGATCGTACCACGCCTCGCGTGGGGGAGGTTCGGCGTCCGCGGCTGGCGCGGCCAGGGCCGCGCCGCGACTTCGGTCGTTGGTCATGGGTCTCTGGGTTGGATGCGGCGGGAGTGCCGGGTGTCAGTCGTCGTAAGGGTTCGGGACGCCGAGGCTGCGAAGCGCGGCGATCTCAAGGGCTTCCATGGCATCAGCCTCGGCCTCGCCGGTCTCATGGTCCTGTCCGAGAAGGTGAAGGGTGCCATGGACGAGGAGGTGGGCGAAATGGTGCTCGAACGCTTTCGACTGTTCCTCACTCTCGCGCACGAGCGTGTCATACGCAAGAACGACGTCGCCCAGCGGCCGGGCCATGCCGGGTTGGAGCGGCTGCGCCGCCGCCGGAAAGGACAATACGTTGGTGGGTTTATCCTTGTTCCGCCATGTGCGGTTCAAGGTTTGGACCGTGGCGTCGTCGGCCAGCAGCACGCTCACCTCGACCGGTCCGCCCGCCGAATCGGGCAGAATGTTCAATCCGGCTTCGACGGCCCGCAGCACGAAGCCTTCCAAGTCGGGAATGGCCGCTTCCCAGCGGGCATCCTCGACGGCAATGTCGATGTCGTTGTCGCTCATGGTCGTCCGGTCGGGAGTCAGGCCAGCGGCCGGCGCCGCGGGTTCGGGTTGCGGTCGGTATCCGCCTCGCCGTGGGCGGCGGCCTCGTAGGCGGTGACGATGCGGCGCACGAGATCGTGGCGCACCACGTCCACGTCGCGGAAGCGCACCCGGCCGATTCCCTCGACGCCGTCGAGCACGTTGACCGCCTCCACCAGCCCGGATTTCTGGCCCGGCGGCAGATCGATCTGGCTCGGATCACCGGTGATGATCATGCGCGAGTTCTCGCCGAGTCGCGTCAGGAACATCTTCATCTGCATCGAGGTGGTGTTCTGCGCCTCGTCCAGCAGCACCACGGCATTGGTCAGCGTGCGCCCGCGCATGAAGGCGAGCGGTGCGATCTCGATGATGCCGGTCTGGAGGCCGCGATCGACGTGGCGTGCTTCCATGAAATCGTAGAGCGCGTCGTAGATCGGGCGCAGATAGGGATCGACCTTCTCGCGCATGTCGCCGGGCAGGAAGCCGAGGCGCTCGCCGGCCTCGACCGCCGGACGCGACAGGATCAGGCGCTCGGCATGGCCCTGCTCCAGCAGCGAGACGGCGTGGCCGACGGCGAGCCAGGTCTTGCCGGTGCCGGCGGGACCCTCGGCGAAGACGAGTTCGTTGGCGCGCAGGAGCTTGATGTAGTCGCTCTGGGCGGCGTTGCGGGCCCGCACGCCGCCGCGCTTGCGGGTGGCGATCTGCTCGAACTGCTCGCGGCCGGGATCGGCCACGATCTCGGCCGAGGGGAACAGGTTGCCCTGGATCGTGACCTCCTGGATCACCCCGTCCACGTCGCCGAGGGTGAGCGGCGTACCGCCCTTCTGCGCGCGGGCATAGAGCCGCTCGAACACCCGCCGCGCCTTCTCGGCGGCCTCGGGCGCGCCCTTGACGACGAGATGGTTGCCGAGGGCCGTGCCGGTGATGCCGAGGCGCCGCTCGATATGGGCGACGTTCTGGTCGTACTGGCCGAAGACCAGGCTGGCGAGGCGGTTGTCGTCGAAGGTCAGCGACACCTCGACGGTTTCGGCGAGACCCGGACGCCCCGGCGCGGGGCGGGTGTTGCGGCCGGCAGGGCCACGGGCGGACGCAACGTCAATCGGCACGCGATGATCCCGAGATGGTGAGGATCTTCATATAGGGTCAGGCCGCCGCCGCCGCACCCTCCAGCACCTCGCCGAACAGGCTGTTCGAGCCCGAGCGGACGATGCGCACCGGCACGAGCGTGCCGATGGTGGAGGGGCTGGCATCGAACTGCACCGCCTGGAGATGCGGCGTCCTGCCCGCCACCTGTCCCGGATGCCGGCCGGTCTTCTCGACCAGGATCTCGGCGATGGTGCCGACCGCCGCCTCGTTGAAGGCGTGGCGCTGGGCGTCGAGCAGGGCTTGCAGGGCGGCCAGCCGCTCGGTCTTCACCGCCTCCGGCACCGCGTCCTCCCGCTCGGCGGCGGGGGTGCCGGCCCGGGGGCTGTACTTGAAGGAGAAGGCCGCCGCGAAACCGATGTCGGAGACGAGCCGCATGGTGTCGGCGAAATCGGTATCGGTCTCGCCGGGGAAGCCGACGATGAAGTCCGAGGACAGGGCGATGTCGGGCCGTGCCTCGCGGATGCGGGCGATCAGCCGGCGGTAATCGTCGCCTGTATGGCGGCGGTTCATGGCCTGGAGGATGCGGTCCGCCCCCGACTGCACCGGCAGGTGCAGGTAGGGCATCACCAGCGGGTTGGTTGCGTGGGCGCGAATGAGGTCGTCGGCGAAGTCGTTCGGGTGGCTGGTGGTGTAGCGCAGGCGAGCCAAGCCCGGCACGGCACTGAGCGCATCCATCAGGCGGCCCAGCGTCGAGGGTGCGCCGTCCGGACCCTCGCCGTGATAGGCGTTCACGTTCTGGCCGATCAGGGTGATCTCGCGGACCCCGCCCTCGACCAAACGGCGCGCCTCCTCGATCACCGCCGCCACCGAGCGCGAGACTTCCGCGCCGCGGGTATAGGGCACGACGCAGAAGGCGCAGAACTTGTCGCAGCCCTCCTGCACCGTCAGGAAGCCGGTGACGCCGCGATTACGCCGGGCGGGCAGATGGTCGAACTTGTCCTCGACCGGGAATTCGGTGTCGACGACGCGGGTTTCGCGCGATTGGCGCAACAGGTCCGGCAGGCGGTGATAGCTCTGCGGGCCCACCACCACATCGACGGCCGGGGCGCGCGACAGGATCTCCCGGCCCTCGGCCTGGGCGACGCAGCCCGCCACCACGATGCGGGTGTCCTGCCCGCTCTCGGCCCGCTCACCCTTGAGCACGCGCAGGCGCCCGAGTTCGGAATAGACCTTCTCTGCGGCCTTCTCGCGGATGTGGCAGGTGTTGAGGACGACGACATCGGCCTCCTCGACCGACTCCGTCGCGCTGTAGCCCTCGGCCGCCAACACGTCGGCCATGCGGCCGGCATCATAGGCGTTCATCTGGCAGCCGTAGGACTTGACGTAAGCTTTCTTCAAGTTCGCAACCCTGCCGCCGGCGGACGGCGCGTCTCTCGGGGACTGTTCGTTCGAGCCGCCCTGTAGCACGGTTCGCCCGCCGACACGATCCATCCCGAACGGTGAAACATCCGCCCGTGACCCTCGCCGACGATCCCCGCTTCTTCGCCCTCCTGACCGGCAGCTACCGCCGCCTCGTCGGGCAGCCCCTCCTCCCCGGTCCGGGCCTCGGACCGGACTGGCTCTACGCCTCGGCGCCCTTCGCAGTGCTCTCCCACGACCGCGGCGCCGACCCGCTCTTCGTCTACGCCAACCGGGCGGCGCAGCGGGCCTTCGGCTATGCCTGGGACGAGATCGTCGGCATGCCCTCGCGCCTGTCGGCGGAGGCGCCGGAGCGGGCCGAGCGCCAGCGCCTGCTCGACGCGGTCGCCCGCGACGGCTTCGTCTCGGGCTATGCCGGCATCCGGGTGGCGAAGGATGGCAGGCGCTTCCCCGTCACCGAGGGCGTGGTCTGGCAGCTCATCGACGAGGAAGGCGCCGTCCACGGGCAGGCGGCGACGTTTCCGCTGCCGGGTTGAAGCTCAAACGGCAGCGATGCCCGGAGCGGACACGTCGGCGCCCTCCCCGGTGATCCCCGGCGCGACCGGCGCCGGGAGGCCGGCGGGGATGCCCTTCCGGCTCTCGCGCAGGGCGTGCCGCACGGCGGCCTCGGCCTGGGCGGTGGCAACCTTGCGGTCGGTGGCCGCCTCGAAGGCGATGGCCGAACCCCAGCGGATATGCACGTCGATGGGGCCGCGCTGGGCGAACAGGGCGAGGTGGGGCGCGAGCTCCATGTCGCCGTACCACGCGATGTCCGGCCTCTCCGCCCGGGTCACGGGCAGGCCGTTGCGGCGCGGGTAGCTGAGAGCCAGAGGCTGCAGCCGGATGCGGGCGAGGCCCCCGGTCTCGGCGGTGAGGGCCGCCCGCGCGGCGCCCACCAGGGAGGAGCGGAACGGCAGGAGCCGCAGGCCGTCGCCGGTGGTGCCCTCGGCGAACAGGACGATGAGGTCGCCGTCCGCCAGCCGCTGCCCGACCGTGGCGTTGACACTCGCGGTCGCCGCCCGCTTGGCCCGCTCGATGAAAACGGTGCGCTGGAGCTTGGCCAGGGTGCCGATCAGGGGCCAGCCCTCGATCTCGGATTTCGCCACGAAAGAGAGCGGGCGGAGCGATCCGAGGGCGACGATGTCGAGCCAGGAGACGTGGTTGGAGAGGACCAGGGCCGGCTCTCCGGGCGGCGGTGGCGTCCCGCTCTGCGTCACCCGCACCGCGAACAGGCGCAGGAACAGGCGGTGGAACAGAACCGCGATCCACGCCGCCAGCCGCCCGCGGCCGAAGCGCAGGCTGAGCCAGTGCGGCCCGATCACGAGCACGAAGACGAGCGCCTGGAGGGCAAGGCGCAGGGCGATGCCGACCCGCGTCATCGGGCGGCGAGAGGCCGGTGAGGCGTCACGACAGCGTCGCACTCATGGTCAGCGCCGTCGCCCGGCTGCCATCGGGCAGCGGGTAATAGCCCTTGCGCTCGCCGACCTTCAGGAAGCCGTGGCGGGTATAGAGCTTCAGGGCGGGGGCGTTGCCCTCGTCGACCTCGAGATGCACCGTCCGGATGCCGGCGAAGGTCAGCGCGGTGAGGTGCTCGCGCAGGAGCCGGTGGCTGTGGCCGCCGCCACGGGCGGAGGGGGCCAGCACGATGGTGAGGATCTCGGCCTCGTCCGCCGCCTTGCGCGACAGAACGAAGCCGAGGAGCGCGTTGGCCCGGCGCAGGGCATGGGCTTCGGTGGAGCGCTCGCAGAGCAGCCGCTCGAACTCGTGGGCAGCCCAGGGCCGGGCGAAGGCGGTGGCGTGGAGCTTTTCCAGGGCGGCCGCCTGACCGGCATCGCGCAGGGGAGCCACGTAGGGCACGGAGCCCCAGGCGTCCCACCACGCGGACCACCAGTCGAGCGGCCAGAACGGGGAAACGGTCCGTGTCATGCTCGGGCGAGCCTCGCATGGTCCTGCGGCTGGGCATCCGGTCCGCGCAGGTAGAGGGGGCGGGGCAGAGCCTGCTCCGGATCGGCCACCAAGCCCAGGGAGGCGACCCAGGCGATCTGGGGCGCCCCGGTCTCGGCCACCTCGACCGACACTCCGGCTGCTCCTGCCGCCGCGGCGAGCCCCGGTGCCCCCGAGCCGGTGAGGATCGCCCGGCGCCCGCCGAGCAGGCCCACCGCCTGTTCCAGGCTGACATGGCGGGGCGGGATCACCACCCCTTCCGCCACGCTCATCGCCTGCAGGTAGACGGCACCGTGGCGCGCATCGATCGCCGCGACGATCATGTCCTCGCCGTTGAGGGCGAGCTGCGGTGCGAGCAAGGCCGAGAGGGTGGTGACGCCGACCACGGGGATGTTGGCGGCGAGCCCGATGGCGCGGGCGGCGGAGAGGCCGACGCGCAGGCCCGTATAGCTGCCGGGGCCAACGGTCACCGCGACCCGCGCCAGCCCCTCGAAACCGCCCTCGACCCGGGCCATCACCCGCTCGATCAGCGGCAGCAGCGCCTCGGCATGGCCGCGGGTGAGCGCCATCGACTCCTCGGCGAGCAGGTCGTCGCTGTCGTCGGTGGCCACGCAGGCGGCGCAGGCTTCGAGCGCCGTATCGATGGCAAGGATCCGCAAACCGTCGATTCCATCCGGGGCGGGCCACACCGCCCGCCATCCGGCTATCTTTAAGACGAAACCCCGGCCCTCGTCAGCGCATCCGCCGCCGCCACCCTCACGGAAGCGTGGCGGTGTTGCACCGCTGCCAGGGCGTTCCGGTCGAAAATCAGATCGCCTGGACTTCCCGCACGGAGGGCAGGAAGTGGCGGAACAGGTTCTGTACGCCCTGCCGCAGGGTGGCGGTGGAGGACGGACAGCCCGAGCAGGCGCCCTTCATCTCGAGATAGACGATCCCGTCGCGATAGCCGCGGAAGGTGATGTCGCCGCCATCGCCCGCCACCGCCGGGCGCACGCGGGTCTCGAGAAGATCCTTGATGGTCGCCACCGTGTCGTGGTCGGCCTCGTCGTAGAACTCCTCCGCATCGTCCTCCGCCAGCGCCGTGCCCTCGGCGAGCACCGGGCGGCCGGACTGGAAATGGTCCATGATCGCGCCGAGCACGGCGGGCTTCACCTGCGGCCACTCGTTCACGCCATCGGCCTTGGTGACCGAGATGAAGTCGTGCCCGAAATAGACGCCGGATACGCCGGGCACCGCGAACAAGGCGCTGGCCAGGGGCGAGCGCTCGGCGCTCGACGCGTCGCGGGCCTCGAAGGTCCCCTCGGTGAGCACCACGCGGCCGGGCAGGAACTTCAGCGTGGCGGGGTTCGGCGTGGCTTCGGTCTGGATGAACATGGCGGAAAATCCTCGGGTCCGCTGGCGCCGGTTCAAGGCCGGCCGGGAGCGGCGCCGGTTCGAGACCGGCACCGCTTTCCATGTGGACCGGGGAGGATGAATTCTCAACCGCCGGAGTGATTGCGCCGTTGGCTGGGCGCGAAGCGGGCCTCGGCCGGGCCGAGGCGTCGAGCGAAGCGACAGCCGAGGCCGCGGAGGCGGCCGCCGGCGCTTGAGGCCTGCAAAATATGCACGGTGATCGCTTTCGAGCGATCACCGTGTGGTAGCCCGTCTTGGCGGGGGATGGAGAGGCCGGTTCGCGCCCGCTTGTTGCGGAGCGGCAACCGGTGTAGGAAGCCCGTTCATCACGCACATCGTTCGTTCCCGCGCCTGAGGAAGGAGCCGCCTCGCATGGCTCGCGTCACCGTCGAAGACTGCATCGAGAAGGTCGAGAACCGCTTCGAGCTGGTCCTGCTCGCCAGCCACCGCGCCCGCCTGCTCGCCGCCGGCGCCCCGCTCACCGTCGAGCGCGACCGCGACAAGAACCCGGTCGTGGCCCTGCGCGAGATTGGCGACGAGACCATCACCGCCGAGGATCTCAAGGAGCAGCTGATCCACTCGATGCAGAAATACGTCGAGGTGGATGAGCCCGAGGCCGAGACCGTGCCGCTGCTGTCGAGCTCGCCGGCCGCCGCCGCCGTGGCGCCGCAATCCTCGTCCGACGACAAGGACGTGCAGTTCGACCGCATGAGCGAGGAAGACCTCCTGCGCGGCCTGGAGAACTTGGCTCCGCCGACCGAGACGGACGACGAGGGCGAGTAAACCTCGCGCTCCGTCGATCTCGCAGGTTCGCGATCTCGCAAGTTCGCGCCCGCCCTCGTTGAACCGAGCGGCGGGCGTTTTGCTGGCCGGGGACCCGCTCTGCGTCCTGCAACCCGCGCAGGGCGAATCGAACAGCTGCGCTTTCTCCGCGACGCCATGGGTCTGGCGGAAACGCCGCCGATGCAGGAAGCTGTCGCGTGACGAGAGCGGCCATGCCGGCCGCATTCCCTAACCGATTGAGAGCAGGATCCTTCGGCGGATGATGCGCCAGTACGAACTCGTGGAGCGGGTCAAGCGCTACAATCCGGCCGCGAACGAAGCGCTCCTCAACCGCGCCTACGTCTACGCCATGCGGGCGCACGGGACGCAGAAGCGCGCCTCCGGCGATCCGTTCTTCGCTCATCCCCTCGAAGTCGCCGCGATCCTCACCGACCTGCGCCTGGACGACGCCACCATCGTCGCGGCGGTGCTGCACGATACGGTGGAGGACACCGCCGCCACCCTCGACGAGATCCGCGAGATCTTCGGGTCGGAGATCGGCGCGCTGGTCGACGGCCTGACCAAGCTCAAGCGCCTCGATCTCGTGTCGAAACGGGCGGTGCAGGGCGAGAACTTCCGCAAGCTGCTGCTGGCGGTGGCCGAGGATGTGCGGGTGCTGCTGGTCAAGCTCGCCGACCGCCTGCACAACATGCGCACGCTCCACTTCATGCGGGACGACAAGCGCGCGCGGATCGCCGAGGAGACCCTCGACATCTACGCGCCGCTCGCCGGCCGCATGGGTATGCAGGAGCTGCGCGACGAGCTGGAGGATCTCTCCTTCCGCACCCTGAAGCCCGAGGTCTACGACACCATCACCAAGCGCCTGGAGGACCTCTCGGCGAAATCCGGCAGCGTCATCGAGAGCATCGAACAGGATCTCACCGCCCGCCTCGCCGCTCGGGGCATCACGGCGCAGGTGAAGGGGCGGCTCAAGAAGCCGTTCTCGATCTGGTCGAAGATGGAGCGCAAGTCGGTCGCCTTCGAGCAATTGTCCGACATCGTCGGCTTTCGGGTGATCGTCGCGACCCTGGCCGACTGCTACGCCGCCCTCGGGGTCGTCCATACCGGCTGGCCGATGGTGCCGGGCCGCTACAAGGATTACATCTCGACCCCGAAGCAGAACGATTACCGCTCGATCCACACCACGGTGATCGGGCCGAAGCGCCAGCGCGTCGAGCTTCAGATCCGCACCGCCGAGATGGACGAGATCGCCGAATACGGCATCGCCGCCCATGCCCATTACAAGGAGGCCTCGGCCGAGGGAGGCGAGACGGAGATCCATCCCCGCCTCGCCACCGAGAGCGGAGCCTATCAATGGCTGCGCCGCACCATCGAACTCCTGGCCGAGGGCGATTCGCCGGAAGAGTTCCTGGAGCACACCAAGCTGGAGCTGTTCCAGGATCAGGTGTTCTGCTTCACGCCCAAGGGACGCCTGATCGCCCTGCCCCGGGGCGCCACGCCGATCGACTTCGCCTATGCGGTGCATACCGATGTCGGCAACACGGCGGTGGGCGCCAAGATCAACGGGCGCCTCGCCCCCCTCCTCCACGAACTCGCCAATGGCGACGAAGTCGAGATCGCCCGCTCCGACGGTGCTTCGCCGCCGGCCGCCTGGGAATCCCTCGTCGTCACCGGCAAGGCGCGGGCAGCGATCCGGCGGGCGACCCGCGCCGCCGTGCGGCGGCAATATGCCGGGCTCGGCCGTCAGATCCTCGACCGGGCCTTCGAGCGGGCGGGCAAGAGCTTTTCGGAAGAGAAGCTGCGCGGTGCCCTCCCCCGCTTGGCCCGCGCCTCGACCGAGGATGTCTTCGCCGCCGTCGGCCGTGGCGAAATGTTCTCCGGCGACGTGGTGAAGGCGGTCTATCCCGATTTCAAGGACGAGCGCCGGCCCGGATCGAGCGGTGGACCGGCGGCCAATGGAGCGGCGGGACGGCTGAGCCGTTCCAAGGACCAGACCATGCGGCTGACCTTCTCGGCGGAGGCCGACGGGGCGCCCGCGCCGGGGGGCATTCCGATTCGTGGACTCGCGGGCGATCTGCCGGTGAGCTTCGCGCCGAACGGCGGCGCCGTGCCGGGGGATCGCATCGTCGGCATTCTCACCCCCGGTGTCGGCGTGACGATCTACCCGATCCAATCGACGGCGCTCGCCGCCTTCGACAACGAGCCTGAGCGCTGGCTCGATGTGCGCTGGGACGTGGAAGGCTCGCAGGAACGCTTCCCCGCCAAGATCGCCCTCGAATCGATCAACGAGCCCGGCACGCTGGCCCAGATCGCCCAGGTCATCGCCGAGCATGACGGCAATATCGACAACGTCTCGATGCGCCGCCGGACACAGGATTTCACCGATATCGCGATCGATCTCTCGGTGCCGGACCTGAAGCACCTGACCGCCATCATCGCCGATCTGCGCGGCAAGCGCTCGGTCAGCCGCGTCGAGCGCGTCAACGGCTAGAATGCTCGCCGCCGAACGGGCGCCGGTTTCGTAAGAGGACGTCAGGACGACGACTTGGAGCCATTCCCGATCGCGGCGCGATCGAGAATGGCTCTCCGGCCAGCGGGTTCACATTCATCCCCGCGCTTGCACCGTAAGCTCACCGCTGCAAGAAGCGGCGGACATAGGTTGACGAGCGCATGGTCATGACGTCGGAAGAAGTCCTCGAAGAATTCCGCTCCGCGGGCGCCCTGCTGCAGGGGCATTTCATCCTCAGCTCCGGGCTGCGCTCACCGACCTTTCTGCAGAAGATGACGATCTTCTCCGATCCGGCGCGGACGGAGCGGCTTTGCCGGGCTCTGGCCGAGACCATCGCGGCCCGTTTCGGCAAGATCGATATCGTGGTCTCCCCGGCCATCGGTGGCATCATCCCCGGCTACGAGACCGCGCGTCATCTCGGCGCCAAGGCGATCTTCGTCGAGCGCGACCCCGGCACGCCCTTCACCCTGCGCCGCGGCTTCTCGATTCCTGCCGGCACCCGCGCCGTTATCGTCGAGGACATCGTGACGACCGGGCTCTCGGCCCGGGAATGCCTCGCCTCTCTGAAGGACGAGGCCGGCGAGGTGGTCGGCGCCGCCTGCCTGATCGATCGTTCCGGCGGGCGCGGCGAGATCGGCCTGCCGCTCCTCTCCCTCGTCACTCTCGATATCCCGACTTACGCGCCGGATGCACTTCCACCCGAGCTCGCTGCCATCCCCCCGGTGAAGCCGGGCAGCCGCGCCATGGGTAAGCTCTGAGACCGTCACGAGGGCCCCGGCACCCCGGGCGTGGGCCGGGGCTGCCGGATCAGGGCGGGTAGCCAATGTAAAGTTCTGTGGATGGCAACTTTAGCTATAATTATGTGATCTGGTTGTTTTATATCGCCATACAACTTAAGCGGAAAATATTTCAGGAAGAATGTCCTGTCGTGAAGGACGCTGGATTGTAGTGTTGTCGGGCCTTATGCCGCCCTAACTCTTCGTGGCGCTTGACAGAAACTATCTCCTCCGCCACGACGGAGCCTCATCGGATCCATCGTCAGGCTGACGCTTTCGCAGGATCCGGTTTGGCACTGCCTGCCGTTGTGGCACTGCCCAAGCTCTCAATATAATGACAGGCCAAGACAATCGAAGGCTGTTAGCGTGAGGGTGTCCGTCGGCTCATCCGTTGCGGTCGTAGATTTCGATTCAATAGCTTAAATTTGTCAATTTCTGCGCAATTGCATTATCTTTAATCTCCAGAACATGGGTCAATCGATGAGCGACAAACAACGCACCGCGATTTTTATCGACGGCGCCAATCTGTACGCGACGACGAAAGCGCTTGGCTTCGATATTGACTATAAGCGACTGCTCAAGGATTTTCAGAGCCGAGATAATCTGATCAGGGCTTTCTATTATACGGCCATGATTGAGGATCAGGAATATTCCTCGATCCGTCCGTTGATCGACTGGCTCGACTATAATGGCTACCGGGTGGTGACGAAGCCGGTGAAGGAGTTCACCGATTCCGCAGGCCGCCGCAAGATCAAGGGCAATATGGATATCGAGCTGGCCATCGATGCGCTCGAACTCGCTCCCCATATCGACCACATGGTGCTGTTCTCCGGCGACGGCGATTTCCGCTCCCTGGTGGAAGCGATCCAGCGCCGCGGCGTGCGCGTCTCCGTCGTCTCGACGATCCAGACTCAGCCGGCGATGATCGCCGACGACCTGCGCCGGCAGGCGGACGAATTCGTCGAGTTGGCCCATCTCGCCAATCGCATCGGCCGCGACCCGAGCGAGCGTCAGGCGCGTGCGCCCGGTGAGGCGGCTCGTGCCCGCGGCGACTTCGCCGAGCGCGCACCCCGCGCCAATCCCGGCCTGGAAAGCCGCTATGGCATTCGTCCCGGTCCGTCCGACGACGAAGCCGAAGGCTGAGTGGAAGCTCGTCCCGTCGCCTCATCCGGGAGGCGCTGTCGCGGCACCTTCCGGGATGAGGGCGAAGCGGGACCGTATCCGATCAGGTTCCGCTCGCGCGCTTCGGTTCTCGCTGTTCTGCGTCATCGCGCGTGACGGCAGGCAATCCAGCGGCGCGCTCCTTCCGGACGGCGCCTTTTCCCGGATGCCACGGCCCCGGCTCGCGGCGATGCCGAATCAGCCCTTGTCGCGCATCAGGCGGGCCTTGTCCCGCTGCCAATCGCGTTCCTTGACGCTCTCGCGCTTGTCATGGAGCTGCTTGCCCTTGCCGAGCCCGAGCTCGACCTTCGCCCGTCCCTTGTCGTTGAAGTAGATCTTCAACGGGATCACCGTATAGCCCTGGCGCTGGGTCGCCCCGATCAGCTTGTTGATCTGGCGGCGGTGCAGCAGCAGGCGGCGCGGCCGCTTGGTGTCGTGGTTGAAGCGGTTCGCCTCCAGATATTCCGGAATATAGGCGTTGAACAGCATCAGGTCGTTACCGGACGGCCCGGCATAGGACTCCCCGATCGTCGCCTTGCCGCCGCGCAGGGATTTCACCTCGGTGCCGGTCAGCGCGATGCCGGCCTCGATGACGTCCTCGATCGCGTAATGGTAGCGGGCGGAACGGTTGTCGGCGACGACGCGCCGGCCGGGTTCGGGTTTCGGTGCCATCTCTTCTTGAAAACGTCTCGAGCGTCAGGCGGAGAACGGCTCCGTGATATGGGTCGGCGAGGGGGCGCGGACGACCCCTCGCCGTCTTGGATCGGCCAGGCCGATCAGATCAGGCCCGCATGGGCGAGCGCCGCGTCGACCGCCTTGCGGCAGCCCTCTGTCGCCGGCACCAGCGGCAGGCGCACCTCCTCCGACATCAGGCCGAGGCGCGAGAGCGCGTACTTCGCCGGCACCGGGTTCGATTCGTAGAACATCTGCACGTGCAGCGGCATCAGCCGGTCCTGGATCGACAGGGCCTTGGCGTAGTCACCGGCCAGCGACGCCTCCTGAAGATCGGCGCAGAGCCGGGGCGCGACATTCGATACCACCGAGATGCAGCCATGCCCGCCATGGGCATTGAAGCCGAGCGCCGTCGCATCTTCGCCAGAAAGCTGGATGAAGTCTTCTCCCAAAGCCTGCCGCTGGAGGCTGACGCGGTCGATCTTGGCCGTGGCATCCTTCACGCCGGCGATGTTCTTCAACTCGAACAGCCGCTTCATGGTGTCGACGCTCATGTCGACCACGGACCGGCCGGGGATGTTGTAGATGATGATCGGGATGCCGACAGCGTCGTTCACCGCCTTGAAGTGGGCGTACATCCCGTCCTGCGTCGGCTTGTTGTAGTAGGGCGTGACGATGAGCACCGCGTCCGCGCCCGCTTCTTCCGCATGACGCGCCCGCGCAACCGCCTCCGCCGTCGAATTCGAGCCGGCGCCCGCGATCACGGGCACCCGGCCGGCCGCTTCGGCGATGCAGCTCTCGACCACGCGGTCGTGCTCGGCATGGCTCAGCGTCGGGCTCTCGCCGGTGGTGCCGGTCGGCACCAGGGCATGGGTGCCCTGCTCGATCTGCCAGTTCACGAATTTCCGGAAGGCCGCCTCGTCGAACTCGCCATCGCGGAAGGGGGTCGCGAGCGCGGTCATCGAGCCGCGAAGGCGGGCGTGGGTATCGGTCATCCTGGCGTTCCCGGCCGGTCTTTTTGCCTGCCCCGACGGCTCCGGCGCCGACGGGACGCGCGAGACATAGGCCCTCGTCTGCCCGCGCGCAAACGCTTCGCTTGCGCAGTTAATGCCATCTTAACGGACCGGAGCCCAGCTTAAGGCTTGGCCTCCGAGTCGGGGTGTCTGACATCATGGCGTTCCCCGCCCGCTCCCTGCCCCTGCTCCTCGGGCTCGCTCTGTCCGGTCCCGTGCTGCTGGCGCGGCCCGGCGATGCCGTCGAGATCCGGAACCCGCAGCCGGCCTCGGCGCCCGCTGCCCCGGCGAGCGATGCCACCGCAGCCTCCGCCCAGGTGAGTGACGGCCCGGCCTCCGACCCGGTCGCGGCGGATGCCCTGCGGCTCGATCCGAGCGCGGGCGAGGCAACGACCGACAAGCCGCTGCCGGCGGCGGCGTCCGCCTATGCCTCGACGGAATCGGATGGGCCGGTCGCCTTCCCGCTGCCCGATACCGGCGTCTCGCCCGCCGCCCCCTCCCCCGACGTGCCCGATCCCGCCCGGCCGATCGTGTCCGGGGAAACCGATCTCGGCCCGTTGCGCGAGGCGATCGATCTCTACCGCAAGGGCAAGGTGTCCGATGGCGACCGGCTCGCCGGAGGCTTCACCGATCCGGCGGCGCGGGCGCTGCTCGAATGGGTGGCGATCCGTGCCGGGGCCGGCATCAGCTTCGAGCGGATCGTCGCCTTCTCCCGCGCCAACCCAGATTGGCCGGCGGGTCCGCTCCTGCGCCGCCGCGCCGAGGAACGGCTGCTCTCCGAGAAGAAGAGTCCGGCTTTGGTGCGGGCCTATTTCGCCGGCGCCAAGCCGACCAGCGCGCCGGGTAAGTTCGCCCTGGCGCTCGCCCTGCGCGCGGACGGGCTCGACGCGGATGCAGCCGAACTGGTGCACGACCTGTGGCGCGAGGAGAGCTTCGGGCGCAGCCTGGAGGCCAAGGTGACCGACGCCTTCCCCGGCGTCCTCACCGTGATCGATCACCGCTACCGGATGGAGCGCGCCCTCCTGAAGGAGGATTGGGCGACCGCGGCCCGGGCGGCGGATTATGCCGGCGGCTCCTATGCCAGCCTGGTGCGGGCCCGCCGGGCGGTGCAGGGCAAGGCCGGTGCCGCCGCCGCATTGGCTGCTGTGCCGCCCTCCCTGCGCAACGATTCATCCTACCTGCTCTCGCGGGCTCAGTATTTCCGTCGTGGCGACAAGGCGGCGGAGGCGGCCAAGGTGCTGCTCTCCGCGCCCACCAACCCGGAGGTCACCGTCGACGGGGATACGTGGTGGGTCGAGCGCCGGATCGTCGCCCGTAAGCTGATGGATGCGGGGGATCCGAAGACCGCCTACGCCATCGCCGCCGCCCATTCCGCCCGCACCTCGGAGAAGCGGATCGAGGCCGAATTCCACGCGGGCTGGATCGCCCTGCGCTTCATGGCCGATCCGGCGGCGGCCGAGCGCCACTTCGCCCAGGCTGCCTCCGTGGCCGAAACGCCGATCTCCCTGGCGCGGGCGGCCTACTGGCAGGGCCGCGCGGCGGAAGCCGCTGGCAAGCCGGCGGAGGCCAAGGTCTTCTACGAGCGCGCCGCACTCCAGCCCATCGCTTATTACGGGCAGCTCGCCCGTGCCCGGCTCGGCCAGCACAGCCTGCCGTTGCGGAATGCCGCGGAGCTGAACCCCACGGCTCGCGCCGCCTTCGCGGACAAGCTGTTCATCCGTGGGCTCAAGCTCCTTGCGGCGGCTTCGCTGAAGGATCTGGCGCTGCCGCTCTACATCGATGCCGCCCGCTCGCTGACCGACGAAGCGCAGGTCAACGCGCTCGGCGAGACGGCGGTGGAAGCGCGCGACGCCCGGGCGCTGGTGTCCATCGGCAAGCTCGCCACCCAGCGGGGGCTGGCCCTGGACAGTCACGCCTACCCCACCATCGGCATCCCCGATTACGAGACCTTCACCGCCGTGCCGCAGGTCGAGCGCGCCATGGTCTTCGCCATCGCCCGGCAGGAGAGCCAGTTCGATCCCCGGGCCCAGTCCGGCGTCGGGGCGCGGGGCCTGATGCAGATGATGCCGGCCACCGCGCAGCGCACGGCCAAGCGCGTCGCGGCCTCCTACGACACCGACAGACTGACGAGCGACCCGGCCTATAATGCGCGGCTGGGCCAAGCCCATCTCGGCGAGCTGATGGAGGATTGGAAGGGCTCCTACATCCTCGCCTTCGCCTCCTATAACGCCGGCGGCGGCAACGTGAAGAAATGGGTCGATGCCTATGGCGACCCGCGCCGGCCGGAGGTCGATCCGATCGACTGGGTCGAGCGCATCCCCTTCACCGAGACGCGCAATTACGTGCAGCGGGTGATGGAGAACCTGCAGGTCTACCGCAACCGCCTCGACGGCAAGAGCGCCCTGATGATCGAGCGCGACCTCGCCCGTGGGACCCGCAACGCGGTGAGCGCCGAGGCGCAGCCGGTCACGCCGTAGCGGCCGATCCGGCGTAGTGGCGGCGGATCATCGCCTCCACATGCGGCCAGAGATCCGGCACGCCGCGCTCGATCACCGGCCGGTAGCGCGCCATCACCTGGGCTTCGGTGAGGCCGTTTTCGGCCCAGGTGCCGCCGCCGGTGAGCGTGTTGAGCAGAAGCGGCTGAAGCCGGTCGAGCGCCTTGGCGAAGCGGGCCTCGGCGGTCTCCACCGCCTCGAATTCCCGCCAGAGCGCGAGGAGGGGCTCCCCCTGTGCCGGCGGAAGCAACCCGAAGATCCGCTCGGCAGCGGCCTGCTCCACCAGGGCCAGGGCGGCGGCGTCGAATACGCCGTGGATCGGCACGTCGCCGGCATCGACCTCGACGATGTCGTGGACGAGCAGCATCGCTAGCACCCGGCCGAGATCGAGCCCGGGTACCCGATCCCCCAGCACCAGGGCGAACAGGGCGAGATGCCAGGAATGCTCGGCCGAGTTCTCGCGCCGCCCCTCGGCGATGGTCCGATTCTGCCGCAGCACGGCCTTCAGCCCATCGATCTCGGCGAGGAAGGCGAAGCGGCGGTCGAGGTCGGAAGCAGAGGCCATGTTCGGTCCGTGAATCTTGGTCCGTGAACTTGTATCGAAACGGCGGAAGATCCCGGGGCCGTCGGGAGCCGTGTCAGGTCTGAAGAGCACCTATTCGATGACGGGGCGCTTCGGCCAAGCGAGATCATAGCCGATTTCCCACAGGCGCCGCCGGGCGAGGCTTGGGGTCTGCCGGCTTGGGCGGCTAGACTTCGTTCCGCCATGGCCCATCCGGATCCGATCTCCGACGCGACCCTTCGTGCCGTCGAGGCCCGCCTCATCATGCAGGCGACGGAAACGGACGATGCGGAGCGCATCATCGCGGCGTTCTGCGAGGATCTGGTCGCGGCCGGGTTTCCGCTCTGGCGCCTCAGCCTGGCGGTGCCGGTGATCGATCCCCTGTTCCGCGGAGTGAGCCTCGCATGGCGGCGCGGACAGGGGATGGCGCTGTTCCCCACCGTCCACGGCCCCGAGGGGGAGGACAGCTTTATCCGCAGCCCGGTCGGCTGGCTGATGGCGCAGGACCGCACCACGGTGCACTGGCGGCTCGACCGGCCGGAGACCTACCCGGACCTGCCGCTGCTCGCGGAGTTGAGGCAGGCGGGCGTCACCGATTATCAGCTTCACCTCGCGGCGCTGGCGCCGGGGACGGCGATGGAAGGGGTCGGCATCTCGTTCGCGACCGATCGAGCCGATGGCTTCGCCGAGCCTGAGCGGGCGGCCCTCGCCGAGCTGGTGCCCCTGCTGGCTCTGGTCACGGCCAAGCTCAGCCTGTCCCACACGATGCGGGAGATGCTCGGCACCTATCTCGGGCCCGCCACCGGCGCGCGGGTGCTCGCGGGCGAGATGCGGCGGGGGCAGAGCACGGTGGTCCACGCCGCGATCCTGCTCGCCGATCTGCGCGGCTTCACGGCGGTGGCGGATCGCGACGACCCACTGAAGGTCGTCGGCTGGCTCGACGAGCATTTCGATGCCCTGGGCGAGCCGGTGCAGCGCCGGGGCGGTGAGATCTCGAAATTCCTCGGTGACGGTTTCCTGGCGGTCTTCCCCGTGGCCGAGCCCGATGCCCTGGCCTGCCCCGCCTGCGCGGGGGCACTCGACGCCGCCCGCGAGGCGCTCGAGCGGAACGCCACTCTCAACGCTTCCCGCCGCCGCCAGGGACTGCCGGCCCTGGAGGCCGACATCGTGCTCCATTACGGACGCGTGGTATCGGGCAATGTCGGCACCGACCGGCGGCTCGACTTCACGGTGATCGGCCGGGCGGTCAACGAGGCGAGCCGGATCGAGCGGCTCTGCGACGCGCTGGAGCGCCCGCTGTTGCTCTCGGATGCCTTCGCCCGGCGCTGCGATGCGCCGCTGGTCCCGGTCGGCGAATTCGCCCTGCGCGGCGTCGGGCGGGCGCAGCGGATCTGGGGTCTTGCGGTGCCGGAGGATCGATCAGGACGCGCGTCGCGCTGCGAGCCGGCCCAAGCCTCCGACACCGCAGCCCGCGAGATAGGCGCCTAGCACCAGAGCCCCCGCCTCGATCCGAAAACCGGCCACGCCGGGCAGGACCCGCCAGATCGCGAGCCCGATCAGGGCCGCGAGGCCGAGGAGCAGTAGGCCGGCAGCCATCTGGGCGATTCGGCCGCGCGGCAGCCCTGCCACGGCGCCAATGGCGAGGCCGAGGGCCAGGGAGGCCGCGAGTTCCGGCCACAGCGAAGAGACGAGCAGGGTCACGAACGCAGACTGAGGCCGATGCCCTGCCGCTCGGAGAGCGGGGCGGCGCCCGTCGGCACGGCGGCGCGATCCAGTGGCACACCGGCCTTCTGCAGGTAATCGATCACGGCAAGAGCCCGCGCCCGCGCGAGATCGGCGCCGGCTTCCGCCTTGTCGGCCTCGCTCTTCGCTGCGTCATTCTTGGCCGTGTCATTCTTGGCTGCATCGCTTTTGGCCGCTTCCTTCGCCTCTGGCTCCGCCTTGCCCTTCCGGCCCTTGGCATTCTTGGCGGCCTTCGAATCGGCCTTGGCCGTCGGCTTCGGAGCCGCTTCCTTCGCCGCCTCCACGGCGACCGGATCGGCCTGGGCCTCGGGCTTGGCGCCGGCCGGGTCGAGATGGCCCACGACCTCGATACGCTCCGCCGGGCAGGCGCGGGCCAGGGCCGCCACCGCATCGAGGACGGGATAGAAATCCGGCGCGAGGGCCGCGCTCCCTGGTGCGAAGCGCAGGGGATGTCCGGCGGTGCGCTCCGCGAGGCGCCGGCCGCACTCGGCCGAATCGGTCGCGGCCACCGGCTCGCCGGAGGAAACGGAGACCGAGGCGGTCCAGCCCGCAGGCAGCGCCTGCGGCAGCGTCCGGTTCAGGCGGGCGGCGCTCTCGGGATAGAGGCTGGTGCCGGTCAGGCGCAGGCTCCGGTCCGTCAGGGTCAGCTCGCCGCTCGCCAGGGTCGAGAGCGGATCGATCGCCGCCGCCAGGGCCGTGACCAGATCGGCCGGAGCGCCATCGGCGAGCCGCGTGCGGTCGCGGATGGTCTCGCGGAAGAAGCGCGGATTGAGCCTCGTCATCAGGGCCTCGCGGGCCGCTTGATCCGGCAGGTGACCGCTCACCGTGACGTTCTCGGCATTGCGGCGGATGCGCAGGACGTAAGGGGCGATGGGCTGGGCGGCGAGTGCCACTTGGCCCGCCGCGACGCCTGCGGGGCGGGAATCGCGTATCAGAGCCTCGGCCTCGGTGACCGCCCCGGCATCGAGGGCGTTGCCCGTGACCGACACGGCCCCATTCTCGAAGGTGACCCGACCCTCGTGGAGCAGGCCCGCCAGCTTGACGAGGAACCGGGCGAGGGCCGAGCCGTCGATGCCCGGCGGCAGGCCACGGGCATCGCGCATCCGGTCATCCAAAGCCGCTCCGTCCGCGGCCTCCGCGGCGGCGGCGCGGATCTCCTCGCGCGCCGCCTCGGAGGCGACGTGGCCGTCGAGTTCCAGGCTGCCGTCCGGGCGGCGGGCGACGCTGAAATGAAAATCGCCGACGACCGGCGGCAGGATCTCGACGCTGCCGAGGGTATAGCCCTGGGGCGGGCTCGCCAGCGCCGTGCGCAGGGCATCGTAGGCGGCGAGGCTCGCCGCTTCGCCGCGAATCGAGATCACGGTGTCGTTCAGCGTCGCGGTGGCGCCCGTCGTCAGATCCTGCAGCCGCTCGACGGCGAAGGCCGCCGCGTCGGGGAAGTCCCGCGGCGCCCCCCGCGCGGCCCGGGCCCGATCGCTCAAGGTGGCATCGCGCGGCAGGGCCGGCTTCAGGCGCTGGGCCAGTTCGAAGGCGCCGATCTCGGCCGGGCGGCTGCCCGTCGTTTCGAGACGGCCGGCGGCGGGACGCTCCACCGACCAGACGAAGGGCGAGATTTCCTCGATCACCCCGGTCCGGTCGGTCAGGCGGCGATGGCCCTCGATACGGGCGAGCCGGCCGAGGGCCGCCTGGCGCTGGGCCTCCTCCGGGGCTTCCCCGGCGGCCACGAGGTCGCGGCCCTCGACGGTGACCCGCAGCCAGGGCTCCGGCTGCCCGTCGCCGGTCGCGGAAGCGATCTCAGCCGCCTGCCTCTGCAGGGTCTCGGTGACGCGCTGTGTGCCGAGAGTGGCCGCCGAAGCGGCGATCAGGGCCAGGATGGGAAGCCCGAGAAACCAGCCGAGCCGGGCGGTCCGAGGGCTGTCGGGTGTTCCGGTGGATGAGGGCGAAGGAGTGGACACGGGGCTCGACCTCGCTCGATGGCCGGCAACGGCGTGTGATCCTTCTCGGCCCCGCATCGAGGCCGGGCGGTCACGCCGGTTCACATGCGGCACATGAGACACGCCCATCGGGGCGCTTTGAAGGCTGCGACCGTGCGCTGGCCCCGCATATCCGTTCGGGATGCGACCCGCCTTGTTCTGCGCGGCGCATCCATCAAGAAAAAACCCCGGCCGCGAGGCCGGGGTCTGGAGGTTCCCTGTAGTCCGCGGCACTCCACCCGAGGCGGGGTGCCAACCGTCCGGGACGGGCAGGCTCTCGGCCTGCCGCGTTTGCCTTAGAAGTCGCGCTGCACCCGGAAGCGGGCCTGGAACACGTCCTCGCTGCTGACCGTGCGGGTCGGCACGCCACCGACGAGGATGCCCTTGTCGCTGTCGGCGACGCGGCCGCTCTTGACGCCGGTGCGGATGTACTGGCCCTCGACACCGATATCGAGGTCCTTGACCGGCGACCAAATCAGGCTCGCGCCGGTGACGACCTGATAGGTGTCACGCAGGGCGGGGCTGAGGCCGTAGCCGGCGGCGTTGGTGAGGTAGGACGGGGGAGCCACCGTCGAAGCCGCGCCGACCAGGGCGTTCGCCTGGCTGACCGCCTGACGGGCACCCTCGGAGAACCAGATCTCACCGTAGCTGCCGTAGAAGGCCGAACGCCACTCCGGCGACCAGTAGTGGAGGTAGGAGGCAACGGCCGTGAAGCTGTTGGACACCTCGATGCGGCCCGTCAGCGGGTTGACGATGGCGTCGGAGAGGTACTGGTTGAACGGGTTGCCCGCGTAGACCGAGGCGTTGCTCAGGTAACCGGCGGTGAAGCGGTTAATGCCGGTGTAGAACGACGCGCCCTCGCCATAGGCGCCCTGGAGGTACAGGCCGTCGCCCGGCGCGATGAAGGGCAGGTTGAACTTCAGGCCGCCCTGGACCGCCCAGCCGTACTCGGTCTGCGAGCCGGAGCCGATGCCGCGAGCGCCGAGCAGCGTGGCGGTGTTGACGGCGAGCGCGCCGCCCGTGCCGGGCACGCCGATCGCGGAGCCGGAGATGAAGCCGCCGGTGTTGATGTCCTTGACGGCGGCCGAAAGCTGCGCCGAACCCCAGGCGGCGTCGTAGCGCAGCGAGCCGACGAAGTCGGGCATGCGCGAGCGCTGCACGGCGTCGATGAAGGCCACGGCGGTGGCGTTGCCGGCGGCGTTGGTGCCGAGGATGATCGGAGTCGGAGCCGTGGTGAACACGTTGTTCAGGCCCGACTGGCCGGGGACGAGCGCGGTGGCGCCAACAGCGTCCGAGTAGAGCGGGTTCTTGCGGAAGTTCGGGTCTTCCATCGACACCGTGGCGGACCAGCCCTCACCGAACTTCTGGGTATAGGCGAGCAGGTTGGTGGACGGCATGTCCGAACCCAGCGACGAGCCGATGATCTCGAAGTCGTGGGCGTAGAAGTCGAAGAACGAGGAAGCGCGACCGGCGGTCAGGCCGGCGAACTGCACGAACGCCTTGTCGACGTTGATGAAGTTCTGGATGCGGCCGAGCTGGTCCTGGCCGGTGCCGGAGAAGGCGTAGCCGGCGCGCAGGTTCGTGCCCGAGGAGATCTTGGTGTTGCCGGTGCGGCTCGCGGCGTCGAGGCGCAGGAAGGCGCGCAGGGTGCCGTAGCCGGTCTGGGTACGGGCATCGAAGTTGAAGCGGGCGAGGCCGGTGAAGCCGGAGAGGTCGCCACCGCCGGACACGTTGCGGCTGTCGCTGCCGATATAGCCGTACTCGGCGCGGGCGCGGCCGGAGATGCGCAGGCAGGTGTCGGTGCCCGGGATGTAGAAGAAGCCGGCGCCGTAAGCGGAGCAGACGCGGACGTACTCGATCGGAACGGCCTTCTTCACCGGCAGGTCGGCGGCCTGAGCCCCACCCACGATGGTCAGCCCCGCAGCCGATCCGAGGAGAAGGCTCTTAACGAGCTTCATGGTAAACCCTCCAGAAGTTTCGAGACCCACGGGAATGGACATTGTTCTGGCCAGGTGCGCGACCTTGCGGCGCGTATCCCGACCCGTCCTTGTTTCCCTTGGTGCTTGGGCCTTCCCGTCCGGGCATTGGCCAAGCCGCAGCGGGGTTTTCCCGTCCGCACCGGCACCATGGGCGAGCCTCGCCGCACGAGCAACAGACATGGCCGTCTTGGAAGCGTCACAAATAGGCTTCGCCGACAGCTGTTGCAGGTCCGCAACTTAATCCCTGCCGCCGAACAAAAGTTTTCCCCGATCTCGCCGGGCGGTAGGGTGTTCTTCGGCTATGCTTCGAACCGAGTCCGGTCAGGCACCCTGCGACTCGCGCTGCATCTCGAGGGTGAGCCAGCGCTCCTCGGCGGCGGCGAGTTCGGCCTCGGCCGCGCCGAGCATGGCGGTCGCCTTCTGGAAGCGGCCCGGATCGCGCCCGTAGAGGCCGGGATCGGACAGAACCTCGCGCAGCTTGGCGATGCCCGCCTCCAGCTCGGCCATGCGGCCCGGCAGGGTCTTCAGCTCGTGCTGCTCCTTGAATCCGAGCTTGGTCCGGGCCTGGGCCGGCTCCGCCCGCGACGCCTTCTCCCGCGGTTCGCTGCGCTCGCGGGCGGCCTTGCCGTCCTTGGCGTCGCTGCGGGCCTCGACCCCGCGCCCGCGCTGGGACAGCATGTCGGTGTAGCCGCCGGCATATTCGACCCAGCGCCCCTCCCCCTCGCTCACCAGGACGGTGCCGGCCACCCGGTCGAGGAAGTCGCGGTCGTGGCTCACGAGGATCAGGGTGCCGGCATAGTCGCCGAGCATTTCCTGCAGCAGGTCGAGGGTTTCGAGGTCGAGATCGTTGGTGGGCTCGTCCAACACAAGAAGGTTGGAGGGCTGCGCCAGCGCGCGCGCGATCAGCAGCCGGTTGCGCTCGCCGCCTGAGAGCACGCTCACGGGAGTGCGGGCCTGCTCGGGAGTGAACAGGAAGTCCTTGAGATAGCCGATGACGTGGCGGCTGCGGCCGCCGACGGTGACGCTGTCGCCGCGCCCGCCGGTGAGCACCTCGGTGACTGTGGCGTTCGGCTCCAGCACCGCGCGGGACTGATCGAGATGGACCATGTTGAGGCCGGTCCCGAGGCGCATCTCCCCCGAATCGGGGGCGAGCGCGCCGGTCAGGAGGTTGATCAGCGTGGTCTTGCCGGCGCCGTTCGGGCCGACGATGCCGAGCCGGTCTCCCCGCAGGACGCGCAGGGTCAGATCGTGGACGATCCGGCGCTCGCCGTAAGACTTCGAGACCTGCCGCGCCTCGGCGACCAGGGTGCCCGAGGCCTCGCCTTCGCTGGCGGTCAGCACCGCCTGCCCCACCGGGCGGCGGTGCTCGCGGCTCTGCTTGCGCAGGGTCTGGAGGTCGGAGAGGCGGCGCACATTGCGCTTGCGCCGGGCGGTGACGCCGTAGCGCAGCCAGTGCTCCTCGTCGGCGATCTTGCGATCGAGCTTGTGCTTGTCCCGCTCCTCTTCCTCGAAGAAGGCGTCGCGCCACGCTTCGAAGCTGGAGAAGCCCTGCTCGATCCGGCGTGTCACGCCCCGGTCGAGCCAGACGGTCGCCCGCGACAGGGCCGAGAGGAAGCGGCGGTCGTGGCTGATCAGCACCAGGGCCGACCGGGTCCGCTTCAGCTCGGATTCGAGCCACTCGATGGCGGGAAGGTCGAGATGGTTGGTCGGCTCGTCGAGGAGCAGGATGTCGGGCTCGGGGGCGAGCGCCTGGGCCAGGGCGGTCCGGCGCGCCTCGCCGCCCGACAGCCGGCGCGGATCCTCGTTGCCGCTCAACCCCAGGCTTTCCAGCAGGTAGCGGGCGCGGTGCGCGTCGTCGCCGGGGGCGAGCCCGGCCTCCGCGAAGGCGAGGGTCGTTTCGAAGCCGGAAAAATCCGGTTCCTGCGCGAGGTAGCGGATCGTGGTACCGGGCTGGACGAAGCGCACGGCCCGGTCCGGTTCGACCAAGCCGGCGGCGATGCGCATGAGCGTCGACTTGCCCGAGCCGTTGCGGCCGACGAGGCAGGTGCGTTCGCCGGGGGCGATCGTCAGCTCGGCCCGTTCGATCAGCGGAGTTCCGCCGAAGGTAAGGGCGACGTCCTGAAGGGTGAGGAGCGGGGGAGCGGCCATGGCCGGCTTATGGCAGTCGCCGCCGCCGGGAACAATCGAACCGAAACGATCGAAACCGGCCGGGCTTTCGCGGCCCGGCCTTGCGAATGCGCGTTTCGGCTCAGGCCGTAGGGTTGGCCGGTCCGGTCGGCGTCGAATCCGGCAGGCCGGGACTCTCGACCGGGATCTCGGCCGGCATCTCACCGGGTGCTTCCGTCGGCGTGCCGCCGGGGATTTCCGGTCCGGGGCCGGGCTCGGGCACCTGCGGCGCGTCGGGCGTCGCGGGCTCCGGTGTCTGCGGAACGGGAGTTTCCGGGATCGGTCCGGGATTGGCCATGGATACCCACCTCGCTGGCGGCGGGCACCGTGCCACCGCCCCTCGCCAACGGGGCGTCGGCGAGGGGGTTCCGCTTATTTCTTGGTCAGGAGGAGCTTGTTGCCCTCCTTGCCGACGATCTGCTGGATCTTCTGGGCGAACATCGACAGCAGCAGCGGCATCCGCACCTCGACGCGCACCACGTCCTGCCCGACATCGATCTGGCCATCGACGGTCTGGGTCAGGGCGGTCACGGAATAGTCGAGGCGGTCCCCGGTCCAGTTCAGGGTGTTGATGGCGATGCCGCTCTTGGCCAGCGCGTCCCGCACCCGGGCGGTGCCCTCGTCGATCCGCTTCCGGGCTTCATCGCGGCCGAGCTCGTGCGGAATCTCGACCACCATCGGTTTCGCCATCTCGACCCTCTCCCACGGCGCGGCCCGGAACGGCAAACGTTCCGGGCCCGCGCGTCATCCTGTGAGACGATTATGGGAAGGGGGCGGCCCCGCTGCAACGCCGGGCGGAGCGAAGGGTCTCGCCGATGTCACGGGACATCCGGCCGACCACTTCGGAGCGGCGGAGGCGGTCTTCGCCCCCATGCCGGAGGGGCTGCCGATCTCGTTTCCGGTCCAGTCGACCGGAAGCGCGCTCAGCGCACCACGTTGAGAGAGACGTAGCTGGTCCCGGACATGCCGATGGCGCGGGCGGAGCCGCGGGCGAGATCGATCACCCGGCCGCCGACGAAGGGGCCACGGTCGTTGATGCGCACCACGACCGAGCGGCCATTGGCGCGGTTCGTCACGCGGACACGGGTGCCGAAGGGCAGGCTGCGGTGGGCGGCGGTCAGTCCGTTGGGGTTGAACCGCTCGCCATTCGCCGTCTTGCGGCCGCTTCCGTACCAGGAGGCCCGGCCGCTCTGGGCCTGGGCAGGCAGCGCGACGGCGGTGCCGATGACGGTGGCGAGGCAGATGGCAACGGCCCGGTTGGTAACCTTCATCGAGGATCGCATTCCCTTGTTGTTGCGACGTGTTGTGTGCGCCGCGGAAAATGAGCTTGATCCCGGCCAAAATAAGACGTCGATTTTTCGCCGTGCGGTAAGCTGCCGTTAAGAATATCGTCGACGGTTTCCGCCGGCTTGTGCGCCGCAAGAATTGATTACTTGCCTGGAGCGTTGCTTCGGGCGCCTGGCAATCCTTAAATCTTGCCGCGCAAGCATTCGACCGCCATCGAAAGCATTGCGCGAAAGCCTTGTCCGAAACACGGGAGGGCGTGTCGGAGCGGCGTCACAGCCTTGCATTTGTTGCATGGCGCGGCCCGGCAAAAACTGCCGACCCATAACGAGACGCACAGGTCACGCGCCGGCAAACCCGCCCTTTACCGTGTCCGCGGCATGGTCCCGGTGTCAGTCGCGTAACCGGTGTTTGCCATGGCTTCCCCGCGTACCGCGGTCGTCGGCGCCACCGCCCGGAATCTTGTCTCGCGTACCGGGCGGACCGCGTCGACGCCGCGGATGGGTCTCGCACCCTCCGTCCAGCGTCTTCCCGACACACTTCCCCTCGACGAAATCCTGATCGGAGATTGCATCGCCGCTATGGAGCGGCTGCCGGCTTCGAGCGTCGACTGCGTCTTCGCCGATCCGCCCTACAACCTCCAGCTCGGCGAGGCGGGTCTGACGCGCCCCGACCAGAGCGTCGTCGATGCCGTCGACGACGATTGGGACAAGTTCTCGAGCTTTTCGGCCTACGACGAATTCACCCGCGCCTGGCTTGCGGCCGCGCGCCGCGTGATGAAGCCGAACGCCACCCTGTGGGTAATCGGCTCGTACCACAACATCTTCCGGGTCGGGAGCGCGTTGCAGGATCTCGGTTACTGGATCCTGAACGACATCGTCTGGCGCAAGGCCAACCCGATGCCGAACTTCCGCGGCAAGCGGTTCACCAACGCGCATGAGACCCTGATCTGGGCCTCGCGCTCGCCACAGGCCAAGTACACCTTCCATTACGACGCACTGAAGGCCGGCAACGAAGACCTCCAGATGCGCTCCGACTGGTTCATCCCGCTCTGCACCGGCGAGGAGCGGCTGAAGGACGAGTCCGGCCGCAAGGTTCATCCGACCCAGAAGCCGGAGGCCCTGCTCGCCCGCAGCCTGCTCGCCGCCACCAATCCCGGCGATGTCGTGCTCGATCCCTTCTTCGGCACCGGGACCACCGGCGCGGTCGCCAAGCGCCTCGGCCGGCACTTCATCGGCTGCGAGCGCGATCCCGGCTACGCCGTTGCGGCGCGGGCGCGAATCGACGGCATCGAGACGTTGTCCTCGGCGTCCCTGGCGCTCGCGACGCCGAAGCGGGCCGAGCCGCGTATCCCGTTCCTCAGCGTGATCGAGGCGGGCCATGTGCGCCCGGGCGAGACCCTGACCGACGAGCGCCGCCGCTTCCGGGCGACGGTTCGTCCCGACGGACAGCTCAGCGTCGGGCCGGCCATGGGCTCGATCCATAAGGTCGGCGCCCTGGTGCAGGGGTTTCCCGCCTGCAACGGCTGGACCTTCTGGCACGCGGAGCGCGGGGGGCGGCTCGTCTGCATCGACGAGTTTCGCGCGCAGATGCGGGGCCAGGCCGGGGCGTAGCCTGGGGCGCTTTCCGCCGAAGGGAAGACCGGGTCGGCGTCAGAAAGCGCGTCACAACAACGGCCTGGAGTCGTGCTCGATGGCAATGCGATCGGGCGCGGCTTGAGGTCCCGTTTTCGAAAGAACGCGCCCTTTCGTGGATGCAGGCGCGGATGCAGGGTTGAGCCCTGCATGCCTCATCGGCTCCGAACCGGTTTCGGCGCCTTCTTGACGATCCGTGCCAGATCCGAGGGTCGCGACGAGGCGGGCTTCGGGATCGGCTTGCGCCGCTGCGGCGCCTCTGGCTCGGCCGGCGTGGCAAGGTCGGGCTCGGGGGGCGGCTTCGGCGCCGCCGAGGCGAGCGGCGCCGGGCCGGCGAGTGCATGGGCCAGCACCTTCTTCATCACCCCTGGCAGCGGTTCGGCATCGAGTCCGTCCCGTGGGGTGAAGCGCATGCCCTCCGGGGCGGCCGTACCGGCGCCAACACGGGCCAGGAACACCGTCAACTCCAACGGAAAATGCGTGAAGACGTGCTTCACCAATCCGGGCAGACGCTTCCAGCGGGCATCGAGGGGCGCATCGAGCAGGCCCTTGGCGGGGTCGTAATCGGGAAGCCAGGGGCTCGTCGGCGGCTCGGCCATGGCGCCGAGCAGGCCCTCGGCCGGCCGCGTCCGCAGCAGGATCGCCTCGTCCCCGGCCCGCAGGGCGACGAAGGCCACACCCCGGCGCAGGGCGCCCTTCTCCTTCTTCAGCTTTCTCGGAAAAGTCTCCTGCAAGCCCTCGGCGCGGGCGCGGCAGGGCAGCATCCAGGGACAGAGCGCGCAGGCCGGCCGCTTCGGCGTGCAGAGGGTCGCGCCGAGATCCATCAGCGCCTGGGCGAAGTCGCCGGGCCGCCGGGTCGGCACCAGCCCCTGAGTGAGCAGGCGGATCTGCGCGCGCGCGGCGGGCAGCGGCGTCTCGATGGCGTGAAGGCGGCTCATCACCCGCTCGACATTGCCGTCGACGGCCGCCGCCGGCTGGTCGAAGGCGATGGCGGCGATGGCGCCCGCCGTATAGGCGCCGATGCCGGGCAGTTTGCGCAGCCCCTCCTCGGTCTCGGGAAAGGCACCGGTGGCGGCCACGGCCTTGGCGCAGGCATGCAGGTTGCGCGCACGGGAATAATAGCCGAGCCCGGCCCAGGCCGACATCACCGCCTCTTCCGGCGCGGCGGCGAGGGCCGTCACGTCGGGAAACAGCGTCAGGAATTTTTCGAAATAGGGTTTCACCGCCGCAACGGTGGTCTGCTGCAGCATCACTTCCGAAAGCCAGACCCGATAGGGATCGGGCTGCTCACCGGGCAGCGCCCGCCACGGCAACGCGCGGCGGTGGCGATCGTACCAAGTGAGGAGGTCGGCGGCCGAGGCGGCGGGCATGGTCCGTCCATAGCGGGACGGCGGGGACGGAAAAAGCGCCTTGCCGAAGCACTTTGCCGAAAAGTGACCGGCCTCGTCGTTCCGTCCCATGAAGCCCGATCCATCCCCGCGCCGACTCCCGTGCGGGCGTCGTTTCGGGTAGGGTTGCGTCAGGGGAAGGTTCAGCCTGCCCCTTACTGTCCGGGGTGCCGATGGCGCGCGTCAAACCGCTGAGCGAATTGATCGAGGATTGTATCGGCCCGGCCTTCGCCGCGCAGGGCTTCGCCTCCTCCGACATCCTCGCCGCATGGCCGGATATCGTCGGCGCGCGACTCGCCGGAGCGTGTCAGCCGGTGAAGCTCGAATGGCCGCGCCGCGCCCGCCGCGACGCCGAGGGGCGGCCGGAGCCCGGCACCCTGGTGATCCGGGTGGAAGGCGCCTTCGCCCTCGAACTCCAGCATCTGGCGCCGATCGTGATTCAGCGCGTCAACGCGCATTACGGCTGGGCCTGTGTCGGCAAGATCGCGATGCGGCAGGACCGCCTGCACCGGGCCGCCCGCCGCCCGGCGCAGCGGCCGCTCGACCCCGCGCGGCGCGGCGAGGTGGCGCTGGCGGTCTCGCGCATCGAGGAGGAACCCCTGCGCGAGGCCCTCGACCGGCTCGGCATCGCCGTCGTCGCCACCGGGGCGCCCTGAGGGCCTCGTCCCGAACGGACGCGCTCGAACTGTCTCGTGAGGACGGGGCTTCGGAGGGCGTGCCTGTCGCCCTGCGTCGTGGTAAGCGGCTCGGGAAAGGCCGTGCGGCGACGCGTCCCCGGCCGGGCGGAATGGTTCCGCCTTATCCTGCGCGCCATCGGGCCGTGCGTGGCCCGCGAACGGAGCCCGTCACTGGCATGATCACCCGGCGCGACGCCTTGACACTGACAGGTCTTGCCCTCGGCACCGCCGTGCTGATGCCCCGCTTCACCCTCGGGGCGCTGGCGCAATCGGCCGATGCCGCCGCCCTCCTCCAGCCCGGCCCCCTCGGCGATGTCTGGCTCGGGCCGGCGGACGCGAAGGTCACGATCATCGAATACGCGTCGATGACCTGCTCTCACTGCGCCCATTTCCACGCCACGACCTGGCCGGTGCTGAAGGAGCGTTACATCGACACCGGCAAGGTGCGCTTCACCCTGCGCGAGTTCCCCCTCGATCCGCTCGCCACCGCCGCCTTCATGCTGGCGCGCTGCGACGGCGACGCGAAGTATTATCCAATCACCGACCTGCTGTTCGATCAGCAGCCGAACTGGGCCTTCGTCCGTAAGCCGCAATCGCCGGTCGATGCCTTGGAACAGATCCTGCGCCAGGCCGGATTCTCGAAGGAGAAGTTCGAGGCCTGCCTGAAAGACCAGAAGACCTACGCCGCCATCAATGCCGTGAAGACCCGCGGCCTCGACACCCTGAAGGTCGAGTCGACCCCGACCTTCTTCATCAACGGCGAGAAGCATAGCGGGGCGCTCTCGATCGAGGAGATGGAGAAGGTGATCAAGCCGCTGCTGGGGGCTTGATCCGGCGCCGGAAAGGCCGTGGAAAAGCAAGAATTATGTTGGTATTTCAACAGCTTGATAGCCGCTTCGGTCGCCTTGACACTCAAGGTTGGCGAAACTATGGTGCGCCGCGCCGAGGGGGTGTGCCACTTCCCTCCGCTCTCGACGACATGTGGGGTCGCCCGTGAGCGGCGATCCGACGGGGAATGAGGGCGGGCCGGGAAAGGCTCCTGCTGACGGCGATCTCTCCGCGAGGCTCAAACGTCTCGAGACGCAGCTCGAGGGCAAGCGGCCCAAAGCCGCTCCTTCTTCGGCTGCGCGCACCGGCGCGTCCGGCGGGTCAGCCCCGCTCGGCCAAGCCATGCGGCTCTCGACCGAGTTCATCGCGGGCGTGATCGCCGGAGGAATCCTCGGCTACATCGTCGACCATCTCTTCGGCAGCAAGCCGTGGGGGATGATCGTGATGGTGATGCTGGGCTTCGTGACCGGCATCTACAACGTCATGCGGGTGAGCGGCTTCAGTGGCCGCAAAACTGAGAAAGATCCCCGGCAAGAGTCTTGAAGGGTCTTGAGACTCGGCCGGCATCGTGTAAGGGCGACGCGCGAAAGAAGGAGCCGCCGGGCTCCGGCGCGACACTAATAAGGGGCGGAAGCGGGCACATGGCGGTCAGTATCGACCCGATCCACCAGTTCGAGCTGCAGCCGCTCGTCACTCTGGGGCATATCGGCAAGCAGCAGCTCGCGTTCACGCAGTCGGCCCTCTACATGTTCGCCGCGGTGGGCATCATCGCGCTGCTGACCATCGTGGCGACCGCCGGGCGCTCCGTCGTCCCGGGCCGTCTCCAGTCCTTGGCCGAGACGCTCTACGAGTTCATCGCCGACACGGTTCACCAGGCGACCGGCGCCGATGGCAAGCGCTTCCTGCCGCTGGTCTTCTCGCTGTTCATGTTCGTGCTCATCCTGAACCTGCTCGGGATGATCCCCTACGCCTTCGCGGTGACCAGCCACCTCATCGTCACCTTCGGCCTCGCCCTCGTGGTGATCCTGACCGTGGTGATCTACGGCGTCGCCAAGCACGGCACCCACTTCCTCGGCGTGTTCGTGCCGTCGGGCGTGCCGAAGCCGCTGCTGCTCATCATGGTGCCGATCGAGATCGTGTCGTTCCTGTCGCGGCCGATCAGCCTCTCGGTCCGTCTCTTCGCCAACATCCTGGCCGGCCACATCGCCCTGAAGATCTTCGCGTTCTTCGTGGTCCAGCTGCTGGTCGCCGGCGCCTGGGGCGTGCTCTCGCCCCTGCCGCTCGCCCTCACCATCGCGCTGACGGCCCTCGAGTTCCTCGTCGCGGCCCTCCAGGCCTACGTCTTCGCGACGCTTACGGCGGTCTATCTCGCCGACGCCCTCCACCCCGGCCACTGATCTCCCTCGGCCGGACCCTTCCGCCCTCAACGAACCCCGTTCGAACTTCAGGAGTGTTCCATGGATCCCGTCGCTGCGAAGTACATCGGCGCCGGCCTCGCCTGCCTCGGCATGGCGGGCGCCAGCATCGGCCTCGGCAACCTGTTCGGCCAGTTCTACTCGGGTGCCCTGCGCAACCCGTCGGCCGCCGATAGCCAGCGCACCAACCTCCTCCTGGGCTTCGCGCTCACCGAGGCGCTCGGCATCTTCTCGCTGCTCGTCGCCCTGCTGCTGCTCTTCGCCGTCTGACGCGTCGTCGTCCGGGGAGCGTGGGCCGGCCGGATGGTCCGGCCCGCGCTCCCCTCGCTCATTGAGAGTGCCTCGCAAGACCGGCGGTCACGGACCGCCTCCGCCCCGGCCATCATGGCGCAGCGGAGCGTTTGCGAGAGATGCTGATCCGGCCGCTCCGCATCCGGAGCCGGTCTTCCGACGTCACCGGACAGGGCCATGGCCGAGAAGAATTCCCTCACGACCCCTTCCCCGAACGCGGACACGACGCTCGTTCCGCCCGGAAGCCCGCACATGCATACGGAGCATCCCTCCGGCGGTCATGGCGGCGCCTTTCCTCCCTTCGAGAGCCACACCTTCCTCTCGCAGCTGATCTGGCTCGCCCTGGCTTTCGGCCTGCTTTATTATCTGATGTCCAAGGTCGCGCTGCCGCGTATCGAGGCGATCCTCGGTGAACGGGCCAGCCGCCTCTCCGCCGATCTCGGCGAGGCGCAGCGCATGAAGGCCGAGGCCGATGCCGCCGGCGAGGCCTACGAGACCTCCCTGCGTCAGGCTCAGGCCAAGGCCCAGAGCATCGCCCAGGACACCCGCAACGCCCTCTCGGCGGAAGCCGATGCCAAGCGCAAGGCGCTGGAGGCCGAGCTGAACCAGAAGCTCGCCGCGTCCGAGGCGACCATCCAGAGCCGCACGGCCGAGGCCATGGGCAATGTCCGCACCATCGCCGGTGAGACCGCTTCGGCCATCGTCGAGCGCCTGACCGGTCAGGCCCCCGACCAGGCCAGCCTGAACCGCGCCCTCGACGCGACGCCCGCCCACTGATCCTGCGGCCGGCCCCTGCGGCCGGCCCGCCATCCGCCCCGACCCGGCCTGCCGGGCGGAGCGCCGACCGAGAGCTTGAGACCGACATGCTGTTGACCGCTGAATTCTGGGTCGCTGTCGCCTTCGTGGCCTTCCTGGCCATCGTCTGGCGGGTCGGCGGCTTCTCGATGATGACCAGCGGGCTCGACAACCGCGCCAAGCGCGTGCGTCACGAGCTCGACGAGGCCCGCCGCCTGCGGGAAGAGGCCGCGGCCGTGCTCGCGGACTACAAGCGCCGCCGGAACGAGGCCGAGAAGGAGGCCGAGGCCATCGTCGCCAACGCCCGCGAGGATGCCGAGCGCCTTGCTGCCGAGGGCCATGCCCGCCTGAACGAGTTCGTGGCCCGCCGCACCAAGGCTGCCGAAGCCAAGATCGCCCAGGCCGAGGCCCAGGCCGCCGCCCAGGTCCGTGCCGCCGCCGCCGACGCTGCGGTGAAGGTCTCCGAGACCCTGCTGCGGGAGCGCTTCCAGGGCGCCGCCGCCCAGGATCTCGTCCGCGCCAGCCTCGGCGACGTGAAGAGCCGTCTCCAAGCCTGAGCGGCCGGCAAACTTACCCGATCCGCTTTTGCCGCTTTTCCGCAAGGACGCGACGCAGGGATGCAAGCGCCGCATCTCCAGCCGGACAGAATGTCCGGACGGGGCGCGGGGCTGAAGCACCGCCGATTGGATCTGCCAAGCACACCCGGCCCCGTGCCGGGTGTTTTCGCGTGTGGGCTCATGCTCTCTGGCGGCGACGGTGCGGCGACCCGGCGCGGTCCCGTTAAAAATTTTGAACGCAGGCGAAAAATCACCTGTGCTTGGCCTGACGTTCCGTGGCGTGTACGAATACTGCCTGAAAAACACCCCCGTGAACGCCGACGGGAGAACGGGTGGGTTTGCCCGTAAACAACGAAAAGAGGCTACGCTCATGAGTGCCGGAACCGCGTCCGCCAACACCGATCTCGACACCTTCTTCTCGTCTCATCTGGCCGAGACGGATCCTGAAATCGCCAAGGCGATCTCGCAGGAACTCGGCCGGCAGCAGCACGAGATCGAGCTGATCGCCTCCGAGAACATCGTCTCGCGCGCCGTGCTCGAAGCGCAGGGCTCGGTCCTCACCAACAAGTACGCGGAAGGCTATCCGGGCCGTCGCTATTACGGTGGCTGCCAGTTCGTCGACATCGCCGAAGAGCTCGCCATCGACCGCGCCAAGCGCCTGTTCGGTTGCGGCTTCGCCAACGTCCAGCCGAATTCCGGCTCGCAGGCGAACCAGGGCGTGTTCATGGCCCTGATGCAGCCGGGCGACACCTTCCTCGGCCTCGACCTCGCCGCCGGCGGCCACCTCACCCACGGCGCCCCGCCGAACGTGTCGGGCAAGTGGTTCAAGCCGGTCTCCTACACCGTGCGCCGCGACGATCAGCGCATCGACATGGAGCAGGTCGAGCGCCTCGCCCAGGAGCACAAGCCGAAGGTCATCATCGCCGGCGGCTCGGGCTACCCGCGTCAGTGGGACTTCGCGAAGTTCCGTGAGATCGCCGATTCCGTCGGCGCCTACTTCTTCGTCGACATGGCTCACTTCGCCGGCCTCGTCGCCGCCGGTCTGCACCCGTCGCCGTTCCCGCATGCCCACGTCGCCACCACGACGACGCACAAGACCCTGCGCGGTCCGCGCGGCGGCATGATCCTGACGAACGACGAGGCCCTGGCCAAGAAGTTCAACTCGGCGATCTTCCCCGGCCTTCAGGGCGGCCCGCTGATGCACGTCATCGCCGCCAAGGCCGTGGCCTTCGGCGAGGCGCTGAAGCCCGAGTTCAAGATCTATGCCAAGCAGGTGATCGACAACGCCAAGGCGCTGGCCGACACCATCATCTCCGGCGGCTACGACATCACCTCCGGCGGCACCGACAACCACCTGATGCTGGTCGATCTGCAGCGGAAGGGACTTACCGGCAAGGCGGCCGAGGCGGCTCTGTCGCGGGCGCATATCACCTGCAACAAGAACGGCGTGCCGTTCGACCCGCAGAAGCCGACGATCACCTCCGGCATCCGCCTCGGCACCCCGGCCAGCACCACCCGCGGCTTCGGCGTCGCCGAGTTCAAGCAGGTCGGCTCGTTCATCGTCGAGGTGCTCGACGGTCTCGCCGCCAAGGGTGAGGAGGGCGATGCCGCTATCGAGGCTTCGGTGAAGGAAAAGGTCCACGCCCTGACGGACCGGTTCCCGATCTACAGCTGATCGATCCTCGGCGTTGCGCCGAGGGATTGTCTACGGCGGCCGCGGATCCATCGGATCCGCGGCCGCTTCCGTTTCCGGGCTGAGCGAAGGCGAACCGTTCCTGCCTCGGTGCCGTGGGAGGCCTGCTCCCCACGCCGTGCTTTGCCTCAAAGGATAGAGTCGGCACTCCTGGCATTTGGGCGCCCGCTGGGGCAGAGAGGGGCCGGCTTTCGGACGGACCCGCTCGACAGATGGCTGCTGGCCACTCCGAGCCGAGGCGCCCGGGCGTTCTGGACGAGGTGGTGGGCGCGATGCGCTGTCCGTTCTGCGGTAGTACCGACACGCAGGTGAAGGATTCGCGGCCGAGCGAGGATTCCTCGGCGATCCGCCGCCGCCGCGTCTGCGAGGATTGCGGCGGTCGTTTCACCACCTTCGAGCGGGTGCAGTTGCGCGAACTCGTGGTGCTGAAGCGCTCGGGAAAGCGGGTGCCCTTCGACCGCGACAAGCTCCAGCGCTCCATCGACGTGGCGTTGCGCAAGCGCTTGGTCGATCCGGAGCGGGTCGAGCGGCTGGTCAGCGGCATCACCCGGCGCCTGGAGAGCGGCGGTGAGGGCGAAGTCACCAGTGAGGCCATCGGCGAGGCGGTGATGGAGGGCCTGAAGGGGCTCGACGACGTGGCCTATGTCCGCTTCGCCTCGGTTTACAAGAATTTCCGCGAGGCGCAGGACTTCCAGGACCTGCTCGGCACCCTCGGCGGCAGGCTGGCGGGCGACGCGCCCGTTCCGGAGGCGGCCGACACCCCTCCCCCCGCTGCGGATGAGGATGGTCCCGAGCCGCGCCGCCGCCGGCCGGCGCGGTCCAAGGCATGACGGGCGCCGCCATGGATGCGGCCTCGCAGCACGCGCTCGATCTGCGCGCCATGCGCCTCGCCCTCGCCCTGGGGCGGCGCAATCTCGGCCGCACTTGGCCGAACCCGAGCGTCGGCGCCGTGGTGGTGGCGGAGGGGCGCATCGTCGGCCAGGCGGTGACCGCGCCCGGCGGACGGCCGCATGCGGAGCCGCTGGCACTGGCCATGGCGGGCGAGGCGGCGCGCGGCGCCACGCTCTACGTCACCCTGGAGCCCTGCTCGCATCACGGCCGCACGCCGCCCTGCGCCGAGGCGACGATCGCCTCCGGCATCGGTCGCGTGGTCACCGCGATCGAGGATCCCGATCCGCGGGTGGCGGGGCGCGGCCACGCTCAGCTCCGCGCGGCCGGCATTGCGGTGGAAACCGGCCTGCTGCGCGAGGAGGCCGCCCGTGATCATCGCGGCCATTTCAGCCGGGTGACGCGGGGACGGCCGAGCCTGCATCTCAAGCTCGCCCGCACCCGCGACGGCTTCGCCGCGCCCTCGACCGGCGAACGGCTGAAGATCACCGGGCCCGTGGCCGACGGGGCGGTGCATCTGTGGCGTGCCCATGCCGATGCCATCATGGTGGGGATCGGCACGGCGCGGGCCGACGATCCCTCGTTGACCGTGCGCCTTCCCGGCCTCGCCGACCGCTCGCCGGTGCGGATCGTTCTCGACTCCACGCTGCGCCTCAACCCGGCGAGCCACCTCGTGCGCGGTGCCCGCGACCTGCCGACCCTGGTGCTGACCGGGCGCGGCGCTCCGGCTCATGCCCGGCGGATGCTGGCTTCGTTCGGCGTCGAGATCGCCTTCGTGCCGACCGATGCCCAGGGCCGCATCGATTTGCCCGCCGCCCTGGCGGCCCTAGCCGAGCGGGGCCTGACACGGATCTGCAGCGAGGGCGGCCCGGCGCTTGCCGACGCCCTGGCCGCGCACGATCTGATCGATGCCTGCACCCTCATCACCGGCCCCGCCATCCTGGGGGAGGCCGGCGGCCTGCCGGCCCTCGGGCCGAGGCTTGCCCGCCGCCTCGCGGAGGGCGAGCTTGCGGAAATCGAAACCCGCATCCTCGGCCCCGATATCGCCGTGACCTACGAGAGGATCTGACATGTTCACCGGGCTCGTCACCGATGTCGGCCGGGTCGTCTCGATCGAGGGCTCCGACCGCCTGCGTCGCATCGTGATCGAGAGCGCCTACGATCCCGCCGGCATCGCGCTCGGCGCCTCCATTGCCTGCTCCGGCCCCTGCCTCACCGCCGTTGCGGTGGAGCCGTACGGGGCGGGCTGCCGCTTCGCCGTGGATGCCGCCGCCGAAACATTGGCACGCACCACCGTCGGCGCGTGGCGCGAGGGCACGCGGGTGAACCTCGAACGCTCGCTGAAGCTCGGTGACGAGATGGGCGGCCATCTCGTCACCGGCCATGTCGACGGCGTCGCCGAGATCGTCGCCCGCGAGACCGTGACGGGCGAGGACAATCCCTGGGGCGCGAGCGAGCGTTTCACCCTGCGGGCGCCGGCCGCCCTGGCCGGGTTCATCGCCGAGAAGGGCTCCGTCTGCCTCGACGGCACCTCGCTCACCGTCAACACGGTGTCCGGCGCGGATTTCTCGGTGCTGCTGATTCCACACAGCCTCTCGGTGACGACCTGGGAGGAGCGCCGCGCCGGCGACCGGATCAACCTGGAGGTCGATCTCATCGCCCGCTACGCTGCCCGTCTCGCCGAGGCGCGGGGACTGACCCAGAGGTGATCCCGTTCCGTCGCGGCATCCGGCCGACCTGGGATCATTTCCCGTCGGCGGCGGCGAGAGGGTCGAGGCCGGATCGCGGATGCGGCGCGGTGCGGAGCGCCGCCCCGAAGGTCAGGAGCCGGTGGCCGAGGTAATTCGCCATCGCTCCGGCGCCGACTCCGAGGCCATGGCCGAGCGCCTCGGTGACGGTCGGTCCCAGCCCCGGCAGCAGGCCGCCCAGCGTCACGACGGCGAGCGTGCTGACCGCGAGCACCACGCCCACGCCGCAGGCATTGACCACCAAAAACAGCGGAAGCTGCTCCCGCAGCGATCCCCGCGCCGCGCCGCGAAAGACGAAGACGCGGTAGAGCCAGAAGCCCGCGACCATGCCGATGGCATAGGCGACGACGAGGGCCGCCTCGAACGGGAGGATGAGCGAGAGCGGGATCCGCGCCAGCCAGTTGATCGCCGCCGCCGAGCCCCCGGCGAGCAGGAAGCGGACGACCTCCCGGCTCACCATTGTGCGATCCCCGGCAGCGGGATGCCCGGCGGCGGGCCGAAGGCGGCCACGGCGAAGGCGAGGCCCGCGAGCGCGGCGAGGGCCAGGCTCGGCCGGTCCTTGACCGCGAAGGCGACCGGATCGTCGTGGAGCGCGTCGCGCCCCGCCAGCAGCCAGACCCGGCCCATGAACAGGACGAGGATCAGCGGGAAGCTCCAGAGGGCCAGGGGCGCGGCGAGCACCGCGTGGCGGAACGCCTCGTTGGCGAGATAAAGGATGAAGATCAGGACGCTGGCGAGTCCCGAGGCGATGCCGAAGGTGAGCACCACCGCCTCGTCCGCCGGCTGGTAGCCACGGCCCGCGATGGGGCCGGACCGGCCCCGCCTCACCGCCCCGCGCAGCTCCGTATGGCGCTTGGCGAAGGAGAGCGAGGTGAACAGGAACATCGAGAAGGTCAGGAGCCAGGGCGACCACGGTACCGCCACCGCCGCCACACCGATGGCGAGGCGCAGGGTGAACAGGCCCCCCAGGATCAGCGCGTCGAGGATCGGCACCCGCTTGAGCCAGACGGAGTAGGCCAGCGTCAGGCCGAGATAGGCAAGGACACCGCCGAGCACCGCCGGCCCGGCGGCGGCGGCAGCGGCGAGGCCGCCCGCGAGGCCGGCGAGCATCGCGATCAGGCCGGAGGCGAGCGGCAGCCGTCCGCTCGCCAGGGGCCGCTCGCGCTTCGACCAATGGGCGCGGTCATGGGCCAGGTCGAGGAGGTCGTTGAGCAGGTAGCTCGCCGAGGCGACGAGCCCGAGCGCCAGGAAGGCGATACCGGCGGCGGCCCAGGCCTTCGCCTCTCCGGCCAGGCCACCGAGCACGAGGGGAAGGAAGACCAGAGCGTTCTTGGCCCATTGATGCGGGCGCAGGGCCTTGAGCAGCGCGCGGGAGCGCGGGGCAGCGGGAATGGTCTCGACCGGCTTGCCGAGGGCCTGCGCCGCCCTCAGGACGGAAGCCGGCGCCTCGACCACGATCACCCGGCGTGCCGCCGCCCAGACCGGGAGGTCGTCGGCCGCGTCGCCGGCATAGTCGAAGCCCTGCGGATAGAGCGCCCGCAGCTGCGCCGCCTTGGCCGCGCCCTTGAGGTTCGTCACCCCGTCGCTGGCGATCACCCGGTCGAAGACGGGGAAGCGCCGCAGAGCGCGCAGCGCCATCAGCTCGTCGGCGGCGGTGGCCAGCACAACCTCGCGGCCCGCCGCCTTCTGCGCTTCGATATGGGCCAGCAGCGCGTCGTTGACCGGAAGCGTCGCGACGTCGAGGCCGGCCGCCTCCGCGACTTTGTGCTTGAAGGAGGCCCGGCCCCGCGGCAGCCAGAACAGCATCGCGAAGAGGGCGAGCCAGTTGCGCCGCAGCAGGGCGATCACGCCCTCCAGCAGGAGGTCGGTGCGCAGCAGCGTGCCGTCGAGGTCGATCACCAGCGGAACCGGCCGGGTTCCGGCCGCGCCATCCTCGTGCTTCCGTTGGTCCGCGAGGGCGGTCTCCGCCCTTCGAGCGCGCGCCATCGCCATGCCGGCTACCCCCGTCACCGCCACGGGACCGAGGGTCGATCACCGGGTTCCTGTGATTGGAAGTCTATCCGCCGGCCGACTTCCACCGGGTTAATTGTTTCTGTGGCATCTCGACCTTGTTGGCTTCCGGTCTGATCTGGTCGAGCCGCTCCGGGCGTCCCCGCGTTTCATTCCGGGCTGGCCCTCGTCCGCCGACGCTTGTGGACCGCGCAGCTCTTGGGCTAACCCTCCGGCCCGCCCCGCACTTCCGCGAACCCTTCGAGGGCGCGAACCCATCGAGGGAACGTCACACGCATGGTAGCCCGAAGCCGAGACGCGGAAACCCCCAACAGCATCTTGGAGAGCCTCGCCGGCACCCGCGTGCTGGTGGTGGAGGCGCGCTACTACGACGACATCGCCGACGAACTGCTCGCGGGCGCCCGCGCGGCGATCGAGGCTGTCGGCGCCGAGGCGCGGGTCGTCACCGTGCCGGGCGCCCTGGAGATCCCGGCGGCGATCGCGATCCTGCTCGATGCCGGCCGCAGGGCCGGCGGCCCCTTCGATGCGGTGGTGGCGCTCGGCTGCGTCATTCGTGGCGAGACCGGACATTACGATATCGTCGCCGGGGAGAGCGCCCGCGCGCTGATGGATCTCTCCGTTGCCGAACATCTGCCGCTCGGCAACGGCATCCTCACCGTCGAGACCATGGAGCAGGCCCTTGCCCGTGCCCGGGTCTCCGACATGAACAAGGGCGGCGGCGCGGCGGAGGCGGCGCTCAGCCTCCTCGCCATCAAGCGCGCCGCGAATCTGGAACCCGCCCGATGAACCAGCCCGCCGATACGCCGGCCCAGCCGAAGACCAACACCCGCACCGGCGCCCGCCTCGCCGTGGTCCAGGCGCTCTACGAGATGGAGATCTCGGACAAGGGCGTGATCGACGCACTCGCCGAGTTCGAGGCCTTCTGGATCGGCCAGGAGATCGACGGCGTCGTCCATCCGCCGGCCGAGACCGCCTTCTTCCGCGACGTGCTGCGCGGCGCCGTGGAGGAGCAGCGCGCCATCGACCCGAAGCTCGACGCGGCCCTGGCCAAGGGCTGGCCGCTGCGCCGCCTGGAGGTGGTTCTGCGCGCGATCCTTCGGGCGGGCGCCTACGAGCTGATGTTCCGCAAGGACGTGCCGGCCCGGGCGGCGATCTCGGAATATGTCGATGTCGCCCACAGCTTCTACGGCGGCGACGAGCCGGGCATGGTCAATGCGGTGCTCGACCGGGTCGGCCGCGAGGTGCGCTCCACCGAGTTCGGCATCCCGGCCGCGCCGTCGAAGAAGGCCTGAGCGGGCCGTGGCGCGCGCGGGCGAAGAGGCGCTGATTGCCCGCTACTTCGCGCCGCTCGCCGGCCCCGGCGCCGAGGGCCTGCGCGACGATGCCGCCAGCCTGACGCCGCGACCGGGCCACGACCTCGTGGTCACCGCCGACGCGATCGTGGCCGGCGTGCATTACTTCCCGGAGGATCCCCCCGGATCCATCGCCGTGAAGGCGCTCGGGGTGAACCTGTCCGATCTGGCGGCCAAGGGGGCCGATCCTCGCGGCTTCCTGCTGACCCTCGCTTTGCCGGACGATTGGAGCGAGGCGTGGCTCGCCGCCTTCGCCGAGGGTCTCGGCGCGGCGAGCCGCAGCCATGGCTGCCCACTCCTGGGGGGCGACACCGTGCGCTCCGGCGGCCCGGCGCTGATCGGCGTGACCGCCTTCGGCGAGGTGCCGGCGGGGGCGATGCTGCGGCGTCAGGCGGCGCGGGCGGGTGACCGCCTCTGCGTCAGCGGCACCATCGGCGATGCCGCCCTCGGGCTCGCCCTGCGTCTCGCGCCCGATCCCGGCCTTGAGGCGACCCACGGTGACGCGCTGCTCGACCGCTACCTGCATCCGCGTCCGCGCCTGGGACTGATCCCCGCCCTGCGCCACCATGCCCGCGCGGCGATGGACATTTCCGACGGCCTCGTCGGCGATCTCGGAAAGATGCTCGCCGGGACCGGTCTGACCGCGCGGATCGAGACGGCACAGGTGCCGCTCTCGGCCGCCGCACGGGCCGCCATCGCCCGCGATCACGGCCGCCTCTCCGTGGCCCTGACCGGGGGCGACGATTACGAGATCCTGTGCGCGGTGCCGCCCGACCATCTGGCCGACTTTCTCGCCGAGGCCGAGGAAGCCGTTGTGCCGGCGACGGAGATCGGCACCGTCGAGACCGGTGACGGGCCGCCGCGTTTCCGCGATGCGGAGGGGCGGGCGATAGCCTTCGCGAGCGCCTCGTTCAGCCATTTCTGACGAAAGAGACCCGCGCACCGGAATGCGCGGGTCCGAAGGTCGTCTTTGGCGCCGATCCAGCGGGCGCCTGCGTCAGGGAAAGCGGTGCCGCTCAGAACACCGCTTGGCCGACGGCCAGCGCGATCACCACGATGACGATGGCGAGCACCAGGAAGAGGCCGAACAGGATGCGGGCGATGGAACTCGCCCCGGAGGCAATGCCGGTGAAGCCGAGGGCACCCGCGACGAGCGAGATGACGAAGGCGATGGCGGCCCACTTGAGAAGCGTCATGGCAGTTCACTCCGAAACTTAAGCGGAGCAGTAACGGCCCGAGGGCCGGCGGCGTTCCGTCGCGGCCTATCGTTTCCGCGCCTCGTCAGCCTTTCGGCTGCCCGGCGGCGCGGCGCACTAGCACTTCCGCCAGCGTGTGATAGAGGCCGCCCCGGCACACTGTCTTCGACACCGCATCGGCGATCAGCGCCGCGAGCATCAGCGGGATCATCATGGTGTGGTTCTGGGTCATCTCGGTGACGATGACGAAGGAGGTGATCGGCGCCTGGAGCACGCCGCTCAGATAAGCGGCCATGCCGATCAGCACGAGCGCGCCGACCGGCACATCCGGGAGGAGCAGGCTCGCCTCGGCGCCGATCCCCGCGCCGACGGCGAGCGAGGGGGCGAACAGGCCGCCTGGGATGCCGCTGATCGACGAGAGCACGGTGGCGAGGAATTTCAGTGGCGCGAAATCCCAGCGCGGGGTCGCTTCGCCGTGGAGGATCGCCCGCGCCTCCTCGTAGCCGGTGCCGTAGACCGCGCCGCCGGAGGCCAGCCCGCACAGGGCGACGCCGAGGCCGCACAGGGTCGCGAACAGGATCGGGTGGTCCCCGGCCAGGCGGCCCGCCCGGCCCGGCAGGCCGCGGCCGATGGCGATGACGATGCGGCTGAACAGGCCGCCCGCGAGCCCGCCGGCCACGCCGAGCACCGGCACGGCCAGCCAGCCGGCGGCCAGGGAAAGCTGAGCATCCGACGTGCCGAAATAGGTGTAGTCGCCGAGGATCGCGAGGGAGGTCAGGCCGGCGGCGACGATGGTGGCGACGATGAGGGCGCTGCCCCGGCTGTCATAGGCGCGGCCCAGTTCCTCGATGCCGAAGACGATGCCGGCCAGCGGCGTGTTGAAGGCAGCGGCGACTCCGGCCGCGCCGCCCGCCAGCAACAGGCCGCGCACCCGCTCCGGGCTGAGGCGGCCGAAGGCGGCCATGATCGCCGCGCCGACCTGCACCGTCGGCCCCTCGCGCCCGATCGAGGCGCCGCAGAGGAGGCCGAGGCACATGACGACGATCTTCCCGGCGGCGACCCTCAGCGAGATCAAGGCGTGGCGCGCGTCGCTCTCATCGAGGGCGCGGGCGGCGATCACCTGCGGAATGCCGGAACCCTGGGAATTCGGGAACACCGTTCGGGCGAGCCAGGCGGCCAGGGCGAAGCCAGCCGGGCAGAGAAGCAGGGCCATGGCCGGCGAGAGACCGAGGGCTTGGCGGAAGAACGCCTGCGCCGCATCCGCTGCCTTGGCCATCAGGACCGCCGCCAAGCCGACGCAGATGCCACCGGCCAGGAACAGGGCCCGTCTGCGCCAGAGCGTCCAGGCATCGGTCGAGGCGCCGCGCAGACGGCTCAGGGCGGGTCTCAGATCCTGAGGGCGGAGCGGCATCGGGGGACCACGGGGTGGGAAGCTTCCGGCGCATCCTGCCGGTCAGGGTCGCGGTGGGCCATGCCGGGGCCGGGGATGTCCAGCACTGATTGGTCCTCCGCGGCGCGAGCCGGGCTGGTCCTGCAACAAATGGTCCCGGTTGCGGGATGGCAGCCGATCTGCGCGTCTTAGGATGAATCGGAGGGCTCCGGTTGGCGATGACCCACCTGGGCGTCGGGCCGGAGCATCCGTGGAGAGGGTATGGGGCGGCTCAACACGGTTCCCGCGAGCGCGGTTCTGCTCGGCATCGCGGGTCTGATCCCGTTTGTGGGCTTCGCGGCCCTGTCAGTCAGCGGCTCGGATGTCGGGCTCGGCACCATCGGATTGTCGCCGCGCACCATTCTCTCCGCCTACGGCGCGGTGATCGCCTCCTTTCTCGGTGGCATCCGATGGGGTGCGGCGGCGGCACGCGGGGCCGGCTGGAGCGATTATTGCCTCGCCATCGTGCCCTCGCTGCTCGCCTGGGCGGCCCTGGCGGCTCCGGCCCCGTGGGATCTGCGCGTCCTCGGTGCCCTGGTGCTGCTCTGGGGTCTCGTCGATCAGGATCTCGCCCGCCGGGGGCTGGTCCCCAACTGGATGGGCCGGCTACGTCTGGCGCTGTCGGGCGTCGCGGGGGCGGCTCTGCTCGTGGCCGCGTAAGGCGCGGACGACCGATTTCTCGCTTGCATCGGCCGGGCGTACATCATGATCGGAGGTGATCATGATGAAAGCGTACAAAGTCCCGAGACTGGGCTGGATCGTCGTTTCCGGGGGGCGATGCCTGACTTTCCGCTTCAAAACTGAGGCACAGGCATTCCTTCGTGAAGAGCGCCTGCGTCTGAGCTGCCGCGGGCCGGGGTTCTGACCGTTGGGCCGTCCATCGGCCAAACCTCGAGCCTTGTCCACGATCCCCGGGTCACGAAAATGCTCTGGCACCGAAGCCCGGTCGAGGCATCGGTGCCCTTGCCTTCAATCCCGCCTTCAATCCCGTCCCAGCATCGTCCTGCCGATGGCGAAGACGCGTCCGTCGCCCAGCAGGTAGGCGGTGAAGCCGTTCGGAAACAGCGGCTCGAAAGCCGAGTCGCGCACATTGAGGCCGCCGGTATAGGCGCCGAAGGCCGGCATCACGAGGCGATGGCCGTCGCCGACGAAGCAGCGGCGGCGCACGGAGCGGCCGCGCATGCTGACTTTGCCGCAGGGATGAAGGTGGCCGGCGATCTCGCCCTCCCCCGCTCCGGCCAGCGGCTCGTGGCGCAGCGTCAGGCCGCCGATCGTCAGTGTTTCACAATAGCGCCCGCCGACTCCTTCGCTCACCGCCGCATCGTGGTTGCCGGCGATCCAGACCCAGTCGCGCCCCTCCTGCAGGGCGGACAACATCGCCCGGTCGCCGGGCTCCATCCGCTCGGGGCCACGGGCATCGTGGAAGGAATCGCCCAGAGCCACCACGCAGGCGGGGTCGAGCCGCTGGATCACCTCGTGCAGGCAGGCCAGGGTCTCGCGGGTGTCGTAGGGCGGCAGGAACTGACCGGAGCGGGCGGCGAAGGAGGAGCCCTTCTCCAAGTGCAGGTCCGACACCACCAGGGTGCGGTGTTCGGGCAGCCACAGGGCGCCGGTGCGGTCGAGGCTCAGGGCCTCCCCGGCAAGCGGGTGGTCGGTGCCCTTCACGGTCTTTTCGAGTTTCTGGCCGAGTGCCAACGTGATCTTCCCAAATGTCGCGCCGAGTGTCGCGGAGGCGGGTCGCCTCAGCCGAGCGCTTCAGCCAAGAGCCTCTTGCAGAAGCTCGGCTTCGGCCTCGGCCAGGATCTCGTCGGCCCCCTCCCCGTAGACCCGCTCGCGCCCGATCTCGAGCATGACGGACACGGAGAGCGGCGAGACGCGATCCAGCGCCCTGTGGGTGATTCGCCCCCGGATACGCCTCAGCATCATGCCGAGGCGGGTCACGTCGAGGAGTCCGGTTGCCGCATCCTGGCGCGCGGCCCGCAGGAGCAGGTGGTCGGGCTGGTGACGGCGCAGCACGTCGTAGATCAGATCGGTCGAGATGGTGACCTGCCGCCCGGTCTTCTTCTGCCCCGGAAAGCGCCGCTCGATCAGCCCGGCGATCACCGCGCATTGGCGGAAGGTGCGCTTCATCATGGCGGATTCGTCGAGCCACGCCTCCAGATCGTCGCCGAGCATGTCCTCGTCGAACAAGGCCTCCATGAAGCCCGGTGAGAGCGCGGCCCGCTCGCTGAGATCCTTCGTGCACCAGATGGCGATGCCGTAATCGTTGGCGGCAAAGCCGAGCGGGCGCAGCCGGGCCCGTTCGAGCCGGCGGGTCAGCAGCATCCCCAAAGTCTGATGGGCGAGGCGTCCCTCGAAGGGGAAGGCAGTGAGATAGAAGCGCCCGGCGCGGGGATAGGTCTCGACCAGGAGGTCGCGTTCGCCGGGCAGGGCCGAGTGCTTGCGCTGCAGCGCGAGGTAGTTCGACAGTTGCGCCGGCAGCCGGTCCCACTCGAACGGGTCGGCGATGATGGCCCGCACCCGCGCGGCGAGGAAGGTCGAGAGCGGAAATTTCGAGCCGGCATAGGAGGGGATGGCCGGATCGGTGCCGGGGCCGGCGCGGGTGACGAGGCATTCGTCCTCGGCCAAGCCCTCGAAGCGCAGAACCTCGCCCGCGAACAGGAAGGTATCGCCGGTCGTGAGCGTCTCGGCAAAATCCTCCTCGATCTCGCCGAGCACCCGCCCGCCCCTGGGCAGCACAGTGCCGGGTTTGCCCCGCAGTGCCCGGGCCATGCGCACCTTGATATGCGTCGACTCGACGATGGTGCCGATATTCATCCGGTATTGCTGCGCCACCCGCGCATCGCGCACCCGCCATTTCCCGTCCGCCCCGCGCAGGATCTTGGCGAAGCGCTCGTAGGCGCGCAGGGCGTAGCCGCCGGTAGCGACGTAATCGACCACCGCCTCGAAATCCTCCCAGGAGAGAGTCGCGTAGGGGGAAGCCGAGATTACCTCCTCGTAGAGGTCGAGCGGATCGAAGGCATCGGCGCAGGCCATGCCGAGGACGTGCTGGGCCAGCACGTCGGGGGCGCCGAGCCGGGCATCGGGCGTGTCCTGGGCCGCCTCCTCTACCGCGTCGAGGGCAGCCCGGCATTCCAGCATCTCGAAGCGGTTGCCGGGGACGAGATAGGCCTTGGAGGGCTCGTCCATGCGGTGGTTGGCCCGGCCGATCCGCTGCATGATCCGGCTCGCGCCCTTCGGCGCGCCGACATTGACGACGAGATCGACGTCGCCCCAATCGATGCCGAGGTCCAGGGTCGCGGTACAGACGATGGCGCGGAGTTGCCCCGCCGCCATCGCTGCCTCGACCCGGCGGCGCTGGGTGGCGTCGAGCGAGCCGTGATGCAGGGCGATGGGCAGGGTGTCGTCGTTGAGCCGCCACAGCTCCTGGAAGGTGTATTCCGCCTGGAGCCGGGTGTTGACGAAGACCAGCACCATCCGGTGCTGCCGGATCAGCTCGTAGATCGCTGGCATCGCGTGCCAGGCGGTGTGGCCGGAGAGCGGAAGCGTCCGGTTCACGTCGAGCATGTGCAGGTCGGGCTTGGCGCCGCCCTTCACCACGACGAGATCGGCCATCGCCGTCCCGGCAGACGTCTTCCCCTGCCCCTTCCCCTTCCCCTGCCCCTTCCCCTCCCCCGCCACGCGGCCTGGATTCTGGGAGACCAGATACTTCCTCAGCTCATCCGGCTCTCGCACGGTGGCCGAGAGGCCGATCGCTTGGGAATCCGGAGCCAGTCGGCGCAGCCGGGCGAGCGCCAGGGACAGGAGATCGCCGCGCTTCGAGGTGACGAGGGCGTGCAACTCGTCGAGCACGATGGTGCGGAGGCCGGCGAAGAACTCCTCCGCCTCGCGATGGGCGAGGAGCAGCGAGAGCTGTTCTGGCGTGGTGAGCAGAATGTCCGGCGGGCGCTGGATCTGGCGGGCGCGCTTATGGGCGGGGGTATCGCCGGTGCGGGTCTCCACGGTGACGGGCAGCCCCATGCCCTCGATCGGCGCTTCCAGATTGCGGGCGATGTCGACGGCGAGCGCCTTGAGCGGCGAGACGTAGAGGGTGTGGAGTCGCCGCTCCTTCGTGGTCCGCTCGCTCAGCGCGACGAGGCTCGGCAGGAAGCCGGCCAGGGTCTTGCCCGCGCCCGTGGGCGCCACCAGCAAAGCCGAGCGCCCGGCCTGAACGGTCGCGAGCAGGTCGAGCTGATGCGGGCGGGCCGACCAGCCGCGGGAGGCGAACCACGCGGCGAAGCGCGGCGGGAGGATGGGGGTCTGCACCCGGCTCGGAGCCTGCAAGAATTTCGAGTCCTTCGCGGGTTTCGAGCCCGCAAGAAGGCGGATCTCCCGTCCCCATCCTCATGCTCAAGTGCGAAGCGAAGCTGAGCCTCGCAGGATCCTCCAGCCAGCGCTGCGGGGACTGGACGATCCTTCGAGGCCGCTGCGCGGAACCTCAGGATGAAGAATTGATCGGGACATCCGTTGGAAGACGGTTCTCAGGTAAGGCGCGGGCCGGCCCTCGTCACCGCGTCACGCCAGCGCCATCAGAAAGCGGTCGATCAGTTCCAGGGCCCGCTCGCTCAGCGCGCCGGGATGGCGCACGAAGATATGGCAGCCGCCGGCATAGACGGCGGTGTGGCCGCCATTGTTGGCCGCCGCCCAGCGGGCCGACATGTAGAGCGTGTCGTCGAGGAGCGGGTCGGCGGTGCCGACGGTGAACAGGGCGGGCGGCAGGCCCTTCAGGTCGGCGTAAAGCGGCGAGACGTCCGGGCGGCGCCGGTCGATGCCCTCGCGGACATAGCCGTCGGCGAAGCGTTTGAGGTCGGTGGTGTTGATGACGAGCCGCTCCTCGCCCCAGAGCCGCACGCTCGGGGTCAGGCCGAGATCGTAGAAGCCAGCATTGAGGTTGGCGCCGCGGAAGGCGCGGGGCAGGCCGTGGCGGTCGCGCAGGCGCAACAGGGTCATCACCGCGAGATGCGCCCCGACCGACTCGCCGCCGATAGTCAGGGCGCTGATCCCGAACTCCGCCTTGCCCGGTCCGGCGAGCCAGAGAGCGGCCGCCTCGCAATCCTCCAGGGCGGCGGGATAGGGATGCTCCGGCGCCAGCCGGTACTCGACGGACAAACAGACGAAGCCGCAGGCGTCGGCGATGCGCTCGAGCCAGGGATCCTGCTCGTCGGCCGCGCCCCAGACCCAACCACCCCGGTGGATGTGCAGATAGGCGCCGCGCGGCTTGCCTTGCGGGCGGATGACCCGCAGCGCCAGCGGGCCGCCCGGGCCTTCGATGGTCAGCGTTTCGGCGCGGGCACTGCGCGGCATGGCCGGCGAGGCCTGCGTACCCGCCCGGCGGCGCGCCCGTACCTCTTCGATCGGCAGCGACCAGGGGTCGGCCTGCGCGGCATGGGCTGCCACGATCTCGGCATTGAGCGCCTTCGTCTCGGCATCGATCGTCGCCGGGTCGAATAGAGCGTGGTCGATCATGGCCTTTATCGGGTCGTCTGCGGTGGAAGGAGCATTGCGGGAGGCGGGCCCGGATGCTGGCCGCCATCTTGAGTGGAACGCTCGGCGATGCCATCTGGCTGCCATCCCGAACGGGCTGAATGCCGGCGCGAATGGGCGGTTTCACCCGGATGTGGCGTATCGGCAACGCCGTGGCGGGGCGGACACGCTTCCATCGACGGCAGCGCGAGGATTAAAGGCGGAATGATCGGGGATCACGATTCGCGGCGGCGTGCCGCGCTCGACCACGGCGCCTATCCGGCCCAGCCGCATCACGGTGAGGCGCGCCGCCGTTCCGCGCTCAACCGCTTCCTCGGCGGCTCGCCGGCCGCGGTCCTGGTCAAGCTCCTGTTCCTCTCCGTGCTGGTCGGCGCGGTGATGGCGATGCTCGGCCTGACGCCGGGCCTGCTGTTCTGGCGGCTCTACGACCTGACCCGGTCGCTGATCGATCTCGGACTCGAGACTTTCCACGATTTCGGCCGCTGGATCCTGGCCGGCGCGGCGGTGGTGGTGCCGATCTGGTTCATCGCCCGCCTGCTCACGGTGTCGCGGGAGCGGTGAGAATCTCGGCCGCTCGGTTGCGTGCGGTGCGCGACAAAACAACAGCTTAGAACCCTTCCCGATTGCGGGGGTGTCAGGAACGGTTCTAAGAGACGCAAACAAGCAAGAAGATGCATCGAGGCGTGTCGTGCAGACCAACTTCGCCCCCGCGCAGCTCGCCGACCCCGCCATGGCGGCCTCGGAAAAGATCCTGCGCACCTGCGTCCATTGCGGCTTCTGCACCGCGACCTGCCCGACCTACCTTCTCCTGGGTGACGAACTCGATTCTCCGCGCGGACGAATCTATCTCATCAAGGACATGCTGGAGGGCGGCAAGGCGGCCAGCCGCGAGGTGGTCAAGCATGTCGACCGCTGCCTCTCCTGCCTGTCCTGCATGACGACCTGCCCGTCGGGCGTGCATTATATGCACCTCGTCGATCACGCCCGCACCCATATCGAGAAGACCTACAAGCGCCCGCTCTCCGACCGGCTGCTGCGCGGGCTGCTGGCCTTGGTCCTGCCCTATCCGAACCGGTTCCGGCTGGCGCTGCTCGCCGCCAAGGTCGGGGCGCCGCTGCGCCCGCTGGTGGCCCGGCTGCCGCGCGTCGGCAACCGTCTGGCGGCGATGCTCGACCTCGCCCCCGCCCAGCTCCCCGGCCGTAACCGGACCGACCGCGTCGGCACCTTCCCCGCCGACACTTCGGCGCAGGAGATCAGCGCCCTGTTCCAGACCGGTGAGGACGCCGGCCCCGCTCCGCGCCGTGGCCGGGTGGCGCTGCTGCGCGGCTGCGCCCAGAGCGTCTTGCGGCCGGATTTCAACGAGGCGGCGATCCGCCTGCTCAACCGCCACGGCGTCGAGGTGGTCCACCCCAAGGGCGAGGGCTGCTGCGGGGCGCTGACGCACCACATGGGCAAGGAGGAGTCCGCCCACGGCCACGCCAAGCGCACCATCGATGCCTGGATCGCCGAGATGGACGGGCCCGGCCTCGATGCCATCGTCGTCACCGCATCGGGTTGCGGCACCACCATCAAGGATTACGGGTTCATGTTCCGCGACGACCCGGCCTATGCCGAGAAGGCGGCGCGGGTCTCGGGGATCGCCAAGGACGTGACCGAGTACATGGCCGAGATCGGGCTGCTGCCGCCGGTGGAGGACACCGACCTCGTGGTGGCCTACCATTCCGCCTGCTCGATGCAGCACGGACAGGCGATCCGCACCGAGCCGAAGACCCTGCTCAAGAAGGCCGGCTTCACGGTGAAGGACGTGCCCGAGGGCCATATCTGCTGCGGCTCGGCCGGAACCTACAACATCCTCCAGCCGGAGATCGCGGCGCGCCTGCGCGACCGCAAGGTGGCCAATATCGAGCGGGTGAAGCCCGACCTGATCGCCACCGGCAATATCGGCTGCGCCACCCAGATCGGGAAGGGCACCGACATCCCGATCCTGCACACGGTCGAGCTGCTCGACTGGGCGACCGGCGGTCCGCGCCCGGAGGCTCTGGCGAATCTTCCGGCCCGGTCCGGCGGCGCGCGGTTGCACGCCTGAGGTCAAGGGGCTTTTTCCCGCTCTGCACAATCACGCAGCGTCTCTTCCTTGACCTTGCTGCGGGTGCGAATTAGGCCCGCAACCAGTGTCGGCCCGAGATCGTTTGCAGGCTCATGACAGAAAACCCGACAGAGCTGCCCGTCGTCCTCCTCGTTGAAGATGACGGACTGCTGCTGATGGAAGCCTCCGATACGCTCGCGGAAGCGGGGTTCAACGTCCTGGAAGCACCCCATGCCGACAGGGCCCTCGACGTGCTCGAGGACCGTCCCGATGTCGGTGTCCTGATGACCGATGTCGACATGCCGATGGGGTCGATGGACGGCTTTGCCCTGGCCCGTCTGGTCGCTCATCGCTGGCCGGAGATTCCGGTGCTGATCGTCTCCGGCATGGGCACGCCCGGTCCCGGCGACATGCCGGAGGGGGCCCGCTTCATCCCCAAGCCCTATGCGCCGACCATGCTGGTGCGAACCCTCCGGGCCTGCCTCAAGCGCGCGGCCTGAGGGGCGCCGACCTCCGCCTCGCCGAGGACGCTGCCGGATTCGGTCTGATCCGTTTCCCAGCCTTCCACGCATGGCGGCCGCGTCACCGAAAGGACGAATCGCGGGTTTCGCCGCCGCGCGTTTCGCGGCAGAAGGCGAAGAAGGACACGCGTCGCGACGCGCGCTTTCAGACCGATCCGTTCAGGTCCTGCCACGTTAGGTCCCGCCATGACCGCCGAGCCCAAATCCCTCCGCTTCGCCACGCAGGCGGTCCACGCCGGTGCCGCCCCCGATCCCGCCACCGGCGCACGGGCGCAGCCGATCTACTTCACCAACGGCTTCGTCTTCGACTCGACCGAACAGGCGGCGGACATCTTCGCGATGCGCCGGACCGGCTTCTCCTACTCGCGCGGCTCGAATCCGACGGTCGCCGCGCTGGAGCGTCGGATCGCCGCGCTGGAGGGTGCCAAGGCGGCGGTGGCCGTCTCCTCCGGGCAATCGGCGGTCCTGCTGGTGATGATGACGCTGATGCAGACGGGGGATGCCTACGTCGCCTCGCCGCGCCTGTTCGGCGGCTCCCTCGGCCTGATGCGCCGCCTCGAGGGGCGCTACGACCTCACGCCGCAATTTGCCGCCGACCTGACGCCGGAAGCCTTCGAGGCGGCGATCACGCCGCAGACCAAGGCGATCATCTGCGAGTCGATCGTCAATCCCTGCGCCACGGTCATGGACCTGGAGGGCATCAGCGCGGTGGCCAAGCGGCACGGGTTGCCCCTGGTCATCGACAACACGCTGGCTTCCCCGGCCCTGATCCGTCCGATCGAGCATGGCGCCGACATCGTCGTCCATTCCACCTCGAAGTTCCTCGGCGGTTCGGGACAGGTGATCGGCGGCATGATCTGCGACGCCGGCACCTTCGATTGGGCGTCGAAGGGGTCGCGCTACAACCTCATCAACGATCCCTGGCCGGACTATGATGGCCTGATCGTCAGCGAGCGTTTCCCCGAGATCAGCTTCGCCGTGGCCTGCCGGCTGTTCGGTCTGCGCGACCTCGGCCCCGGCCTCTCGCCGATGAACGCCTTCCTGACCCTGACCGGCATCGAAACCCTGCCCCTGCGCATGGCCCGCCATTGCGCCAACGCCAAGGCGGTCGCCGCGTATCTCAAGGACCATCCGGCGGTGGAGTGGGTGAGCTACCCGGCCCTGCCCGGCCAGAAGGGCGAGGCCCTGGCCCATCGCTACGTTCCGCAGGGACCCGGCTCGATCTTCACCTTCGCCCTCAAGGCGGGCGAGCCGGCGGCGTTGCGCTTCATCGCCAACCTGCAGCTGATCTCGCATCTGGTGAATATCGGCGAGATCAAGTCGCTCGCCATTCATCCGGCGACCACGACCCACCGCCAGCTCCGTCCCGAGGAGCGCGCGGCGGCCTGCGTCGGCCCGGAGACGGTGCGTCTCTCGATCGGCCTGGAGGATCCGGAGGATCTGATCGCCGATATCGAGCAGGCCCTGGCCAAGCTCGAATGACACGGCCGACCTGGCACGGCGCGGAGGGAGCGTTGCGGCCGGCGGCGCCCTCGCCGCTGCCGTCGCCCGCGCCCTCCCGGCTGCCGAGCATCTTCGGATCGGGCGCGCCCCCGCTCGCGGCCGAGGCCGGTCGCGTCGTCGTGGACAGGTGCTCGTCGTCTCCCCGCCGACGCTGCGGCGGCATCATGATCCCCTCTTGAGGGGCATTGTCCCGATCTTCGAGGGTCAGCCGCGGCTGGGCGGGCGGAATGCCGCGGGGCCCATGCCCCCTTCGGGCCGTTCTTGCGGCGTCTCTCTCGCACCTTCGTCAGCTGTCTGGCACCCTTCAGGAATCGCCGATCCAGATGGCGTGATGACGCATATCAAAGGTGGGACGAGACAAAATAAAGCTCAGGAACGCATCCCAGAGTGCATGGTTGTCAGATCAGCGATCACGATCGATCGTCGGATCAGTCAAAGGACACTCTAATGACTCAGCCGAACCAGCACACGAAGGGAAATTCTTCGCGTAATGCTGACCACGATGGATCGAAAAACTCTGGGCAGCCGCATAAGGGCAGCGTTCAGCATTCGGATGACGGTCGTTTGAAGGAAAACCGCGACCAGGGTGTCCATCGCGGCGACAAGGAATAGCCCTGTCCGGCAACTCCCGGGCCGGATGCGGGATCGGTGCGGAAGAGGTCGCCTTCGGGCGGCCTCTTCCCATATGGGCGTCCAATCCTCAGCGAACGCATCGGGACAGGAAAGCAGTATGCGCGCCTACGAGATGTCCGCCGCCGCAGGCCTCGACAGTTGGAAGAGCGCCGCGCGCCCGACCCCTGAACCGGGGCGCGGGCAGGTTCTGGTGCGGATGCGAGCGGCCTCCCTCAATTATCGTGACCTGCTGATCTGCCAGGGGCAGTATCCCTTCGCCGTGAATCTCGACCGGTTGATCCCGGTCTCCGATGGCGCCGGCGAGGTCGTGGCCCTCGGCGAGGGCGTGCGCCGGTTCAAGGGCGGCGAGCAGGTCGCCGGCATCTTCTCGCAGAGCTGGCTCGGGGGCGCACAGGTGGCCGATGCCTGGGAGACGGCCCTCGGCGGCGCCATCGACGGCGTGCTCGCCGAGTATCAGGTCTTCGACGAGGACGGGTTGGTGGTGCTGCCCGACCATCTCAGCTTCGAGGAAGGCGCGACCCTGCCCTGCGCGGCGGTGACCGCCTGGAACGCCCTTTACGGCCTGAAGCCTCTGCGGGCCGGCGAAACCGTGCTGACCCTCGGCACCGGCGGCGTGTCGGTCTTCGCGATCCAGCTGGCCCGGGCGGCGGGGGCGCGGGTCATCGCCACCTCGTCGAGCGACGCCAAGCTGGAAAAGGCCCGCGCGCTCGGCGCACACGACACTGTCAATTACCGCACCCATCCCGATTGGGAGCGCGAGGTGCGCCGGCTGACCGACGGCGTCGGCGTCGATCACGTGGTGGAGGTCGGCGGCACCGGCACCCTGCCGCGCTCCATCGCCTCGACCCGGCCCGGCGGCCATATCGCCTTGATCGGCCTGTTGGCGCAGGGAGAGGCCATCGACCCTCTGGCGATCCTCGGGGCGAGCTGCATCGTGCGCGGTGTCGCCGTCGGCCCGCGAGAGATGTTCGAGGACATGAACCGGTCGATCGCCCTGCACCGGATCGCACCGGTGATCGATACGGTCTACGGCTTCGACGAGGCGCCCGCCGCCCTCGCGGCCTTGGCCAAGGCCTCGCATGTCGGCAAGATCGTGATCCGGATCGGCTGAGATCCGAACCGATACGGGATCCGCTCGATCGAAGCGGCTTCCGTAATGCCAAGCCAGCGCGGCGCTTGAGCGAAACACAGATCCGCCATCCCGCAGGGATCGAACGGATCTGGTCTGATGGGGGAGTGGTGATGCGTGCGGCGGTGATGGCGGCTGTTCTGCCGGTGCTTCTCTGGCCAGCGGTCGTGGGGGCTCAGGACACCACCACGGTGCGGACCGAATCCTTCCCCCGGCCGCCCTATTCCGGAGCGACCTACTACATCTACGAGCGGGCGGGCCGGACGATCTGCACCAAGCTCTCGGTCTGCAATAAATTTAACGAGTGCGAGCTGACCTACCGACAGGGCGTCTACCGGGACGACGAGGACGCCGCGACAGGAACGCCTTACGGAACGACGCCGGCCGTGCCGATCTCGTCCGCCTCGCTGGCGAAGCATGTCTGCCTGACGCGGTTCGGGCTGACGGGGCGGTAGACGTCCGTCGAAACCTGCCGCGGTCCGAGGCGTCGCATCGGTGTCCCGTGCTCCGCCTCAGGATGAGGGCGTGGCTGGGATAGCCTGACCGTGGTGACCGGTTAAGCCTCCTCGGCCTTCGCCCCGCGCCGGTTCAGGGCCCGCAAGGCTCCCCGGAAGGTGCGCACATCCTGCTCGGTCATCGCCATGCGATGGAGCATGTCGCGCATGTTGCGGGCGATGATGTCCTGCTTCTCCGGCGGGTAGAAGCCGGCGCGGGCCAGGGTGTCCTCCAGGCTCGCGAACAGCGACAGGACGGCCTCGCGGGTGGCGGGCGGTGAGAGCAATTCGCCGGAGAAGCGCAGGGTGGCGAGGCCCGCTGCGCGGCGCCACTCATAGCCCATCAGCAGCACGGCCTGGGCGAGGTTGAGCGAGGGAAACTCTTCGGTGACCGGGAAGGTGACGATGGCATCGGCCAGCGACACCTCGTCGTTGCTCAGGCCCACCCGCTCGCGCCCGAACATCAGCCCGACCCGCTCGCCGCGTCCGATCCGCTCGGCGGTGGCCGTCATCGCCTCCTCGGGGGCGAAGACCCGTTTCATCTGGCCCCGCTCGCGGGCGGTGGTGGCCAGAACATGGTGCAGGTCGGCGATCGCCTCGGGCAACGTGGCATAGAGCGTGGCCGCGTCGAGCACATGCGTGGCGCCGGAGGCCGCCTCGCGCACCCCCTTCTTCGGCCAACCGTTCTTCGGCGCCACGAGGCGCAGTTCGGACAAGCCGAAATTGGCCATGGCACGGGCGGTCATGCCGATATTCTCGGCGAGCTGCGGCTCGACCAGGATGACGACGGGGGCGCTCATTCTTGGATGCTTGTGCGGTGAGGCGCGCCGCCGACCTGGCCGGCGACGCGCAATCAGAAAGGGCTCAGATCTTACCGTCGATGCCCATCTGGTAGTATTTGTGAACGATCTTGTCCTGGTTCTCCAACAGCCAGTCGATCGACGGCTCGTTGGTCATGGCCTTGCGGATCGCCTCGGTCATGCCACGGCGCTGGATGTCGAACAGGGCCTTGTGATCGACGCTTTCCGCCTGGATCACGCCGGGGCTGAGCCAGACCGAGCAGATGATGCCGAGGTCGTTGGCCTTCTCCTTGGGGATGTAGCCGGCCCGGACCGCGTCGAGCACGCCGTTGGCGATGGCGTACTGCACCGTGCCCATCAGGATCGAGGTGTACTTGTTCTCGGTCACGCTCACCTTGGAGACGCAGAGCGTCACCGGACGGACCATGATGTCGGTGTTGAGAAGCGCGAAGACGCGGGAATGGCCGACGACCTGATCGCCGGTCAGGGTGGCGAGTGCGGTGCCGACCGGCCCGTCGAGCTCGCCGATGATCACTTCGGGCTCGGAGGCCGTGTTGGGCGGGCCGCCCGCGACGAGGGCTTCGCCGGCGCGCAGGATGATGCGGTCGCTCATGGTGTCTCCTTCCCTGTAATCGGCCGTAGAATGGCGCGGGGGTCGTCGCAGTGCCGGCCGGATTTGTCCAGGCTTCTGAACGCTGACCGGATACACGCTCTTTGAGCGGACCGACATGCGCTTCGGCGGCGGCGCCGTCTCCCGGGGTGGCCGCGCCGCGCCGGCTGATTTATGCCCACCGCCATGACGAAAGCCGTGAAGGATGATCGTGCCGGCCTGCGCACCCTCGTGGCGCTGATCGAGATTCAGGGGGGCCTCGTCGGCCTCTGGGCGTTCCTGCGCGACTTGGCGCAGACCGGCTTCGCGGTGCCGCTCACGCTGCTGCCGGGCGTTCTGTTCATCGGGTTGGTGCTGGCAGCGAGCGTGGTCGCGGGGGTGGCGCTCTGGCAGGACCATCGCCTCGGCACCACCCTCTCCGTCCCGGTACAACTCGCGCAGGTGATCTGGTTCGTGAGCGCCGACCTCACGTTCCGCCTCTCGGCGAGCGGCTGGCTTCTGGCGGATCTGTTCCTGCGGGCGCCCTCGGAGGGCGGCTTGGTGCTGGGCTGGCAGTTCGATGCCGCGCGAAAAAGCAGCTACGCCCTCTCCCTCGCTCCGCGGGAGGAATTCACCCTGGGGCTGAACCTGATCGCCCTGGCCATCCTGATCTGGCTCGGGTTTCGCTTGCGCCGCCTGCTGCCGCTCGGCAGGGGGCCAGGAACGGGGCGGTAACAGAATCGCGCGTCCGAAACGGGCCGCCGAGCCGTGGCTTTGTCGCCCTGTTGCGCTGCGTTATAGGGGCGGCGACAGGGTTCCGGGCAGACGTGCGAAGGGCAGCCGGCCGGGCGCACGGCACCGGGCAATCGAGGAACCGACATGGCGAAGATCAAGGTGGCCAATCCGGTCGTCGAGCTCGACGGCGACGAGATGACCCGGATCATCTGGGCGGAGATCAAGAACAAGCTCATCCACCCCTACCTCGATCTCGACCTCGACTATTACGACCTCGGCGTCGAGCACCGCGACGCCACCAACGATCAGGTGACGGTCGATGCGGCGGAGGCGATCAAGCGCCACGGCGTCGGCGTGAAATGCGCCACCATCACGCCGGACGAAGCCCGCGTGAAGGAGTTCAATCTCAAGGAGATGTGGCGCTCGCCCAACGGCACGATCCGCAACATCCTCGGCGGCGTCATCTTCCGCGAGCCGATCATCTGCTCCAACGTGCCGCGCCTCGTGCCGGGCTGGACCCAGCCCTTCGTGATCGGCCGCCACGCCTATGGCGATCAGTACCGCGCCACCGACTTCAAGGTGCCGGGCAAGGGCCGGCTCACCATCAAGTTCGAGGGCGATGACGGCACCGTCATCGAGAAGGAGGTGTTCAAGTTCCCGGATGCCGGCGTCGCGATGTCGATGTACAATCTCGATCAGTCGATCATCGATTTCGCCCGGGCCTCGTTCAACTACGGCCTGGCCCGCAAATACCCGGTCTATCTGTCGACCAAGAACACCATCCTCAAGGTCTATGACGGCCGCTTCAAAGATCTGTTCCAGAAGGTGTTCGACGAAGAGTTCAAGTCGAAGTTCCAGTCGCTCGGCCTCGTCTACGAGCACCGTCTGATCGACGACATGGTGGCCTCCTGCCTCAAGTGGTCGGGCGGCTATGTCTGGGCCTGTAAGAACTATGACGGCGACGTGCAGTCGGACACGGCGGCCCAGGGCTTCGGCTCGCTCGGCCTGATGACCTCGGTGCTGATGACGCCGGACGGCCAGACCGTGGAGGCCGAGGCCGCCCACGGCACGGTGACGCGCCACTACCGCGAGCACCAGAAGGGCAAGGCGACCTCGACCAATTCGATCGCCTCGATCTTCGCCTGGACCCGCGGCCTGTCCCACCGGGCCAAGCTCGACGGCAACGCCGATCTCGCGAAGTTCGCCTCCACGCTGGAGAAGGTCTGCGTCGATACCGTCGAATCCGGCTTCATGACCAAGGATCTCGCCCTCCTCGTCGGTCCCGACCAGAAGTGGCTCACCACCGAGGGCTTCCTCGACAAGGTCGATGAAAACCTGAAGGCGGCGATGGCGGTTTGAGGAACAGGGCGCCCGCGCGAAAGCCCTTTCGGCGTTTCGCGCGGGCGCCGCATTCGGTTTGAACGGGGGCGGGCGCCGGCTGACCGGCCGTCTCTGCCGGTTTCGGGCCTAACGCCTCACTCCTCGGGAAAAAGACCGCCCGCATTCGCCTTGCTGAGCGGGGTCTGGCCGGGCGCCACGCCGTTCTTCATCAGGATCAGCGCGACGATCGGGTCGAGTTGGTCGTCGGGCAGCGTATCCGGCGCGTTCGGCGGCATATTCGCCTTGATCCACGCACGCAGGTCGGAGACCGGCTTGCCGGCCCAGCTCCGTTTGAATGCGCCATCGACGAGGGACGAGCCGAGCGCGCCGGTGAGATCCGGACGATGACACTCCGCGCAATGATCGTTGTAGATGGCTTGGCCCCTCTCGGCCTGCCGCTCCGTGAAAGGCCCATCCAGCGTGGGTGCCGCCACGGCCGGAAACCCCGACAGGATCAGCGGCGCGACGCGCGTGAGGCGGCTCCAGGAGCGGCCCGAACCGATTGTCGAGCGCATCCCCTTCCCTCCGCCGTGATCGCCAACCCGATCTGGACGAGGCTCGGCGGAAAAAGCAACGCCTCCCAAGGCTGAGATCCGTTTGAGCCCGCTCCCTCGCTAAGCCCCACGCCCCTCGCCGAGGCGCTGGATGGGAACTCGAGCCTCGAAGCAACCTGCGCATCGCTCTGCCGGGACAGGCGCGGTGGCATGCGTCGAGGCTCGCTTTACGCACGTCTCAGCATGGGGACCGCCAGGGGAGCCACGACCGGACGCTCACACACGCTTTGAGCCCAAAGCGTCCGGCAGAATGTCATCTGGCGTGAGCGCACTACCCCGCCTTCTTCGCCGCATTCCGCTTACGTGTCTCGGCGGCTTTCTTAGCGGAGGCGGAGCGCTGCTCCTTGGTGCGCGAGGCCGATGCCGTGCCGCCGGTGCGACCGCCCTTATGGGCGGCGGGCTGGCCGGTGGAGCGGCCGCGGCCCGAGCCGCCGGGTTTCTTGCCGCCGCCGTCATCCTTGTTGACGGTGGCCCAGGCGCGGGATTCCGCTTCCTTCTCCGGGACACCGCGGGACTCGTAGGATTCGGCGATGTGCTCCGCCTTGCGGATCTGCTTGTCCGTATATTTCGACTTGTCGCCCTGGGGCATGGATCGCCTCCCTGATGGAATCGGCGGCGCCCGTCCGACCGTTACCTGACCTTGCCGCCTGCCGTATCGAGGGCCGCCCGCACCCGCCGGATCAGCTCGGCGCGGCGGTACGGCTTGTTCAGGATATCGAACTCCGGACGCTCGATTCCGGTTCGCTCCAGGCTCGCCTCGGCATAGCCGGTGGTGAGCAGAATCTTGAGGTCGGGGTCACGGCGTCGCGCTTCGCGGGCCAGGGACAGGCCGTCCATGCCGCCGGGCATGATCAGGTCCGAGAAGAGCAGGTCGATTTCCGGGTGGTCGGCCAGGATCTCCAACGCCTCTCGGCCGTGCCGGGCCATCAGGGTGCCGTAGCCGTAATCCCGCAGGATCGCCCGGGCGAGTTCGGCGACATCGGCGCGGTCATCGACGATCAGGATCGTCTCGGTGCCCGGTCGCTCCTCGGCGGGAGCGGAATCCCGATGGGCCTGTCCGTCCACCTCGTCGGTCGCTGGGAAGGACAGCCGTACGGTGGTGCCCTCCCCCACCACCGATTCGATCTGCACCGACCCGCCCGATTGCTTGGCGAAGCCGTAGACCATGGAAAGGCCGAGGCCGGTTCCCTTGCCCTCCTCCTTGGTGGTGAAGAACGGGTCCATCACCCGCGCCAACACGTCCGAGGGGATGCCGGCTCCCGTATCCGTCACCGAGACGCTGACGCAGCCCGGATCGTTGGCGTGGACCGGCGCCTCGTTGCGCGTGGTGATGGTGACGCGGCCGCCCTCCGGCATCGCATCGCGGGCATTGATGAGCACGTTGAGGAGGGCAACCTCGGCCTGAGTCGGATCGATCCGGCAGGGCCTGAGATCCGGGGCGAGATCGGTCTCGATCGTCACCGCCTCGCCCAGGGTGCGCCCGGCAAGCTCCTTCATCTCGGAGACGAGGTCGTTGAGATGGACGGTGCGTCCGTCGAGGCGCTGCTTGCGGGCGAAGGACAGCAATTGCTGCGTCAGCGTCGAGGCGCGCTCGGCCGCCTCGCGGATGTTGCCGACGGCCCGGCCCATTCGCCCCTTATCGGCATCCGGCCGCTCCAGGTTGGTCGATAGCGAATCGGCGTAGCCCAGGATCACCTGGAGCAGGTTGTTGAAGTCGTGGGCGATGCCGCCGGTGAGCTGGCCGAGGGCTTCCATCTTCTGCGACTGGTGCAGGGAATCCTCGGCGAGGCGGCGGCGGGTGATGTCGAGCTGCGAGCCGAACAGGTACACGAGGTCGCCGGCCGCATTGTAGACCGGGCTCACGAACAGCGCGTTCCAGAAGCTCGTGCCGTCCTTCCGATAATTGAGGATCTCGATGGCGATGTCCCGCCGCTCGGTGATCGCCTCACGGACCGCCTTCCGCGCCGCCGGATCCGTCTCGGGCCCCTGCAGGAAGCGGCAATTGCGCCCGATCACCTCGTCGCGGAGATAGCCCGTCATTTCGAGGAAGGCTTGGTTCACGAAGACGATCGGACAATCGTCCTGGTGGGGATCGACCACGACCATCGGCATGCGCGTCATCGACACGGCGGCGAAGAAGATGTCGCTGCCGGCCTCGAATTCATGGCCGGCGGCGCCGGTCTCGACGCTCGGATGGCTCCCGTGCGGCCGTTTCTCGGGAATGTCGGTCATGCGGATCCGCGGCCTGGCATGGTCTTGTCGAGGTCACCGGCCCGTGCCGCCGGATCCCCGCTGAGGAAGAGTAGGACAGGACCGGAGGAAAGAAATCGGTTCCGGCCCGCCCGGGCGGCAACACCACCGAGGGCTGCTCCGATCGAGCGCGCCGGGCCGGATCGTGATGGGGCCCGACACGGTTCCGCTCTCTCGTTCGCGGAGCCCCTCCGCCGAAACGGCGAACCGTTCGGCGAAGGGCGCTCTCGCATCAGGCCTCGTCGTCGATGCCGAAGCTCACGCTCTCGACATTGGCCCGTTCGAAGGCCTGCATCACGTACTGGTAGGAGCGTTCCATCTCGGTGTGATCCTCGCCCTCGCTCTCGACCGGTTTGAGCACGAACATCAGCATCGAGCGTCCGGTGACCGAGTAGCTCTCGCCCACGGCGAAGCTCGCGATCTCCTGGCTGTCGGGCAGGTTGGTGTCGAGCAGCCGCGTCCATGCCGTGCCGCCCGGCGCCTCGGGGAAGGTGAAGTCCACCACGTCGTGATAGGCATTGTAGAACAGGAGCAGGGTGGCATCGCCGCCGCGCTTGTGGATGCCGCTCGCCTGGGCACGCCCGTCGAGGAGCACGGCCAGGGTGCGGGAATTGCCGTCGTTCCAGTTCTCCGGCGTCATCTCCGTGCCGGTGGGGGTCAGCCACGTCACGTCCTTGACGCCGAACTCCTCGTCATAGGCGCCGGTCACGAAGCGCCCGCGCGAGAGCATCGGCAGGGCATTGCGCAGCAGGATCAGACGCTGCGTGAACTCGGCGAGATCCCGCTCCTCCGGACCGATGGCGCCCCAATCGACCCAGGACACCTCGTTGTCCTGGCAATAGGCGTTGTTGTTGCCCTGCTGCGTGCGGGCGAATTCATCGCCGGCCAGCAGCATCGGCGTACCCTTCGACAGGAACAGGGTGGCGAGCATGTTGCGCATCTGGCGCAACCGCACCGAGCGGATCTCGGGATCGTCGGTCGGGCCCTCGACGCCGTAATTGTAGGACAGGTTGTGGCCGTGCCCGTCGCGGTTGCCCTCGCCGTTCGCCTCGTTGTGCTTCTCGTTGTAGGAAACCGTGTCGTTGAGGGTGAAGCCGTCATGGGCGGTGATGAAGTTCACCGAGGCCCAGGGCCGGCGTCCGCGCTTGTTGAATTTGTCGGCCGAGGCGGTGATGCGGGAGGCCAAGCCCGGCAGGAGCCCGGCATCGCCCTTCCAGTAGCCGCGCACATCATCGCGAAAGCGGTCGTTCCACTCGGCCCAGCCCGGCGGGAAGCCGCCGACCTGATAGCCGCCGGGGCCGCAATCCCACGGCTCGGCGATGAGCTTCACATCGTTGAGCACCGGATCCTGGCGGCAGGTGTCGAGGAAGCCGCCGCCCTCGTCGAAACCGTAGGGCTCGCGGCCGAGGATCGTGGCGAGATCGAAGCGGAAGCCGTCGACCCGCATCTCCGTCGCCCAGTAGCGCAAGCTATCGGTGACGAGCTGCAGCACTCGCGGATGCGACAGGTTGAAGGTGTTCCCGGTGCCGGTATCGTTGATGTAGTAGCGCGGCTGGTTCGGCAGCAGGCGGTAGTAGGAGGCGTTGTCGATCCCCTTGAACGAGAGGGTCGGACCCTTCTCGTTGCCTTCGGCGGTGTGGTTGTAGACCACGTCGAGGATCACCTCGAGGCCGGCACCGTGCATCCGCGCCACCATCTCCTTGAATTCGGAGAAGGCGAAGTCCGGCACCGCTGCGTAGCGCCGGGCGGGCGTGAAGAACGAGATGGTATTGTAGCCCCAGTAATTGATCAGGCCCTTCTGCTGCAGGTAATCGTCCTGCACGAAGGAATGGACCGGAAGCAACTCGACCGACGTGACGCCGAGGCTCTTGATATAATCGAGCACTGCCGGATGGCCCATGCCGGCATAGGTGCCGCGCAGCTTCTCGGGCACCGCCGGATGCAGCTTGGTGAAGCCCTTCACATGGGTTTCGTAGACGATGGTGCGTTCCCACGGCACACGGGGCTTGGCATCGCGGCCCCAGGTAAAGGCCGGGTCGATCACGCGGGAGCGGCGGGTATAGGGGGCCGAGTCGCGCTCATCGAAGGTGAGGTCGTCCCCGGTCTCCATCTTGTAGCCGAACAGGGCCGGGTTCCACTCGATGGTGCCGACCAGGCCCTTGGCGTAGGGGTCGATCAGCAGCTTGTTCGGGTTGAAGCGGTGACCGGCCTCCGGTTCGTAGGGGCCGTGGACGCGATAACCGTAGATCGTGCCCGGGCGCGCATCCGGCAGATAACCGTGCCAGACCTCATCGGTGTATTCGGGCAGCTCGATGCGCTCGATCTCCTTCTCGCCCGCATCGTCGAACAGGCACAGCTCCACCTTGGTCGCATGGGCCGAGAACAGCGCGAAATTGACTCCGCGCCCATCCCAGGTCGCCCCGCGCGGATGCGGCGAGCCTTCGCGGATGCGCGTGCGCGAGGTCCGTGGCATCGGCGTCGCGGTCCTGTCGGTATCGGCCATCGTGGTCCCATTCTCACTCATGGCGGCCCCCAACGGGTCCGACCGGACGTTAGAACGTGCACGGAACTGTGAAGCTCCGTTGCGGCTGACGCAGCGCAGCAATTTTTTCGGGCTCGCCGCACGCCGTCGTGGATGTGCTAGGCCTTGGACGAAACTCGCGTCCGGCGCGCGCGTTGCACCGCGCGTTGCGCCACCGAGGTGTCGCGATACCGAAGCGTTCGAGCGGGGAAGTGCCGATGATCGAAGAACCCGAGCACCGGCCCTCCGGGCTGCAGGCCCTGGCCGAGCGGCACGGGGTCAGTCTGGAGGCGGTGCGTCACCTGCTGCGCGCGCTCCAGGCCGGGCAAGGCAACATGGCCCAGTTCGACCATCCCGATCTCGGCGGATTCGGCCAATGGTCGCGGGGCGGCATGGTCATGGTCGGGCGCATGAACGACCACGCCCTCAAGGCCCAGGTCGATGCCCTGTGCACCGAACTCGCCGCCGCCCTGCCGCTCTCCGGCTTCCAAGAGGAGGCCACGTCCGGCAATTGGTGGCCGGCGGAATTGGGGCTTCCCTCGAGCGCTGGGGCGCAGAACGCGACGCGCTACGCCTTCTTTCCCGAGAGCCGCCGGCTCGCCGTCGAGACGGAGGGGCGGCTCGTCCTCTACGACACCGGCGAGCGCCTCGTGACCGGTGCCTCGCAGCAGCAGGGCGCCCAGGCCTCCCTGCGCTTCAGCGGACCGCAGGGGCATTTCACCCTGGACGATCTCGCGGTGGTGAGCCGCGATGCGACGGTGACGCCACCGGGCTCGACGGCGGCCGCGTCCTCCGCTGCGTCTTCGTCCATCTCCACCACGCCGCGCGAGCCCCCCGCCCGCCGGCAGGACCTGCCCGCTTCGGGCGCCGGGGCGGCCGACATCCTCTCGATCCTCGAACGGCTGGCCGAACTCCATCAGAAGGGCGTGCTGACCGACGCGGAATTCACGGGCAAGAAGGCCGAGCTTCTGGCGCGGCTCTGACCCGGTGCCCCGTCGCCGCAGGCCGGGGCCGGGGCGCCCCGTCGCGCTAGATAGGCCCCATGGCCCCGCGCGATCTCATCGACATCGACCGCATCTTCATGGAGCCCGCAATCGCCGATTATCCGCGCGGGCGCGAGATCCTGTCACGGTTTCCCAATGCCGAGCGGATCGCGGTGCCCTCGCATTGGAACATCCCGGAGCTGCACGGTAACGAGGGGTCGGTCGAGGATTGGGTCCGCATCAAGCGCTCGACCCTGGTGCTCGGGGTGAAGAAGGGGCTCGCGATGCGCCCCAACGGCCGCTCGGCCCATTTCATCGCGCCCTCGACCTCCAATGGCTGCGCCATGGCCTGCGCGTATTGCTACGTGCCGCGTCGCAAGGGCTTCTCGAACCCGATCTCGCTCTTCGTGAATGTCGAGGCGGTGTGCGCCGCCATCGCCCGGCACGCGGCGAAGCAGGGTCCCCTGCCGGAGCCCGACCAGATCGACGAAGCCGCCTGGATCTACGATCTCGGCGAGAACGGTGATCTCTCGGTCGATGCGATGATCTGCGACACGGTCCGCGATCTGGTCGGCCTGTTCCGCACCCTGCCCAACGCCAAGGGCTCCTTCGCCACCAAGGCGGTCAACCGCGACCTCCTGGCCTACGATCCGCAGGGGCGCACCCGCATCCGCTTCTCGCTGATGCCGGCCCCAATCGCCAAGGTCGTCGACGTGCGCACGGCGCCGATCCGGGAGCGGATCGCCGCCATCGATGACTTCGTGGCCGCCGGCTACGAGGTTCACGTCAATTTCTCCCCCGTCATCCTCTACGAGGGCTGGGAGGCCGACTGGGCAGACCTCTTCGCCGAGATCGACGGGACGATCTCCGAGTCGGCCAAAGCCCAGCTCAAATGCGAGATCATCATGCTGACCCACAATGCCGGGCTGCATGAGGTCAATCTCGGCTGGCACCCGAAGGCCGAGGCCCTGCTGTGGCGTCCGGATATCCAGGAGACCAAGCGTTCGGAGGGCGGCGGCGACAACCTGCGTTACCGTACGGGTTGGAAGGGGAAATGGCTCACCCGTTTCAAGGCGTTGCTCGCCGAGCACCTGCCCTATTGCCACGTGCGCTACGCGTTCTGATCCGGTGTCCGCTCGCTCCGAGCGGGCACCGGATCGGCGAGCCCGCGCGGCTTTCGAGCGACGTCGACCTCCGCCATCCCGCGGATGTCGTCTGACAAGGAGAGAGTGGATGCCGGATCACGACAGCTACCTGCGCGAGGCGACCGAATTGGCGCTGGCCAACGTCGCCGAGGGTGGCAGCCCCTACGGCGCGGTGATCGTGCGGGACGGAGAGGTGGTCGCGCGCGCGGCCAACCGCATCCACCGCACGAACGATCCTAGCGACCATGCCGAGATGGTGGCCCTGCGCGCGGCGAGCCAGAAACTCGGGCGGCCGAAGCTTGACGATTGCATCGTCTACGCGAGCGGACGGCCCTGCCCGATGTGCCACGCGGCGATGCGGCTCGCCGGGGTGAAGCAGGGCTATTTCGCCTTCACCGCCGAGGAGGCGGAGGCCGAGGGGCTGATCAGCGCCGGGATCTATGCCGAACTATGCCGGCCGCTCGCGGAGCAGCCGATGCGGGTCCAGCATCATCCGCTGGCCGGCGCGCCGAGCCCCTACCGTGCCTGGGCGGACCGGAAGGGGCGCTGAGGACCGAACGGGTTCACGCTCGCGGCGGCTTCCGCGTCGCCGCGCGCGTGAAATCCGGCGTCAGTGCGTCCAGGGCGCGGTGCGGTTGAACTTGAAGTTGTCGGAATAGGACAGGCCCTTGCGGGCGATCGGCGGCGGCGTCTCCTCGACGCGGTAGGCGATGCCGGCGGATTTCGCGTAGGCCACCGCCTCGTCCGCCGTGTCGAAGTCGAGCCGCACCTGCTGCAGCATGTCGGAAGAGCCGGTCCAGCCCATCAGCGGTTCGGTCTCGCGCGGGGCGGTCTGGTCGAATTCCAGCACCCATTGCTTGGTGCGGGCGAGCCCGGACTGCGAGGGATCCTTGGCGGGACGATAGATGCGGGCGCTCGACATCGGACGGCTAACGTCTCCGGGCAAGACATGGTCGGGGCGATAGGATTCGAACCTACGACCCTCTGCTCCCAAAGCAGATGCGCTACCAGACTGCGCTACACCCCGACGCCCCTACGGGCCCGATGGAGATACCGTTTCGGTCCACGCCCGGCAAGGCGCCGCGGCGCATGGCGCAGAGTTGTCTTGTGACATCGTTGTCTCGTGAGAGCCGCCCGATCCCCTCGTGATCACCGACGTCGGTCCGGCCGTCACACCAAGATGTCGAGGACACGCCTCTCCGCTTCGATCGAGGATGTGAGCACGGCCGTGTTGATCTCGACCCCGAGTCGGGCGGAGACCATATCGGTCACCGCCGCGACCGGATTGGCGTCACGCTGCGGTAATGCGATGCGTGCGGCCGCGCCCTCGAAGCGCTGAGGGCGCCGCTCACGCCGGCCGAACGCGCCGAAATCATGACCCGTCCCCCTTTTCGGAAGGCGGTATCCCGGCACCGGGGGGAACGCTTCCTCCGGGACGTCCGCGCAATCCGCAGGACCGGGCCGCCTTGATCGAATCGTCCGCCCATCCCACTTCGCCGCTGGCCGGGGCCCACGGGATGCGGCACCGGAGATGAGGCGCAAGCATGATCGACCTGCATTACTGGCCGACCCCGAACGGCCACAAGGTGACGCTCTTTCTGGAGGAGACCGGCCTGCCCTACACGATCCATCCGGTGGATATCGGCAAGGGCGCGCAGTTCGAACCCGCCTTCCTGAAGATCGCGCCGAACAACCGCATGCCGGCCATCGTCGATCATGAGCCCGCCGATGGCGGCGCGCCGGTCTCGCTGTTCGAGTCGGGCGCGATCCTGCTCTACCTTGCTGAGAAGACGGGGCGCTTCCTGCCCGGCGATCTGCGCGGCCGGGCCGAGACCCTGCAATGGCTGTTCTGGCAGATGGGCGGCCTGGGACCGATGCTCGGCCAGAACCACCATTTCTCCCAATACGCGCCGGAAAAGATACCCTACGCCATCGACCGCTACGTGAAGGAGACGAACCGCCTCTACGGCGTGCTCGACCGGCGGCTGGCGGACCGGGACTTCGTCGCGGGGGCCGACTACACCATCGCCGACATGGCGGCCTATCCCTGGATCGTGCCGTGGGAGAAGCAGGGCCAGCGGCTCGACGACCATCCGAACCTCAAGCGCTGGTTCGAGGCGATCGCCGAGCGCCCGGCCACCAAGGCGGCCTACGCGAAGGCGGCCGAGGTCAACCCGAACCACGGCCAGCCGATGAGCGAGGACGCCAAGAAGGTGATGTTCGGCCAGACCGCGTCGAACACCCAGCGCTGAAGACGTATCATCCCAGTCCGGCTGCCAAATCCGCTCGATCCCTGCGGGGTGGCAGATTTGGGGGATGGCGGATTTAGACGTCGCTCAGGCGCCGCGCGGGCTGGCTGATACGGGACCGCTCTGCTCAAGCGGGTTCCGTGTCAGCGCCCGCTGCGCCGGGCGGCCACCGTCGCCAGCCCGGCGAAATCCTTGTCGCCGTCGCCATGGGCGATGGCGTCGAGGAGGTTGTCCCGCAGCACGCTGGCGAACGGCATCGGCACATTGACCGCCTCGCCCGCCGCGAGGGCGAGGCGGACATCCTTGAGGCCGAGGCGGATGGTGAAGCCCGGCGGCTCGTAGCGCCCTTCCATGATCATCGCGCCGTAATTCTTGTAGACCGGCGAGGCGAACAGGGTGCCGGTCAGCATCTCCAGCACCTCGGCACCGGGAATGCCGTGCCCCTCCGCGAAGGCCGCCGCTTCTCCCATGGCCTCGATGGCGGAGACGAGCATGAAGTTGCCCGCGAGCTTGACGGCATTGGCCCGCTCCGGCTCCGTGCCGAAGCGCCAGGTCTTGCTGCCCATGGCGTCGAACAGCGGCTGCACCTGGGCGATCGCTTCGTCCGCGCCCGCAGCGATGATGTTGAGCGCGCCATTGGCGGCCGCGTCTGGCCGGCCGAAGACCGGGGCGGAGACGTAGGAAACGCCTGCCCGCCCATGGACCGCCGCCAACTCCTTGGCCAGGGCGACCGAGATCGTCGACATGCCGATATGGACCGCCGGGCGCTGTCCGCTGTCGAGCAACCCGCCCTCGACGATGACGGCGCGCAGGGCCGCGTCGTCGGCGAGCATGGTGATGGCGGCATCCCCGGCGAAGGCCTCGGCCGCGCTGCCGACCGGCTCGGCGCCGGCGATCGCCTTCGCCGCCTCCGGTGAGCGGTTCCAGACCCGTACCCGGTGACCCGCCGCGACCAGCCGGGCCGCCATGGCCTGGCCCATGCGGCCGAGTCCGATGAAACCGACATCCATCTCTCACACTCCAGATTGGCTGCTGCGTCCCGGCCGACGGCGCCCCGGCGGGGACGCCGCGCCAGTAGGGCTCAGTGCGTGTTGAGGAATTCCAGCGTCAGCGTGTTGAACATCTCGGTCGCCTCCATGTGAACGAGGTGGCCGACATTGTTGATGACCTCGGCCTTGCCGTTCGGCATCCGGCCGGCGAGCGCCCGGGCATGGCCGGTATTGTCGCCCATGGCGGAGCGCATCTCGGTCGGCGCGAAGCCCTTGCCGGGCGCGTTGTGGTCGTTGGCGCCCATGATGAACAGGGTCGGCGCCTTGATCAGCGGGATCTCGTGAACGACCGGCTGGCTCCAGATCATCTGGTAGGAATTGACGAAGGATCTGAGCCAGCGCGGATACTCGCCCGAGCCCTTCACCCGCTCACGGATCGAGACGAAGGGCTCGATCGCCGAGGCCGGAATCGAGAGGGAATAGCTCGTCATCAGCTGCTTGCGGTAGGCCTCCGCGCTGAGATCGCCCTCGCGGGCCAGCAGGGTCTCCTCGGCGACCGGCGGGACACTGAAGCGGTAATCTTCCAGGCCGATCGGCGCTTCCAGCACGAGGCTGTTGACCCGTTGCGGATAGCTGCGGGCGAGGCGCACCGCGAGCATCCCGCCCATGGAATGCGCGACCACGTCGAACCGGGTGAGCTTGAGGCTGTCGGCCAGGGCGACGGTGTCGGCGGCCATCCGGTCGAAGGTGAAGGCACCCACGGGCTTCGACGACTTGCCGAAGCCGAGCTGGTCGATCGCCACCACCCGGTAACCGGCATTCGAGAGGGCGCGGATCACCGGCTCCCAGTAGCTCGATGGGAAGTTGCGCCCGTGCAGCAGCAGCACCGTGCGGCCATTGGCGTTGTCGGCGGGCGGCACATCCATGTAGGCGAGGCGCTGCGCTTCGCCGTCGCGGGTGAGCGGCAGGAATCGCACGGGAAACGGATAGGCGAATCCTTCCAGGCCGATGCCGAGGGGAGCCGGTGCTTCCTCGGCAAGGGCAGAGACGGTCGAGGCTGGGGTCAGCGCCAGTAATGGGGCGAGGCACAGCGCGAGGATCGGGGGGGCACGCATGAAAACTCCGTCTCGGGCTGGTGGGCGCAAGCCTGGCGCGTCGTCCGGTGAGGGACAGATAGGGCGGACGGGCCGCCTGCAAGCTCTGGGGATTGGCCGAAGGTGACGGCGCGGGCGATGACGGGGGGAGCGGGCACCGACGGGTTGCCGCCGCGGGAGCGCTGGCTCGCGCTCACGGCAATGGCTCTGGCCATCTCCATGGCGGTGCTCGACGGGGCGATCGTCAATGTCGCCCTCCCGGTGATTGCCCGCGACCTCGCAGTGCCGGCCTCGGAGGCGATCTTCGTCGTCAGCGCCTACCAGATCGCCGTCACCGCCGCGCTCCTGCCCCTGGCGAGCCTCGGCGAGATCGTGGGGTATCGCCGAGTCTATCTCGGCGGGCTCGCGGCCTTCACCGCGTCGTCGCTCGCCTGCGCGCTCGCGCCGAACCTCGCGAGCCTCACCGCCGCACGGGTGGCCCAAGGGCTCGGAGCCGCCGGGATCATGAGCGTCAACATCGCGCTGGTGCGCTTCATCTATCCGCATCGGCTGATCGGGCGCGGCGTCGGCAACGTGGCCCTGATCGTCGCCATCGCCTCCGCCGCAGGCCCGACGCTCGCCGCCGCGATCCTCTCGGTCGCGGCCTGGCCCTGGCTGTTTCTGGTCAACCTGCCGGTGGGGCTGGTGGCGCTGGCGGTCGGCGCGCGTACCCTGCCGTCGACGCCCCGCTCCGCCCGCCGCTTCGATGTCGGGAGCGCGATTCTCAACGCGCTGACCATCGCTCTCCTGATCGTCGGCGTCGACGGGCTCGCCGATCCGGATGGCCGGACCCTCGCTTTCGTGGAACTCGCTGCCGCCGCCGTCGTCGGATTCGTGTTCGTGCGCCTGCAGATCCGCCGGGCGGTGCCTCTCCTGCCCCTCGACCTCCTGCGGATTCCGGCCTTCGCCCTGTCGATGGTGTCCTCGATCTGCTCGTTCGCGGCGCAGATGGCGGCTTATGTCGCCTTGCCCTTCTACTTCCAGGTGGCGCTCGGCTTCTCGGAGGCGCGCACCGGATTCCTGATGACGCCCTGGCCGCTCGCCATCGCCGCCGTGGCCCCCCTGTCGGGCCGGCTCGCCGACCGCTACCCGCCGGGTCTGCTCGGCAGCCTCGGTCTCCTCCTGCTGGCGGCGGGCCTCGCCGCCCTGGCTCTGCTGCCGGGGGCGCCGGCCACCTGGGACGTGGTGTGGCGGCTGACCCTGGCCGGGATCGGCTTCGGCCTATTCCAGTCGCCGAACAACAAGGTCATCATCACTAGCGCCCCGCGGGAGCGCAGCGGCGGAGCGAGCGGCATGCAATCGAGCGCCCGGCTCGTCGGCCAATCCCTCGGCGCGGCCCTCGTCGCCGTCCTGTTCGGCCTCGTGCCCGGCGGTCCGGCGGCGGCCTTCGCTCCGACCCTGTGGTGCGCCTTCGCCCTCGCCCTGACCGGGGCGCTGGCGAGCGGCCTCCGCCGGACGGGGCCCTGACGCGCGCCGCCGCCCCGCACCAACCTTCCGCCCGCGCGTTGTCGCCGCGAGGGGTGGCACGAGCGGGGTTGGAAAACCATGGATATCGATCTGAAGGGGCGCAGCGCCCTCGTCACGGGCTCGACCGGCGGAATCGGCTATGCGGTCGCCCGCGAACTCGGCCGGCTCGGTGCCGCTGTCGCCGTCAACGGGCGCACCGCCGAGCGGGTCGATGCGGCGATCCAGCGCCTGCGCGGCGAGGTGCCCGAGGGTAACTTCGGCGCCGGTGTCGGCGATGTCGGCACCGAGGAAGGCGCGGCCGAGCTGATCGCCGCCCTGCCCCGGGTCGACATCCTGATCAACAATGCCGGCATCTTCGAGCCGAAGCCGTTCTTCGAGATCGCGGATGCCGAGTGGCGCCGGTTCTTCGAGGTGAACGTGATGAGCGGCATCCGCCTCTCGCGCGCCTATGGCGCCGGCATGGTCGAGCGCGGCTGGGGGCGGATCGTCTTCATCGCCAGCGAGTCGGCGCTCAACATCCCCGTGGAGATGGTGCATTACGGTATGACGAAGACGGCGCAGCTCGCCGTCTCGCGCGGCCTCGCAGAGACGGTCGGCGGCAGCGGCGTCACCGTCAACAGTGTCCTGCCCGGCCCGACCCTGACCGAGGGCGTGGCGGATTTCCTGGAATCGATGGGCAGCGGCGACGGCGATCTGGAGGCCAAGGGCCGCGCCTTCATCGCCGAGAACCGACCGACCTCCCTGCTCAAGCGTCTGGCGCAGCCGGAAGAGGTGGCCAACATGGTGGCCTATCTCTGCACCCCCGCCGCGAGTGCCACCACGGGGGCGGCGCTGCGGGTCGATGGTGGCGTGCTGCGCAGTATCGCCTGATCGGGTGCCGCTCCCGAGCCTGACGGAGGCGCGGGCCGGCCTGACCGGCGCCGCGCTCCGAGAAGCGGCCCGCGAACGGTTCTGTTCGGGAAATTAGGACTTCAGGTGCGCGGCGAGATGCTTGTTCATCTCGAACATCGAGCACTTGTCCTTGCCGAAGATCTTCTTGAGCTTGTCGTCGGCGACGATCTCGCGCTTGTTCTCCGGGTTCTGGAGATTGTGCTTCTTGATGTGCTCCCACACCTTGCTCACCACCTCGCCACGCGGCAGGGGCTTGTCGCCGACGATCGCGGCGAGTTCGGGAGACGGCTTCAGAGGCTGCTGAAGGGCGTTCGGCTTGGTGCCCGAAGCGGCCTTGGTGGCGGTCTCCTTCTTCGGCGCAGCCGCCTTCTTCTCCGTCGTCTTGGTAGCCATGGTTTCCCTCCGTCCTGCGGTCCGGCAGATGGGTGACACGAGCCCGGGGGCTTCGGGACACTGAAGTCCAACAACTAAGCGGTGCCACGGCCGTTCCAAGTGGAGAAGGTGGCTGCGGGAGCGTCCATCCACAGATCAGCGGACCTTTCCGCAGCCCGATCCCCATCGAAGGGGTATCGCCGCGCCTCGAACGGGCCGGCGACACGCGGGAAGGTAGGCCGCCACGGGAACCGTGCGCGACACGGGGCATTCACGCAGGACCCTGCCGACAGGACATGCTGGAGCGGTGAATGCCGACGGATCTGCCCGAGGAACGGACTTATCGGAAACCCGGTACGCTGGAGCTCGACCCGACCTCGGGGGAAGGCGTCGCGACCGCCGAAACGCCCCGGCTGATCGCCTCGGACAAGGTCGAGGGCACGCCGGTCTACGACGGCACCGGACGGCACCTCGGCACCGTCCGCAATTTCATGGTCGATAAGGTGACCGGGCAGGTTGCCTACGCGGTGCTGTCCTTCGGCGGCTTCCTCGGTTTCGGCGAGACCTGTCACCCGCTGCCGTGGAAATCGCTGAACTACTCGGTCGAGCTCGGCGGCTACGTGGTCGATATCGACCCGGCCGATCTCGAAGGCGCGCCGACCCAGGGGCCGGGGGAGGATCCGTTCTCCGACCCCGGCTTCGGCGGACGCCTCGACGACCACTATGGCGGCCGCAAGGCCCCCACCGTCTGAGAGTGGGATGCCCGCCGCCGCGCGCCTCGGGGAGACCTCGTCGGTTAGAACTTGCCGCCGAGGCCGACGCTGCCGCCCGACGACATCTGGGGCGACAGGCCGCCGGAGCTGCTCTGCGCCGTCGTCTCGCCGTCGATCTCCTCGCGGCGGATGCGCCGCGGGCCGGTATCGGCGGTCTGGGTTTCGCCACGGATATTCTTCGGCAGTTCCAGGCGGCGCGTCGGGGCGACGGAGAGGGCAGCCCCGTCATCGTCGGTCTGGGCGCTGCGCAGGGGGCGGCCCGGCAGCGTGCCGCGCGCGGAAGGCGGCGGGCCGAGATCGGATTCCGGCATCACCCCGCCACCGCCGCCGAGTGCCTGGCAGCCGCCGAGGCTCGCCGCGAACAAAGCCGCGATGCAGTATCTCGACGGTTTACGCATGAAAGGTCCGTCCTCTTGCCGGCCGCACCTGGCGGCCCGTCGTCCTGAAGTTTCCTGCACGGGTCTAAGGCAGGGTTGGGGCGAAAACCAGACAGGCCGGTCGCGTGTCCACCTCACGCTTCGAATCCTCGATGGCCCGCGAGCCGGACGGAGCCGGGGAGAGGCTTTTCCGGCCAGATCGACCGGAAAGCGCCGCATCCACAACTTCGCCGTGGTTGCCGGGCATGGACGAGGCCTCCGCCTGCGCCATAAGTCCTCCTGCGGCTGGTCCGATGGGGCCGGCGCGCGGATTGTCAGACTGTCGAGAGGTACAGGGGTGTTCAGACTGATCCGGCCGGTGATGGCATCGGCGATCATCCTTCTCGCCACGGCGGCCATGGCCGCGGACGGTACGCCGGGCGCATCCGGCGATGCCCCGCCTCCCCCCGCAACGGCGACGCCACCGGCCGCGTCCCCTGCGGTGCCCTCCGCGACGGCGCCCGCCCCCACGGCGGCGCCGGCCCCATCGGTGCCTTCGCAAGGGGGCGGCACCCCGGCGGTTGTGCTCGATACCCAGGATTACGAGAGCCTGCTCGGCAAGAGCGTGCGCGCGATGAACGGCGACGATCTCGGCCGGATCATCGACGTCATCGTCGACCGCGACGGGCGTCCCCGCGCCGCGGTGATCGATTTCGGCGGCTTCCTCGGCGTCGGCTCCCGCAAGATCGCCGTGGATTGGCGTGTCCTGAAATTCACCACCGACGGCAAGGTCGGCCGCCTCACGCTCCAGCTCAACCGCAATCAGGTTCGCGTTTCGCCCGAGTACAAGTCCGGCGAGCCCATCGTCGTGCTCGGCGCCACCAGTCCCGGCTCGGTCTCCGTGCCGCCGGCGGAGGGGGAAGCCTCCGCTGCCGCCGCCGACAAGGCCGCCGCCCCGTCCGACAAGGCCCCCGACCGGCCGCAGGATAAGACGCCGGACAAATGACGGCATTCCCGGTGACGGAGAGGCGCGCATATCCGGCGCGCGAGCGCGACATCCATCGAGCCGACCCCCGCGACCGGGTCGGCCCCCGCCCCGACCGCCGGCCGGGCCGGCCGAGCGACCACGCGCCCGGCTCGGCCGGTCCGGCCGGTCCGTCGCGCCGGGCGACGCACGGCCTCGACGCCTTCACCTTCTTCATCGCCAACCTGCAGACCGGCTTCGGGCCGTTCCTCGCGGTCTACTTCACTCAGCAGAAGTGGACCCAGTCGGATATCGGGCTGGCCCTCACCGTCGGCAGCCTCGTCAGCCTGCTCGGGCAGATGCCCGGCGGCGCCTTCGTCGACGCCTCCCGCTCGAAGCGTTTCGCCGCCGGCTTCTCCGCCTTCTGGGTCGGGGCGAGCGCGGTGATGCTGGCGGCCTTGCCGACCTATCTCGTCGTGATGCTCGCCATGGCGATCCACTCGGCGGCGAGCTGCGTGCTGACCCCGGCCATCGCGGCCATCTCCATCGGCCTCGTCGGCCATGCCAGGGCCGGCGAGCGGCTCGGGCGCAATGCCAGCTTCTCGGCCATCGGCAACGCCCTCGGCGCCGCCGGCATGGGGGCGATCGGCTATTATTTCTCGAACGACGCGGTGTTCTACCTCGCCGGTCTCCTGGTGATCCCGGCCCTGATGTCCCTGTCCTTCATCCCGTCCGGCCGAACCGCCGGTCCGGGACGGGGCGCCCGGGCCCCCGTCGCCCGCGAGGCGGAGGAGAAGGAAGCCGGGGGCTTCGCGGTACTCCTCAAGAACCGGGCCCTGCTGTGCTTCGCCGCCTGCATGGTGCTGTTCTTCCTCGCCAACGCGGCGATGCTGCCGCTGGTCGGCAGCGTCATGACCCTGCGCGCCAGCGAAACCGCCACGGCGCTCGTGGCCGCCTGCATCATGGTGCCCCAGGCGGTGCTGGCGCTCACCGCGCCCTTCGTCGGCCGTCTCGCCCAGAGCTGGGGCCGCAAGCCGCTCCTCGTGATCGGCTTCGCGGCTCTGCCCATTCGCGGGCTTCTCTTCGCCTTCGTCAACGACCCCTATCTGATGGTCGCGATCCAAGTGTTCGACGGCATTTCCGCCTCCGTCCTCGGGGTCATGGTTCCGCTGATCGTTTCCGATGTGACCCGGGGAACCGGCCGCTTCAACACGGCCCTTGGAGCGGTCGGCACCGGGATGGGGATCGGCGCCGCCCTCTCCACGGCCCTGGCCGGCTATATGGCCGACGCCCTCGGCAGCCATACCGCCTTCCTCGGTCTCGCCCTGGTGGGGGCCGCCGGCTTCGTTCTCGTCCTGCTCATCATGCCGGAGACGCGCCGGCCGAACCAGGACGAGACGTGATTCCAAGACGCGAGAGGCGCCAGAGGCCTGCAGCCACGGAACAATCCGGCGGATGAGGCATGACGCGAGCCTTGACCTGCGCCGGTCAAAGCGGTTGGAGTCGTGCTGCGCCGCACCTTCGCTCAAGTCCGGTTCAGCTTGTCCGCCCTACTCGGCGGAATGCTGAGCGCGCTTGAAACATAAGGCGACGCTTCGCGTTGCCGTTTACGGGAGCTGCATGCTCCCTCCAGCCACAATCGGCGCCCAGCGGGTCTGATCGAATCGGGACTGACGATCGCGATGGAAGATCTCTGCCAATACGCCAACAAACCGGGGGCCTTTGTCGGGCGCTATCTCAAGCGCCGGATCATCCCGCACCTCGTCATCCTGTTCTCGGTGCTCGGTGCCGTGACCTTCTCGGTCTCGACCGACTACGCTCTGAAGGGCGTGGTCGATGCTCTCGGGAAGGGGCCGAGCGCGGGTCAGGTCTGGTCGGCACTCGCGCTGCTCATCGCCTTCATCGCCGCCGACAACATGCTCTGGCGCGTCGCCGCGCTGGTGGGTGCCTTCACCTTCGTCGGCGTGACCGGCGACATTCGCCGCGACCTGTTCCGCCACATGACGGGCCATGCCCCGTCCTTCTTCGCCGACCGGCAGCCGGGCACGCTGGCCTCGCGCATCACCGCGACCTCGAACGCGATCTTCACCGTCGAAAACATGTTCACGTTCAACGTGATGCCGCCCTGCGTGGCGGCCACGTTGTCGATCATCTATATCGGCACCGTGAACCTGACGATGGCGCTGGTGCTCGCCGGCATCTTCGCCGCCGTCGTGCTGCTGATGTTCAAGATGGCATCGGCCGGCAAGCCGCTGCACCATGACTTCGCCGCCAAGGCCGCGAGCGTCGATGGCGAGATGGTGGACCTCGTCGGCAACATGCCGCTGGTGCGCGCCTTCTCCGCCTTCAAGCGCGAATTCGTGCGCTTCGACGGCACGATCGGCACCGAGATGAAGGCGCGGCGCTCCTCGCTGCTCTATCTCGAGAAGCTGCGCATCACCCACGCCATCCTCACCGTGATCTCGATCCTCGGCCTGCTCTACTGGTCGATCAAGATGTGGGAGGCCGGGCAAGCCACGACCGGTCAGGTGGTTCTGGTCTGCACGCTGGGCATCCGCATCCTGGCGGCGACCCGCGATCTCGCCGTCGCCCTCGTTGACGCGACTCAGCACACGGCCCGTCTCTCGGAGGCGCTGCACACGCTGCTGCAGCCGCACGAACTGGTCGATCACCCGGAGGCCGAGACGCTCGTCGGCCAGACCGGTGCCGAGATGCATTTCGACCACGTCGCCTTCAGCTATCCCGACGGGCGCACGGTCTTCTCCGATTTCGACCTGCTGATCCCGGCTGGGCAGACGGTGGGCCTCGTCGGCAAGTCGGGCGGCGGCAAGTCGACCCTGTTCTCGCTGATCCAGCGCTTCTACGAGGTGCAGGGCGGGCGCATCCTCATCAACGGGCAGGACATCACCCGCGTCACCCAGGAATCCCTGCGCGAGGCGATCACGGTGGTGCCGCAGGATGTCTCGATGTTCCACCGCTCCCTGCGGGAGAACATCCGCTACGGCCGGCCGGATGCGACCGACGAGGAGGTGTGGAAGGCGGCCGAGGCCGCGCACTGCACCGACTTCATCCAGGCCTTGCCGGAGGGGTTCGACACCATCGTCGGCGACCGCGGCGTGAAGCTCTCCGGCGGCCAGCGCCAGCGCATCGCCATCGCCCGCGCGATCCTGAAGGACTCGCCGATCCTGCTCCTCGACGAAGCCACCTCGGCCCTCGACGCGGAATCGGAGGAGGCGATCCGCGCCGCGCTCGCCAACCTGATGAAGGGCCGCACGGTGATCGCCATCGCCCACCGGCTCTCGACGCTGAAGGATTTCGACCGGATCGTCGTGCTCGAAGGCGGCCGCATCATCCAGGACGGTTCGCCGGAGAAGCTCACCCATCTCGACGGCTTCTACCGCGAGCTGATGAAGAAGGAATCGATGTCGATGGCGCTCGCGGCGGCCTGAGGCTGCCGCAGGGCAGCCCCACATCCGGGAGGTTGCGAAAAGGTAGGGGTGGTCCCTACTTTGAGAGCCGTGATCGTGATGAGGCCGGACGGCTCACCAGTCGTCCGGCCTCTTTCCTTTTCCGGAACGAGGCTGAAGGGCGCCGTGGCCGAGCAGCAATTCGCCAGTGACAACTACGCCGGGATCTGCCCCGAGGCGCTCGACGCGATGCGAGCGGCCAATGCCGGCCACGCTCCCGCCTACGGCGCCGATTCCTGGACGCAGGCTGCCGCCGATGGCTTTCGGCGGTTGTTCGAGACGGAGTGCGAGGTCTTCTTCGTCTTCAACGGTACGGCGGCCAATTCGCTGGCGCTCGCCTCGCTCTGTCACTCCTACCACAGCGTGATCTGCGCCGACTCGGCCCATGTCGAGACCGATGAATGCGGTGCGCCGGAATTCTTCTCCAACGGCTCGAAGCTGCTCACCGCCGCGACGGAGGACGGCAAGCTGACGCCGGAGATCGTGCGGGCGATCGCGGGCAAGCGCAGCGACATCCACTTCCCCAAGCCGAGGGCTGTGACCCTCACGCAATCGACCGAGACCGGTCGGGTCTACACGCCGGACGAGGTCGCGGCTGTGTCGGCGGTCTGCCGCGCCTCGGGCCTGCGCCTGCACATGGACGGAGCGCGCTTCGCCAATGCCTGCGCCTCCCTCGGCGGAACGCCGGCGGAGCTGACATGGAAGGCGGGCGTCGATGTGCTGTGCTTCGGCGGCACCAAGAATGGCATGGCGGTCGGCGAGGCGGTGATCTTCTTCGACCGCGCCCTGGCGGAGGATTTCGATTACCGCTGCAAGCAGGCGGGCCAACTCGCCTCGAAGATGCGCTTCCTCGCGGCCCCCTGGGTCGGCATGTTGGAAAGCGGCGCTTGGCTCGGCAATGCCCGCCATGCCAATGCCTGTGCCCGCCGTCTGGTGGACGCCATTGCCGATGTGCCGGGCGTGTCCCTCGCGGCGCCGGTCGAGGCCAACGGGGTGTTCCTGAACCTGCCTGCCCCGCTTCAGGAGCGGCTTCGGGCCCGTGGCTGGCAGTTCTACGGATTCATCGGCGGCGCGGCCCGCTTCATGTTCGCCTGGGATTCCGACCCGGCGCGGGTCGATGCCCTGGCGCGCGACATCCGCCTCTGCGCGATGCCCGCGGCGGCTTGATACTTCGCAGGTCGGATCAGACGAGATAGGTGATGGTGGCGGCGAGCGCCGTGGCGACGGTGGCGATGGCCAAACCCGACGAGGACAGGAGCAGGGAGGAGCGGGAAAGAACCGGCCCCTGTTCTTCCGCGTAGCCAAAAACCTCGCCGGCAGCCTGTTCCAGGCGCGTGAGGGAGGTGTGACGCGCTTCGGCGGCAGGGGTCATCGGCGTGGCTCCCTTATGGTCAAGCTGACCTTGAGAAGATAACGAGCGGTCGCCAGTGCTTGTTCCCGGCAGCCACTCTTTAACCATCCGCCCGCATCACTGAGGGGGCGCCGGGCCGCCCATCCAGGCGCCGTCACGGTTCCGGACGAGGCCGGCCGCGTGCGATGCTGCGACCGGCAGAAGCAGACGGGACTCTTTTTGTTTCCTGTTTGTTCCTATACAACGAGGGTATGAAGAGCCATGCAACCCGTCTCCGACCCGATTCGAGGAGCCGTCGCGTGAGCGATCCGGCACGCGACCTGTTCGGGCCCGGTGCCAAGCCTCCGGCAGAGGCCGAGCGCCGTCGCCGTCTGACGCCCGTGGCGGCGCCGCAGCCGGCCCCCGCGCCGGAGACGGCGGAGGCCGGTTACGATGCTTCGGCCATCGAAGTGCTGGAGGGGCTGGAGCCGGTGCGGCGCCGGCCGGGCATGTATATCGGCGGCACCGACGAACGGGCGCTGCATCACCTCTTCGCCGAGGTGATCGACAATTCGATGGACGAAGCGGTCGCGGGTCACGCGAGCTTCATCGAGGTCGAGCTGGAGGAAACGGGCTGCCTCGTCGTCACCGACAACGGCCGCGGTATCCCGGTCGATCCTCACCCGAAATTTCCGGGCAAGTCCGCGCTCGAGGTCATCATGACCACGCTGCACGCGGGCGGTAAGTTCGACTCGAAGGTCTACGAGACCTCCGGCGGCCTGCACGGCGTCGGCATCTCCGTCGTAAACGCTCTGTCGGATGTGCTGGAAGTCGAGGTTGCTCGCAACCAGACCCTCTACCGCCAGACCTTTTCGCGGGGCCATGCTCAGGGTGGGCTGGAGACCGTCGGCCGGGTGCAGAACCGCCGCGGCACGCGGGTGCGCTTCCATCCCGATGCGCAGATCTTCGGCTCGCTGAAATTCGATCCGCGCCGCCTGTTCAAGATGGCCCGCTCCAAGGCCTATCTGTTCGGCGGCGTCGAGATCCGCTGGCGCTGCGCCCCCGCCCTGCTCGAAGGGCTGGAGGACGTGCCCGCCGAGGCGGTCCACCGCTTCCCCGGTGGCCTGTCCGATTATCTCGCCCGCGATATCGAGGGGAAGGAGCTCGTCCTCGACTCCATCTTCTCGGGCAAGATGACGAAACCGGGCTCGCACGGTTCGCTCGAATGGGCCGTGGCCTGGACCGTGGCGGATGACGGCGTCTCGCATTCCTACTGCAACACGATCCCGACCCCTGAGGGCGGCACCCACGAATCGGGCCTGCGCGTCGCGCTGCTCAGGGGCCTGCGCGAGCATGCCGAGCGGGTGAACCAAGCCAAGCGCATGACGGCGGTCACCACCGACGACGTGATGGCGACCTGCGCCTCCATGCTCTCGGTCTTCATCCGCGAGCCGGAATTCCAGGGCCAGACCAAGGACAAGCTCGCCACGGTCGAAGCGTCCCGCATCGTCGAGACGGCGGTGCGCGATGCCTTCGACCATTGGCTTGCGGCCTCGCCCGCCCAGGCCAACAAGCTGCTCGACTGGGTGATCGACCGGGCCGAGGAGCGCCTGCGCCGCCGCCAGGAGAAGGAGGTCGCCCGCAAGAGCGCCACCCGCAAGCTGCGCCTGCCGGGCAAGCTCGCCGATTGCTCCGCCGCCGGCACGGCGGGCTCGGAGATCTTCATCGTCGAGGGCGACTCGGCCGGCGGCTCCGCCAAGCAGGCGCGGGATCGTGCGACCCAGGCCGTCCTGCCGTTGCGGGGAAAGATCCTGAACGTCGCCTCCGCCAGCCGCGATAAGCTCGGCGCCAACCAGCTCATCTCCGACCTGACGCTGGCCCTCGGCTGCGGCACGGGCGCCAATTTCCGCGAAGGGGACCTGCGTTACGACAAGGTCATCATCATGACCGACGCGGACGTGGACGGCGCCCACATCGCCTCGCTGCTGATCACCTTCTTCTACCGGCAGATGCCGAAGCTGATCGACAAGGGGCATCTCTATCTGGCGATCCCGCCGCTCTACCGGATCAGCCAGGGTGCCAAATCGGCCTATGCCCGCGACGACGCGGACAAGGAGCGGATCATCAAGACTGTGTTCAAGAACGGCAAGGTCGAGATCGGCCGCTTCAAGGGCCTCGGCGAGATGATGCCGGCGCAGTTGAAGGAGACGACGATGGATCCGAGGAAGCGCACCCTGCTGCGCGTCGCGGTCCTCGACGAAGCGCGGGAATCCACCGGCGACACGGTGGAGCGCCTGATGGGCAACAAGCCCGAGGCGCGGTTCGCCTTCATCACGGAGCGGGCGGCCTTCGCGGATGGGGCGGAGCTGGATATCTGATGCGCTGACGGCCTCACGGCGAGAGGAAAGGCCGACTGGCCGGTGCGGCGGCTTCGGGTAACCAGCCCGGAACGCCGCGTGCCGATGATCATCGGCACTGTCCGATCAGCTGGTCACCGCACTGTCAGCCTGAGGCGTCTGAGCAGGTGAGCAGGACGACCGGATAGCGCGGCATGTTGCGATCTGAGGAAACGAACGTCGCGCCTTCCGTCATGGCTTGCGCAATCAGCAGGTGATCGAACGGATCACGGTGATCCACAAAACGAGGCAGACTAGCCAGCGTCGTAAGATGTGCCGGAGTGATCGGCAGCGCCGTGAAGCTCTGTTGCTCGATGACCCTTACGATCGCGTCGATCTCGGCGTCGAGCTTTCCGATGCGGACCTTGACGACGATTTCCCAGAGGGAAACTGCACTGATCAGGACGACGTTGTGCGGATCGGCAATCAGCGTCCGCGCCTGCTGTTCCAATCGCGGGTCGTCGCTCAGCCACCAGAGCAGGGTATGCGTGTCGAGGAGGAACTTCACTCCGCCTCGCCCTCCATCGCCGCAAGGAGGTCGAGCGGGAGCGTGTCGAAATCGGGCGACATGCAGATTTTGCCACGTAGGGCACCCGGTTGGCGTTCGGGCCGGATCGAGGCTGCCGGTGGCCGCAACTCAGCAAGGACCTCATCCCGCGACGTGATGAGGAAGGAGCGTCCTTCGCGGACTTGGCGGAGGAAGTCTCCCATGTTGCCTTGGAACTCGCGCACGCCGAGCCGCTGCGGTTCCGCTGAGTCACCCCGCTTCGATCCCCTCATCGGAGCCTTCTCACATCGCTTGTGTACGCGAATTGTGTACGCAGAAAAGGCATCTCGCGTCGAGATATCATCGCGGCGCCGACCGCTGCAGGTTTGCGGGCTCCGCTGAGCCTCGTTTCACCCCTTCGTCCCCACGCTCACCACCGGTGTCGCCTCCCGGTCCCCTACGATCATGATTAGCATGTTCTGCGCCATGCTCGCCCGGCCCGGGTCGTCGAAGGCGATGCCGGGATGGCCGTCTTCGGGGCGCTCCAGCCGCGCGATGGTGTCGCGCACGATGCCGACCGCCCCTTCCACGATCTGGCGGCGGGCGGCGATGATGGCGCCGGCCTGCTGGCGCTTGAGCATGGCGCCGGCGATCTCCGGCGCGTAGGCCAGATGGGTCAGGCGCACGTCCTCGACGACGACGCCCGCCACCGCCACCCGCTGACCCAGTTCCGCGATCAGGTCGGCATGGATCGCCTCCCGATCGGCCCGCAGCGAGGCGACGCGGGTGGCCCTTTCCGCGAGCCGGCGCTTGGCGTCGCCCGCTTCGTGTCCGAGATTTTCCGCCTCGTCGTGGTCGTAGGGCCGGGTCGAGGCGATGTTGCGCAGAGCCGCCTCCGCCTGGAGCGAGACGAAGTCGCGATAGCTGCCGACATCGAAGGTCGCCCGCGCCGCGTCCTGCACCCGCCAGATCGCGGCCGCCGCGATGGTGATCGGATTGCCCATCAGGTCGTTGACGGTGATGATCTTGGTCTCCTGCGCCTCGGTGGCGAGGGAGACCCTGGCGACCGCCGTGAGCGGGTTGCGCCACCAGAAGCCGTCCCGGGCGATGGTGCCGTGATAGCGGCCGAACAGGGTGAGCACGGCGGCCTGCCGCGGCTTGAGGGTGATGAGCCCGGTGAGCAGCACGATGCCGGCGATCGTCGCCACGGCCGCGACGAGCAGGAACGGAGCCCCGATCCCGCCACGCCCCAGGACGAGCACGCCGCCGCCCAGGAAAGCCAGGGCTCCGAGGCCGAGGCAGGGAATGGCGAGGAGGAGCGCCCACCAGCCGTTGAGGGCGCGATAGGGCACATCCTGCGTGATGCTGGCTCCGTCCGTCGTTCCGGCCATGGTCTCACCCTGCTGGCATCCGCTCCCGTCGAGTCTTACGAACGATGGGCGCACGATCCTAGGGCCGTCAGGCCTGCCGAACTGTATGACCCGTGACCGCTGGAGGATTGTCGTGAGCGAAGGCCGGAAAAAGCTTCATCTCGGCGCCTTCATGCGCCCCATCGGCATCCACACTGCGTGGTGGCGTTATCCCGGCGGCTTCCCGGATGCGAACTTCAACCTCGACCATCTCGTGCGCTTCGCGAAGACGCTGGAAGCCGCCAAGTTCGACGCCTTTTTCATGGCCGACCATCTGGCGGTGATGAACATGCCGATGGAGGCGCTGAAGCGCTCGGCCACCGTGACCTCGTTCGACCCGCTGACCCTGCTGCCGGCGCTCGCCATGGTGACGGAGCGGATCGGGCTGATCGCCACCGCCTCCACCACCTATAACGAGCCCTACCATGTGGCCCGCAAGTTCGCCTCGCTCGACCATATCTCGCGGGGCCGCGCCGGTTGGAATCTCGTCACCTCCGGCAATCCCGACGAAGCTCTGAATTTCGGCCGCGACGCGCATCTCGATCACGCCACGCGCTATGCCCGCGCCCGCGAATTTTTCGAGGTGGTGACCGGCCTATGGGATTCCTGGGCCGATGACGCCTTCCTGCGCGATGTCGAGCAGGGGCTGTTCTTCGACCCCGAAAAGCTCCACACCCTGAACCACAAGGGCGAGTTCCTGAAGGTGAAGGGCCCGCTCAACGTGGCCCGGCCGGTCCAGGGCTGGCCGGTGATCGTCCAGGCCGGCGCCTCCGAGGCCGGCCGCCAGATCGCGGCGGAGACCGCCGAGATGGTGTTCGGCTCGGCCTCCTCCCTGGAGGCGGGCCAAGCCTTCTACGCCGATGTGAAGGGGCGGATGGAGGCGGCGGGCCGCACCCGCGATGCCCTCAAGATCCTGCCTGGCGCCTTCGTGGTGGTCGGCGGAACCGAGGCGGAGGCGCGGGAGAAGAAGGCGCGGCTCGACGCCCTGGTGCCGGTCGAGAGCGGGCTTGCCAACCTCTCGGTCCGGCTCGGCACCGATGCCTCCGGCTTCGACCTCGACGCGCCCCTGCCCGACATCCCCGAATCCAATGCCAGCAAGAGCGGGCAGGCCCAGATCGTCGCCTATGCCCGCCGAACCGGCGCCAGCGTGCGCGACCTCGCCCGCCGGGTCGGCGGCTATGGCGGGCTCACCTTTATCGGCACGCCGGAGCAGATCGCCGACCGGATGCAGGAATGGCTGGAGGGAGAAGCCTGCGACGGCTTCAACGTGATGTTCCCGTTCGTGCCCGAAGGCCTCGACGACGTCTGCGAGGGCGTGGTGCCGGAATTGCAGCGGCGCGGCCTGTTCCGAACGGAATACGAGGGCACGACGCTGCGCGATCATCTCGGGCTGAAGCGGCCGGGAAACCGTTTCTTCGAAGCGCCGTGAGCATCCGCCGAACCGGAGCGCCGGTCCGGCGGAGGCCGCTCTAGCGCCGGTTGGTGAGGCCGTAGAGCGCGAAGCCCGCCAGAGCGGCGAGGCCCAGGGTCAGCAGGCTATGGGTGCCGACCGTGTCGGCGGCGGCCCAGCCGGTGCTCTTAGCTTTCTCCACCAGGGCGCGGCCCCTCAGGATCCGTGCCGCCCGCTGGCGGTTGGCCTCCTGGGTCGGCAGATGGACGACGAAGATGTCGCCATCCCGTTCGATGTCGATGCTGTTGCGGGCGAAGCCCGCCCGCACGAGGCGTTCCTTGGCGGCACGGGCGGCGGAATGGCTCGAAAAGTCGGCTTCGACGCCAACGGTGTCCTGAGACATGTCTCCTCCTCGACGGGTGCGATGGGAGTGCCTCGCGAAACGCCCGGATCCCGCGCATTTTCAAACGGGACGGCGGCGGACGTTGCGTGAAGGGCACTCAGCGGGAGGAGCAATCCAGCCCCGCCCGTCGCGGTTCCGCCGAGGGGCAGCCAGGACGAGTCAGGCCGCCTCCGCCGCGCATGCGTCGATCCGCACGGCGCCATCGGCCGTCAGGGAGCAGATCACTTCGGTGCCGTCGTCCAGCGCGAAGGCATGGAACAGGCGCCGCTCCAGTTCTTCCAAGCCTTCGCCCGGAAGCTCGGCGATTTCGTCGCGCGTCCGCTCTTCCAGAACTGGAAGAACACCGCTTCTCTCGGCGATTTCCTGCGCGGATTGCGTCAGAACGATCTCGAAAGACATTGTCGCCTCCCTGCAACAACCTCGGCAAAGACCTTGTCCGATCTGCGGGAAGACAGGCTCCCCTTGCGACTTTTTTGGGGCAGCCTGTTTATCCCGAGAAAACCATGAGCCGGATCAGCGACTTGCGATCCGCTGCAACCTCGCTGCCCCTTGCGACTTGTCACTTGGAACGGTTCGAGACAGGCGCGGGGACGTCGCGGGATGGCGGTCGATCAGATCAGAAGCGAGGACATCCCCTCCCCGGCATGTCCAAGGGCCGATGACGGAGAAGCGAGCCTCTTATTCCGTGCGCGACCTAGTGGATGTCCGGCCGACATGCCCGCATGACGGGGCGCAGCTCGCCCAGGGTGTGCTGGCGGCCGGGGCATCATGCGAGGTAACCCGAATAAGCTCGACGTCACCGCCTTCCACCACCTTCTCGGCCAGCAGCGCCTGCTCTCCCCGGCCGATCCCGACCGGGGCATCGACCTGACCGGCCTGCTGTGACGCATCGGCGCGGAGTCGTTTTCCGGCTCCGCGCGGCGACGGCAGCGGGTTACCTTTTTCGGATTCGGAGCCGGCCGAGGGATGGTCCCGGCGCAAGAGGGGCCGAGCCTATGAACACCATCCTTGTCGTCGCCCTGGTCTGCGCCTCCAGCGTGCAGATGCCCGATTGCTCCCGCGAAACCGCCCTCGACGTCATTGTCGGCCCGGCCCACACGCTTCAGGAATGCCTGATGCAGGGGCCGGTGCTCGCCGCCAATTCGGGGCATGCAGACCCTAACACCTATGTGAAGACCCGCTGCGAGCAGCGGAAGGAGCGATAGAGCGGTCATGACGGAAGGTCGTTCCGAAGAGATATCGCCGGCCCGCGCCGCCGAGATCCGCCTGCGTGCCCGCCTCGCGGTGGTCGAGCGCGCGGCTTGGTTCGGGTTCGTCGAGGCGATGCGGGCCCGGCCGGCGGAAACGCAGGGCTTCATCGCCGCCGAGCGGACCCGGTGCCGCGACGGCTTCGCGAGCGGCGCCTGGGCGAAGGATCTGACGGCGGCCGAGCGGGCCCTGCTCGGCGAGGAGGTCGATCAAGGTCTCGCCCAGCTCGTCGAGGATGCCCGGGCCGAGATCGGCGAGGACGTCTGAGGGCGATTCCGGGGGGGCGAGGGCCCCGTCCGATGCGGCCTGGAGGCGCGACGACGGGCCCGTCCCGCGGCGCCGGGCGCGCCATCCTTTCGCCTTGCGGTCATGGCGGGAAGGGTTCAGTGTCCCCCGCCAAACCGGAGCCGGCCGGAGAGGAACCCCCCTCTCGCCGGTGCCGCAAGGAGCCGTGACTGGTGCCCATGTACGGATACGCCGCCCGCCGCCGCGCCGCCGCGCTCACCCTGCTGCTCGCCTCGACCGGTCTCGGCACCGTGCCGGCCTCGGCCATGCAGCCGCGGGAATCCTCGCCGATCTCCGAGTACGAGCCGGCGGAATCCCTCGAAGGCAATTTCCTCTCGGCCTATATCGCCGGCGCCTCGAAGGACACGGCGGCGGCCGCGAGCTTCTACCGCGAGGCGGTGAAGGGCGATCCGCGCAACGCTGAGCTCCTGGAGCGCGCCTTCGTCTCGCTGCTGGCCGATGGCGGCATGACCGACGCCTTCCGCGCGGCCGAGCGGCTCGCCACCCGGGAAAGTTCGAACGGCCTCGCCCAGCTCGCCCTCGGCGTGCGCCAGCTCAAGGCCGGCCAGTATGCCGCCGCCCGTCAGAGCTTCGGCCGCAGCGGCCGGGGCGCGGCCGCCGACCTCACCGCGACGCTGCTCACCGCCTGGGCCTATGCCGGGGCTGGCGACGGCAAGCGCGCCTACGAGACGCTGAACCGCCTGCGCGGCGAGCGCTACTTCAACGTCTTCCGCGATTACCATGCCGGGCTGATCGCCTCCGTGGTCGGCGACCGGGCCGAGGCGGAGCGCAAGCTGAAGGCGGCCTACGACGCCGATCACAACACCCTGCGTATCGTCGACGGCTATGCCCGGTTCGAGGCCGGCATCGGCCGCACCGATCTCGCCATCGACGCCTATAGCGAGTTCGAGAAGGTGATGCCGCGCCACCCGCTGGTGGTGGATGCCCTCGACAAGCTCAAGGCCGGCAAGCCGCTCTCGCCGCTGATCTCCTCGGCGCAGGAGGGCGCGGCCGAGGTGCTTTACGGGCTCGGTTCGGCCGGCTCGACCCAAGGCGACGAGCTGCCGGCGGTGGTCTATCTCCGGCTCGCCCTCTACCTCGCTCCCGAGCACGCCGTGGCCCGGCTGACCTTGGCCGACACCCTCGACCGGATGAAGCAGGCCGAGCGCTCGAACGAGGCCTATGCGCAAATTCCCGCCTTCTCGCCGCTGAAGCTCAACGCCGACATCCAGATCGGGCTCAACCTCGAGCAGATGGGCAAGGGCGACGAGGCGCTGCAGCATCTCGACACCGTGCTCAAGGCCCATCCCGACAACGTCGATGTGATCTCGGCACTCGGCAACGTGCAGCGCTCGCGCAAGAAATTCCCCGAGGCCGCCGAGACCTATACCCGCGCGATCAACCTGATCGAGCCGGGCAAGGAAGCGAATAACTGGACGCTGTTCTACTTCCGCGGCACCGCCTACGAGCGGGCCGGCGAGTGGGACAAGGCCGAGGCCGACCTGAAGAAGGCGCTCGCCCTGGTGCCGCCGACCCAGCCGAACGCCAAGGCGCAGGTGCTGAACTACCTCGCCTATTCCTGGGTCGACCGGAACAAGAACATCGACGAGAGCTTCACCATGCTGAAGCAGGCCGTCGATCTCTCTCCCCGCGACGGCATGATCATCGACAGTCTCGGCTGGGCCTATTTCCGTCTCGGCCGCTGGGACGACGCGGTGCGCGAGCTGGAAAAGGCGGTCGAGCTGAAGCCCGGCGATCCGACCATCAACGATCACTTGGGCGATGCCTATTGGCGCACCGGCCGGCGGCTGGAGGGCAAGTTCCAGTGGCAGCATGCCAAGGATCTGAACCCCGAGCCCGACGATCTCGCCAAGATCAACGCCAAGCTCAAGGACGGCCTGCCCGAGCCGGAGAAGCCGACGGCCACCGCCGAGAACCCGCCCTCCCCCGCTCCGGCTGAGGCGGTGCCGGCCCCCGTGGCCGCTCCGCACAACCCGGAGAACCCGGAACTGCCCAAGGGCGCGCCCGCCCCGAGCGAGCCGCCGGGGGCCGCCGACAAGAAGTCGGGCGGCTGATTTCCTCGCCCCGGACAAGGAAAGGCCCGCGGAGACCGCGGGCCTTTCGTTTTGGGATTCCTTCAGGACGGGCGTCGGCTCCGCATGGCTTCGGGCGAAGCCAGGCCGCCCAGGTGCGGCTCACGGATGATCATTGCCCGTGCGCGATGTTCTGCGAAGGTTTTGCGGCCTTCCGGCAAGTCGCATTAAAATTTCGTAATGCTGCAACGCGGCTCGAACCGTCTCGTTCTTCAACGTCTTCAATGGAGGACGATGATGCGACTGAAATTCGTAGCTGCCGCACTTCTCTTTCTTGGAACACTCGCCGGAACCGCGACGACCGCTGAAGCCCGTGACGGTCTCGTCCGCGCCGGCTCGCCGGGTCGATCGCCGCTTGCCCCCGCCCTCGGCCCCCCCTAGAGGATGCGCCTCCCCGTCATTTGCTGTCCGAGAGCCCGTGTCCCGTCTCACCACCCGCGCTCCGGCCAAGATCAACCTGACCCTGCACGTGCTCGGCCGCCGTCCGGGAGACGGCTACCATGCGCTGGAAAGCCTCGTGGCCTTCGCCGGAGTGGCGGATACGCTGGAATTGGTGCCGGGCCCTGACCTGACCCTCGACGTGTCCGGCCCCACCGCCGGCCCGGCCGGCCCCCTCGACGACAACCTCGTCCTGCGCGCGGCCCGTCATCTTGCGGCCGGCGTGGACGGTCTGCGGCACGGCGCGTTCCGCCTGCACAAGCAACTGCCCGTCGCGGCGGGCATCGGCGGTGGCTCGTCGGATGCCGCCGCCGCCCTGCGATTGCTGGCCGAACTCAACGGGCTGTCCCTGGAGCATCCGGCGGTGATCGCCGCCGCCCGCGCCACGGGGGCCGACGTGCCGGTCTGCCTCGATCCGCGTGCGCGGATGATGCGGGGCGCGGGCGAGGAGATCGGTCCGGTCCTCGGTCTCGCCGAACTCCCGGCGGTGTTGGTCAATCCGGGCGTGCCGGTGGCGACGGCACCGGTCTTCAAGGCGCTCGGCCTCGCGGTCGGCCAGCAGCTCGACGGGGCGGAGCATCCGGTCGTCGGCGATGGGCTCGACGTGGAGGCCGTCCTCGCGGTGATCGCCCCCGCCCGCAACGATCTGGAAGCGCCCGCGCTCACCGTCGCGCCGGTGATCGGCGAGGCTCTGGCGCTGCTGCGCGCTCAGGCGGGATGCCGTCTCGCCCGGATGTCGGGCTCGGGCGCGACGGTGTTTGCGATTTTCGCCGATGACGGGGCGGCGGATGCAGCGGCCGCTGCGATCCGCAGCGCGCAACCGGGCTGGTGGGTGGAGCCGACCCGGCTCGCCTGAGGCCGCACCGACCCCGTGCGCCTCAGTGCGCCCGGGCGATGCAGAAATCGACGACCTGCAGCAGCGCCGACTTCATCGCCCCATTCGGGAACGGTGCGAGGGCTTCGCGGGCCATGGTGCCGTAATGATGGGCGCGGGCGATGGTGTCCTCGAGGGCGCGATTGCGGCGCAGGATGGCGAGCGCCTGTTCGAGGTCGCCGTCCTCCAGCTCCTCCCGCTCCAGGGTGCGGCGCCAGAAGGCGCGCTCCTCGTCCGTGCCGCGGCGCAGGGCCAGCACGATCGGCAGGGTGATCTTGCCCTCGCGGAAATCGTCGCCGACATTCTTGCCGAGCGCCGCGCTGGTGCCGCCGTAATCGAGCACGTCGTCGATCAACTGGAAGGCGATGCCGAGATTCATGCCGTAGGCGCGGCAGGCCACCTGCTCCGCCTCGGGCCGCCCGGCCAGGACCGGGCCGACCTCGCAGGCCGCCGCGAACAGCTCCGCCGTCTTGCCGCGGATCACGGCGAGATACTCGTCTTCGCTGGTCTCGGTGTTCTTGGCGGCGGTGAGCTGCATCACCTCGCCTTCGGCGATGACGGTGGCCGCCGCCGAGAGGATGTCGAGGGCGCGCAGGCTGCCGACCTCGACCATCATGCGGAAGGCCTGGCCCAGAAGGAAATCGCCGACGAGCACGCTCGCCTCGTTGCCCCACTTGATGCGGGCGGCGACCCGGCCACGGCGCATGTCGCTCTCATCGACCACGTCGTCGTGGAGCAGCGTCGCGGTGTGCATGAACTCGACCGCGGCGGCGAGCTTCACCGCGCCGTCCCCGTCGCCATAATCGCACAGGTCGGCGCAGGCGAGGGTGAGGATCGGGCGCAGGCGCTTGCCGCCGGAGGCGATCAGGTGGTTGGCAACCTCGGGGATCATCGCCACGTCGGAGCCCGTGCGCGACAGGATCGTCGCGTTCACCCGCTCCATCCCGGCCGCCACCAAGCCGACGAGATCGGTGAGGCTGGCCTCCGGATCGGAGCGGCCTTCATCGAGGGAAACGACGACGCCCAAGCGCGATGCCTCCGGAAACCTTTGCCGGCACCGTGCCGGCACCCCTGCCCCGCGGCTGCCCCTGTCGCACGGGGCCGTCTGCACTGCAACACGCGCCCGTGCCGCACGAGGGCGGGAAGGGGTGGACAAGAGCGAGGCCGGGACTACGACGATCCCCAACCGGAGGAGCCACCAGGGGAGCCTTGGCGCCGTGACGGAACTGATCCGCAGCAACGACATCGTCCTGATCGGCTTCGCCCGCTCCCTGTTGGAGGGGGCGGAGATTCCGCTTCTCGTGGCCGACGAGCATATGAGCATGATGGAGGGCTCGATCGGCATGTTCGGCCGGCGCCTGCTGGTCCCCGACGACCACGCCGCCCAGGCCCGCCGCATCCTCACCGATGCCGGTCTCGCCGCCGAACTGCGCGATGAGCCCTGAGCCGGATTCGTTTCTCGGCGGCCGCCTGCATCTGCGCCAGCCTCCGCGCGGCGCCCATCGGGCCGGAACCGACGCGGTGCTGCTCGCCCGGCTGATGACGTTCGAGGAAGGGGCGGCGGTCTACGATCTCGGCGCCGCCACCGGAGCGGTCGGGCTGGCGGCGGCGTCGCTCTCACCCGGATGCCGCGTCGTGCTGGTGGAGCGCGAACCGTCCCTCGCCGCGATGGCGCGGGAGAATGGCAGCGCCAACGGCCTCGACGGGCGGGTCTCGGTGATCGAGGCGGATCTGCTCGCGCCGGGGGCGCAGCGCCGGGCGGTGGGGCTTCTCCCCGGCAGCGCCGATGCGGTGCTGACCAATCCGCCCTTCTTCGAGGCCGGCGTCCACCGGCCCTCCCCCGTGCCGGAAAAGGCTTCGGCGCATAGCTTCGCGGCGGGCGGCCTCGATGCCTGGCTTCGCACCTGCGCCGACCTGCTGCGGCCGGGCGGACGGCTCGGCCTGATCCACCGCGCCGATGCCCTGCCCGCCTGTCTCGCGGCGATGAGCGGGCGCTTCGGCGACGGCGCCGTGCGCCCGGTCCATGCGCGGGCCGACCGGGCGGCGATCCGGATCCTGATCGCGGCGGTGAAGGGCAGCCGCGCACCGCTGCGGCTGCTGCCGCCCCTCGTGCTTCAGGACGAGACCGGGCGTTTCACGCCGGAGGCGGAGGCGCTGCACCGGGGTGATCCCTGGCCGCCACGATGATTCTGCGATGAAAGAGGGGCGCCCATGGGCGCCCCTCGAAGGCCGTTCACGTCTCAGTACCAGTGGCGCCGAAAGTGGTGGTGCCGGTGATAATGGCGGGCGTGCCAGTAATGGCGGCGGTGATAGTAGCGCGGTCCCCAATAGGCGCGGCGGTAGTAATGGCGCGGGCGCCAATAGGCTCGCCGATAATAGTGGCGTGGCCGCCAATACGCCCGGCGGTAGTAGTGACGCGGCCGCCAGTAGACCCGGCGGTAGTAGTGCCTGGGCCGCCAATAGGCCCGGCGATAGGTGCGGCGGCCGTACCAGCCGACATGGCTGACCAGGGGCGTTTCGGCGGTGTGCGCGGCGGCCACGGGCAAGGGGGCCGCCCGTGCCGTGGCATTCAGGCCGGCGAGACCGCCGAGCATCCCGAAGGCCAGGATGACCAGACGTAGGAGTCGCATCGGGCAGAGATCCTTCCGTTCCGTCCGGTTCTTCCCCGGCGCCGCGCGGACGGGACGCGGCTCCTCCCGGACGGGAAAAATTCCCCGGACAGGACAGGATGCGGAACGTTCGACGGCCAAGTTCGGTTCGCTCGCGGCGCGGCTTCGTGATGGGATTCCTGTGCCGCGATGGATCGGGCGGTGCCGTGCTGCTAACGGAAGGCTCGCCGCCCTTCCCGCAAAGACGCTGCCTGAGTCCTTCGTGCCATGCCGCTCGCTGCCCCGACCTGGATGCGCTCCCTTCTCCCTCGCCGTTTCCGCAAGACCGCGCCGCGCGTGGCGGTGGTGCGCCTGAGCGGAGCCATCGGCGCCGTCTCGCCGATCCGGCCGGGGCTCTCCATCGCCACGGTGGCGCCCAGCCTGGAACGGGCCTTCACCGTGCCGGATGTCGCAGCGGTCGCCCTCATCATCAATTCGCCCGGCGGCTCGCCGGTGCAGTCGCACCTGATCTTCCGGCGCATCCGGGCGCTGGCGGCGGAGAAGAAGGTGAAGGTCTTCGCCTTCGTCGAGGATGCGGCCGCCTCGGGCGGCTACATGATCGCCTGCGCCGCCGACGAGATCGTGGCCGATCCCGCCTCCCTGGTCGGCTCCATCGGCGTGGTCTCCGCCGGCTTCGGCTTCGACCGGTTGATCGAGCGGATCGGCATCGAACGCCGCGTCCACACCCAGGGCGAGGCCAAGGCGATGCTCGATCCCTTCCGCCCGGAGAACCCGCAGGACATCGTCCGGCTCAAGGAGATCCAGGCCGACGTGCAGGCCCTGTTCACCGGGCTGGTGCGCGAGCGCCGGCCGACGCTTGCCGCAGACCGTGACCTGTTCACGGGCGCGGTCTGGACCGGGCGTCAGGCCCTCGACCTCGGCCTCGTCGATGCGCTGGGCGATCTGCGCGGTACCTTGCGCGAGCGTTACGGCGAGGACGTCGAGCTGCGCCTCATCGCCGAGACGCGGGGCTCCTGGCTCGCCCGGCTGCTGCGCCGGGCGGGCCCTGGCCAGACCGCGGAGCTGCCCGACGCGCTGATCGCGGCGGTCGAGGAGCGTGCAGCCTGGGCTCGGTTCGGACTGTAGACTTCCTGATTTTCAGCGGATCACGAACAGCGCGGCCCGCCGCGAGCCTTGCATCCGCGCGTCTCCTTCTGTACTGATCGGTACGTGATTTACCGAACGGTACAGGAGAAGCCGATGTCACGCCCGCCGCTGCCGCCCTTCACCTCCGAAACCGCCGCCCAGAAGGCGCGCATGGCCGAGGATGCCTGGAACAGCCGCGACCCTGAACGGGTCGCCCTGGCCTACACGCCGGACAGCATCTGGCGGAACCGGGCCGAGTTCATCCAGGGCCGCGAGTCCATCGCCGCCTTCCTGCAGCGCAAGTGGGCGCGCGAACTGGAATATCGCCTCATCAAGGAGGTGTGGGCGCATCAGGACAATCGCATCGCCGTGCGCTTCGCCTACGAATGGCGTGACGACAGCGGGCAGTGGTTCCGCTCCTACGGTAACGAGAATTGGGAGTTCGACGAGGCCGGGCTGATGCGTCACAGGATCGCCTCGATCAACGACCTGCCGATTGCCGAATCCGACCGGAAGTATCATTGGCCTCTCGGACGCCGCCCCGACGATCATCCGTCGCTGAGCGACCTCGGACTCTGACCCTGTAGGACGTCGAAACCCGTGGCACGGACCGTTACCGAACGCTCCGACGTGCTGCCGCTGCTCGCGGAAGTTTTTCGCGAGCACGGCTACGAGGGAGCGAGCCTGTCGCTGATCTCAAAGGCCACGGGGCTCGGGAAGGGCAGCCTCTACCACTTCTTCCCCGGCGGGAAGGCGGAGATGGTCGAGGCCGTGCTCGCCGAGATCGACGGCTGGTTCGAGGCCAACGTGTTCCGGCCCCTGCGCGAGGCAGGCGACCCGGCCGCCGTGATGGCGTCGATGTTCACGACGGTCGGCGACTATTTCCGCTCCGGCCGCAGAGTCTGTCTCGTCGGGGCCCTGAGCCTGAGCGACGCCCGCGACCGGTTCGCCGGCGCTCTCCGGGACTATTTCGCCCGCTGGGTCCAGGCTCTGGCCGGGGCCCTGACCCGCATGGGCCACGAACCGGAGACGGCCGGCGCCCTGGCGGAGGAGGCGGTCGGTGGCATCCAGGGAGCGGTGGTGCTGGCCCGCGCCCTCGACCGGCCGGAGGTGTTCGCGCGAATTCTGTCAGGGCTGCGGGAGCGGTGCGTGAGCCGCCCGTGAGGCTGCCGGCTCAGCGGGCGCAGCCGGCCGGGGGGGCGCCGTAGCCGCTATAGACCACCCGAACCTTGCGGGTGCAGGTCTCGGCGGCGGGCATCGCCGCGACGGGGGCGATCTCGATGGGGGCCACCGCCACGCTCGTCTCGACGGTTTCGGTGCCGTCCGACGTGGCGAAGGCGTTCGAAGCGCCCATCACGATGGTGGTGGTGGCGAGCGAGGCCGCGACGAGGGCGGCGAAAACAGTCAATCCCTTGCGCATGATCTGTCCGACCGTGGTAACCGCTCGCCCTTCCGGCGAAGCGTGGCTGTTCATTTGCCGAGTTAACTTGGATGAAACCTTTGCTGTTCCCGATCTCGCCGCTCTGGACAGAAAAAGATGTGCCGGGCCGCACGCCGGGCCGTCGGAACCACCTGGCGGCCGGGGATGACGGGTCTCCTCGCAGGGGCCGGTCACGGCGCGGCGGACTCGCAACCGGAACGCGGCGCCCCATATAGGATGCACCCTCCGCGCAATCCCGTGCCTTGGGCCCATCATGCGGAGGCCGCTATGGCTTATGCTTCGGACAAAGGGGGCGCCCGCCCCGTGTCGTCGACCGATTTCAACGATCGCGTGAAGCGCCTCCTGGCCGCAAAGCCCGAGACGCAGGTCATGGCCAAGGATCGTAAGGACAAGCGCAGCTTCGCCCGCAGCGCACCCCGGCCGTAGGACGACCGGGCGGCGTGATCGCTTGACACCCCGCCGCCCGTTCTTAAACCGTCCGGCGTCTTTCCCTCCTCGTCGGACCTTTCATGTCGAGCGACGCCGACCTCTCGCCCACACGCTCGTTCCAGGGCCTGATCCTGACCCTGCAGCGCTTCTGGGCGTCCAAGGGCTGCGTGATCCTTCAGCCCTACGACATGGAGGTCGGTGCCGGCACCTTCCATCCGGCGACGACCCTGCGGGCCCTCGGTCCCAAGCCCTGGAAAGCCGCCTATGTGCAGCCGTCCCGGCGCCCGAAGGACGGACGCTACGGCGAGAACCCGAACCGGCTGCAGCATTATTACCAGTTCCAGGTGATCCTGAAGCCGAACCCGCCGAACCTTCAGGAACTCTACCTCGCCTCGCTCGACGCCATCGGCGTCGATCTCAAGCTGCACGACATCCGCTTCGTCGAGGACGATTGGGAGAGCCCGACGCTGGGCGCCTGGGGGCTCGGCTGGGAATGCTGGTGCGACGGGATGGAAGTGAGCCAATTCACCTACTTCCAGCAGGTGGCGGGCTTCGAATGCGCGCCGGTCGCCGGTGAGCTGACCTACGGCCTCGAACGCCTCGCCATGTATGTGCAAGGCGTCGAGAATGTCTACGACCTCAACTTCAACGGGGCTGAGGGCGACGACAAGGTCACCTACGGTGACGTCTTCCTCCAGGCCGAGCAGGAATATTCGCGCCACAATTTCGAGGCTGCCGACACGGCGATGCTGTTCCGCCACTTCGCCGACGCGGAGAAGGCCTGCCGGAGCTATCTCGACGCGGGCGCGCCCGAGACGGATGGCGCGCGCCACCGCATCGTGCAGCCGGCCTACGACCAGTGCATCAAGGCGAGCCACGTCTTCAATCTGCTCGATGCCCGCGGCGTGATCTCGGTCACCGAGCGGCAGAGCTACATCCTGCGCGTGCGCGAACTGGCCAAGGCCTGCGGTGCCGCCTGGCTCAAGACCGAGGCCGGCGGCCACGCCACGGCAGCCTGACCCTCCCTGACGCATCCGGCCCGGCGTCATCGAAGCGACACGGGCCGGGCGTAGCGCCCCTCCCCGGTTCGCCAGACCGGAGATGCGCACGATGTCCGACCCAACTCCCGCGCCGAGCCTCGACGAGGTGATCGAGCGCCGCTTTTCCCGGCGCGACCTGATGCGCGGCTCGCTGGCCGTGGCGCTCACCGCCGGGATCGGGCCACGGGCCGCCTCCGCCGCCCCCGGGGCGGCCTTCGACTTTCCCGAACTCGCGGCCGGCGTCGACGAGCATCTGCACGTGGCGGAAGGTTACGCGGCCCAGCCCCTTTTGCGCTGGGGCGACCCGCTCTTCGCCGATGCCCCCGCCTTCGATCCGAGACGGCAGAACGCGGCGGCGCAGGAGCGCCAGTTCGGCTACAACAACGACTTCGTCGGCTTCATCCCCCTCGACGCAGCGGGCAAGCGCGGCCTCTTGGTGGTCAACCATGAATACACCAATGCCGAATTGATGTTCCCGGGCCTCGACGCCGCCGACCGGAAGAGCGTGATCGCGGCCCTGAGCCCCGATCAGGTCGCGGTCGAGATGGCGGCCCATGGCGGCTCGGTGGTCGAGATCGTCCGCGAGGCCGAGGGTTGGCGCCCGGTGGTCGGCTCGCTCTACACACGGCGGATCACCGCCACGACGCCCATCGACCTCACCGGCCCCGCTGCCGGCCATCCGCGCCTCGTCACCGAGGCCGATCCCAGCGGCCGGCGGGTTCTCGGCATGATCAACAACTGCTCCGGCGGCGTCACCCCGTGGGGGACGTGGCTCTCGGGCGAGGAGAACATCAACTACTACTTCGGCGGTGCTCTCCCCGATGGACATCCGGAGACCGGCAACGCCAAGGCGATGGGGATGGGCAGCCTGCAATACGCCTGGAGCCGGTTCCACCCGCGTTTCGACCTCGCGCAGATGCCCAACGAGGCGAACCGCTTCGGCTGGGTGGTCGAGATCGACCCGTTCGACTCCGCCTCCGCGCCGAAGAAGCGCACCGCCCTGGGCCGGTTCAAGCACGAAGGCGCGGCGGGCGCCCGCTCCCTCGACGGGCGCTACGTCGTCTATCTGGGCGACGACGAACGTTTCCAGCATGTCTACCGCTTCGTCAGCGACGGACGGGTTCAGCCGGAGCGCGGCGGCAATGCCGACCTTCTCGATTCCGGCACCCTCAGCGTCGCCCGCTTCGAGCCCGACGGGACCGGCCGCTGGCTGCCCCTGGTGCATGGCCGAGACAAGCTGAATGCGGAGAACGGCTTCGGCTCCCAGGCCGACGTGCTGATCGAGACCCGCCGTGCGGCCAAGCTCGTGGGCGCGACGCCGATGGACCGGCCCGAGGATATCGAGGCCAACCCGCGGACCGGACGGGTCTACGTGATGCTGACCAATAACGGGAAGCGTACCGCCGCACAGGAGGAGCCCGCCAATCCGCGCGGCCCCAACGCCTTCGGCCATGTCATCGAGATCGCTCCCAACGGCACCGATCACGGCGCCGAGACCTTCCGTTGGGAGGTGCTGGTGCGCTGCGGCGACCCGTCGAAGCCGGAGGTGCGGGCGAGCTTTTCCGCGCTCACTACCGAGAACGGCTGGTTCGGCATGCCCGACAATTGCACCTTCGATGGGCGCGGCCGCCTCTGGATCGCCACCGACGGCAACAATCGCCGGGCCACCGGCCGCGCCGACGGCATCTGGGCGGTCGAGACGGAGGGGCCGCGCCGGGGCACCGCCCGCCACTTCCTGCGGGTGCCCGTGGGTGCCGAGATGTGCGGCCCCTGCTTCACACCGGACGACGAGACCTTCTTCGTCGCGGTCCAGCATCCCGGCGAACCCGATGAAGAAGGGGCCCTGGGCAGCTACGAAAAGCCCTCGACCCGCTGGCCGGATTTCTCGCCCGACCTGCCGCCCCGCCCCTCGGTGGTGGCGGTGACGCGCAAGGGCGGCGGGCGTATCGCCTGAAGCCGTGGCACTGCCGTCGTGACGGACCGGCGGCGCTGACAGGCCGAACCACTCTCCCGTCTCGACGCGGCCCGAGCGGCCGGCTATTCCCGCGCGCATGCCTGACCTTCTTCTCGAACTCCTCTCCGAAGAGATCCCCGCGCGCATGCAACGGCGTGCGGCCGAGGATCTGAAGAAGCTCGTGACCGACGCGCTGGTCGAGCGAGGTTTCCTCTACGAGGGCGCCAAGGCCTTCGCGACGCCGCGGCGGCTGGCTTTGCACGTGGCCGGGCTGCCGGCGCGGGGCGAGGCGGTGCGCGAGGAGCGGCGGGGACCGCGCGTCGGCGCGCCGGAGGCGGCAGTGCAGGGCTTCCTGAAGAGCGCCGGGCTCGACAGCCTCGCCCAGGCCACCACCGTCACCGATCCGAAGAAGGGCGAGTTCTATCTCGCGGTGATCGAGCGGCCCGGCCGCGAGACCCTCGACGTGCTGGCCGAGATCATCCCCGGCATCATCCGCAGCTTCCCCTGGCCGAAATCGATGCGCTGGGGCGCGGCCTCGGCTCAGCCCGGGGCGCTCCGCTGGGTGCGGCCGCTGCAATCCATCGTCGCCACCTTCGGCCCCGAAACGGAGACGCCGGAGGTCGTACCGTTCTCGGTCGAGGGGATCAGCGCCGGCACGACGACGCGCGGCCATCGCTTCCTGGCCCCCGAACCGTTCGAGGTGCGCCGCTTCGACGATTACGTCCAGGCCCTGGAACGCGCCGACGTGATCCTCGACGCCGACCGGCGCAAGGACATCATTCTGCACGACGCCAAGGATCTCGCCTTCGCCCGCGGTCTCGACCTTGTGGAGGACGAGGGGCTGCTGGAGGAGGTGGCGGGTCTGGTCGAGAGGCCGGTGGTGCTGATGGGCTCCTTCGAGGAGCGCTTCCTCGAAATCCCGGCCGAGGCGATCCGGGCGACGATCCGCGCCAACCAGAAATGCTTCGTGCTGCGCAAGAGCGGTACGGAGGAACTAGCGCCGGCCTTCCTGCTGGTCTCGAACCTCGTCGCCTCCGATGGTGGCGCGGCGATCACCGCCGGCAACGAGCGCGTGGTGCGCGCCCGGCTCTCCGATGCGAGGTTCTTCTGGGAGACCGACAGGGCGACCAAGCTGGAGGACCGCCTCCCGAAGCTCGATTCCATCGTCTTCCACGAGAAGCTCGGCACGCAGGGGGAGCGCGTTGCCCGCATCGCCGGGCTGGCGCGCCGGATCGCATCTGCGATCGATTTCGGTTTCGATCTTGACTTGGTTGAGCGCGCAGCACGGCTCGCCAAAGCCGATCTCGTCACTGAAATGGTCGGCGAGTTCCCGGAGTTGCAGGGCCTGATGGGCCGGAAATATGCGACCTTGCAGGGTGAAGATCCGCGCGTCGCGGCGGCCATTGAAGAGCATTACAAACCGCTCGGCCCGAGCGATCATGTTCCGAAGGGCATTGTCTCCGTCGCGGTGGCGCTTGCCGATAAGCTCGACACCCTGGCCGGTTTTTGGTCGATCAACGAGAAGCCCACGGGCAGCAAGGATCCGTTCGGCTTGCGCCGCGCTGCGCTCGGCGTCATCCGGTTGATCCTTGAGAACGAGCTGCGATTGCCGCTACTAGACGGCCCGATTTGGGATGCTTTCGATGAGCTGCCGGGCAAATTCGTCGTTGCCATCACCTTGTCCGGGGACGAGGCACGCGATGCGGCCGCGCTCGAGGCAGAGGGGGGGCTGGTCGATCCGCGGGCTAAGGATCTTCTCTCCTTTCTCGCCGACCGCCTGAAAGTCTATCTTCGTGATCAGGGCGCCCGCCACGACCTGATCGATGCCGTGTTCGCCCTGCCCGGTCAGGACGATCTGTTGCTCGTTGTCCGCCGCGTCGAGGCCCTGGGCGAATTCCTGGGCAGCGACGACGGAAAGAACCTGCTCGCCGGCTACAAGCGCGCGGCCAACATCCTGCGCATCGAGGAGAAGAAGGACAGCCGCGCCTACGACGCCGAGCCCGATGCGGCGCTTGCCGCCTCCGGCCAGCCGGAGGAACGGGCTTTGGCCGAAGCTCTGGCCGCCGCACGCCGGGAAGCTTCCGCAGCCGTGGCGGCGGAGGATTTCGCCGGAGCGATGCGGGCTCTGTCGCGGCTGCGGGCGCCGGTGGATGCCTTCTTCGAGAAGGTCACGGTCAATGCCGACGATCCCGCTCTCCGGCAGAACCGGCTCCTGCTCCTCAACGCCCTGCGTGCCGCCACCCGTGAGGTCGCCGATTTCTCGCGCATCGAAGGCTGATACGGTTTTCGCTTGATTCCAGCGGGAACCGGATCGGCAAGCCCGCGCGGCGCTTGAGCGAGGACGACATCCGCGATCCCGAAGGGATCAACCGGCGACTGTATTGCGGGTCAATTGGCCACGTCGCTTTCGGCGAAGGTTTTGTCGTCTCGGACGAGGGCATTGGCGAGGACGACGAGGCGGCGGCCGGTGGCGACGATGGCGAC